>JAZNUM010000045.1:0-42435 GCA_045592325.1 Candidatus Egerieisoma sp.
TGACGGCGTGTGTCTGACGAATGTTAGACATCCTTAGGATGGCTAAAAATGAGGAGTTAGCCGTCAAGATGATTTTTTCAGCCGAGCAGCCTCTGACGGGCATGAACGAAGGTACTTGGTTCCCGCGGAGAATGTGCAGAAGAATTGAAGGATTCTATTTCTTTTCGTGCATGTACATCTGCCAACTGTTGAACAGGTTCTGCCAGATGGAGTAGAGTGCTATGGATACTGATGCCAGAGGATTGAGGTAGATGTTTGCCATCCAGATTCCCAGGGCGGAGTTCTTCTGCCCCAGCATCTGGCCTCCGGCAATGATGTCTCCGTAGTGGCGGCCTATCAGTTTGCCAAGGCCGAATTGTATGGCGCATATAACAATTGATATGGCGCCCAGAATAATTATGCTATGGATATTCTCTGCTCCATGGATATGTATGAAATTGATGGTCTGGCCGAGTGTTATGGCAAGGGCCAGTGCCCAGAAGTAGAATGACCAGCTTTTATAGCGTGCTATGGCTCCGTTCATCGCTGGCAACCACATCTGAAGTGCCAATGCAATGAAGAATGGCAGAGCCAGAATTGGACTCACTTTCTTTAGGATAAGCCAGAAAGAATCCAGGAACGGCATCTGTTGCTGTACGCCAATAAAGGAGAAGAAGATTGGGGCTACAATTGCCACCATAAGGTTTCCCAGGATTACATGGGCGGTTACTGTCTCCCTGTTCGCTCCAAGGATGCAGGAGATTACTACTGAGGAGGCTGCTACAGGGCATATTATTGCAATCAGTACTCCCTGTGCTATTATCTCGTTTCCCCCAAGTGCTTTTGCCAGAAAATATCCTCCCAGACTCACAAGTATCTGGAACAGCAGCAGGGAGATGTTCATCCCTGTCATCCTTAGCAACCTGAGTTGCTTTATGTTTACTGCTGTAAAGTTGAGCAGAAGGATTGTAAAGATGAGATAAGGTACAACCACTACCATTGTGCTGCACCATGTGTGGAACAGCAGACCAAAAACAATTGCTATTGGCAGAACAAGACTCCGGTTCATCTTCCCGATAATTTTGTGTTTCTGCAGACAAATTTACAATATTTTTGGCTGGTATGTCATCCTTCAATTTTTCAATCACGTCGCAATTTTGTACAATTATTTGAAACTCAGTGGATTAATTTTTGTAAATTTGTAAAAAAGTGAGAACATGTGAAAATATTTCATTGTAAATCAGATAATTGTACAAAATTGCGACGTGAATTAAACTTGGAGCACGATTTGTGCCTGGCTACGGAGGAGATGAATTTTATTCCTCCAAGGGCGGTGGTGGAGTTTGCCCAGAAGTGCAGGTGGATTGAGAGGTTCATGAGGGCCCCGGAGGGGGGACAAAGTGCGGTAGTGACGTGGGGATGGGATATTCAGTTGAGGGAGAGGTTGCTAAAGGAGGGGGTGCCGGAGGAGGAGTTGCCAACCCAGGAGGAACTGAAGTTTATAAAGGAGTATTCCAGGAGGGAAATGGCGGTGGAGTTGCTTGGGTACCTGAACGGCAATTGGAGAGATTGGGAGAATGGGAACAGGATGGTTCCTTCGGAATACAGGATTGTTGCACATTCTTTACGTGATGTAGAGGAGTTTATTGTGAAGAATGGGAGAATTGTGCTTAAAGCTCCTTTGTCGGGAAGCGGAAAGGGGGTCAGGTTTGTGACTGGGGAGATGATGGAGACCGATAAAGGCTGGTGCAGGAGGATGCTGGAGAGTCAGGGAACGGTGATAGTGGAAGAGAGGTTGGATGTGGTGCAGGAATTTGCAATGTTGTTTGAGGTAGGGGATAGGGGCATAAAGTTCCTGGGTTACTCCATGTTCTATGCCTCGAATGGTGCATACAAGGGTAATCTGCTGGCATCAAACGGGTATTTGGAGGAGAAACTGGTGGAGGTTGCCGCCAATGCGACATCCTGGGGGGGTGAAAAGGGAGTGGAAACAGGGATCTTGGGGAAACCTGGGGTATGTGTGACCCGAAAGACTTTGGAGGTGATAAGGGAAAAAGTGGTAGGGTTCCTACAGGAGAGGTTGTGCGGCAGGTACTCAGGTTTTGTTGGGGTGGACATGTTCCTTTATAGGGACGGGGAGGAAAGAATTATGGTAAATCCGGCAGTTGAGATAAACCTGAGGATGACAATGGGGCTGATTGCCAGGAATATATATGATTATCACAGAGAGGAGTTCCTGTTGGAGGATGGGACGCATTGCTTTGAGCCGGAGAGGGGAATTTTCCCTGCAGGAGATATAATTGACAGATATGGATACAATGGGGAATGGGATTAATGAAAACAACCTTCCGGTTGTAATAGAAAAATCAAGAGACAAATACTCTGAAGAAGGATTCAGGAAAAAACTGCAGAAAGTGGCACGCAAAGCAGGGCTTAAGGTAGTTTATGCAACCCTTCTCCTCTATTATTCCCTTAATTCTCCATTAATTTCCACAAAGGATAAAAGTATCATTTATGGGGCATTGGGATATTTCATCTTCCCTATGGATTTTATCCTTGATTACATCCCTTTTGCAGGATATACAGATGATTTTATGGCACTTGTATGGGCAATTTCTAAGGTGTTGAAGAATATTACTCCCGAAGTCAAACAGCAGGCACGCACAAAAATTACGGCATGGTTCCCTCACTCGGATACCTATGATTTAATCTTTGAGCAGGTGGAGAAGGGTGGCAGGTAATGGGACTATCCTGTTGCAGGGTATTACTCTTCGCAGAAAGGATATTCGCTGCAGAACATCTCTGAGGTATAGTTTGGAATTATCACCTTCCCGATAAATTCTTTTGCACCCTGCAAATCAAAATATTGCCAGTTGCCGCATGTGAGTTCAGATGCACCCGGAATCACATCCTGGGTAAGGATATGCTCCATGCACTCCAGTATAAGTTTTCTGAGATATTCTGGGGCATAGGTACATGAAGTGAGCAGATAGAACCCTGTGAGGCAACCCATTGGCCCTACATACAGAACAGTTGAAGAGAACTCCTCCGTGGTCTTTGTACGGAGATAATCTGCCATGAAGTGCTCAAGGGTATGGGCAACCTTAGGATCCATGAACAGTCCGCGGTGTGCAGCATCCTGAGGTGCAACAAATCTTACATCATAAGTGAAAATGCCGTTCACCTGGGATTCATAGATTCCTGGCTGAAGCTTCTTGTGGTCTATAATGAATGAATTTACTTTCTGCATAGTGTGTGCATTATTTTTGGCAAATCTAAAAACTATTTTTCATACAAAAAAACAGGAGGATGAATCTGCACTCATCCTCCTGCATTGCTAAAAACTCATTAAATAAGTTTGTTGTTATTTTGATTTTGGGCTTGCGCGTTATTTCAGGCTGCGCCTGCAATAACGGCTGCGCCTTGGCATAACTCAAACAAGTTTGGTTCTGCACTCGGCTTGCACGTTATTTGACCTCCTCAAAGTCAACATCTGTTACCTCGCCATCCTGGCCGTTGTTCTGGGCACCTGCGCCTGGGTTAGGACCCTGTGCACCACCCTGTGGACCTGCAGCCTGTGCGGCTTTTGCCATATCCTCGCTTGCTGCATGCCATGCTGCGTTGAGGGCCTCGGTAAGTTTGTCCAACTCTGCAATGTTGGCAGCCTTGTGAGCCTCTTTGAGTTTGTTGGTAGCATCCTCAATGGCAGATTTCTTCTCTGCAGGAATCTTGTCACCGTACTCTTTAAGGTTCTTCTCGCTCTGGAATACCATTGCATCGGCGTTGTTCAATTTGTCAATTCTCTCGCGCTCCTCTTTATCCTTAGCCTCGTTGGCCTTAGCCTCGTCGCGCATTCTCTTTATCTCCTCCTCGCTCAAGCCTGAAGAAGCCTCAATTCTAATCTGCTGCTCTTTGCCTGTAGCCTTATCTTTTGCAGACACGTTAAGGATACCGTTTGCGTCAATGTCAAATGTAACCTCAATCTGTGGAACACCTCTAGGGGCAGGAGTGATGCCGTCCAAGTGGAAGCGTCCGATAGTCTTGTCATCTTTTGCCATTGGTCTCTCACCCTGAAGAACGTGGATCTCTACTGAAGGCTGGTTGTCGGCTGCAGTTGAGAATACCTGCGATTTTCTTGTAGGGATGGTGGTGTTGCTCTCAATAAGTTTTGTGAACACGCCTCCGAATGTCTCAATACCCAATGAAAGAGGAGTTACGTCCAAAAGGAGCACATCCTTAACATCTCCGGTAAGTACGCCGCCCTGGATTGCTGCACCAATAGCAACTACCTCGTCGGGATTAACACTCTTGTTAGGCTCTTTGCCAAAGAATTTCTTTACAATCTCCTGGATTGCAGGGATACGGGTTGAACCGCCCACCAAAAGAACCTCGTTGATGTCAGATGCAGAAAGGCCTGCGTCTGAAAGTGCCTTGCGGCAAGGCTCAATTGTCCTCTGGATCAAAGAATCTGCCAACTGCTCAAATTTTGCTCTTGTAAGGGTCTTTACCAAGTGTTTTGGAATACCGTTTACAGGCATGATGTAAGGCAGGTTGATTTCTGTTGAAGTCTGGCTTGAAAGTTCAATCTTGGCCTTCTCTGCAGCCTCTTTCAATCTCTGTAGGGCCATAGGATCCTTTGAAAGGTCTATGCCGTCGTTCTCGCTCTTGAACTCATCTACAAGCCACTCAATGATTACGTGGTCAAAATCATCACCGCCAAGGTGAGTGTCACCGTTGGTAGATTTAACCTCAAATACGCCGTCACCCAACTCAAGGATTGAGATATCGAATGTACCGCCACCAAGGTCAAATACTGCAACTTTAGACTCCTGGTCCTTCTTGTCCAAACCGTAAGCAAGGGCTGCGGCTGTAGGCTCGTTGATGATACGTCTTACCTTAAGGCCTGCAATCTCGCCAGCCTCTTTGGTAGCCTGTCTCTGAGCATCGTTGAAGTATGCAGGAACTGTAATTACAGCCTCGTTAACCTCCTGTCCAAGATAATCCTCAGCAGCCTCCTTCATCTTCTGTAGCACCATTGCAGAGATCTCCTGTGGAGAATACATTCTGCCGTTGATGTCAATTCTTGGGGTGTTGTTGTCACCCTTAACCACTTTATAAGGAACTCTGTCAATTTCGCTTTTAACGTTGTCGTAAGTCTCGCCCATAAATCTCTTTATAGAGAAAATGGTGTTGGTTGGGTTGGTAATAGCCTGTCTTTTGGCAGGATCACCAACTTTTCTCTCGCCACCCTCTGTAAATGCAACTACAGATGGGGTAGTTCTCTTGCCCTCGCTGTTAATGATAACTGCAGGCTCATTACCCTCCATAACTGCTACGCAGCTGTTGGTAGTACCAAGGTCAATTCCAATAATTTTTCCCATAATCTTAATCTCCTTAAAACTTTATATTTTTTTGTTTCTATTTCCTTTTCATTTTCCCGACAAATTTTCTTCCTTGTCGCAGACACCTTTCATATCGCCAACTTTGTGCCAAACGGCAAAAACTGACAAAGTGGCAGAAGAAAGTCGGGGACCGAGTTAAGTCGGGGACCGACTATTTTTTTTATTTTTGCTTTTATTATTTTTTTTCAGTTGCTTTGCAAGATTATTCACTACTTAAAATAACTGTTATGTCAGTAGAGGGAAAACAGAGGGTTATTACAACCCATAAACTATTGGAAATGAAAGTTAAGGGCGAGAAGATTGCAATGCTTACCGCCTATGATTATACCTTTGCAGGAATTGTTGACCAGGCAGGAATAGACATTATTCTTGTAGGCGATTCGGCAGCAAACGTAATGGCAGGACACGAGACAACTTTGCCAATTACTATAGACCAGATGATCTATCACGCGCAAAGTGTCATGCGTGCAGTAAAGAATCCGCTGGTTGTCTGTGATATGCCATTCGGTACATACCAGGGAAACCCTAAAGAGGCTGTAAGAAGTGCCATAAGAATAATGAAGGAATCTGAAGTGGATGCTGTAAAACTGGAGGGCGGAAGTGAGATAATGGAGAGCGTGGAGCGCATCCTTTCAACCGGAATTCCTGTAATGGGGCACTTGGGACTTACCCCGCAGTCTATCCACAAGTTTGGAACATACGCAGTAAGGGCCAAGGAGGAGGCAGAGGCAAACAAACTCATAGAGGATGCAATTGCCCTTGAAAAGGCAGGATGCTTTGCCCTTGTATTGGAGAAGATCCCTGCAGCATTGGCAAAGAAAGTTACCGAGGCAATCAAAATCCCTACAATAGGTATAGGTGCCGGTCCTCACTGCGACGGTCAGGTACTTGTAATGCATGATATGCTTGGATTGAACAATTCTTTCTCTCCGCGGTTTTTACGTAGGTACGCAAACCTTCATGAGGAGTCGCTCAACGCAATCCGCAACTATGTGGCAGATGTGAAGAGTTGTGATTTCCCTAACGAGAAGGAAGCATATTAAAACTGTCGGGAAGAGATTTTATTCCCGACAAAATTGCAGAATCTATGACACAACCGGCAAATGAAAATACTTCTCCTGTCTACAGGACAATGGAACAGCAGGAGTACAACGATATAGCAGGCAGGATCCTCTATGAGGATAACCACCTGCTTATTTTCAATAAACGTTCTGGAGAGATAGTGCAGGCAGACAAAACGGAGGATGAATGCCTGAGTACTACCCTCAAGGCATTTGTAGCCCAGAGAGACCACAAGCCCGGTGCTGTGTTCATGGGTGTGGTACACCGTCTCGACCGCCCTGTAAGCGGTGCTGTTATCTTTGCCAAAACCTCAAAGGCCCTCGGACGTCTGAACGAAGCCTTCCGTACCGGGGAGATGCACAAGACCTACTGGGCCGTAGTCTGCAACCGCCCCAGAGAGGATGAAAAACTCCTCACACACTATCTTACCCGCAACGAAAAACAGAACAAGACCTACACAAGCCTTACCCCAAAACAGGGAGCCAAGGAGGCCCGTCTGCGCTACAAATTCCTCAGATCCACAGAGAGATACTTCCTGCTGGAGGTGGAACTCTTTACCGGAAGGCACCACCAGATCCGTGCGCAACTCTCTGCAATAGGATGTGTAATAAAAGGAGACCTCAAATATGGCGCACCCCGTTCCAATCCCGACGGCAGCATTTCGCTCCACTCCCGCCGGATCCGTTTTACCCACCCCGTGCGCAAAGAAGAGATGGAGGTAGTAGCACCCCCATTCTGCCCTGTAATGAAGGGGTGTCTGTAGGGGGAATACCTATCCAACTTCCAACAGCAAGTATTTTCCGCCCATCCCCATATGGTATCTGTTTTATCCACAAATAAGGTATCTTTTGTGGGTGAATAGTCTTACTGATGTTGATGTGCACCCCCTTCGTCCACACCAGGGGTATCCTGTTTGGATACAATGCATTTAAATTATCGTCTGTCCACACACCGGGTACCTGGCGTGGATGCGGGGAGCCTATTGGTCTCTTTCGGCTCTCTTTCCCCTTTTGATATATAGACTATTTCGTGATATGTTATTATATGTCTCCTGATATGTTTCCAGCATTTCACCGTGGGCATCTATATGCTATAGAGGTCTCTCTGGGGAAGGTCGTTGCCCACGATGCAACAATTTTGTTCCGCGGTGGGCATCATCCCTTTCTGGGAAGCCCTCTGGCGAGGGTGCTTGCCCACGGTGAATTGCAGGAACTGATGTGAAAATTTAATGAATTCAGGGAATAGCTATTTTTTATGTCAAAAGTTGTCAAACTTCAACAATACCTTTACATCGCTGAATATTAGAGATGAAACTATGAAAATTTTCTGTAAATTTGTAGGGAGTCTTTCTATTGAAGTGATAAATAAAAAATGCCCCGTTGAAGGACGAGGCTACCTAATGTTTTCACAACGGAATAATCCTTATTGTGAATTGCTTCAATTATTGTAAGCACAAAGGTAGAATAAAAATTTAAAATACACTATACACATGAAGAAAATTTTAGGACTTGATCTGGGTACCAACAGTATAGGATGGGCAGTGGTGAAAGCTGAATTTGATGAGAATGAAAATTTGTCTCTAGTGGGTATTGAAGGTGCAGGAAGTAGGATTATTCCTATGGATGCAGCTGTTTTAGGAGATTTTGAACAGGGCAATACTATCTCACAAACTGCAGAAAGGACCAAATTTAGAGGAAACAGACATTTAAGAGAAAGATATATTCTTAGAAGAGAGAGACTTAATAGAGTCCTTGATATATTGGGATTCTTGCCGGAACATTATGCTCAGGCGCATGACAGATATGGGAAAATTATAGATGGCAAAGAACCAAAATTGGCATGGAAGAATTATAATGGAAAGTGTGAATTTCTGTTTATAGATTCTTTTAATGAGATGTTGGAAGAGTTTAGATTATTTCATCCAGAGTATGCGTATAAAAAGATTCCTTATGATTGGGATATATATTATTTGAGAAAAAAGGCATTGTCGTATAAGATAAAGAAAGAGGAACTGGCTTGGCTGCTGTTGAATTTTAATCAGAAAAGAGGCTATTATCAACTTCGTGGAGAAGAGGAGGAGAAGGATTCTAACAAGAGAGTTGAGTATATATCACAAGAAGTTATATCGGTTGAGGATTCAGGGGAGAAGAGAGATAAAGATATATGGTATAATGTTAAATTGAAGAATGGATGGATTTATCGTAGAACAAGTAAGACACCTCTTGATTGGGTTGGGAAAATTAAGGAGTTTATTGTAACTACAGAACTTGATGAAAATGGAAATCCTAAATTGGACAAAGAAGGAAACGTGAAGCGGTCTTTCCGTTCACCAAAAGAGGATGACTGGACTTTAATAAAGGAAAGAACCCAGTGTGAAATACAGGATTCGGGTAAGACTGTAGGTGCTTATATATACGATGCAATCCTAAGTAATCCATCACAAAAAATTAGGGGTAAGTTGATTAGGACTATTGAGCGGAAATTTTACAAAGAAGAATTGCAATTGATCCTTAATAAACAAGTTGAATTTCATTCAGAATTACAGGATAATAACTTGTATAAAGCTTGCATTGAAGAGTTGTATCCAAGTAATGAAGCATATCGTGCCAATATATCCAATAGAAACTTCACCTATTTATTTGTAGATGATATAATATTTTATCAGCGCCCTCTGAAGAGCAAAAAGTCATTAATTGCAAATTGCTCTTATGAAGAGCAAATTGTTAAAGACCCTGGAACAGGTGAAGATAAGCATTATGGAGTAAAATGTATAGCCAAATCCCATCCTTTATATCAGGAATTCAGACTATGGCAATTTTTGAGCAACCTTAGAATTTACAAGAAGGGGTTGTCAAATGATATTGATGTAACAACTTCTTTCTTAAAAATAGAGGACGATTATGTTGCTTTATTTGACTGGTTGAATGAAAGGAAATCAATAGATCAGAAGGCATTTTTGAAGTATCCTCCATTCGGCTTGAAAAAGAATGTGGACCAATATCGTTGGAATTATGTGGAGGATAAATCATATCCTTGTAATGAAATACGCTCCCAACTACTTGTAAACTTGGCTAAAGCCAATGTTTCAGCATCTTTTTTGACTGTTGAAAAAGAGGAGCAGTTATGGCATATTTTATATTCAGTTGAAGATAAGGCAGAGTTAATAAAAGCTTTGCAAAAGTTTTCTGAGAAGTATACATTGGACAATTCATTTGTAGATGTATTCCAAAAGTTTCCCCCTTTTAAGAAAGAATATGGAGCATATTCAGCTAAGGCAATTAAAAAGTTGTTGCCTCTGATGCGTATGGGTAAGTACTGGTCAGAAACTGCTATAGATGAAAATACATTAGCAAGGATAGATAATATTATTACGGGGGAGTACTGCGAGCAAATTAATGATAAGGTAAGGGAAAAGCTTACAGGATTTAAAGATCTATCATCATTTAGAGGTCTTCCAATTTGGTTGGCATGCTACGTAGTGTATGGTAAACATTCAGAGGCTAAGGATATTTCCAAATGGAATTCTCCAATTGATATGCAAAAGTATATTGAATCATTTAAACAGCACTCTTTAAGAAACCCTATAGTTGAACAGGTGATAATTGAAACGCTCCGTACTGTAAAGGATATTTGGCAGAAATATGGTGATATAGATGAAATACACTTGGAGTTGGGTAGGGATATGAAGAATTCTGCTGATAAAAGAAAAAGAATGACACAGCAAATCTCTGAAAATGAGAATGCCAATATGCGTATTAAAGCAATGCTGATGGAGTTTGTAAATCCGGAATTTGAAATTGAAAATGTCAGGCCAAGTTCTCCAAGCCAGCAAGATATCCTAAGAATATATGAGGAAGGTGTGTTGTCGGGACCATTTGATATTCCTGATGATATAGAAGGTATTTTAAAGAAGTTCAGGGAATCGGATATAAATAAACGTCCATCAAGAACAGAGATACTCCGTTATAAATTGTGGCTGGAGCAAAAGTATCGTTCTCCATATACTGGTCAACCTATTTCTCTATCTAAGTTGTTTACATCTGCATATGAAATAGAGCATGTTATTCCTCAGTCAAGATATTTTGATGATTCTTTGTCAAATAAGGTAATATGTGAATCTGAGGTAAACAAATTGAAAAGTAACCTTTTGGGTTACGAGTTCATCAAAAAACATGGCGGAGAAATAGTAGAGTTGAGTTTTGGAAGAAATGTTAAAATTCTCACTCAAGAGGAGTATGAACAATTTGTAAAAGAGCATTATAGAAATAATAGGGGAAAACTACGCAAATTGATGATGGACGATATCCCAGATGAGTTTATTGCCAGACAATTGAATGATAGCAGGTATATCAGTAAAGTAATTAAAGGGTTGATGTCCAATATAGTAAGGGAGAATGGGGAAGAAGAGGCCATTTCAAAAAATGTGATTGTATGTACAGGTGGAATTACAGATCGATTGAAAAAGGATTGGGGGATAAATGATGTGTGGAATAAGATTGTACTGCCTCGTTTCAAACGTCTCAATGAAAAGATGGGAACTGCAAAGTTTACCGCTATAAATTCCAGCGGACATGAAATTCCAAATATACCATTTGAATATCAAAAAGGCTTTAATAAAAAACGTATTGACCATAGACACCATGCTATGGATGCTATTGTAATTGCATGTGCAGACAGGAATATTGTAAATTATTTGAATAATGTAGCTGCAAGTACAAAATCAAAAATATCCAGATATGACTTGCAACATCTGTTATGTGATAAAATTAGAACAGACGAAAACGGTAATTATAAATGGGTTATAAAGAAACCATGGAACACATTCTCTCAAGATATTTATTCTGTGTTGAATAATATTATTGTAAGTTTTAAGCAAAACTTGAGGGTAATCAATAAAGCAACTAATTATTATATACGTTTTGAGAATGGGGAGAAAGTGCCAGTTAAGCAAGATGGGACTAATTGGGCAATCCGTAAACCTATGCATAAAGATACTGTATATGGAGAGGTAAATTTGAGATTAAAAAAACAGGTATCGCTGAATGAGGCTATAAAAAATCCTTCCAGAATTGTACATAAGGAATTTAAAGAGTTGGTTGTTACTTTGATGAGCAAGGGATATGATGCAAAAAAGATTAAGAAGCATATTGAGGAGAATTCAGATGTATGGCAAGAAATAAATGTCAGTAAGATTGATGTGTACTATTATACAAAGGACACTAAAGAGAGGTACTTTGCCTCAAGAAAATCGCTCATTGATATATTTAAGGATGTCAAAAATCAAGATAAGGCCATATCTGTTATAGATTCCATTACAGATTCGGGTATCCGCAAAATATTATTGAAGCATTTGGAGTCTAAAGGGAATAAACCGGAACTTGCCTTTTCTCCTGATGGTATTGACGAAATGAACAATAACTTAGCCCAATTAAATAAAGGTAAGTTACATAAACCTATATGCAAGGTTCGTATATATGAAAAGTCTGACAAGTTTGCCGTGGGTAAGAAAGGAAATAAGTCATCCAAATTTGTTGAGGCTGCAAAGGGTACTAACCTCTATTTTGCAGTATATGAAACAGAAAAATGGAATGATAAACTTGGAGAATTTATTAGGGAAAGGACATATGCAACAATTCCTTTGAATGTCGTTATTGAACGCTTAAAGCAGAATTTATCTCCTGCGCCTGCAGATAAGAATGGCAATGAACCTATGTTCGTATTATCACCAAATGATTTGGTATATGTGCCTATAGCCGGAAGGGATGAGGACATAGATACTAATCGTATATATAAGATGGTTTCCGCTTCTGGAGGCCAGTGCTTTTTTGTAAAAGAGAATGTGGCAATTCCGATTGTGGACAAATATGAGTTTTCTACGCTGAATAAGATGGAGCGAGCTGTAACAGGTGAAATGATTAAGGATGTGTGTCTTCCGATTAAAGTAGATAGATTAGGAAATATCATAAATATGGGGTATTGATATGCAGATTCTAGATAAAGGTCAGGTTATTCTCTATAAGACACCTGATGGAGAAAGCAAGATAGAAGTGACATTAGTTGATGAAACCGTTTGGTTGAATTTAGACCAGATGGCAGAACTGTTTCAGCGGAATAAATCCACGATATCAAGGCATGTAAAGAATATTTTTAACGATGGTGAGTTGAGCAGGGAAGTGGTTGTTGCAAAATTTGCAACAACCACTCAACATGGAGCAATAGAAGGTAAAAATCAAACTCATATAGTTGAATTTTATAATCTTGATATGATAATCAGTGTTGGCTACCGTGTTAATTCTTATAGAGGTGTCCAATTCAGGATGTGGGCAACACAGATTCTAAAAGAGTATCTTATAAAAGGTTTTTCCTTAAATGATGAATTGCTAAAGAATGTGGGGAAAGGCAATTATTTTGATGAATTGCTTTCACGCATTAGAGATATCCGTTCTTCTGAGAAGGTGTTTTACAGGAAAATACTGGAGATATATGCATTGAGCATTGATTATGATCCGCGTACGGAAATTACACAGCAATTTTTTGCGACAGTACAGAATAAAATGCATTTTTCAGCACATGGGCATACTGCAGCAGAAATAATCTATAATAGGGCTGATGCTGCAAGAGATTTTATGGGATTAACTACATGGACCGGAGCGTTGCCAAAAAGGAAAGATGCTGAGTATGCTAAGAATTATTTAAATGATGAAGAACTTGATACTCTAAACCGTATTGTGAATTTATATCTGGATTTCGCAGAACTTCAAGCCAAGAATCACACCCCAATGTATATGAAGGATTGGATTCAAAAACTGGATGATTTTCTTAAATTGTCGGGAAAAGAAATATTGACACATGCTGGAACTATTTCAGCAAAGGTTGCCAAGATGAAAGCTAATGCTGAGTATGATAATTATAAAGAGAGGGTACAGAGCTATTTGTCACCTGTTGAAATTCATTTTATAGAGAATTTTGAAAGGGCACAGAAGAAATTGAAAAAATAATTCTAATAAATATGATAAAACGTACGCTTTATTTCGGGAATCCGGCGTATTTATCATTAAAAGATTGTCAAATGGTAGTAAGGATGCCCGAAATTGTAAAGGCAGATTTGCCTGAGTTATTTGATACCAAAACCACTAAAACAATCCCGATAGAAGATATTGGTGTAGTGGTTTTGGATAACAAGCAGATTACTGTAACGCATGGCTTAATGGAAGCCCTGCTGGATAATAATTGCGCTTTAATAACCTGTGACAGCAGTAGATTGCCTGTTGGCCTTATGCTCCCGCTATGCGGCCATACTACCCAAAATGAACGGTTCAGATACCAACTTGATGCCTCTCTCCCTCTGAAAAAACAATTGTGGCAGCAGACGATTCAGGCAAAAATTAAGAATCAGTCAAAAAATCTTCAAAACCAAGGTGTTGAGGCCGGTAATATGTTGGTTTGGGCAGAAAAGGTGAGAAGCGGAGATACAGATAATCTTGAAGCCAGAGCAGCTGCATATTATTGGAAAAATATATTCCCATTTCTGGATAAATTCTATCGGGATAGAAATGGTATCCCTCCAAATAATTTATTGAATTATGGTTATGCCATTCTTAGGGCAATAGTCGCCAGGGCCTTGGTATCAAGCGGATTACTGCCTACGTTGGGAATCCATCATCACAACCGCTATAATGCATATTGTCTTGCTGATGACATAATGGAACCATATAGGCCATATGTAGATAAATTGGTTATAGATATAATTTTAAGTGGAGAGGATTATACACGGCTATCAACTTCTGTAAAAGCAAAATTATTGTCCATTCCTGTTCTGGATGTAGTAATAGATGGCAACAGAAAGCCTTTGATGATTGCCGCTTCTACGACTACAGCAAGTCTTGCAAAATGCTTTGAAGGGGAAATCAGGAAAATTTCGTATCCAGAACTGTAAATATGGACCGTTTTAGCGAATATAGAGTCATGTGGATAATGGTTTTCTTTGATCTCCCAACAGAGACAAAACGGGAACGGAGGGAACATGCCCTATTTAGAAAAAACCTTGTTAAAGACGGCTTTACAATGTTCCAGTTCTCCATTTATATCAGGCATTGTGCCAGTAAAGAAAATATGCAGGTACACATCCGTAGAATAAAGAAATTTATTCCCGACAAAGGAAAAGTAGGAATCATTGGCATTACCGACAAGCAGTTTGGGGATATGGAAATCTTTATTGGAAAGAAGGAAACTGTCCCTGAGCATGGCGGATTGCAATTGGAGTTGTTCTAAAAAAAAAGAGCATAAGATTTGATTCTTATGCTCTTTTCCTGACATCATTTTTTAATCGTAAAATTATACTTAATGGATTAAAATTCAATCCTTTGTGCATAGTCTGTTGTCTATGATGTCAAAGATACAATAATTCGAAAGCAATTCACAACGTATCTTCATAAATTTGGGTTGCATAATTGTTGTCTATGATGTCAAAGATACAATAATTCGAAAGCAATTCACAACTAAAGTAATGGGTTTTGTACACATATTAAAGTTGTCTATGATGTCAAAGATACAATAATTCGAAAGCAATTCACAACTTGTGGTTGGTTATCCATATTTGGGAAACCGTTGTCTATGATGTCAAAGATACAATAATTCGAAAGCAATTCACAACAGCTCCCGGATATTATGGGACTGCCGAGGTGTTGTCTATGATGTCAAAGATACAATAATTCGAAAGCAATTCACAACAGGCTTAAAAAACACTTCTTTAACAGAATGTTGTCTATGATGTCAAAGATACAATAATTCGAAAGCAATTCACAACTACCTTCTGTAAAAAGTACACAAAGTATAAGTTGTCTATGATGTCAAAGATACAATAATTCGAAAGCAATTCACAACGGCCCTGCATTAACGCGCCCCCCATAACGGGTTGTCTATGATGTCAAAGATACAATAATTCGAAAGCAATTCACAACTCAAGTGTAGGGATAGAGTAAGCTGGAAGTGTTGTCTATGATGTCAAAGATACAATAATCTGAAAGTAGTTCTTATATCGCAATATGTTTTGATTGATGGGTAATCTAATGGCGCTTTAGCAATTCGTCGTGGTTCCAGCATTTCACCGTGTGCGCCTATGTGCCTTGGAGGTACCTCTGGAGAGGATTGTTGCCCACGATGCAACAATTTTGTTCCGCAGTGGGCGGTGACCCTTGCTGGGAAGCATTATGGTGGGGGTAACTGCACACGGTGAATTGCAGGAACCGCATTCCCTCCACTGTATTCCCTCCCGCGGCCTTCTTCCTGGATGCAACTTTCTCAGTTTCCCTATTTTCTCCTAGCCACTTCCTTATCGGGAGTTCCTTCCCCCAGCCACTTCCTTACCGGGGTTTCCCAGAATTTCATTGTGAGCCAGGCAAGGAGCAGACTTGTGGCAATTACCCCAAGGACAACCGGCCAGCATGCGCCAAGGGTGTATATTTTGTTCTCTATGAGCCATTGGTAGAAGAGGTACATTACCGGGTAGTGGACCACATAGAGAGGGTAGGAGATTTCTCCCAGGAATTTGCACACCCCGGTGGAAATTTTGTCTGTTGTGGGGCATATAGCCCTAGAGAGTCCTGAAGTTGCAGGGGACCCTTGTACACCTGAGCCCCATGCGCTTTCTGTATCTCCCGATGCTCCCAGCCAGATAATTACAGGGAAGAAAATCATTACACAGAGCATTTCGTACGCCCCATTCAGGCATATATTGCCGCAGGCCGGTACATACGGTACAGAGAACAGCAGTCCCAGCATGGCAATTGCAATCCAGAATATTCCCCTCACCTTTGCAGGTTTAAATTTGCGTGCCATAAGCATTCCCAGTGTAAATGGGAACAGCATCCTAACCAGCCCCCCAAAGAAGTTTACGGTATCCAGGGTCCAACCCACTCCAATCATTCCGTAGCCAGAGATATCTGTTACAGCAAACCATCCCATAACTGATCCCAGCACAGCAACAAGTACCGCCAATGCTCTTCCCGACAGTCTCCTTATAAACAGTGCATACAGGATGTTGCCTATGTATTCAAAGAAGAGGGACCAGGTTGGGCCGTTGAGGGAGTAGAGTTCCCCGTTGCCCCTTACGTCATATCCGGCACCGGGCCAGGCAGGGAGCAGGAGCATCCCCATGAGCATTGCAATCATTACCCACCCGAAAGGGGTTTCTGAGCCGTCCCATCTGAGGCTTCCTCCAATGAGGAACGAGATTGCCCCTATGATTGCCCCCATTATCACCATTGGGTGGAGGCGTATGAGCCTCCTTTTGAAGAACTCCCAGGTGGAGAGCCCTTTTCCCCAGCGGCTGTCGTAGGCATAACTTATTACAAATCCCGACAACATAAAGAAGAAGTCCACTGCCAGGTATCCGTGGTTGAAACTCTCTATGGCTCCTCCCGATGCAAAGGCAAACCCTTCAAAAACGTGATACCATACTACCATAAGGGCAGCGGCTCCTCGGAGACCGTCGAGAATATTGAAATGTGGTTTTGCTTGAGTATTCATAGTGGGAATGGCTCTTTTGAAAATGCGGCTTTTGTTGGGAATAATTGATAAATATTATTTATAGATTACTTTTGTAAAGTAGCCTTTGCAGGGTAAGATTTCCGGAATCCTCTTTCTGTGATAGATAACGGCCCAGAGTGTCAGTACCTGAGTTTTGATACATCTTCTCCGGCACTCTGCATGTTACGGATTTGGGTTGAGGAGACATCCACCTGAGGGGCATCAATGAATATTGCTCCCTTCTGCTGGCACAATGCCCTGGTATCCACCCCTTCGCGTGGATATACCAGTACAGGGTATTTTGCCATTATCTCTTCCCCCCGGTACCATTTGTGCAGGATGTCTATGTTGTCCCCACCCATCAGCAGGGCAAATCTTTTGCGGGGAAAATTGTTGGAAAGGTATTCCAAAGTGTTGTATGTGTACAGAGGCGGCTCCAGATGGAACTCCACATCTGATGCAGTGAATTTTGCTTCCCGACAGGTGTTTGTGGCAGCAGAATCCGCAACTTCAGATGCAGTGACCCGCCAGGGGGTTGAACCTTGGACCCCATTTTGGCCCCCACAATCCTGAGCAGTCATCTCCTTGGAAAGAGGGTTTTCTGCGTTGAGTTTTGCAACCACCCTCTGCAAATCCTCCCATCTCTGGTGGGCGTCCTGCAGGGTGTTGCTCTCCTTTATCGGGTTCTTGGGGCTGAGTACAAAGCACAACTCTTCTACCCAAGGGAGCCCGGCTACAAATTTTGCCACAGCCGCATGTCCTATGTGGAACGGGTTGAAACTCCCGAAATAGAGGACTGTAACCCCTTTTATTTCAGTACGGTAAAAATCCAGGAATTTTTCCTTTATCTCATTCCTTACACGGCGGAACTCAGACCGTATGAACTCATCCGGGCCAGTGGCCTCAGAGGGGTCCTCAAATCCTATATGGAGGCGGTGCTTCACTTTTCCGGTAAATGCCGGGCAACTTTCGTTAGCCCCTCCGCAAACGGTAATTACATAATCCCACTCTTCGCCCAGGTATTTTTCTACATTCTCCGGTTTGTGTCCCGATATGTCTATCCCAACCTCCTGCATTGCCATAACTGCCCCGGGATTTACCTGTGCAGCAGGTCTTGTGCCGGCAGAAAACACCTTGAGGCTTTTATCAAAGGACCCAAGGAATCCGTGGGCCATCTGGCTGCGGCAACTGTTGCCGGTGCATAGAACAAGGATTTTCATGGTGTGGGATGCATTATTGGTTATCGGGAAGCAAACTATCGGGAAGCAAATTCTGATACCATTTTTTCAGCCCTCTGGAGTGCCTCTTCCAGGTTGTCATTTATGAGTACCACATCAAATTTGTCTGAGTAGGTGAGTTCCTCCTCGGCTTTGGCTACGCGCCTTTCTATTGCTTCAGGGGTGTCTGTGCCGCGTCCCACAAGGCGGTTGCGTAGTTCTTCCACTGAAGGTGGCTGTATGAATACAGCAAGGGCATTTTCTCCGTAAAGTTTTTTGAGGTTAACGCCACCCTTTACATCAATGTCAAAAATTATGATGTTCCCTTTTGCCCAGATCCGTTCCACTTCAGATACCAGAGTGCCGTAGTATGAGCCTTTGTAAACCTCCTCATATTCGACAAACTCGCCGTTGCGGATCTTCTCCTCAAACTCTGGAGTGCTGAAGAAATAATAGTCTTTGCCATGCTCTTCCTGCCCCCTCGGAGCCCTTGAAGTTGCGGAAACAGAGAACTCCAGGCAACTGAATTTTGACAGCAGATGCCTTACAATTGTACTTTTTCCTGCTCCCGACGGTGCTGAGAATATAATTACTTTCTTATCCATAATACTTCGTTGTTGATTGTTGTTGCGTCCACATTTTGTTGCCAATTTGTGGATAAATTACATTTTTGCGCCCCCGTCCACAAAATGCAGCCAATTTGTGGATGCTTCTTGCTCATTTTGCAGTATCATCCACATTTTGCTGCCAATTTGTGGATGCCCGCTGCAATTCTGGTAGTGCTGTCCGGAGCCGGGGCGGAGGTTTTGCAAAGATAGTAAAGTCCCTTTTGAAATTCTACAGATATTTTCTATTTTTGCGGCCGGAAATTGCCGGCCATCTTCGGAGGAGGGATATGCATAGTTTGTGGAGGGTGATATGCGGCACGGTAATTGTCGGGAAGAAGATATTCATTAACAAAAAACATAGAAATATAATGGTTTCTTACAAAGAGTTGGGCTTGGTAAATACAAGAGATATGTTTGCCAAAGCAATTAAAGGCGGTTATGCTATCCCTGCTTTCAACTTCAACAACATGGAGCAGATGCAGGCTATCATTAAAGCTGCCGTTGAGACAAAATCACCAGTTATCCTTCAGGTTTCAAAGGGCGCACGCCAGTATGCAAATGCTACACTTTTGCGTTATATGGCTCAGGGTGCAGTTGAGTATGCAAAAGAGTTGGGTTGCGAAAAACCTGAGATTGTTCTTCACTTGGACCATGGTGACACTTTTGAGACTTGCAAAAGTTGTATAGATTCAGGTTTCTCTTCAGTTATGATTGACGGTTCACACCTTCCATACGAGGAGAATGTTGCCCTAACAAAGAAAGTTGTTGAGTACGCACATCAGTTTGATGTAACTGTTGAGGGCGAGCTTGGTGTTCTTGCAGGTGTTGAGGATGAGGTTTCTTCAGATCACCACACATACACTAACCCTGAGGAGGTAGTTGATTTTGCTACCCGTACAGGTTGCGATTCATTGGCTATTTCAATAGGTACTTCTCACGGTGCTTACAAATTTACCCCTGAGCAGTGTACAATTGACCCTCAGACAGGTAAAATGATTCCTCCTCCATTGGCATTTGATGTTCTTAAGGCAGTTGAGGAGAAACTTCCTGGTTTCCCTATCGTTCTTCACGGTTCTTCTTCAGTTCCTGAGGAGGAGGTTGAGACCATCAACAAATATGGTGGTGCTTTGAAGGCTGCTATCGGTATTCCTGAGCCTTGGTTGAGGGAGTCTGCAAAATCTGCAGTATGTAAGATCAACATTGACTCTGACTCACGCCTTGCAATGACTGCTGCTATCCGCAAGACTTTCGTTGAGAAACCTGCTGAGTTTGATCCACGCAAATATCTTGGTCCTGCAAGAGACAACATGGAGAAGATGTACAAGCACAAGATTATCAACGTTCTTGGTTCAGACGGCAAATTGGAGTGCTAATTTAAACACTTATATAGTATGCGCCCCTGCTTAGGCTGGGGCGTTTTTTGTGACGTTGTAATGATAAAAGCAATATTTTTTGATATAGACGGCACATTGGTGAGTTTCAAGACGCATAAGGTGCCGCAGGAGACCAAGGATGCCATAAGGGAGTTGAGGGAGAAGGGGATAAAGGTGTTTGTGGCTACCGGAAGGATGCTTAAGATGGTGGAGGTGCTCAATGATATTGAGTTTGACGGGTATATTACCTACAATGGTTCATGCTGTGTGGATTCTACCAAGGAAAATGTTATTTTCAAGAATACTGTTCCTCAGAATGAACTGGATGCTCTGGTGGAGAGGCTCAAATGGGATCATTTTCCTGTGTCGTTCATGTGCAAGGATGAGATGTATGTGAATGATCTGGCAGAGATTGTTACCCGTGTGGCCAAGGTTGTGGAGGTTGAACCGCCTGTAGAGCGCCCAGTGGAGGAGATAATAAAGGAGGATGTTTACCAGTTGTGCATTTATGTGGATGAGCCCCATCTGCAGAGAATACTTGAGGAGACTCTTCCGGGGTGTGTGGGGATGCGTTGGATAGAGTATTTTGCAGATGTGAATGTGAGGGGGATGAACAAACAGTTGGGAATTGACAGGATTCTGGAACATTTCAATATCCCGCTGGAGTGTGCCATGGCTTTCGGAGACGGGGGCAATGACATTCCTATGCTGGAGCATGTCCCATACAGTGTGGCAATGGGGAATGCCAATGATGCGGTGAAGGCTTCTGCCGCTTATGTTACTGCAGATGTGGATGACGGTGGAGTTGTAAAGGCATTGCAGCATTACGGTTTAATTTAGGAACTTGGAGACCGGGTAAAGTCGGTCCCCGACTTTTATTTGCCATTTTGGCGGAGTGCCCGTTTGGCAAATTATTTGCCTATTCTACAGGTAATGATTATTGAATTAGTATAAAGTTAAAGATATAATTATGTTCAAGGGAAAGAAACAAGAGGAGACCAATACTGAGGAAGTTGTTGATAAGGTTCAGCAAGAGGCTGGAGCACAGAATGATACATCTAAAACTGAAGAAATGGAGGGGGCAGAGGGAACTCAGGATACAGTTCAGGAAGCATCAGAAGATGCAAAGTCAGGTGCGGAGCAGGAGCAGAAGGCGGAGCCTACTGTAGAGGAGCAACTTACAGCAAAATTGGCAGAGTCAAATGACAAATATATAAGATTGGCAGCAGAGTTTGACAATTACCGCCGCAGGGTGGCTAAGGAGAAACTTGATCTTATATCCACTGCGGGTGAGGATGTAATCAAAGGTCTTCTTCCGGTGTTGGATGATTGTGAAAGGGCTCTTCAGGTACTTGAAACAGCAACAGAAACAGAGGCTGCCAAGGCTGCCAAAGAGGGTACGGAACTTATTTACAACAAACTTATGGGATACCTGAAATCCAAAGGGCTTGCACCTATTGAGGCTGTAGGGAAGGAGTTGGATACAGATTTCCATGAGGCTGTGGCGCAGTTCCCGGTACAGGAGGCAGAGAAGAAGAACAAGATTTTTGATGTTACCCAGCAGGGTTATACACTTAACGGCAAAGTGATTAGGTTTGCCAAAGTTGTAGTAGGTATTTAATTGTATATTTTTCCCGACAGTAATATCCGCCAGCGGAGAAATCTGCTGAAGATTGTCGGGAAGAGGAGAAAAGATATATGGCAAAAAGAGATTATTACGAGGTCCTTGGAGTTGGCAAGGAAGCATCGGCAGAAGAGATAAAGAAGGCCTACAGAAAGATGGCCATCAAGTATCATCCCGACAAGAATCCGGGTGACAAGGAGGCGGAGGAGAAGTTCAAGGAGGCTGCTGAGGCATACGACGTGTTGAGCAATGCAGACAAGAAACAGAGGTATGACCGTTTCGGGCATGCAGGTGTTGACGGTGCTGCAGGTGGCGGCTTTGGCGGTGGCGGATTCTCCATGGAGGATATCTTCAGCCAGTTCGGTGATATTTTTGGAGGCCATTTTGGCGGCGGTTTCGGCGGTTTCGGCGGCTTTGGTGGCGGAAGGGGCGGAAAACGTGTGCAGAGAGGCAGTGATATCCGTATCCGCGTAAGGCTTTCTCTCAAGGAGGTTATGCATGGAGTTGAGAAGAAGGTGAAGATAAACAAGAGTGTCCTTTGCCCTGACTGTAATGGTAAAGGTGCTGTAAGCGAGGCTGATATAAAGACTTGTGACCATTGCCACGGTACCGGTGTGGTTACCCAGGTGGTGAACACAATGTTCGGCCAGATGCAGAGCCAGGGGGTATGTCCTGTATGTAAAGGTGAGGGAAAGACCATAGCCAAGGCATGCAACAGGTGTCACGGAAGCGGTCTTGTAAAGGACTCGGAAGAGATCTCATTCAAGATACCGGCAGGTGTTGCCCAGGGTATGCAACTTACTGTGCAGGGTAAGGGAAATGCGGCAAAGGCCGGAGGTATAAATGGAGACCTTCTTGTTGTAATTGAGGAGGAGCCTGACAAGGAACTGCAGAGAGATGGCAACGATCTCATCTATTCATTGTTTATCAGTGTTCCTGATGCAATTATGGGTACAACTGCAGAGATTCCTGCAGTGGATGGCAAACTGAGGATAAAGATTGAACCGGGTACCCAGAGCGGCAAGGTGTTGAGATTGCGTGGAAAGGGTGTTCCGGATGTGAACGGATATGGCGCGGGAGATCTCCTTGTATATATACAGGTATGGATTCCTAAGAATCTTACTTCTGAGGAGAAGAAGATTATGGAGAAACTCAAGGACTCAAACTCTTTTGCTCCAAAACCGTCGGGAGAAGAGAAGAATTTCTTTGACAGAATAAAGAGGATGTTCAGTTAAGTGGATTTTTGTTGCTATATTCGCACCGAATATTAAGCAATATCCTATGAATATTATACATCTTAAGAGGGTAATGATGCTTGCAAGTATTGTTGCCCTCTCTTTTTTTGACGCTTTTTCGCAGGAAGTCGGGGACCGACTTCCAATAAAGTCGGGGACCGACTTTATTTACCCGCTGGATGTACCTATGAGTCTTTCAGGCAATTACGGGGAGTTGCGCAGCAACCATTTCCATGCGGGAATTGATTTTAGGGTAGGGGGTGTTGTGGGGGCGCCTATCCATGCTACGGCAGACGGTTATGTGTCAAGGATAACTGTGGGACCGTCGGGATACGGGAATGCCCTTTATATTACCCATTCCAACGGATTTGTTTCGGTGTATGGGCACATGCACTGCTTTAAGGATGAGATTGCGGAGTTTGTGAGGGGAAAACAGTATGAGACAGAGAGTTTCAGACAGGATATATCTCTTTCTCCTGAGCAGTTTCCGGTGACGCAGGGTGATTATATAGGCAAGGCGGGAAACACAGGGTCGTCGGGAGGACCCCATCTCCATTTTGAGATAAGGGATGAGAAAGGCCAGTGTACAAATGCCTTTGCAAGGGGATATTTGAATATTCCCGACAATCTCCCTCCAACTTTCAGGAATGTACTGTTTTATGGACTGGAGAGGAAGAACGGTGTGCCGGAGAGTTACTATATAGGTATGCCGCATAAGGGTGTAACCCCATTGCCACAACATTCTTATTTGTGTATAGATGCCTATGACAGGCAGGATGGTACCAATGCCAAACTTGCGGTAAGCGAGTACAAGGTATGGCTCGACAATGATCTTCTGTTCCATTTTACCCTTGGTGAGGTTCCGGGAAATATGGGTAGGGATATAAATTCACTTATTGAGTTCAAGCAGAAAGTTGTGAGGGGAAGGACCTATGTGAAGAGTTATATTGAGCCTGGCAACCTGCTGCAGGACAGGATAAAGGGGAGCAATTACGGTATCATCTCCCTTGATGATACTCTGAGACATAAGGTAAAGGTTGAGGTTAAGGATATTGAAAACAACACTTCTACCCGAAGTTACTCTGTAAAGAGGGTAGACTCCCTGTTTGTGGGGAAACTTCCCGACAGCCTGGAAGTGAATTATGCCCCTTGGTTTCTTCCCAATTTCTATAAAACTGAAGGGTTCAAACTTTATATGCCTCAGGGGGTGCTATATAATTCAATTAATCTGAGTGTAGACACCCTGGAGGGGAGGATTACCCCATTTGCTCCGGTATGGAGTGTGGCAAGCGGCCGCATTGCATTAAGAAAGGCGGTCTCTGTATCTATAGGTTGCAATCTTCCCGACAGTCTCATTTCAAAGGCATTCATTGCGCATGTATATAAAGGGGGAAGTTTGGGATATGCCGGGGGAAAATATGATACCCTGAAGAGGGAAATATGCGCAAATGTATTATCTTTGGGAAACTTCACAGTTGCAGTGGATCTGGATGCCCCGGAGATAACCCCTGGAATTTCAAACAACGCTGTAGTTAAAGGGAATACGTTGGTGTTCAGATTGAGGGACAGATTGTCGGGAATAAGGAGTTACAGGGTGGAGATAGACGGGCATTGGGTCCTTGCTGAGCATGATGCAAAGACAAGACGGATAATAATTCCCCTGCAGCATGCAAAAATTTCCAGAGGAAAGAAACATTCGCTGGTATTTGAAGCGGTGGACAATTGCGGCAATGAAAGCCGGATGAAAAGAGTATTTACCTGGTAAAAACAATATGCTATGAAAACAACATCTACAGGTCTGCAATATAGTGCAGAAGAGGGGATAAGGGTTATAGGCCTCATGAGTGGGACATCATTGGATGGCCTGGATATCTGCTATGTTGAATTTAAGAAGATTGACGGCAAATGGGTGTACAATATCCTTATTGCCGAGGATGAAGGATACTCTGATGACCTTAAAAAGAAACTTGCAACAGCCCAGAATATGAGTGCGCTTGATTATGCCCTGCTTAATTCCGATTATGGCATTTATTTGGGAGAAAGGGTAAAGGCATTCATAGACAGACACGGCATAGAGCCACATTTTGTTGCATCGCACGGCTCAACGGTATTCCATCAGCCTGCATTGAGGTTTACTACCCAGATTGGTTCGGGTGCCGGAATTGCAGCAGAGACAGGTGTGGATTGTGTATGTGATTTCAGGACTACAGATGTTGCATTGCACGGTCAGGGAGCCCCGCTGGTACCAATTGGTGACAGGAACCTGTTCGGAGACTTTGACTATTGCCTGAATATGGGAGGTTTCTCAAATATCTCCTCAGAAAGTTTTACAGAGGGGGCAGACGGCAAGAAGGTGGCAACCCGTATAGCATACGACATTTCTCCGGTGAACTATGTTATGAACTACTACATGAGGCAGATAGGGCTTGAGTATGACAAGGATGGTGAACTGGCCCGCAGCGGAAAAGTTTGCAACGGGTTGCTGGATGCATTGAATAATCTTCCATTTTATACTCAGGAGGGTCCAAAATCCCTTGCGCGCGAATGGGTAGAAAAGGAGGTATTCCCATTGCTTGATTCATATGGCTTGTCCCGCGCCGATTTGCTTTGTACCTTCTGTGAGCATGTGGCACAGCAGATTTCACGCAACATTACTGGAGGAAGGGTACTTCTGACCGGTGGCGGAGCACTCAACAAATATCTTGTTGAAAGGATGCAGGCAAATGCACCGCAATGCGAATATTTTGTTCCCGACTCCCTTACAATCAACTTTAAGGAGGCCCTTATCTTCGCATTTCTGGGAGCATTGTATGTGGTGGATGAACCAAACTGCATGAGTTCAGTAACAGGTGCCCGCTATAACTGTATAGGAGGAGCCTTGTACAAGGCTGGAGGGGTAAAATAAAAATTTTTACAGAAAAATTTGCACATTAAAATTTAATTCATACCTTTGCAGTCCCAAATAACAAAGCAACCTCTTACAAGCACCTGCAATACGGTTTTTTAAGGTGTAATGTTGCACTAAAATTTAATTGAAAATGGATTTAATTAAAATTGCAGAGCAGGCATTTGCCGGTGAGAAAAGAGAGTATCCAGAGTTTAAAGCAGGTGATACCATTGTAGTTACCTACAAAATTAAAGAGGGTGACAAAGAGAGACTTCAGAAATTCCGCGGAGTAGTTATCCAAAGAAGGGGCTCTGGCTCAACAGAGACTTTCACTATCAGAAAAGTATCTAACGGTGTAGGCGTAGAGAGAATTTTCCCTTTTGCTTCTCCATTCATTGAGTCAATTGTAGTAGAGAAGTACGGTAAAGTAAGAAGAGCAAGAATCTTCTACCTAAGAAACTTGACAGGTAAGAAGGCTCGTATTAAAGAGAGAACTTACAGTGCACCTAAAGCTGAGTAATCAGCTTTAATATACCGGCCCCGTAGCTCAACTGAATAGAGCATCTGACTACGGATCAGAAGGTTACAGGTTTGAATCCTGTCGGGGTCACGCTACAAGCAGGAAATCCTCCGCATAAAATGCGGGGGATTTTTTTGTGCTCCGGCTAACCGTTGCAAGCTTGCTTGCATAAGGGGAGGCGGGCACAAAAAAAAGCACAGTCTGCCGCAGGCAGGGCTGTGCGGGATTTCCTCACTCCGCTTGGGCTGTATTCGGCCACGGCAGGAATGCCGGAGGCCAAATCCTGTCTGCTCCGCTGCAGGAATGGCAGAGCCCCAATCTCGCCCTTTAGCAGTAATATCTGCTGCCCAACCCAGCCTGATCAAGCCTCATTCCTCCCCAAACAACCCGTTTTGTCCGGGAAATAACCCATTTCCCGGACAAAGACTCATACTTTTGTCGCCTTCCCCTAACTAATTCTCCACTTTCAAACCCTCTACAGGATTTGCTCTCACAGCCTTCAGACAGCTCAAGGAAACAATGGTACTACTCACACCCAGCATCAGTACATAAGTAAGAGCAAAAATCCACCAATACATGGGAATTCTATCTGTAAATGTGCTCAGATACTCACTCATAACATAGTAACTTATTGGTGCTGCCACCATAAAGCAAATGGTAATTATGACCATGAACCTTGTATTGAACATCCGCAATATTGTGCTGACTTCTGCCCCCAAAACCCTCCGCACAGATATTTCCTTAATCTTGGAGAGTGATTCATACATAACCAGTCCTATTACACCCAACAAGGAGATACTTATGGCTATAACAGCAAACATTGCAATGAGTCTGGAAAGTTGTATTTCCTGTTTATATAATGACCCTAGACTATCCTCATAGCTTTGTGTATCAACAGGTGTCCTGTGTGGATTATTATCAAAACTGGCTGCTGTTTCCTCTATAATAGCCATTACATCTTTTGATTTTACACCATCATGTGCCCTTATATACAAATTATTCAACTGTTTCCACGGAGTACGGCCATAAACATAGAACCCTATTGGCTCAACTCCATATTGCAACGGCTTATATTGGCAATCTTCGCATATTCCAGCTACATCAGTCCAGTTTCTGTGTCCAATTATCTTCAGCTGAGGATTTATTCCCAAATCCACCTTTGCTTTTTTATTGAAAATATAAACTCCGTCCACTGAGTTTTCATCAGACTTCTGGAAATTACGTCCTTCAACAATTCCAATTCCCATAAAATCCAAGAAATTATATGAAACCGGAAGTATGTCAAATTGTATTCTCTCCCCCTCAATCTCATCATACTGCATAGCTTTGGATACACTCAAGAAAGGGCCTTGTGACCAGGCCAAATCCTTTATCTGCGGATGGGAGAGCAATTTATTTGAGAAATCTTCCTGTTTGGTTTCCGTTATGCTGTCGGGAATCTCTGCAATAAACAGATTCTCTTTATTGAATCCCATATCATAACTGATCATATATCTGTTCTGCATAATGAGGAACATTGTACATATTATCAGTATAATTGAGGCAGTAAATTGGACACACTGAAGAGTATATCTCAAATTCATTCCTGTTCTCCCCACATTTGATATCCCTTTAAGAGCAAAAGCAGGTGGAAATGATGTTATATATCTGGCTGGGTATATTCCTGCAATAAGAGTAACTATCAATGCTATGAAAGTTGTAAGTATTATGACTGATATGTTACTGGCAAAGCCAAGTTCCCTGCTTATGAAATTTGCAATATTGCTCCCTTGTACAAAATAGACAATTACACCGGCAAAAGCTATGGAAACAAGTACCATTAGTGCAGCCTCAGAAAGGAACGCCGAAACTATATTACTCCTGGACGCACCCAATATCTTTTGAGTATTGACCGCCCTAATCCGTCGCGGAACCTGTGCAAAAACAGAATTGATAAAATTTGTAATGGTAATGACAATGATTACCACGCAAAGGATAAACAATGTAAATGTAGTGAGGGGATTCCCTTTCTTCCCGACAGATTGTGAAAGTTCCCGTGTAAAGTACAGATCCTTGAACGGCACAAGATGAATGTTCCTCATGCTTATATGTTCCTTCCTTTCTTCATCCGACAGAGATTCCAACTCCCAGAAATTCCACAACATATCCATTGCCACATGTGCAGCATGTGTCTCAAAATCTTTTACAGACTCAGGAGAATCCAATTTTACAAAGTGGGTATAGTTCCACAGCCTCATATCTGAAACATCATGGTTCTCAAATTTTGAACATTTGATTACATCTATTTCTCCAAGGTCTGATGCCTTGGGAAAATTCTCAAAAATGCAGGTGACTGTTACAATCTCCTGATTCTCCGGCTTAAGACTTACAATATCACCTATCTTCAAATCCAGTTCCCTTGCCATCCGTTCAGATATGGCAATTGTTTCTGGCTCCTTCAGACTGTTTTTGTCTCCAGAAACAAATTCAAATGAAAATACATCCAGCGCAGAAATGGTGAAATCTGACACCACTGCCTGGAATTCATTATTTACCTCACCATTCTGTAAAAATATTGATGTGGTGCCATTATCCTTATTCAATAATTCGGCAGGACCTCCGGATTTTACAACGGATGATGTATTTATTGCACGCCAAGGTATTGCTCTGCTGAGATACGCAGTATACTTGCTATGGTCAAAAGAATTTTTCATTGTAAGGACATAAATGTTTTCCACATCCTTTATCCCATACTTGTTGTACCCCACATCATATACCAGCTGAACCAGTAGCATATATAATGATGCAAAAGCAATGGACATTCCTGCTACATTTACAAATCCGAATATTGAGAACAGTTTCTTCATAAGTTTATCATAGGTCAGTAAGGTATACAACCACAGGTTGTAAAGAAACTTTACAACCAATACGTTACTCCCATATATTATGATAAAACCATGCCAACATAAATAATGCGCTCAATATCAACAAGATGTTTACTTGAAACCTAAAAAATTCTGTAAAGTTTCCTTACACTTTACAAGATATGTAAAGTCTGAAGAAATTAAACAACGCCGAAAAAAATTGTGGACCTCCTGCATAATATAAGCAAGACCCGAATCCTCATCCTTGGACGATGGTTTATCCAACTCAACCTATGGCTTAATTTTTGCTCGAAAGGTATAGCTCTAATCTAATAAAACGATATGAAACAGTTCCTGACATTTCTTATTCTATTATCAATTCTGGTTGGATGTTCTCCAAGACAGGAAGTTCCTGAAATAAAGAGTCAAGTTGTAATTGTTGTTGATGGCTTGGCATACTCAGAAAGGTATTATTATAATGAAGAAAGGGAAGAGGGAGGTTATACTGCAACTATCGGGAATAAGGTATTTGAGTATTTATCTGCAAATCCTAATGAGGCAATTAAAAATATAGAGGTAAGAGGAGATACCACTGTAATACCATTGAATGCGGAATGGATGTTTGTAAAGTATAATTTCAATCCGCTGTCTTCAAGTGATTTTACTGTACGGAAGGGAGATACTGTATTGATAAAAAGGGATACAGCAAAGGTATTTTCGCGTGCACAACCCAGAATAAGCATATTGAACCGCCAGGCTTTGCCGCTTGATACTGATTACAGGAGCGCATATCTTCAAAGGTTCGGTTCTTATGGTAGCCTCACCATTGGGGAAATGGCCAATAATCCGCGTGCAATGTTCAAGAAATATGATTTCAATATTTCCAAGGGTAGGAATGCATATAAGGAGCTTCAAGAGAATCATCATATGGATGTAGTAAAAGTTCTTGAGGAGGAGAATGTTTGGCTGGATTCCCTGAATTCTGCCGGATTACTTTCTCAACCCGCATATAATTATTTTAAAGAAAATGTAAAATGGGGTCTTAAGCAGAGAGATGTATTTGGATACAAGATATCTGTTCCGGAATCCAAAGCAGATTCGCTTATATTGGCTGATTTCTCTAAAGAGAAATGGACCTCAGACATTTACGGTTTCTATAAACGATATATAAACGCTGTTGCCAGTTCAAGCTATTTTTCAAAGGGAGTGAAAATTTCTCAAGGGTCTACAATAGATTGGGAATATACATTCGACAAACTTGTAAAAGATACCATAATCAAAGACATTGAGCTATATGAAACATATATGATCCGGACTCTTGATGGAATGCTGCAGGATTATCCTAAGCATAAGAGCAAAAAGTTTGTTGAAATGGCTATTGCATACACTGAGCCCACTTTAAGCGGCAAGTTGCAGGAGAGATATAAGGATGCATTTGCCCAGGAGCAGATGGTTGAGAATGATGTTCTCCTTATTTCTCCCGACGGAGACAGGACAACTCTAACCAATGTCCTGAAGAGCATGCAGGGGAACGTAGTTTATCTGGACTTTTGGGCATCATGGTGCAGCCCTTGCTGTGCGGAAATGGGACCTGCAGCAGAACTTCGCAGCAAACTGCAAGGTGAGAATATTGAGTTCCTATATCTGTCAAAAGATGAAGATCATAACAAAATGTGCCAGTCTCTTGAGAAACTTGAATTGAAAGGATGTAGGGTTTACAGAATTCTGAATCCTAAGGCTGCAAAATTCTTGTATGAGTATAATATAAATCTGATACCACGTTACATGATCATTGACAAGAATGGAAAGATTGTAAACGATAATGCACCAAGGCCGTCATCTGAGGAGATTGAACAGGAATTGAAAGGTTTGTTGAAATAAATTCAATTAATTATTTTACATATTCTACCCAAGCATACAACAAACAAGCCCCGCAACCTCATCCCGAGACTGCAGGGCTTGCCCGACTTAACCTAACTTAAAAAACTATTTCACTTATGTAAACAAGTGTTAAAGCAAAAAGTTCAGGTATTTTATTATTCTTTCAATATTTCATTGGCGTATTCTACCAACTCATCTCTTTTCTTGCAGTTGAAAACTATAATTTCTTCAGTGCATAGAAAATTTATATTGTATACTCATTAACTTGCTACCAATTTTAGTTGTTTTTATAGAAAAATCGTCTATTTTTGTAAAAAACTTACGAAATAGGGTTAATTTTAATCAAATTTAGGATATGATTAGGGAGTTTTGGGTAGAAAACTTCTACTCTATCAAGGATCGACAGACATTAAACTTTGAGACTAAGGGGAACACAGACTCTTTTGCTTCTGCTATGGTGGATGATAAAGTAAGGCTTAATAAGATAGCTATACTTTATGGAGCAAATGCTTCCGGTAAGTCAAATATCCTTTATGCTCTGCAGACTGTGTTCAGACTATTGATCACACCAATGTCAACCAGGAATAAGAAGATTGTCTGTTATCATCCGTTTGCATTGGCTAAAGGAGAACCAACAAAGATGGGATTGTCTTTCTATGTTAATGGGATCAGATATGATTATGAGATTTCATATAATGAAGATTATATCCTCAGTGAGACCTTGAATTTCTATCCAAAAGGTTACAAAGCTTCATTCTACACCCGTGAGTTTGTTGCTGAGTCATCAGCTGCAAACATTACATTCGGAATAAGTGCAGAGATCAAAAGGAAGGCTGAGAACACGTTTGTAAGTAATACTCTGAACAACCATACGGTTCTCTCTACCTATGCAAAAGTGGCATTCGAAGATGATATAAAGGCTGTTTCAGATCTGTTTGCGTGGATTACGAAATCTATGCACGGTATCAACGAATATCACGATCCAAATGAGACTTTTGCAGATATGATGAGGAAGGTTGATGAGGATCCAAAGATTAAGAGTTTCTTCCTCCAGATGATCAAGAAGGCGGACTTCAATATCGTGGACTTCCACTATGAGGATTCAGTCGTGCTCCAGAGCGGCGAGAAGACCAAAGATATTATGTTCACCAGCGTTGCGGGTAAAGATAGTTTCGATCTGAAAACCATCAATCAGTCCGGAGGTACCATAGCTTTCCTGGAGAAAACCAGGCTTCTTTATGATATGGTTTATGGAAATAACATCTTCTTGTTCGACGAACCTGAGAATGACCTGCATTATGACCTGTTTCTCTTCTACCTGAATGCATTTCTGTATAATTCAGATAAATCACAGATGATCATTGCCTCGCACCTGACATCTTTGCTGGCAGAGGATTTGATAAACGAGCAGAGAGATTTGATTTACTTTGTAGAGAAGAATTTTGAGACTGCGACATCGTCATGTAAGAGAGCAGACAAATATGGCCTACATAAGAATCAGTCACTATACAATGCTTACAAGATAGGAAAACTTGGAGCGAAACCGGCTCTGGGTTCACCTTTTATTCTTAACGAATAACAATGAAGCCCTATGAAAGAAACATTCATCATCATTGGCGAAGGTCCTACTGAATACTTCTTTCTGACTTCACTGAAAGATGAATTCAGGACGCTTCAGAACATTTCCCCTCAATATCCGAAGCATACTAGCATGGCAGAACTTGAACTGAAAATCAAGAATGCCATAGATCAGGGGTATAATCATGTATATTGCATGATTGACTTGGATAACAAGAAGGAAGGCAAGAATAAGAGCGACTATGTCAATCTGAAGAAGAAATACCACTGCAAGCATATCTCAAAGCCGAAGAAAGGTATTGACTGCCATATAGAATTCTTTGAGACAGAAAGATGTACCGAATTGTTCTTCCTTTACTACTTCAAGTACACTACCAAACTGTACAACCACTCGAATGAAGTCGAGGCAGACCTCAGCAAACAATGTGGTTACGCAAAGACAACCGAGTTCTTCAGAAAGCATCCTCTGCACCAGTTCTTCACGAAGCAGGGCGGATCAATCTATGATGCAATCTCAAATGCAGAGAAGTCAATGACTACTGCAGAGGATAGAGGATATACTTTCTCGGAACTGGGAAGGATGTTTAAGATGTTGGGAATAGAAAAGTAAATACCTAAAGAAATATATTATGAAAAGGCAATTCATACCAGATGATGAAATCATATTAAATGGTGAGAACGATACCTTGAAAACTTCGGGGTACGCAGAGTCATTAGTTAAAATGATTAAGAAAGCTCCTACAAACAAAGTCTTTACGATAGGTTTGTTTGGTAATTGGGGTGCAGGTAAATCATCAATAATTAAAACTGCACAAAACTCTATTGAGAAGAATAACCCAAAGGTAAAGTTTATAAAATATGACGCATGGAAATATGTGAACGACTCATTTAGAAGGATGTTCCTGCTCAAAGTCCAGCAAGAACTTCGTTTTCAACAGACAGAAGAAATGAGCCGTTTCTACCAATCTGAAACAGTCGAGACTGAGCCCAAAACATATATATCAAATAGATGGCAAATTATCATTTGCGTGGCCTTGCTTTTTCTTGTTATTTTTATCAACGTTTTACCGTTGGAACTTAAGAACAAGCTTACTATTTCCAGCATATTAACCATTGGTGGACTTCTCATAACAGCTCTTAGTGGAATAATTGGCAGTTTGAAGATACAATTAAACAAGCCGATGATTTTTGCTCCAGAACAATTTGAGAACTGCTTCAAGGAGATGATAAGTAAATCTCTCTCCAATAGCACCTGGCTTCAAAGAGTAAAAGAATTTGTTTGTTATGGAGAAAATTCGATAAGAGATTTAGACCAAATAGTTATTATTATCGACAATATCGATAGGTGCCATCATACATTGGCTTATCAACTTCTTACCGACATTAAGACCTTCTTGTGTGATGAAACATATAATTTAGTATTTGTTATTCCTGTAGATGACGAGGCCTTAAAGAAAAACCTCTTTACAAAAGACAATAATGCAGAATGCGATAAAGAAAAGGAAGAATTTTTGAGAAAATTTTTCAATGTTACACTTCGCATTAAACCTCATCAGCCGACGGAAATGCATTTCTTTGCAAAAGAATTGAATCAAAGATACCATCTAAACTTTAATTCAGATACGTTAGCATTAGCAACAAAAGAATTTGCAACCAATCCTCGAAGAATTATACAGTTGTTCAATAACCTTTCTTCAGAATTATGTTTGTACGAAACGGAATTTGCTGATAAGAATCAAGCAACTATTTGCGCACTCTTAATCCTTCGAGAAGAGTATGCCTCATATTACAAAATAATCGTTAACAATCCATATTTACTATTTGATCAGAATAAATATCCAGATGACATCAAATATAGTCTTGATGCATTTATGAGAAGTGCAGACATTTATTTCCGACAGACAGGAATAAGTGACATATCACATATTCTAACAAACTCTGATGCACAATTTGGCAGTATTCCTTCGGAAGTTATTGAAGGCATTAGAACATTTAATGATGAAATCGTTATTGAATGTCTTAACGAGCATGATGATCAGAAAGATGCTATTATTGATTTGACCGTAAAACATTTACAAGACGATATCAATAGCAGATCGATTAATCAAATGACCAATCGACTGATTTATTTGAGCAAATTCTTTAATGTGTGCGATCTTACATTAACGTCAGCTAATAGCATTACTGTATTATACAAAGATTCTTTTGATAAGGTCATTAAAAATATACCATCAAAGGATTATGTTCATGTGTGCCAATTTGCGAACCAGCTTAATAGACATAAAAATAGCCATTTAAAGGAACTTATATTAGCACATGTAGAAGCAAACCATAATGATCACACTGCGGTAAAAGCAGTTTTGAGCACATTCCAAAGTAGAGAAGACGCAATAGCATTATCAAAGGTAGCTTTAGCCGTATTCCAAACAAATGAGATTTTTACAGATGTCGAATATTCAGAAGAACAGAAAAACGCTCTATTCTCGGAAGATCTATTTGACACATTGTTAGAAGAAGCTAAACTCGAAATTGAAAGTGTTAAATACAGAAATCTATTGTGGATATTCCAAAATAAAAAGAATATATCCACAGAAATGTATGATAAATTCTTTAATACATTCGGTTTAATAACTGCCAACAAGAGAAAAGAAGAAACTTTACAATTCCTGGATTTACTATTTCCGTTTTTTAACGCAATAGGCAATAAGCAACTCAAAGATTCAAATAGTATCAAGGTTATATATGAAAACATATATGGTCAAAGAAGAGTCAATGGGTATAATCTCAAAATCCTCGGAGAATACCAGAACACGCCTGACATTTTTCTTAGACTTGTAAGCGGATGCTTTGATATATATAGAATTACAGAAGGATTATTAAGTAATGAGGTAATCAACTCTTGCTATCAACATGCAAAAGATGCATCACAAAATCATATTATTAAATTAACCAATGAAGGATTGTCAATCACTATATTCAATCCAACAATCCTTAATGATAATGATTATGCAAACGAACTCAGTATCGAACTAATCAGAAGATGCTTGCTTAGTAGACTCAATAATACCTGGACAGTTGATATTAACACAGCTAAGAGAAAAATCAAAGACTTACTAGACAATATTACTGAAGAAAAGGTACATTCATTAATTCAGTCTATATCCAGCGATGCTTTATGTAGAAATCTAATAATAGAAGATATTAAAGGTCGAAAATCAGAATACATAAATAATCTTCCTGAAGATTTATTATCATTAGCAATTAACGCATTTACAAATGACAATAAAGACGATTTTGCTGACAATTTCGACTACTTAGGAATAATAGCAAGTAATGGATCCGAAGAACAAAAAACAGGCGTAGCAACACTTTGTACAAACAACCTAAACAATAACGAACAGATTCCTGAGACACTGAGAATTCTAGAAAAGTTAGATCTTGAATCTGGAGCAAGTATTAAGATGATAGGTGGTACACTTGAAACATTTAAAACCACTCATCCAGCAACTCATAAAGAAATAATAGAAAGGTTAGTCGAAAAATTCAAGTAACTTAAAAGCCCGCAGCGGAGTAATTTTTTTCCACTGCAGGCTTCGTCAATAAAATTCGGAGAGGTAATGATTACTCGCCGTCGGCTGGGGCATCTTCGTCGAGTCTGACCATGGTGAGCATTTCGCCGGATTTTTCGCCGGTTTTGGTGTCCACGAAGAAGTATTTCATGAAGATCTTTGGAGCGGCGGCGTTAGGGGCGCCGTGTTTGTTGTCGTAGTCTTGTTTGATGTCGTACTCCTCTGTTACTGCCTCGAGGACTCCACCGATCTGAACGGCCTTGCTGTAGGCGCGGGTCACACCGTGGACTGAGGTGCTGAGGCCTGAATGATGAGCTTCAGATCCTGAACATTCTCAGGTTCGCTCTCGAGCTCGAAGGTGAACTTGGTTGGGGTGAGGGTTACGACGGCTTCTGTAGGAGCTTCAATGCCCTGGAGTGCTGGTGGATTGGAGAGGGCTTCTCCACCGCAGAAGATAATCCAGTAGTTGAGGCGTGAGTAGAGGTTGGCTCCGGAGATCTTTGCGGATGTTCCGAGAACTGATTTTCCTGCCTGGGTCTGAGCCAGGGCATTCCATGCGAGGATCTGGGCGTTGGTGAGGTTCTTCCAGCTCTGCGAGAGCTGCTTGAAGATTGACTTCACTGCTGTCTGAGCACTTGTGCGGACTGATCCGCCGTAGCCACGATTGCGGATGTATTTGCGACCGCGTACCTTAGCTGCGGTTACACCCTTTGCTGAGCCTGACATTTTGTCAAAGGCGATTGAAGGAACGTATGGCATTGCATAAAGTGCCGCTGACTGAGAGTCATAATAAAAGTGTGGTTCAACGGCAGAATTGGCTTCATAGACAAGTCGGGCATTTTTACAGAAAAAGAAGAAGACGGGTGGCTCAGTTGGTATAAACTATATACCACCTTTAGGGGTGGTAAGTCACCACCTTTTGCGACTTTTAAATTTTATCAAGAAAAAGACTAGTCGTGATATTAGCCGAGATTCATTTTCTAGCTGTATCAATGTTACGATGTCTTGAAATGATTTGTATTGATATTCTTGCCGACATTTTGCCGACAAAATGTTCTAAAAGTAAGTCAAAGTAAAGCTTTATAAAATAAATTGCGTAAAGTACTAAAAAAGAGGATAATACTTTACAAACCTTTATTTTGACTAATAATTACAGGTCCTGTCGGTTCCGCTGCAGGAATGGCGGAGTCCCAATCCTGGGCTTTAGCTGGAATGGCAGAGCCCCAATTCTGTCACCTCACCCTCCCCGAAGTTCCTGCAATTCACCGTGGGCAACACCCATGCCCAGAGATATCTCTGGAATAGATAAATGCCCACGGTGCAACAAAATTGTTCTGCCGTGTGCACACACCTTTGTCGGGAAGCAATCTGGGATGGGGTAGTGCCCACGGTGAATTGCAGGAACTGCTCAAATTTCATTTATTCCATAAAATCCAGTGTTTCTTTCATCCACCGTTCAAAATCCACTACCATAGGAGATTGATTGCCACCATGCCCGGCTTTATCATAAACAGATAGCTTTTTATTCACCTTTTCCGGCAATGCGTTGTAGATCTTTTCAGACATCCATACAGGGGTCCTGTCGTCATTCTTCCCGACAATCAAGAACACAGATTTCCTGAATTTTGGGGCAATATGAAATGGCATCTGATTTTTTGGAAAATTATCGGGAACAACAAGGTTGGCTGCTGTTTTTCCTTTTGGATGAACTTTTACAAGTTGTGGAATTACATCTTCAAATGATGATGGAGTTCCCAACAAAATACATCCTTTCACATTTCTGCTGTTGTGTGCTATAATCATACTTAGATATGCACCAGTGGACCACCCCAGCAGGAAGATTTCCTTTTTGTCCACTTCAGGCTGTTGTACTGCGGTTTTAATAACAGCCTCGTAGTCCAGGAGCATTTCTGTATAGCAAAGGTAATCCTTGTTCATCTCAAATTGGGAACTGTTCCCAAAGCCTCGCCAGTCAAATGTGACAACATTATAGCCGTTTGCAGCATATACAGCAGCCAAATCTATTTGCATATAGGACATATTGCCGGCATCTCCATTGCAAATGATGAGAGTTGGCCTTTTTTTGTTGTCTTTGGTCTTATACGGCAACATCTCTTTTTGCCCTGCTTTATAATCGGGCATATCTTGTGCAGGAAAGAACCAGGTCTCTATCTTGTAGCCGTCTTTGGTTTCCACCGGCAAGTTCTTGTATACAAGTCCCCTTTCTTGAGGTAACCGGATATATTTTCTGTCGGGAATAATACCGTATGATTGCAAAGTAATCAGTATTGCCACAAGTAATAATAGAAAGCGTCTCATGTTTTTAGATGTTATTCTGAATATGTACTAAAATGATATCTGCTATTTTAGAAATGCCACAGGTATCTGTTCCACTATAGAAATGAGTTTATATTTTACATTGGAAGCATCCATTGGAGGATTGGCCAGAGTGGTTTTCTCTACCAATAATGTGTATTACTGCCCCTTTAAACTAGATTTCTTGCAGAAACTCATATTGTTCATCAATGCATTATTGAATTTGTAGGATTCTCGTTTGCTGCACTCCATGAACGGAGAGCTACAGTAAAGATTGTAATCAACAGAATGGCACCTACTGCTACTGCATATACCCACCATGACATAGTTGTGCGATAAACATATTGCTGCATCCAGCCAGAAATGATATAATGACTTGCAGGTATTGCTACTGCCGAACAAATTGCAACTATTTGTATATACTTGCGGTTGAACAGTTGCAGGATTCCCCCCACAGAAGCACCGTACACTCTCCTGATTCCTATTTCCCTGCGGCTGTATTGTGTCTCAAACAGCACCAAACCGAACACCCCTATGATGGATATTACAATTGACAACAGTGAGAACAATGCAATAAGTACCGACAGTTTGTCTTCACGTTGGTAAACGAATTCCAGTTCCTCATCAAAGAATTTTATCTTTATCTTCTCCGGATCTGAATCGGGAGACATCTCCATTATTGAGTTCCTGATATATTCCCTTATCTGAGTAATTTCTGCTCCAGCATTGGTACGGACATAGGCATGTCTTGGTATATCCCAGGAATGCTTGCCAAAAACAAGAAAGGCATAAGGATTGATATTGTACTGCGCAGGCTGGAAGTTGAAATCCTCACATATGCCAACTACAGGTGTAGTTTCATCTTCCATATGTCCATTAATTGTTGTTTCAGTTGTTATTCCCAAATCCCTGACTGCAGTCTTATTGAAAATTAAGGCACCTGTTTCACTCCTGTCATCTGAAATCAGGAAATCTCTCCCCTCTATAATATCAATGCCCATTACTTTAAGGAAATTCCACGATACCACATAAACATCAAATACCTGATGTGAGCCATCTGCTATCTGCCGGCTCCACTGCATTTGGTCAGCAGCAACAAAATTTCCGCGTCCTAAAGCAATATCCTTAATCTGGGGATTCTGTTTCAGGCGCTCAAGTACAGCATCACGCTTTGAATAGTCTGTATCATAATTCCATTTTGCATTTACGGCCTCATATGGTATTGACACCGCCAAAAGATTCTCCTTGTCAAATCCCATATCTCTGGAAAGCATATATTTGTGCTGTCTCCATATGAACAATGCACAAACAATTAAAGTAATGGATATAGTGTATTGTATCCCAACCAGTATATAGCGCATGATGCGGCCTGAACGTGAGGCTGAAAAATCTCCTTTAATGACAAATGCCGGTGAGAATCTTGTAATGTACCAGGCAGGATATAGTGACACAAGTATTCCAAAAATCAAAAGGCCGATGGCCATTAATGCAGCAACCTCCCAATTTTCCACAATAGATACCGGTGCGGAGATGTAATTGGCCAACCATGTACCGCTGAACAACACCACTATTACTGCAGCAACAATAAGTGCCACCACAATAAGCCCTACTGTCTCTAAAAGGAAATTCAAGCGCATCTGGGCAGTCGTAACTCCAAAAATCTTATAATTGTTTACAGCCCTTATACGGCTTGGAATCAACGCAAAGAAAAAGTTCACAAAGTTGATAAAAGAGATAACCAGAATCAGCGCTGCAATTGCAATAAGAGTATAAGTAGTGGTTCTACTGCCGTGCATTGATTCAGGCATCGTATCATCGGCAAAATACAAATCTGAAATAGGAGTAAGGCGGGGTGTTGTACGGGCAATCTGCAGTTGGGCATCTTTTCCCGATAGTCCCCTCTTCCGTGTATCATCCACCAGCCAGTCATACATCTGTTTTTCTACCTCTTCAGCCGATGCCCCATCACGTAAAAGCACATAATATGTAGTATTCCAATTCTGCTCATCATCAACAGTGGCCTCGGCCATACATATATAACCTTCACTCATAGCCATTGTAGATGGTTTTGGAAAATCCTTATATATTCCAATGATGGATATTTGTGCATTTATTTTTGCTCCTCGGCCATAAGTCAGTCTGTCTCCCACTGAAAGATTGAATCGGTTGGCTATCGTTTCAGAAATAATCATTCCATCATCTGGTGTGAATCCATCCAATCCTCCTTGCGTAAACTCAAATGGAAATACAGCCAACGCTTCAGGCTCGGCACTACCCACTCCAATAGTAAGATTCTCTACTGTAGAATTGCGTACAATAGAATATTCATCCTGGTACATGCTGTTATACAGCATATCAATTGACCCGGCTGTCTCTATCTGTGGACATGCCGCACACATAGCATCAGGCATCTGCCTGTTCCATGTTGCCCACCAACTCCCGTTATTTGACCATGAAGGATACTCCAACCGGTATATACGTTCAGAATTTGGTATTACACGATTGAAAGACAAATCAAATTTCACTTGCACAACAATAAGATATATTGCAGCAAAAGCTACAGCCATACCCACAATGTTCAATAATGAAGATGAAGTATAGCGTTTAAGCAAGGTTATAAAGTTTCTTATATACATATTATTACATATTATTTTATTACATATTATTCATCCCGCAGATATAGAACCGGATTTTTAATTGCAGCACTCCTCGCCTGAAGATAAACGGATAGGAAAGCAATACTGGCAACAATGATAACGGCCAATATATATATCCAGTATGTAGAGTCCAGGCGATAGGAATAGCTCATGATAATGGCATCGTTTATTATGATTGAAAGGATGATACCGATGGCACTTGCGGCTACTACTATCTTGAGGTATCTATAGATGTGACGACGGATTTCTTCACCGCCTGTTGCCCCAAAAACTTTCCGGACAGCCGAATCCTTCCTATGCAATGATATATAATAAGTGCTCATTGCAACCAAGCCAAGAACGGTCAACAAAAGGGCAAGCAATGCATAAATCACTACCATTGACAATATTGCTTTCGTAGGAGATAACGATTTCTCGTAATAACTATCGATATATCCAGCTGTTTTTGGTAGTGCATAATCATAATTGGTGTCCGAAAAAGCCTTCCTGAAAGTCCCCAGTATCTCTTCCGGGTAAGAATCATAACGGCCCGCAGTATTGCTTACCAAGCGGTTGAATTCACCTGAATCTGATACTTTCAAAGCAGCAGGTATATCATTCTCTACATTGATAACGAAATCTGATACAATACCCTTGACTTCAGCCCCAAACCTGCTCGCAAGATATCCATCATCAATACCGGCTTTATCCAGTGAGATGATATCTCTGGCACTATTGGTGAGCCACAAACCGTCAGAAACTTTATCCCTGGTTTCCGTTACAAATCCAAACGCATTAAAAGCATCTGCATCACAATGGATTACATAAAGGTCTGTTGATGCACCATCTTCAGACTTTAGCGTGACTCTTGAATAGCTGCCATCTCCAGGACAATCATTGGAGAGTCCCACAGCCTGGACAAACGGCAAAGAACGCAGAGCATCGGCCGCTGTGGCGAGCGCTTCCCTTGGATAATTCCCGGATATCACAAAGACGTTCTCAGCCATCTGGCCACGAGGCCGGTCAGCCATCTTTTCGTATTGCGCGTAAAACAGAATGGACACAGATAAAAGGACGATGGAAATGAAGCATTGAATACCAATGAGAATGCTGCTCGTATCCTTTTTCAGCTGTGCACGATATCCTCCATTTACGATGTCTATGGCAGAATACCTTTT
>JAZNUM010000046.1:0-30344 GCA_045592325.1 Candidatus Egerieisoma sp.
GTTATCATTGACCCGTTCCGTTCATTGTCACGTCTGAAACAGTTGGTTATCGGGAAGCAGACCAGGGAAGACCACGGTCAGGTTATGAATACAGGTGTACGTCTGTATGCGGATGCTGCAAATGCCAAGACCAAACTGGAGAACGGTTTTGATTTGAGTGACTACGATTTGCGTTGTCTCGACTATGCAAAAGACTACTCAAACAAACTTTTGGCTATTGATGTAAACATTAAAATTGACCAGATGCTTGATACCGCATGGGATCTGTTCGGTAAATATTTCAAACCGGAAGAGTTGGGTATCAAACAGAACCTTGTTGACAAATACTGGAAAGGCAACTAACGTATGGCAATCAAATTCCAATATAACAAGACATCACTGAATGAGTTGAACAAGCAACTCAAGATAAGGAAGAACGCTCTCCCTACCCTCAAGAACAAGGAGAGCGCCCTCAGGCTTGAGGTAAAGCGTGCCAAAGCAACCAGTGATGAACTTATGGAAAAACTTGATGCCTCACTAAAAGCCTATGAGTATCTGGCAGCATTGTGGAATGAATTTACTCCAGGACTGATAACTGTAGATGATGTAGTCCTTAAGATTGAGAAGGTGGCCGGTGTAAAGACCCCTGCCCTTGTGGAGGTGAAATATACCGTAAACGAATTTGACATCTTCAAGAGGCCGCTATGGTATTCAGACGGAGTTGACATTCTACAGCAACTTGCCCAGATTGGAATTGAATCTGAAATTTACAGGGAGAAGATGAGGATACTCGACTTCACCCGTAAAAAGACCACCCAAAAGGTGAATCTTTATGAAAAGGTGCAGATTCCAGGTTATCAGGAGGCAATCAGGAAGATCAAGAGATACATGGAAGATGAGGAAAATCTTTCAAAAGCATCTCAGAAGATAGTAAAAACCCGACACTTAATTGAAGAGGAGGAGGAGAACAATGATTAAGAAAATGACAAAATACTCTTTTGTGGTATTCCACAAGGAGGTGGAAGATTTTCTGAAAAATCTCCAGGAAATTGGTGTTGTAGACGTTACCAGGCAGAAACGTGCAATTGACTCATTCTCAATGGAGAAATTTGAAGAGATAGCACAATACAATGCTGCGGTTAACCAACTCAAGAGAATTAAGGAAGAGGCTTTGAAGAAAAATGTACAGATACCTGCCGGAAAACCTGAACAGGATAATCTGCTGGCATTCTTCAATAACCAGATTTCGCAGAAGGAAACACTCAAGAACAGGCTATTCACCCTCAAAGGGGAATATGCTCTTGCCTTGCCTTGGGGTTCCTTTACAGATCAGGACCTTGAAAACCTCAAGTCTCTTGGATATACTCCATACTTCTATGCTGTTTCTACCCAGAAATATGACAAGGAGTGGGATAACCTCTACCCTATCTATGTACTTAATGAGTATGAAGGAAAAACATACTTTACAGTACTGATGGAGGGAAATGAGAAGCCAAAGATAAAACTGCAGGAGGCTGCATTCCCTGCCGTTTCGGCTGACATACTTGAAAAGGAGATAAAGGAATGTGAAGATCTGGCGCAGGCAACAGAGGGGAACATCCTTGCACTGACCAACTGCATAGATGACCTCAAACAGCAGAAAGAAAAACTGTTTGAAAACCTTGACCTATACCTTGCAAGTGAGGCTTCACAGAAAAAGGCAGATGAGACAATTGTAATATTTGAGGCATTTGCCCCTACAGATATAGACAAGCAGGTTGTTGAATTCCTTGAGAGCAACAACGTCTATTACCTTATGGAGGCGGCAAAAGAGGAAGACAACCCTCCTATCAAACTCAAGAACAATTTCTTTGCAAAACTTTATGAGCCTATTGGAGATCTGTACATGCTCCCTAAATATGGTGAACTGGACCTTACAGTCTTCTTTGCACCATTCTATATGCTCTTCTTCGGACTTTGTCTGGGAGATATGGGATACGGACTTGTACTGATAATCACCGGACTTATAGTAAACTTTAAGGTAAAGGCCTTTGCCAATTATGGTAAACTTATAGCATGGCTTGGACTCGGTGCTGTAATAATGCCCGCCCTTAACGGTACAGTATTCGGAGCAAAGATATACGAACTGGTACCTATGCCACAGAATATTACAGATCTGCTGTTCAACGACATGCAGATGTTCTGGTTTGCAATCCTGTTTGGTATATTCCAAATCATCTTTGCAAGAGGTATTCAGGCTGTATATTGCCTTGTAAAGAAAAATTACAATGCTGCACTCAGTGGCTTCGGCTGGATGATAGGAATAGCTTGGGCAACACTGGCATACGCATCAATGGAAGCAGGTTTCACATATCCTGCATGGATCAATTATGTTGCCTTGGCAGGTCTTGTATTGATACTGTTCTTCAGTTCAGACGCAAGGAATCCATTTGTAAGGTTGTTCAAAGGTGTTACATCGCTTTACGATTCTACAGGTGTATTTGGAGACGTACTCTCATATATCCGTCTTTTCGGTCTGGGAACATCGGGAGGAATCCTGGGATTTGTAGTAAACTCCATTGCAATGAACCTTGCAGAAATTCCATATGCAGGCTGGCTCCTTATGGTAATCATGCTGGTAGTGGGACATATATTTGTTCTACTGCTCTCATGCCTTGGAGCATTTGTACATCCGCTTCGACTCACTTTCATTGAATTCTACAAGAATGCAGGATTTGAGGGTGGCGGAAGGGCTTATAACCCATTAAAGAAAGAAAACAATAACTAACTGAATTATAACAATTTAAAATTTTTAATATTATGGAACAATTACCTTTCTTCTTGGCCTATGCTGGTATGGGCATTATGTTGGCTGCTGCATGTATCGGCAGTGCATTTGGTGTAACAATTGGCGGTAACGCCACTATTGGCGCACTCAAGAAAAATCCAGACCTTTTCGGTTCTGCAATGATCCTTTGTGCATTGCCTTCAACCCAGGGTCTATACGGTTTTGCAGCATTCTTCCTTACCCTTAACAAAGTTAAAGTATTGGAGACACTCTCTCTAAATGCATCTTTGGCAATCCTTGCTGCAGGTATAGCACTTGGTATTGTTGGTTTCTACTCAGCAATCAAACAGGCTTCTTTGGTAGCAAACGGTATCAATGAGATGGCTAACGGTAACGACGTATTCGGTAAAACACTTATCCTTGGTGTATTCCCTGAGTTGTACGCTATCTTGGCATTTGCTGCTGCATTCTTGGCTTTATAAGAAAATTTCACAAGAATTATTCTACAATAAAAGGAGATTGGTCTCAGGACCAATCTCCTTTTATATAAAGATAAATCTTAGTAAATTCGCGACCTTTAACAGTAATGCAGATATAAATATATGTTTTCATTCAGAACCACATCTTTTTTTGAGCAGCCGGATCTTGTTCTCAAGAGGGGCAAATTAGGAGTATTGTGCAACCAGACAGCATGGCACCCGAGTACAGGTGAATATCTCTTTGAGACAGTTGCAAAAATGGGCAAACTTACAAAGGTATTCATGCCCGAGCATGGCCTGTTTGGGGAACTGCAGGACCAGGTAAAACTCAACAGTGGAGACGGATACAGCAAACTTCTTGAAGGGGTGGAGTTCATCTCCCTTTACGGGAACAAGGAGGAGTCTCTGGCTGCAAGCCTCAAGGATCTTACAGAGATAGACGCACTAATTGTGGAGTTGCAGGATGTGGGGTGCAGGTACTATACTTATCTCTCAACAATATTCAATCTTTTTAAAGTGCTTAAGGCAAACGAGATAGATTTGCCGGTATATATAATAGACCGCATCAACCCGGCTGGAAGGCAGGTGGAGGGTACTGCATTAAGGGCAGGATACCGTTCTTTCATAGGAATTGAGGGTATTGTGCACCGTCATGGACTCACAATAGGTGAGATTTCCTATATGCTATACAATGAGATAAATGCTAAATTTCCCCTGCATATAATCTCTTATAAGGCATCTGCTGTAAACAAAGACCTCATGCCATGGAGCATCCCACCTTCTCCAAACTTTCCTGGCTTGTTCACAGCCCATTTCTACAGCGGACAATGCTTGTGGGAGGGGACAAATGTGAGCGAGGGAAGGGGTACCACCCGTCCGTTTGAGATGTTCGGGGCACCTTATATGGAGGAATTGTCGGGATACTGCAAGGAACATGGTCTGCAGGGATGGAATGATGCAAAATCCCCTATTGCAGATGAGGGTGTATGGGTAAGGTGGCTCAGGTTCATCCCTACTTTCCACAAATGGAAGGATGAGTGCTGTTTCGGATTCCAGTTCCTCCCTAATCCAAACATGCAGTACCATGCACTGGCACACAATTTGCGCGTGATGAGATTCGTGCACGACACTTGTCCGGAATTTGAGTTCAGACCTGGCAAATATGAGGCAGGGAATGACAGAACGGCAATAGAACTGCTGCTGGGAGATAAGGAACTGATTGACTTTGTGGCAGGAGATGGAGATTGGCACGATATTAAAGAGCATATAAAGGTAGAGGAGCAGAAATGGATACGCAAGGCCAAAAAGGCATTGCTGTACGAGGATGAACAGTTGTTCAGAATAAAATGATGCTTCCCGACAAATATTAATAATTAAAGGAATTATGGCAAATCCGGTATTGAACGAGAACGTATTCAGAAAAGAGAATGTTGCTTACGGCAACACAGGTGTTATGACAGTTGGAGGTACTGCAGTAAAGACATTGCTGCTGCTGTTTATGGTAGTGGCAGGTGCTGCATACACATGGAAACTTTATTATGCCGCTGCAAATCCGCAGGCTATTGCCGGCTGGATGTGGGGCGGACTTATAGGGGCCTTTGTAATGGCAATGATAATATCATTCAAGCCAAAGACAGCCCAGTTCCTCTCCCCTATTTATGCTGCAGGTGAAGGGCTTGCATTGGGAGGTATCTCTGCCATCTTCAATGAGCAGTTTGCACTTACCGCACCAAATATTGTAATTCATGCAGTTGCACTTACTTTAGTTACAGCACTGGTAATGTACAGTGTTTATGCAACAGGACTCATTAAAGTAAACGGCACATTCATGAAGGTCCTGAGCATTGCCCTCATTTCAATAATGGTGTTCTATATAGGAAGTTGGATTGTATCACTGTTTGGGGTGAATTTGAGCATGTTGCACAACAGCAGTCCTCTAAGTATTGGTATCAGCCTTATAATAGTTGCGGTGGCAGCATTCAGTCTGCTTATGGATTATGAATTTATCCGCCAGGCATCTGCTGCAGGTGCTCCCAAATATATGGAGTGGTACGGGGCATTCGGCCTTACTGTAACTTTAGTATGGCTATACCTTGAATTGCTGAAATTATTGGCAAAATTCGCAAACAGAGAGTAAATTAACGGCAAAATATTTTGCTATAACAAAATGAATTGCTACATTTGCGCGCTGAAAATTAATTTTTAAAACAATAATAGAAATGAAACAAGGTATTCATCCCGAAAGTTATAGACTAGTGGCTTTCAAGGATATGTCAAATGACCACGTATTTATTACACGTTCATGTGTAAACACTAAAGAGACAATTGAGATTGACGGTGTAACTTACCCTGTAATGAAAATGGAGATTTCAAACACATCTCACCCATTCTACACTGGTAAGATGAAACTTGTTGATACTGCAGGTAGAGTTGATAAGTTCTACAGCCGTTACAAAAAGAAATAATCCTTGTAGAGGAAATAGAAAAGCAGCCTTACGGGCTGCTTTTTCTTTTTAGGTTAATAGAAGATTATTTTCCCATTGAAATTGAACTTGCAATGTGGTTACGGGCCATTTCAACACCCTGTTCGTCAAGGGTAACATCAAGAACCTCACCATCTGCCATGAACAACTGTGCATTGTTGTCATCTACAAATTTGATAAGGTCGGTTGATTTGTTGTCTATCTCGGCTTTCCATGTCTTCTGATCTGCATCATAGATAACCTTAATAGAAGAATTGCCGTCGGAGAAGAGATAGCCGTTGTTCAAAGTCTTTATCTCCACATCTTTACCAAAACTGTTCTTGATCATTTTCCTTTCGCCTGCACTTGCAACAAGTCTTTCTCCTGTCCAGAATTCTACAGAGTTGAATACAATTGCATCAGCAAAAATACAAACTTCATATACAGGAACAATATGGAAAGCGAGGAATACAACCTCATTGACAAACTTGCTTCCAATATTTTCATTCCAATCCTTAACTCTGTTTGTCAAAGTAAATGGACCGATACATGAAGAAAGGACGAAGGATGCTGCAAGCACCAATGTCAAATGTTTCAGAAACTTTTTCATAATAGTAATCTTTAAATTGGTTATAGAACAAAAATAATGGTTTTAATGGGAATAACAAAGTCCAATACTATACAAATTACCCCCAAACAGAAGGAAAATTAAGTATATTTGCAAAGTATGGAATACAGGATAGAAACAATACGCCAATTGGCATATCAATATAACAACGAGGAATATTTCAGTGGTGACCCAATAATTTTTCCCAAACATTTTGCAAGATTAATGCTAGGGAGAAGTGGCATAGAGGGATTGGGAGGCAATGATGAATTGTCGGGAAGAAAATATACACTGAAAGATGTGGAGATTGCTGCGGTAATTGCGGCACATCTTGCCTGGGGGCGCCGGGATATGATTGTGCGCGACTGCAAGAGGGCATTTGATGAAATGAACTGGGATCCATACAATTATGTAATGTCCGGTTTGTACAGATGCGAAGATGCAAGCCTTCACCGTACAATAAAATGGAGTGAATTTGCTGCTATCTGCGGCAGACTCAAGGATTTCTACTCCACTTTTGAATCTCTTGAGACCCTCAGTCCCGACGAAATACGTGTGAAGATTTACGGACAGAAAAGCGACCCCAAGGCTGCCAACAAAAAGATTCACATGATGCGCCGCTGGATGGTGCGCAATGACGGCATAGTGGACCTTGGACTCTGGAAGAACACCTCTCCTGCATCACTTGTAATTCCTCTTGATGTGCATGTCCACAGAAGTTCCCGCAATCTTGGCATTACTTCACGCAACAGCGCAGACATAACCACCGCCCTGGAAATCACCCGCTTTTTAAGCGAAGTCTTCCCCGGCGACCCTTGCATGGGCGATTTTGCCCTCTTCGCCTACGCTGCCAGCCTTAAACAATAGTGTAAAAATAAATTAAAAATAAATACTGAAAATCAATTGTTTGTACAAAATCACGTCGTGATTATGAAAAAGTTAGCAATTATTTTGCTGTTGATTGCAACCAGCGCAACAGCACAGATCAGGTTCTCTGCAGATTTTGAGAGCGGATCAATGGAGAAAGCAGAACTTGTATCACAGGAGAACAAGAACGGTACAGAGAGTTATACCTATAATTTTTACAGTAGGTTTGACCCTGCAAATCCTGCACGCCCTACCCTTGCCCCAAGTGCAAGATGGTACTATTTCCGCATGGATGGGGTAAAGGACAAGGAGATTATTCTCAATGTAAAGAATTCGGATGCACGTCGCCCTTACTACAGTTATGACAATGAGAACTGGACAAGGTTCTCAGAAAAAGAGTCACCTGACGAGAAGACAATAATTAAAAAATATACCCAGGATACAGTATACATTGCATACTATATCCCTTATACCTACAGCAGATTGCTTGGAAAAATTCAGGAATGGGTGCAGTACAATTGGGTAGACTTGAGTTCAATTGGAGAGAGTGAGCACGGAAGGAACATGCCACTTCTTACAATTACCAACAAGAACGGCAAAGAGGGAAAGAAAGTGGTGTATATCCATGGCCGCGTACATACAAGCGAAACTCCCGGCACCTGGCACCTTGAGAGGATGATTGACCAGTTGGTGGCAGATACCCCATATTCACACGCACTTAGGGAGAGTGCAATTTATTACATCCTTCCTTTCACTAATCCCGACGGAGTTGTAGAGGGCAACAGCCGTTCAAATGCCAACGGAGTGAACATGGAGGTAAACTGGGACGACCCTGAAGAGGTAACCACCAAAGAGGTGAAGAACATGAGGGCATTCCTGCAATCGCTGCTTGCGAAGGGAGATGTTGACGTATTCCTTAACATGCACTCTCAGAGCATGCACCAAGCAACATATTGGGTACATACTGCAGAGACATCATCTGACAAACTTTACAGGAACATTATGGTTCTTGCAAACCTTACCATGCAGGACAACCCTTACTTTGCAAAAAAAGACCTCTGTTTCTCAAAGATGGGCAGCAGATATTGCGAAGGTTGGTTCTGGAACAATGCAGGAGACAAGACCCTTGCCGTTACATTTGAGACTCCATACACATACTACAGCCAGAACAAGGAGGGTGAATGGGTAAGTATTGAGAATCTGCAGAAGTTTGGTGACTGCAGCCTTATTGCCCTTGGAGACTACCTTCAGGCAGGTGCCCCTTACAGGATAAACATCAGTGAACCTGCCGCGGCAAAAGGTTTCCAGACAATGACTGACAACAGCAAGTTCTATTTTGGAGAGAGTTACCTTAAGGCTTCCAAAGAGGGAGCAAAGGTGAAATATCTCTTCAACGGCAAAACAGAGGGTGTTGAACTCCCTGCCGGCACATATGAAGTATACAAATGGGCCGCCGGAGACAACACAAGAGTGAGCAAAGAGGGAGAGAACGAATGGGTTAAGGTTGGAGAGATGAAACACAACGGTGGCAGGAAGATCAAATACACCTACACAGCAAAAGAGGGTGAACTTGTAGACAATCTGATGCTCAAGAGGAAATAATCACATAAAACAATATGCTTGATTTCAACAAATACATGAGCTTCTTTGGAGTAACACAGGAGAATCTGAAGGAGCTCATTTCAATTGCGTTGTCAAAAGGAGGCGAATATGCAGACCTCTTTTTTGAACACTCTGTAATAAATGAACTTACCCTGCGCGACGGGGAGGTAAATGCAGCCGGAACACACATAGATTACGGTGTGGGCATAAGGGTAGTGAAGGGTGAGAAAACCGGATATGCATACTCTGAGGTAACAACTATGCCCCTAATGCGCAAGGCGGCCCTTACTGCGGCACAGATTGCAGAAGAAAAGAGTGCAGTTATGGCTATTCCGGAAGGGATAAAGATTCTGGAAAAGGGGAAACTGTATCCTGTCGGGAAGAATTGGGATGAGACAGAAATAGAGTACAAGATTCCATACCTGCAAAGTTTGAATGAGAAAATATTCACAAAGGACAGAAGGACTGTGAAGGCAATAGGGAAAATTGCCGATTCAAACACACTTGTTCTGTTCTACAACTCTTTGGGTGAAGCGTTTACAGATGAGAGGCCAATGATTAATGTGGTTGCCAACTGTGTAATGGAAGATGGGAAGGGACGTTCAGAGACAAGCGGTGTTTCCCGCAGTTACAGAATTGGATTTGAACTTCTTACAGATGAACTGATGGAGGATATAGCCAATGAACTGGTTTCCAAAACTGCATTCCTGTTTGAAGCGTCACAGCCAAAAGGTGGTTCCATGCCAGTGGTAATGGGTGCCGGAGGGAGCGGAATTCTTCTGCACGAGGCTGTAGGGCATGCCTTTGAGGCAGATTTCAACCGCAAAGGAACATCCATATTCTCAGATATGATGGGTCAGCAGGTTTGTGACACTTCAATAAACATAGTTGATGATGGTACAATTATCGGCAACCGTGGCAGTTGCAACTATGATGACGAAGGTGTTGCAGGACAAAAGACATATCTTGTAAAGGACGGTATCCTGAATTCCTACCTGCATGACCGTATAAGTGCAAAATTCTACGGAGTAACCCCTACCGGCAACGGCCGTAGGGAATCATTCAGATATATGCCGATACCACGCATGAGGGCAACCTATATGGAAAACGGAAATATGACAGAGGAAGAACTCATATCTCAAGTAAAGAAAGGTATATATGTAGACAACTTCAGCAACGGTCAGGTACAGATTGGAGCAGGAGACTTCACATTCTACGTGAAAAGCGGTTACCTGATAGAAAAAGGACGCCTTACACAACCTATAAAAGATGTGAACATAATAGGCAATGGTCCCAAAGCACTTAAGGACATTATAGGCGTTGCAAACAACTCCCGCATGGAAAATGCCACCTGGACCTGCGGCAAAGGCCAGTACGTTCCGGTATCCTGCGGCATGGCCAGCGTACTGGTTAAAAAACTCACAGTTGGAGGCAATAACTGATACTATTTTAGGAAGTCGGTCACCGAGTTAAGTCGGGGACCGACTTTAAATAAGCATAATTATGGAAATAGATAAGAATCAATATAAGGATGCAGCCAGAGAGGCATTGGAGATAGTGATGAAGCATGGGGCACAGGCCTGTAGAGTAACAATGAATTTTGGAATTCAGAATTCGTTTTCGGCCCTCGACGGTAAATTGGAGAACCTGCAGAATGCAAATGACAGCAATCTGTACATCCAGATAATTTCTGATGGGAGATACGGTGCATACTCAACCAACAGGCTCAACAGCAGGGAACTGGAGATGTTCATAAAGGAGGCGATACACACCAACGGATACCTTGCTCCGGATCCGGCACGCACACTTCCGCCAAAAGAGTTGTGCTGGTTTGGGAAAGAGGACAACCTTAACCAATATGACAATTTCATACTGGAGATGGACCCTGTTCAAAAAAAGGATATTGCATTTGAGGTGATGGAGGAGATACATGGAAAAAACAGGAAAATAGTCTCTGTCAATACAGAATACGGGGATATGCTTGAATACCAGTATATGGTGGATTCCCAGGGGTTTGAAGGAGATTCCCTGCAGAGTAACTTTACTGTAAGTGCAGAGTGTTCCGTAAAAGGGAGAGGTTATGCCAGAAGTGAGGGGTGGTGGTACGAATCGGCACTTCACTACAATGAATTCAATTGGAAAGGATGCGGTGAAATTGCTTTGCAAAGGGCGCTTGAGAAACTGAATCCCAAGGAAATGAAAGGTGGCAAAATGAACATGATTGTAGACAACACTTGTTCAAGCAGGCTTATATCTCCTATTTTCCAGGCACTTAACGGAAGCAACATACAGCAAAGAAATTCATTTCTCATGGAGAAACAGGGGAAAAAGGTATTTTCTGAGAAATTCACACTCCTGGACAATCCCCACTGGAAAGGAATGAGCGGAAGCCGTTACTTTGATGGGGACGGAATAGCAACAAAGCCAATGGATATCATCCGGAATGGAAAAATATGCACATATTTTATAAATACATATTCTGCCAACAAAATGGGGATATCCCCTACCGTAGAAAGTGCATCAGTACCACATTTTTCGTTGGATGAGTTTCCCGACAACTTGAGAAACCTTACCCATATTGACATGATGAAACTGATGGGGAAAGGGATTCTCGTAACAGGATTCAATGGAGGAAACTGCAACGGCCTCACTGGAGACTTCTCCTACGGCATTGAAGGCTTCTATTTTGAAGACGGAGATGTATTATTTCCTGTAAGGGAGATGAATATTAGCGGCAATATTGTATCTTTGTGGAACAACCTGGCAATGGTTGGAAATGATGCCAGAACATGTTCAAGATGGCTCATTCCATCACTTGCATTTGAAAATGTAGATTTTACTGGAATTTGATTATGAAAAAAATGACATGTTGGCTTGCCCTGATACCGGTAAGCGTATTGGTTATACTGATTGTTGTGGGATCAATCCTGTTTGGTGATGATCTTACTGCCGGTCCATCACAAATTGCACTTCTGGCTGCAACCGTTGTAGGTGCACTTATTGCAATGTTCAGGCAAAAAATATCATGGGAAAAACTCGAAGAAGGAATGGCCGACAACTTCAGCAAATCTGGAGGAGTATTCTTCATACTTCTGGCAATTGGAGCAATAACATCTTCATGGATGCTGTCAGGAGTTGTACCTACACTCATATATTATGGACTCCAACTTATAAATCCTTCTATTTTCCTCTTGGTAATATTCATTTTTACAGCTCTCATATCATTGATACTGGGAAGTTCCTGGACCACAATAGGCACAATTGGAATAGCCATGCTCAGTGCCGGTGAGATAATGGGATTTGACCGTGGATGGCTTGCAGGGGCGATAATTTCCGGAGCATATTTTGGAGACAAGATTTCACCACTTTCAGATACTACATACTTGTCTTCAAGTATATCGGGTGTGGATTTGTACAAACATGTAAAATACCTCTTGACCACCAACATACCATTATTGGCTATATCAGCAGTGATATTTACTGTTGCGGGATTTCTGATTCCATCAAATGCCAATCTTGATGTTGCCGCAGAAAGTGCCCAGATTGCCTCCACATTCAACATCTCTCTATGGCTTTTGCTGATTCCGGCATCAACCATCTTTATGATGTACAAGAAAGTTCCTGCATTCCTTACACTTTTCATTTCAGCAATAATCAGTTCATTTGTTGCTGTATTTGCGCAGCCCCAGATTATTGCACAAATAATTCCTGAAGGTGCTACTGCTGCCCAATTGTACATAATGGCTCCTCTGAAAATACTCTCTATGCCTGTAGAGGTAATAACAGAAAGTCCTATGCTTACAGAACTGGCAAGCACCAGCGGAATGGCAGGTATGCTGAATACAGTATGGCTCATCATGTGCGTATGTGCATTTGGCGGAGTAATGGAGGCCGGAGGATATATTGGTGCAATAACAGAAGCTATGACCAAAGTTATAAAATCCCGCACAAGCCTTGTTGGAAGCACATTAGGTACCTGTATAGTAAGCAATCTGACACTGTCAGACCAATATATGTCAATTATCATCCCCGGCAAGATGTTTGCAGACATATACAAAAAAGAGGGATACGCACCTGAACTTCTCAGCCGCTCACTGCAGGATTCTGCAACAGTAACATCAGTCCTCATACCATGGAACTCGTGTGCGGCAATGCAAAGCAGTGTATTGGGGATACCTACACTTACATATCTGCCCTATTGCTTCTTCAATATCCTCTCTCCAATAGTAAGTCTGGCTATGACAGCAATAGGATATAAGGTCACAAGATGGGGAAAACCTGTAACTGACAAGACAAGCGCAAAATAAAATTGTGGATAAAGGAAAAATTAGTCAAATTTGTAAACAATAAATTTTTAAAACAAATCTATAGAATGGAAATCAAATTAAACAAAGTAGTTTCGTTATCATATACTTTGGAAGTAGATGGCGATGTTATTGAGACTGTAGCAGCAGAAAAACCGATGATGTTCATCTTTGGCACCGGCTACCTCCTTCCAAAATTTGAGGAGTATATTGCAGGAAAGAAAGTTGGTGACGCATTTGAGTTTACCCTTACAGAAGAAGAGGGATACGGTAAAGTAAATCCTGATGCTATTGTAGAACTACCTAAAAAACTGTTTGAGGTTGAAGGGAAAATTGAGGACGGCCTTCTTTCGGTAGGCAATGTACTTCCTATGATGGATTCCGAGGGCAACAGACTCAACGGTGCAATTGACGAGGTTAAGGATGAGACAGTTGTAATGAACTTCAACCACCCTCTCGCTGGTGCTGCACTTCATTTTACAGGTAAAGTTGAGGCAATAAGGGAGGCAACCGAGACTGAACTTACCAATGGCCTTTTCAATGAGAAGATTCAGCACTCTTGCGGCGACGGCTGCGGTTCTGACTGCTCTTCTTGCGGCTGCGGCGGATGTCACTAATCATCTGATTATTAATTTAAGGGAGGCTGCGTTAAACAGTCTCTTTTTTTTCAACGATATTAGGGTAAAGGATAACTCATGTGTATTATAAAAGAAAATTGTACAATATTATGAAAAGACTAATTCTATTATCACTAATGCTCCTGATGTGTCTCTTCACAATAAAGGCACAGGAGAAACAGAATCTTAAAGTACTATATGTAGGTGGCAACAATTCAGACTGGGAAGAATCCACCCCGGAACTGATCCAGGAGAGGCATAATGCCTTCATCAATTATCTTAAAGAATATTTTAATGAAGTATCATACCTTAAGTCAAATGAATACAAACCTGCACTCTCAGCAGAGTATGATGTAACAATTCTGGATGGAACACTTCCGCAGGTACAGCCGGCAATATGGAGGAAACATCCGTCGGGAGAAGAGAAATACTTCAACAGGAGGTCTCCTCTTACAGAGGATTACAGTTACCCTACAATACTGATTGGAGAATCGGCAGAACGAAACACAAGGGCAATAGGGTGCAAAATAGACTGGTACTGCCTGTGCCTTGATGCAAATGCTTACGGAATGGACCTTGAGCACCAGATATTCAAAGGGCCTTTCAAAACAGAGATTACCCTCACCAGCCAGCCGGTTCCTGAAGGGGCAAAACAGTATGAGGCACTTTACAGGACCGGAGGACTTCCGGAAATGGTAGATATGTGGAAGGTCCAGACAAAAGGATATATGACAGACAAAGGGTTCAAGGTGGGATTGGTTTCCCGTCCTGCAGGATTCCTCGATTCTCCGGAAACAGAAATAATATCGGGAGGAGTAAGCCAGAAAAGTGCAGATGCCATTGCAATTGGACGCCATGCAAACTTCTTCTTATGGGGATTCTCAGCATCTCCAGCATATATGACAGATGAGGCAAAAGATGTGTTTGCCAATGCAGTGGTTTATACTTCTACCCTTAAAGGTGAGCGTATAATTGCAAGGAGATATTATGACAGGGCTGCAACTAAAAAGTATGCACATGAGAAAATGGCCCTTGTATCTGAAGAGGGGTATAAGGCAGTTGTGGAAGACGGCAAAAAATCCTTTGAAAGGAATGCTCAAATAAAAAGGGATGCTCTGGCAAAAAAGGAAAAAGGTGAAGCACTGAACCGTATGGAGGAGGCTTATCTTAAAATGAATCTTCCCGACAGTTACACCCCTCCAACAAAAGCAGAATACATAAAAAAACAGGTAAGAATGAAAGAAATGGACTTTGGTGACAACTTCAAGGCATACCATAAATTCGTTGAGGAGAACTACCCTTACTTCTATGGAGCGGAAATGTTCTATAATCTTATCATAGATGAAGATGTAAAGAGCCTCAAATGTGCAAACTCAGACAAAAAACTGCTGGACAAGGCCATTTCACTCCTTGAAAAGGGGAAATCTGCTGAAGATGTTGCAAAAGCACAGAGAATACTTGACCGTTATACCCTCTGCACATTTGAAAAACCTCAAGATTGGAGAAACTGGTATGAAACATACAAAGACAAACTCTTCTTTACCGAAGCCGGCGGATTTGTATTCCTTGTAAACGACAAGAATCCTGAGGTTCCAGGCAACAACTACAAGGAGAAGAAACTGTATCTTGCATTCAGGGATATGGAGATTGGTGAAACTTCTCATGCTGAGCCTGTAAAAGTGGCTGCAAAACATATTACAATAGATGGAGGAAGACAGTATCTGATTGTAAAAATGAAGATTGAGGAGGGTTACCATGTATATGCCACAGCAGGCAGTGAACACCCTTTTGTACCTTGCAAAATTGATTTGGAACTTCCTGCCGGATATAAAATTGAAAGTGAAATGGAGATGCCGGCATCAGATTTCTATGCAAATGACGGTACTACAATCTATAAAGGTGAAGCGAAATTTGTTTTCCCAATTATTGGAGATGACAAAGAGGGTATTAAAGTAAATGTAGAATACCAGTGCTGTGATGTAAATATCTGCATGGCTCCAGTAAAAACTGTTATTGAAGTTCCTTCCGTGAAATTCAAATAATATCATAAAATAAAGAAAAAAGCCTGGGAATCAGTCATTCCCAGGCTTTTTCATCTCTTTCTGCAAACGTTTCTGATTGCGTCTCTTAATGCGTTCCTGTTTCTCGTATGCCTTCTGGGCCTTGGATTTGCCCTTCAGCAGACTTTTAAACGAATTGAATTCCTTCTGATAGACAATACCTATACCACTGCGTTGGCTGTTGTTGTTGTCATTATAGGAAGAATACTGGTCTTCTGCATGGGAGAAAAGATCAAGCCTTACATTTCCAGGATTATCAAGTTTAATTTCCACATCAATATTACCAATAACATCCCTGTTATTCTGCGCATAAGGGTCATTGCCGATATTTCCATTAATTATCACCCTGTTATTGAACAGTTGTGTTGAAACGGCAACATCAAAAATATCAGTACCACGGTCTCCTGGCTGATAATTGAGACCCAGATCCAAAGGAATTCCCAGTTGATGGAAAATGTTGCTTATCTGGTTGCTTAGCAACTCGGATGCGTTGGAATAAAGGATGGATGAGTTGTTGGCAATACCACTCTGGTCGTCGGGAATAAAACCGCCGGAAACCAAAATTGCCATAAACTGTTTCTGTATTTTACCTTGAGTATTCAAAGCACTCTCAACCCTTATCTTTGTAGTAGGATCGAGATCAGGAATATCAATCTTGAAAGTCAATTGTGGATTCATCATCTTTCCCTTCATGCCAATAATACAATTGACATTCCTTCTTGTTGAAACACTGCTGGTATCCGCTATCAGAGGGTTAATGCTAGTTTTGGTATTATATAATGCTTCAAGATCCAGATTTGTATTGGAGATGTCGCCATTAAAAACTATTGTCCCTCCAGGTTGGAGAATAAAATCGCGTGAAGCAATTCCGGCAAGAACAAACTTATAACTTCCGTCAGTGACATGATAATCACCATAAATGTCAAACAATTCTTTTGAAGGATCAATGTCAAGATCAATAACTCCATTACCTTTCGCCCTTATGACATCACCCACAGATTTGTCTATTTCAATCATGATCTCGGCATCTGGTGTCACCTGTGCCTCAATGTCAACTTTCAAGTTAGAACTTCTCCTTGCTATATCTTTTCTGTTAATGGAAAGTGTATCATAAGGATCTATCCACTTGTCAGACTCCTTTTCAACAAAAGTAAGAAGATTTGTCTGATGGGCAGTAGCAGAGTTGGATAAAGGAACATGAATTGAAGTCCTTTTATTGGAAACAGCATCAATTTGAAGGTCAATATTGTTCAATGGTCCCTTAAGAAGCAGCGAACCGGTTGCAAAAGCACTCCCGTAGAAAAACTCATTGTCATCCTCATCAGTGTTCAGGCATTGCAGATTTGAAAAATCTATTCTTGTATCCAGAGTAAGGTCCCTGAAATAATCATATCCCAATTTACCGTTTATAAGGCCACGTGAACCGAATTTGTCATAAAACTGCAGATTCTTGAAAAATATACCTCTTTCATTTAATTCAAAAGGGCCGTCTATAGTGTATGGAACCTGTGTAAAATCAAGAACAAAACCCAATTTGTTAAAATGGCAATCTTTTCCGGTTAGGGCCAGTTTATCCAAAGTACCCTGAAGACTGAGTTCACCGGACATGCTTCCGCTGGATTTTGAAATCAAATCTTCGAGGAATGGTTCAAAATAGCTCACAGACAAATCTTCGAGAGATGCATTAAGATTAAGATACGAAGTTTCGGGTTTGAAATAACCGGTTGCAAGGAATGTACGTTTGCTGTTTATACTTGATCTGAGATAAAGATTCAGTTCTTTGGCCATATCATTCCATTTGCTCATCATCTTTAGTGTACCAACCTCATTGCCATAAATTGAAACATCATTTCCGGAAATATCAAAAAACACCTTAGGCGCCCTATACAAATCGGATACTATTCCGCTGCCGGAAAAATATCCCTGGAAATTGAACGCCTTGTTGAAGAACATATTAAGGATTCCAATATTGAAATTATTCAGTTGAAAATCAATTGAATCTGCGGAAAATCTGGAAATTGAGCCATCCATTGAGAAACTTTGCGAACCATTGTGCAGATTGAATCCGTCAACAATAAGAGTACTGTCAGAAATGAGAATGTCAGAAGGATCAAATCTCCACTTCTCCCCCTCTATACTGATCTGGGAACCGGAAAGTATTGATGCATTTATCTTACTGTCTTTCAATATATTCACATCAGCCAATACTTTTGCACTGTTGCCTGTAGTGGTGTCATTCATAAACCTGAAAGCTGTTCTGAGCAGATTAGAATCAGCAGAAATGTCTATAGAAACACTGTCCATGATCATACCTGCAAACTTTACATTCTCAGAAAAAAGATTAGCAGACACACCATTCTTGTAGTCTGCATCCATATTCAGTGTAAGATTCTTGAGATAATTCACCCCTTTAGCAAGTCTTCCCGACAAAATTTCCCCATTGAGAGTCTCTTTTCCATCTATTGAAAGTCTTATTGCTGATCCGTCACTTATATAATAATCCTTGTTGAGGATCTCAAAAAGAGGCATTGTATTGTAGGTATGCAGATTGAATTCATATTGGCCTTTTACAGAATCAAATATAGTATCCTTGTCAAAATAATTGTCCAAATTATGGAAAACGGTCATATCAGCCACTTTACCAATAAACTTGTCAATTGGAGAAGGGCCGGAATATTCAAAATCCGCAAATTTTGACTTGAAGGAAGTTCTGTACACATTACTTGAGTTCAAAGATTCAAGTACAATATTACCAATATTATAGAGTCCATTTATTCCAGTATATGCAATATTTTCAATATCAATTTTACCATTTGCAAATCCATTGTCCATATTGGCAAAATTTGCTTTGGCAACAAAACTGAGCAAAGAAACAGGATTGGATTTATCCAAGTTCAAGGCTGCAAGATTAATCCTCTTTACATCTGCAATAAAATTGTAACTGCTCTCTTCAGTGAAAACCGGTGTAAAAGAACATAATCCTTCATATTTGAAATTCAGTTCAGGATCATCAGCAGAAACACTTCCATTGAAAACATTCTGGGAATAAAGACCTTTAACAGTTATATTATTGTAATCATATCCGTTGAATCCAAATCTGGAAACCTGGAGGCTGTCAATTGCAAGTTCCACTCCGCCTCCATTCTTTTTGAACAGGACATCAAGATCTGCATAAGCAGAAGCTTTTCCAAATTTATCGTTTACCAGAATGGCACCTGCATCAACATTGTCCAAAATAACGGTACCGTCAAAACGGGAACCGGCACTCCTTTCATTTCTGAAAAGGAGATCCAGAGAAAGAGTTCCAAGCGGTGAAACAATCTCACCATCGGCAACAAAATCATCCAAAAGTCCCATAAGATTTCCTCTAAACTCAAATCTTGTCAGAGGAGCAAGTGATTTAAGGAAGGGACTTGCGGAAGTATTGTTTATAGATGATATTATTCCCGACAAATCATTGAACATTGTGGAACTGTTGTGCACCTCAGCAACCGCCATAGTACGGGAAATGTCGGGAAGGCCGTTAATCCTTGCATCAAGATTAAGATAAGTAAGGCCTGATTGGGATGTTGCCGTCAAATTCCTGGCATCCAAGTTCCTCACAGGACCTGATATTTCACCATTAATAAAAAATGCAAGACGGCTGTTGTACAAAGAATTTGCAAATTTTCCAATTGTCCTGAAACTCAGGAAGGAATTATTGAGGCTTATACCCATTGCAACTTTAGTTATAAAATCTGCAAAATCCTTTGGCGAAGAATATTTTAGATAAAAATATCTGGAATTGATAACTGAATAACTGTCTTCAAGATAAAAATCACTCACAAGAGCCTCAGTACCGCACACTCTGGCCTTACCGCTCAAGGTCTCCAGTTTCACTCCACTTTTGTCATCTCCATGAATTGTATTTACTTGGGCATACAGGGTATCCGATTTCAGATGTATATCAGAAATGTCAATCTTTATGTCAGTAACATCAAGATCTGCAAAATTAATAATGCTGTCACCCTTGAAAACATACTTCATGTGGTTCTTCATGGTAAATCTGAAGTCATTTATCTTCAAAGTATTTGCAAGAAGATTAATGGAGCCCCGTTTTGAAGTGTCTTTAGGTGTATCTTTTGAAAGTCTGAAAATTCTGTCCAGATTAGTCCTCCTGTTTTCTTCAGTCTGAAGATTGAATTCTCCGCCGTTGATGATAATTGTATTCAATTTGAATTGTCCCTTCAGAAGATTCTGCACATCAAAGGTAACGGAAAGTTTGTCACATCTCAAAAGTGTATCTGAATAGCATGAACTGATACGCAATGAATCCAACAAAGGGGTATCTGAAGTGGAAACAATGGATATATCTTTAACAATAAGCCTGTTGAAAAATACAAAGTAAACATTACCTAATGAAAGTTTCCCATCTATCTTATCAGAAACGGAACCTGCAACCTTCTGTGCAACAAGAGTCTGCACTCCCGGGAACTGGAGAATGATAAGGGAGGCAACTTGCACGGAAACAAGAATGACCAGAAGGGCTACAAATATTTTTAAGTACTTTTTGATAAAATTATCGTTTTAGTATCTCCAATTAGCAAAATTAATCAAAAAAACTGAGTAGATTTGCAATTATATAAAAATCTTTATGAGTTATCTTATATTAGGCATTGAGTCATCTTGTGACGACACATCAGCTGCAGTAATACGTGATGAGTATCTTCTCTCAAACGTAATGGCCAGCCAGGATGTTCACAGAAATTATGGAGGTGTTATTCCTGAACTAGCATCAAGGGCACACCAGCAGAATATATTGCCAGTTGTAGATCAGGCTCTGAAACAGGCAGGTGTAACAATGGAAGAGATTGATGCCATCGCTTTTACAAGAGGTCCTGGACTTCTAGGCTCTCTCCTTGTAGGAACATCATTTGCCAAAGGTCTGTCAATTTCAACAGGAAAACCGCTTGTAGAAGTAAACCATCTGCAAGGCCATATCCTTTCACACTTCATAAAACAGAAGGGCAAGGAGAACAAATCCCCTGAATTCCCGTTCCTTTCTCTGTTGGTATCAGGAGGTCATACACAAATAGTAAAAGTAACAGATTTCCTTAATTTTGAAGTAATTGGACATACAATAGACGATGCTGTAGGAGAAGCATTTGACAAATGTGCCAAAATGATGGGGCTCGGATATCCCGGGGGGCCTGTCATTGACAAACTTGCCAAAGAAGGAGATCCTGCAAAATTCAAATTCTCAAAGCCCCATATACAGGGGCTTGACTACAGTTTCAGCGGAATAAAGACATCACTCCTTTATTTTTTGAGGGACAAGTTGAAGGAAAATGAAAATTTCATTGAAGAGAACAAGGCAGACATATGCGCTTCGTTCCAGAAACACCTGATTGACATCCTTCTTGACAAACTGGTTAAGGCTGTAAAGGAGACCGGAATCAGACAGATTACCATTGGCGGTGGAGTTTCCGCTAATTCCGGACTTAGGGAGAGAATATACAATGAAGGGGTAAAAAGGGGATGGGAAACATTTATTCCTGAGTTCAAGTTCACCACAGATAATGCAGCAATGATTGCAATAAGCGGATTGTGCAAATTCCGCCTTGGAATGACATGCTCTATAGACGCTGCACCCATTTCCCGTGCAGCAGAGATGAAATAGAAATTCGCAACTGCTCCAAGCCTATGTATTGATCTGTAAAAACAGCCAAATACCCAACCGGGGCCGGACAAATTATGACAGAATTATGAAAGAGGTAGAAATTGTATTTCCAGCAAAGTTCAATCCTACAGAAAAAGACATAGTTGCAGCATGCGAAAAAGCACTCAGGGCAAAGCCGGGTGCTGTAATTTCTCACGAGGTAAGAAAACGCTCACTTGATGCCAGAGGTGGGGATATAAAATTCAGGTACAGGGTAAATGTAGCCCTCAGGGGAATGGAGCCAATTGAGCCGTACAAACTTCAGGAATTCAAGGATGTACACAATGCAGAGCCGGTAATTGTAGTCGGATGCGGCCCTGCAGGACTCTTTGCAGCACTCAAACTTATACAACTTGGCCTCAAACCAATAATTCTAGAGAGGGGAAAAGATGTTCACCAGCGAAAATTTGATATGGCCAAACTCTCAAAAGAGCAGATAGTAAACCCTAATTCAAACTATTGCTTTGGTGAAGGTGGAGCCGGCACATTCTCCGACGGCAAACTCTACACCCGCTCAACAAAAAAAGGAGACATAAGGGAAATTCTCCATATGTTTGTCCATTTTGGGGCAGATCCGGCCATACTCATTGAATCCCATGCCCACATTGGAAGTGACAAACTTCCCCGGGTAATTGAAAATATGCGCAACTGCATCATAACTCATGGCGGCGAAGTTCATTTCAACTCTCATGTAGTGGATTTTACTCCAACCCCCTCCGGCTGGGAGGCAATAGTGGAGGATTCCAACACTCCCGACAGCACTTCCCTCCCCGAAGGCACATGTGTCCAAGGAGGCAATTCTGTCCACAAAGAGGCACCCGTTTGTGGACAAAATGGGCATTTGTCGGGAAGAAAAGCATATTCTGCAAAGAACATCATACTTGCTACCGGACACTCGGCCAGAGATATCTATGAACTATTCCATGCAAAAGGGTGGACAATTGAGCCAAAAGGATTTGCTCTGGGAGTGCGTGTGGAGCATCCGCAATCTTTGATAAACAACATACAGTACCACGGGAAATACCAGCCATATCTCCCTACTGCAGAATACTCCCTTGTAACACAGATTGATGGGCGTGGAGTATTTTCATTCTGCATGTGCCCTGGTGGCATCCTTGTTCCGGCTGCAACAGACCGGGGGGAGATGGTGCTCAACGGAATGAGCAACTCTGCCCGCAACTCAAAATGGGCAAATGCAGGAGTTGTAGTACAGGTAAACCCGGAAGATGTACCTGAATTTGCAGAGTTCGGTCCACTACAGGTACTCAGATTCCAGCAATCAGTAGAGAAGAAACTCTTTGAATACAGCAACAGCATAAAGGCCCCGGCCCAGAGAATGGAAGATTTTACAAGAGGCATTGTATCAAAAGACCTTCCGGAAACATCCTACAAACCGGGAGCCTACCCTGCCCCGCTACATGAACTGCTGCCTCCTTTTGTAGCAACCCGCCTCCAGAAAGCATTCCCTGAGTTCAACAAGAAAATGAGGGGATACTATACAAATAAGGCACTTTTGCTGGCAGTTGAATCCAGGACCTCATCCCCAGTAAGGATACCAAGAGACAAGGAAACCCTACAGCATCTGGATCTTCCAGGCATCTACCCTTGTGGAGAAGGGGCAGGATACGCCGGCGGAATTGTTTCATCTGCACTGGACGGAGTTAACTGCGCCATGAAGATTGCCGGCTGCACCCCCTTAGAGTAACCCTACTGCCACCCGGGGAACAAATCTGCCCACCAGCGTTCCGCAACGTCACAAAAAGTGCTCTCGGGGAACAAATCTGCCCACAAATGTTCCCCAACGCCACAAAAAATGCTCCCGGGGAACAAATCTGCACACCAGCGTTCCCCAACGCCACAAAAAATGCACCCGGGGAACAAAACTGCCCACCAGCGTTCCCCTACGCCACAAAAAATGCTCCCGGGGAACAAAACTGCCCACTAATGTTCCCCAACGCCACAAAAAATGCTCCCGGGGAACAAATCTGCCCACAAATGTTCCCCAATAGATGGGCAAACTGATTATGCGGGGTATTTGCATTTCATGGAGATTATAATTATCTTCACAAAAATTACCGCTTATGAAAAGATTCTTACTTATAATTGCAACGATACTGGCATATCTGCCTGCATTTTCCCAAATCAATCTTAAGGATTCTACTGTACAGGTAGTGGCATATTGGCAAAAGGGAGAAAAGTATAACTATTCATTTGAAAGTTCAAAATATTCCGTTACCGGCACAGACACAACCTGGAACAGCCGTGAAAAGGATATAATAAACATAGAGGTAATTGACAGTACAGCCCAGGGATACCTTTTGAAATGTACCACTCTTGAAGATCTGTATGACAGCAAGATTGAAGGGGTAAATGACATAATTGCCAAAATCTCAAAAGTAACAGACAATATTCCTATTGTCATTAAGACAGACATATACGGCACCTTTGAAGGTATTGCAAATATGGAAGAATACAAAAATGCCATACTTGAGGGTGTACAGGTGCTCAAAAGTGAGATAGACAGCATTATAGAAAAGCAGGTTAAGGATACAGGTCTTGACAAGGAGAAAGAAAATCAGATGAGGGAGTATATATATTCTGCCATAAATACAATAATGGATTTGTTTAAGAATGACAACTACATTTACAAGTCAATAGAACCCATTACATCTTTATTGTACTTTCATGGTGCAGAAATGAAGATTGGCAAGAAATATACCAGCAGCAATATTATACAGAATCCTCTTGATCCTACATCAACCCTCGAATCTGTAAACGAATTCTTCATTTATAAATATGATACTGAAACATCATGCGCATTGTTAACCAATAAACTAGTGTACAATCCGGAACAATTGAAGCAGGGTTTGGCAGTAATGATGAAGAACATGTTGCCTCCACAGGAAAGGGAGACAAAAGAAATTGATGTTCCAGATATAAATATGGAATTCTACACTTATCTGTATATCAATACAGATTCCGGCTGGCCTATTTATGGACAAAACGAGCAGATTACTACAAGCGACGAAATTAAAAAAATAACCTCATTTGAAATGACTCTGATTATGGAATAATTCAGGCAATCAGATTATCTCCTCACATATTTGTCCAATCCTGTTTTTGTCATATGGGCGCTCAACTCTTATGTAGTTGCCTGTATAACCGTACATCATACCACCTTTTTGGGTAGATTCAAACAGTACCTGCTGAAGAGTTCCTTTATGGCGGGAAATATAATCCTCATGCAACTGGTTGGAAAGAGCAGTCAACGCCTCCACTCGTGCAGTCTTGGTTGCCTCATGTACCTGGTTCGGCATTTGGGCTGCAGGGGTGTTTGCCCGTCGGGAATAAGGGAATACATGTATGAATGCAGGTTTTATGGTATCTTTAAGGAAATTGTAGCAGTTGTTAAACTCCTCTTCCGTTTCTCCGGGGAATCCCACAATAACATCAATTCCAAAGAAAACATCCCCCATTATGCGGCGTACCATGGCAATTTTTTCTGCAAACATTGCAGTTGTATAGCGTCGGCGCATAACTTTAAGAACCGCATCCGAACCGCACTGGAGCGGAATATGGAAATGGTTCTGGAATTTTGTGCCGCTTGCAATCCACTCAATGATATCTTCTCTCAGCAAATTTGGCTCTATAGATGAGATTCTGTAACGTTCAATTCCTTCTACCGAATTAAGGGCCTTGAGCAGATCCAGAAAATCTTCTCCTGTAGTACGGCCGAAATCACCAGTATTTACACCAGTAAGGACAATCTCCTTAATTCCGCTGGCGGCAATGGCCTCAGCCTCCCCAACAAGTACAGAAATAGGGAGATTCCTGCTTTTACCGCGGGCCAATGGAATTGTACAATAAGAGCAATGATAATTGCAGCCATCTTGAACCTTAAGGAAAGAGCGGGTACGCTCTCCATGCGAATACGCAGGAAAAATAGTCTCCACCTCATTTATTGCACATGAGTAGGAACGGGCACTCCCCTGTTTTGCAGGCAACTGGCTAACCAACTGGAAAACATCACCTTTACGGTCTGCACCCACAACAATATCCACCCCTTCAATCTCCATAATCTCTTGAGGTTTCAACTGTGCATAACATCCTGTAACAGCAATGATTGCCTGCGGGTTCTGCTTATGGAGTTTCCTTATAGCCTGCCTGCATTTCTTGTCTGCATGTTCTGTAACGCTACAGGTATTGATTACATAAATATCTGCAGGTTTGCTCTGTGGAACCCTCAGATACCCCGCATCCAGGAATTGCTGTGCAATGGTAGAAGTCTCGGAGAAATTGAGTTTGCAACCAAGGGTTACAAAAGCCACTGTCTTGTTCATTGTACCTTCCATCTGCTGCCTAACTATAAATTCATTGTAACTCTGGAGGCATATACCTGACCTCCCAAAGGAGGATTGAGTTTATCTATCTGCACCTGGGCATTCTCTATGTATGGGAACCTCTCCTTTACCGCATCAAGGATTCTCCTGGCAACATTCTCCAACAGATGGGACTTAATTGCCATCTGTCCCTTGATTACATTATAAACCTCCTGGTAATTAAGGGCATCCTCTATATTGTCCGTTCTGGCAGGAAGTGACAGATCCGCCTCTGCCCAGAAACTTACAATAAACTTGTTACCAATCCGCTGCTCCTCTTCAAAACAACCGTGGTAAGCATAAAACTGCATTCCTACCAATTCAACTCTATCTTTCATACAAAAAATAATTCAATTAATGAAATTTATTTTTAAAAGTCGGTCACCGACTTTACCCTAACAAAACAAAAACACAAGGCCGTTTCCCTATTTGAAAATCAGTCTTTCTCCACTCTGCAACATCTTTAGTTACAATGGTTTGAGTTGGAAGAGTTATATCTGCAGCAACACAAATGCGGGTGCGTGGAGAACATACTGAAAGCATATCCGAGAACAATTGTCCGTTGCGGTAAGGGGTTTCAATAATTATCTGGCTCTGCTTCAACTGTACAGAAACTTTCTCAATCAATTTTATCTTTGCCTTGCGTTCCTCAGGCTTGACAGGAAGATAACCGGTAAAGGCAAAGCACTGTCCGTTAAGGCCGCTCCCCATAAGGGCCATCATCAATGAAGAAGGGCCAACCAAAGGGCATACTTCAATACCATGCCTATGGGCAAGGTCAACCAACTGGGCCCCGGGGTCGGCTACTGCAGGGAGACCTGCTTCAGAAATCAGCCCCACATCATTACCATCAAGCAAAATCTTCACATAACTCTCTATCTGTGAAACAGGAGTATGTTCATTAAGTTCATACATCTGCAACTGTTCAATGGAACCGCGCAAACCAGCCCTCGAAAGATACCTGCGCACAGTTCTGAACTCTTCAACCACATAATGGTTAATATTCTTGAGAAGATCCAGCACATAAGAGGGAATCACCTCTGAAGGATCGTTATCCCCCAACGGGGATGGAATAAGATATAATTTTCCACTGCTCATAGGGGGCAAAGGTAGGGAAAAATATCTAACTTTGCAGTATGGGAAAAATTACATTTTTAGGAACAGGAACATCGCAAGGCATCCCTATGATAGGGTGCAATTGCCACGTTTGCAAATCAGAAGACCCAAGGGACAACAGACTCCGGACCTCTGCACTTGTAGAGAGTGAGGGATTCCGCATTCTTATAGATTGCGGCCCGGATTTCCGCCAACAGATGCTCCGTGAAAACATCTCGGACCTTGATGCCGTAATTCTCACCCATCAGCATAAAGACCATACTGGAGGATTGGATGACATAAGAGCATTCAACTACTTCCGCAAGGCAGCATTCCCAATCTACGCGGAACCCATTGTACAGGAATCACTTAAAATGGAGTACTCATACGCATTTGCAGAGTACAAATACCCGGGAGTGCCGGACTACACCCTCCATACAATAGATGAGAACCCATTTACAATTACCAAAACTCTTCCCGACGGAACAGTAAAATCCTTGGAAATAACCCCAATAAGAGTATTCCATTATAAACTTCCAATACTGGGATTCAGATTCGGGAAAATGGCATATATCACAGACGGGAGCAGCATACCGCCAGAAGAGTTCCATAAACTTCAGGGGCTGGACCTCCTCATAATAAATACTGTTAGAAAAGAGAAACACATCTCCCACTTCTCGCTTCAGGAGGCTCTGAATATAATTGAAAAGGCAGCCGCTCCGCGCAACTGCCTCACACATATGTCACACCAGCTTGGAACCCATAAGGAACTGTTGGAAATACTGCCGGCCAATGTACAGCCTGCATATGACGGCCTTCAACTGGAATTCTAGTTCTGCACAGCAAAACTACCTGCCAATTACGCCGCTTCCTATCATCTCTTCATCCCCTGCGGTGTACCAGGCAGCAAACTGACCTGCCGAAATACCTCTTTGAGGTTTGTCAAAAATTATATACAGACCATCCTCCTCCCTATAGAGAGTTGCCTGCTGCAAAGGTTGCCTGTAGCGTATCCTTACCATATATCTCCTGCGCTCACCAACCGCCATGCACAGATCCTCACGTATCCAATGAATCTCGGAATTGTCTATTTTCAACCCCTTCCTGTAAAGGCCAGGATGAGAGTGTCCCTCACCCACATAAATTGTATTGGACTCAATATCAATTGAAATGATAAAAATGGATTCCTTATGCCCTCCAATATTTAACCCTCGCCTCTGCCCTATTGTATAGAACTGGGCACCGGTATGCTTCCCGATAACCTTTCCATCCTCAGGTGAATAACGGTGAGGTTCAGCCATAGAGGCAAGATCCTCCATTGAATAGTCAACAATCTTCTCTCCCAGCACATTACCCTGTACAATGACATTCCCCTCAAGATCCGCTACACAATCCCCGGCTTTCAAAGCCACTTGGGTAAAAGGTTCCCTCTCCTGCTGCGTAGCAAAAATCTCCACAACATTTCCCTCCTTAGCCTTGAGTTTCTGCTGAAGGAAAACCGGCAAGTCAACCTTTCCAACAAAACAGATACCCTGTGAATCCTTTTTCTCGGCACTTGGGAGTCCGGCCTCCTTGGCAAGACGTCTCACTTCAGGTTTGTCAATATCACCTATCGGGAAGAGAGCCTTTGACAATTGTTCCTGAGAAAGTTGGCAAAGGAAATAACTCTGGTCCTTGTTCTTGTCATCACCTGCAAGAATGCGGTAAATCTTCTCCCCTTTCTCATTTACAAACTCATCTTTCTTGCAATAATGGCCTGTAGCAACATAATCTACATTAAGGTCGAGAGCACATTTGAGGAAAGCATCAAACTTTATCTCCCTGTTGCACAACACATCAGGGTTTGGAGTCCTACCTTTCTCATACTCAGAGAACATATAATCAACCACCTTCTGGCGGTAAATGTCACTCAAATCCACAAAATGGAATGGAATATCCAGTTTTTTAGCAACCATTTCTGCCACAAACCTGTCCTCTTCCCACTCACAATCTCCGTGAAGGGTTCCTGTAGTATCATGCCAGTTCTGCATGAACAAAGCAACAACATCATGCCCTGCCCTCTTGAGCAAAAGGGCTGCAACACTGGAGTCCACTCCTCCCGACAATCCTACTGCTATTCTCATATCTATCTGATCTTCATTTTATTCAAAACTGCCTGATAAGCCCTGGCATTTCTATTATGTTCACTCAAGGTCCTGGCAAACTTATGGGTGCCGTCCATATTGGCATTGGCACAAAAATACAAATAATTATGATGCTCATAATCAAGCACCGCATCAATACCCCTTATACTTGGAATGGTAATTGGGCCCGGAGGCAAACCTGCATACAAATATGTATTATAAGGGGAATCAACCTTCAGGTGTCTCAAAAGAATCCTCCTTATTGATGGGTCACCCATAGCGTACTTGACAGTAGGGTCAGCATCCAGTTTCATCCCTTTGTTGAGCCTGTTCATATAGACTCCAGCCACACGGGGCATTTCAGGGGCATAATTGGTCTCCTCACAAACAATAGATGCCAGAATGGAAACCTCCACTGGCGAAAGACCAATTGCTTTTGCCTTTTCAAGACGGCCCTGATTCCAGAACTTGCCATACTCCTTCTTCATCCTCTCAACAAACTTCCCTGGAGTGATTGTCCAATACACTTCATAAGTATTTGGAAGGAACATTGCCATAAAAGTCTCCTTTTCAAAACCATTATCCTTCCATACTTCTTCAGATGCAAAATATTGTGCAAACTCTGCAGAATCACATGCAAGTTTTTTTCCCAATATTCCCGACAATTTCTCCATCCCCCTTATATTTCCACTCAACGTAAGCATCATAGGGGACTGCCACCCGTGCTGGAGCATCCTTACAATATCCTTGTTGGAATTGTCGGGAGTAAAAACATATCTTCCCGGTTTGAATGTACTCTCCAGATTGGCTCTGGAGGCTACCTTATTGAATGATTCCATATGCATGACTGCAGTTGATACAGAATCCAGCACCTGGCTATAAGATGCATCCAAAGGGATAAAGAGGACACTCTTCTCCCCTACTGATTTTTTTGATTCATTAAGGTAGCGGGGAATAATGAATGTTGCGGCACCAAAGATTGCACCTATAACAATATAGAAAATTATCTTCTTCATTTGATTCTCAGTTCAGTACCTATCTTCAGTTCATTGGCCTTGATACCCGGATTCAATCTGCTGATATCATCAACAGAGACACCGTGCTTACGGGCAATGGAATAAAGGGTATCCCCCTTCTTTACCTTATAAGAGACAGAAGCAGGTGCGGGATCTCCTTTTGGGGGCTGGACAGCCTTCTCAAGAGTCTCTACAGTTGTCTGAGGAGTCTCACCGGTAAATTCATAATACTTGAAATTGGCTTTCTGCGCCCTTTTTGCAGCCTTGGCAGCCTTCTTCTCAAGTTTCA
>JAZNUM010000047.1:0-87754 GCA_045592325.1 Candidatus Egerieisoma sp.
CTGTTTTTCAGGAACCACAAAGGGAACAAGCATTACCTTGTGGTATTTGAGTGCCACCAGCAGATGGCAATACACCAGATAGAGAAGATGCTCAAACAGGGTAAGCTGAGTTTTGCCTCTGAGCAGAGGATGGAGAAATATCTTGGCCTGAGGCCCGGTTCGGTTTCTCCGTTCGGCCTTATCAATGATGTGAACAAGGAGGTGAAACTCTTCATTGACAAAAATCTGCAGCAAGCTCCATTGTTGAGCTTCCACCCCAACGACAATACCGCCAGCCTTGTGGTAAAAAACGAGGATTTCATGAAATTCCTCCAGGATTGGGGAGGGGAATATGAATTCCTGGATCTTTATGAGGGAGCTGAGTAGCGTACCAAATATAAAAGGGACCTTTACAGGCCCCTTTTTCTATCTCTTTCCATTCACCTTCTGCGGTACAGAGAGCGCCGGAGGCGTCCCTGGTCTGAAGCTGCGCACTATAAGGAAGATTCCCAGAAGTACAAACGGTATGCTGAGCAGCTGTCCCATGTTCAAGGTCATCCCCTCTTCAAAGCCAACCTGGTTCTCCTTTACAAATTCTATAAGGAATCTGGAGAAGAAAATGCCAATGAAGAAGATTCCCAACAGCAATCCCTCCTTGATTTTAGGCAATGCGTATTTGTACAGGCAGAACAGGAGTATTCCAGTACCCAGGTAACAGAGCGCCTCATAGAGCTGTGTAGGGTGCTTTGGAACAGTTTCACCGTTCTGCAGGAATATGAATCCCCAAGGAAGAGATGTCTCGTGGCCATAGATTTCCGAGTTCATGAGGTTGCCCAAACGGATGAACATTGCAGCAAAGGCGGTTGCAATGGCCAGGCGGTCCAAAAGCCATAAATAGCTGAAATCATACCTGCGGCCATATTTCTTTACAAACCACCACATTCCAATTATAATTGCAATGGTGCCTCCATGGCTGGCAAGCCCCCCTTCCCACACCTTAAGGATCTCACCCGGGTTGGCCAGATAATACCCCGGCTGGTAAAAAAGCACATGTCCCAGGCGCGCCCCCACAATTGTACACAATATGAGCACCCAAAGGAGAGTATCAAGCAGTTCAACAGGTTTCCCCTCCCTGCGGAAGAAATACCTGAACATATAATATCCCAGATAAAAGCCTGCAATGAACATAAGGCCGTAATATCTCAGCTGGAAACCTCCAACATTGAGGAGAATGGGATCAACATCCCAATTTACAAAAAGCATCATATCTTTTTCCCGACAAATTATTCCTTATCTTACCAATCTTGAAAATACACTCAGCGGAATGGCCTTCCCGAAACTGTCCTTCAACAGCAGCTCGCCACAGGTGAGCTCCCCTTTTCCTTTACCGCCCAGCATACCGAACGCACTCCTTACAGCGGTGTCACCCAGCATTGCGGAGTAACCGTTTGAGTAGAGGTTGAGCACCATAAAGGCATCTTCCGGTGCCAGAATCCTGGCAACCTCCTGCAGAAATTCATAAAGGAGTTCATCCAGTTTCCATTTCTCCCCGTCAGGGCCGTGTCCATAGGCAGGGGGATCCATAATAAGGCCGTTGTACAGGTTGCCCCTCTTGGCCTCCCTTTTGGCAAACTTGAGGGCATCCTCAACCACCCAGCGGATGTTGTCCAAATTGCTGCTCTCCATATTCCCTTTTGCCCAGGTTACTACCTGCCTTACGGAATCAAGGTGGGTTGTGTCCGCTCCGGCACATCTGGCTGCCAATGATGCGGCACCGGTATATGCAAACAGGTTGAGCACCTTGGGCCTCTTTACCGTTCCGGTTACAGGATCAATCCCTTTTGCCTGGAATTTCTCCACAAGCCTCTTGGACTGGGCATATATGAACTCCCAGTTGGGACTCTGCTCAGGGAAAACTCCCACATGCTTGAATGATGTGAGTCCCAGGCGGAGCTTGAAAGAGTTGTCGGGAAGATTATACCTTATATACCACTGCTCCGGCATCTTCTTCAGCATCTTCCATGTTCCGGTGTCTTCTTTGCCGCTCTTGCCAAAGCCGGCTCCTGCAGTGAATCTGGTGTGGGCCAGCTTCTCCCACTCCTTTGCAGGGAGGGAAGGCTTCCACAACGCTTTTGGTTCAGGCCTTGCCAGAATGAATGAGCCGAAACGCTCCAGCTTCTCAAAATTTCCCGAGTCTATAAGCTCGTAGTCTTTCCAGTTCTGCGGTGATTCCAATATCATATTACAACTTATTGCCTTTCTAATGGTTATAAAGTCCAAAGATAGGGCAAATATTTGAATGGTTTGAACTATTTTCTTATTTTTGCCCCGCTTAATTAGTGAAGACAATAACAACAAAATAAGACAAGAAATGCAACAGAGTATTGAGACTTACAACTTTGCAGGCAAAAAAGCTATTGCCCGAGTTGATTTTAATGTTCCACTGGACAGCAATTTCAAGATTACAGATGATACCAGGATCAGGGCTGCAATCCCTACCATAAAGAAGGTTCTTGCAGGTGGCGGTGCACTTATCCTCATGTCTCATCTTGGCAGACCAAAAGGGGTTACCGAGAAATTCTCATTGAAGCATATCATCTACAGAATTGAGGAGCTTGTTGGTACAAAAATCCAGTTCTGTGATGACTGCATGAAGGCCCAGGAGGCTGCTGCTGCACTTAAGCCGGGTGAGGTACTTCTTCTTGAGAACTTGCGTTTCTACGCAGAGGAGGAGGGCAAGCCACGCGGTTTGGCTGAGGATGCTACAGACGAGCAGAAGAAAGAGGCAAAGGCTCAGGTTAAAGAGAGCCAGAAGGAGTTTGTAAAGACTTTGGCTTCATACGCAGACTGCTACATCAACGACGCATTCGGTACTGCACACCGCGCACACGCCTCTACAGCACTTATTGCAAAATACTTCCCTAACGACAAGATGTTCGGTTACATTATGGAGGGTGAGATCAAGGCTATTGACAAAGTTCTCCACAACGGCGAGCACCCTGTAACTGCAATCATAGGCGGTGCAAAAGTATCTTCAAAGATTGGCATCATTGAGCACCTGTTTGACGTATGCGACAACATGATCATTGGTGGAGGTATGGTTTATACTTTCGTTAAGGCTCAGGGTGGAAAAATTGGACGTTCACTTTGCGAGGACGACCAGATGGAACTTGCATTGAACATCATCAAAAAAGCGGAGGAGAAAGGTGTAAAACTGTACTTCTCCAAAGAGGTTGTAATTGCAGACGATTTCTCAAACGATGCAAATACCCAGATTGTAAACAACTTTGAGATTCCAGACGGTTGGGAGGGTATGGATGCTGCTCCTGCAACCCTTGCAGTTTGGGAAGAGGTTCTGATGAACTCAAAAACTATCCTTTGGAACGGTCCTGTAGGTGTATTTGAGATGCCTGCATTTGCAAAAGGAACCAACTACATTGCTGAGATCCTTGCAAAGGTTACTTCAGAGAAAGGTGCATTCACCCTTGTAGGCGGCGGCGACTCAGTTGCAGCAGTTACCCAGATGGGCTACGCCAACAAAGTAAGTTACGTTTCTACCGGTGGCGGTGCAATGCTTGAGTACCTTGAGGGCATTGAGCTTCCTGGCATCAAGGCTATCAGAGAATAGTTTTATATACTGAAAACAAAAAGAGAGGCTTGCAGTTTCCAATCCGCAAGCCTCTTTTTTTTATACAATCTGCCTATTGTACCGGAAAAAGAGTAGCAATTCTCTTAACGGACTTATCAACTGCTTTAACTTTTAACTTATCCTGCCTGAAGCCCTCCCCTTCAAAACTATACAAATATCCCTTCCCCATACCAGGCCCAAAACTTGTACCCTTCTGTTTTGCATCAGGTAATTTTTCCTTGGAAAAATACATGCTAACTACGGCAAATATCCACAAAATAAAAACCAATGATATATATCTCATTTTTAACACTTTAAACGGTTGATAATTTATTTGGAGCCGAAGAAGTTGACATCGTGCCCAAGAGATTGGGCACACTCCCTTTGGCTGTAAACATTCAGAAATAAGATATGCGTGCTTAACCTCAATTGTCTCAACGGGGTTGGGCACACATTTCTATGTTATATGGCGGCAGAAGGCTACTACCGTGCTTAACCTCTTGGCTATGTCTAACCTCATGGTTTGAGTTGCGTTTGAGTTGCGTTTGCCTTGAATTGCATTTGCTTGTCCAGAATCCGTGTTTATGTGTCTTGGCATGGCAGAGCAACTCAACTTTGGTGAGGAGATTTTTTCCATTTTTAGTATTTTTGCGCAAGTTTATAGCATTTTCATGATAGTTTGTATAGCGGAGAAGCCCTCTGTGGCAAGAGATATAGCGCAAGTGCTCGGGGCAACAACAAAAAGGGACGGGTATATTGAGGGAAACGGATACAGGGTAACCTGGACATTCGGCCATTTGTGTACCCTCAAGGAGCCGCACGACTATACTCCCCAGTGGAGAGGGTGGGATATATACAAACTTCCCATGATACCCCCACGCTTTGGAATAAAGCTCATAGAGAACCAGACATACCAGAAACAGTTCAAGACAATTGAGACTATTGTCCAGGAGGCTGAAATGGTTATAAACTGCGGTGATGCCGGGCAGGAGGGAGAACTTATACAGAGATGGGTGCTCCAGAAGGCCGGTATCAAATGCCCTGTAAAGAGACTCTGGATTTCATCCCTTACAGAGGAGGCCATAAAGGAGGGATTCAACAATCTTAAAGATGAAGTGGAGTTCCAGCCGTTGTATGAGGCAGGTCTGGCCAGGGCAATAGGAGACTGGCTGCTGGGGATGAATGCTACAAGGCTTTATACCCTCAAATACGGACGTCCCAAGGAGGTGCTCTCTATAGGTAGGGTACAGACCCCTACTCTGGCCCTTATAGTGAACCGCCATCTGGAGATAGAGAATTTTGTACCGCAGGCATATTGGGAACTCAAGACAACCTACAGGGATACCGTATTCAACGCTGCAAAAGGAAAGTTCACCTCAAAGGAAGAGGGGGAGGAGTTCCTGCAGAAAGTGGTGCAGAATGACTTTACAGTTACAGACGTAACCCACAAGAAGGGGACAGAGTATGCTCCGCGCCTGTTCGACCTTACCTCCCTGCAGGTGGAGTGCAACAAGAAATTTGCTTTCTCAGCCGAGGATACATTGCAGACCATACAATCGTTGTACGAGAAGAAGATAACCACATACCCGAGGGTTGATACCACCTACCTGAGTGATGACATTTTCCCCAAATGCGCAGGTATCCTCAACGGACTGGCAGATTACCAGCACCTGCTGCAACCTCTCAGAGGCAAGAAACTCCCCAAAAGCAAAAAAGTGTTCGACTCCTCAAAAGTAACAGACCACCACGCCATAATCCCTACCGGAGTACAGCCGCAGAACCTCTCGGATATGGAGAGGAAGGTATTCGATCTTGTTGCCCGCAGGTTCATTGCCGCCTTTTATCCCGACAGCAAAATCTCCACTACCACCGTATTGGGCAAAGTGGATGGGATAGAGTTCAAGACGTCGGGAAAACAGATATTGGAACAGGGATGGAGAGTGGTATTTGCACAACCGGGTGCCCAGCAGGAGAAGGAGGAGGGGCAGGAAGGGGATGCCGAGAGAACCCTACCCGAGTTCAAGGTGGGAGAGAGCGGACCGCACAAGCCCGATCTGCAGGAGAAATGGACCCAACCGCCAAAGCCATACACCGAGGCAACATTGCTCAGGGCAATGGAGACAGCCGGAAAACTTGTAGATGATGAGGAGTTGAGGGATGCCCTCAAAGAGAACGGTATAGGGCGCCCGTCAACAAGGGCGGCAATTATTGCAACCCTGTTCAAGAGAGAATACATCCGCAAGGAGAGGAAAAACCTCCATCCTACACAGACCGGAATAGAACTCATTGCGCTGATTAAGGAGGAACTCCTGAAATCTGCCCAACTTACAGGTATTTGGGAGAAGAAACTGCGGCAGATTGAAAGGAAGGAGTATCAGGCCGGGCAGTTTCTGCAGGAGTTGAAGGAGATGGTAACGGAAATAGTCACCACAGTCCGCAGGGATACAACCAACCGCAGAAAAATGTAAAGGAAAAGGGTAATCTATAGTAAGAATAGACAACCCTTTTCTTATTTTATCTAAGTTATGTAACCACTAATGATTATTTAACATCCTTTGGCACTAACTCAAAGAAGGTACTGATTTCTTGCTGATCAATAGCCTGTCTGACATTAAATCTTTTAACTTGAGCTTCGTATCCACTCTTAACAACCTTTATTTCAATCTGAACATCTCTAGAATTTTCATAGGTCAATCCTAATATGTTAAACGATCTTGTCTCTTCATATGGTGTGGTTTGCAGATAAGTTTCATTAGTATTTTTTACTTGTTCCGGAATACTGGAAATTACTCTGTAATATACACGTGCTCCCTGTGGGTCTGAATCCACAGCCCATCGGATGATAGTTTTTTCTAAAGCGGTTTGCCCTGGAGTGTCACGACTGACAACTTTTCTTGCTTCACCTTTAGGAATAGAGGTGTCGGAATAGATTTTCGTAGCCTCTGCAGTTTCTTTTATGGCCATTGATTGAAGTGCTTGAGCGAGAGCCTGATTACTTCTTCTAAGGCTTCGTTTTGATGCCCCACATGAGGATAGTAAAATTACTATCACCAGTACTGAACTTAGAACAGAAAATAGTTTAAATTTCATGTTATTGAGAATTTGAGTGCCTGTCCCTTGGCTGTTAATTTATTAAAAAATGACATATAAAAACGTGGGACAATATTTTGTCTTGTTCGCTAAGGTCTTCCACAACCTGTACCCCAAATAACAGAATAAAGCCCACGTGAAACACGTGAGCGTTAAACTTTATTCTTTGGGGCCTTATAAAAATGTGGAAGTTTTAGCGACCAGAATAAAAATAACGCTTATATATGTAAATTACGTTGTGCTAACAACAACGCCAAAGATGTTAATCAAATAATTATTTAATCATAGGCATAATGTTTATGTATGGTCATTGTATGGCAAATATACAAAAAATATAAGATAAGCAAATATAGTTCCGCCCTGCCAAGAGGTTAAGCACATCAATTGCCTACAGGCTTTATATAATACAAGAACGCGTGCCTATCCTCGTTGAAACATTTGAGGTTAAGCACGCATATCTTATTTCTGAATGTTTACAGCCAAAGGTAGTGTGCCCAATCTCTTGGGCTCCCGGTTCTTGGCTCCCGGACGGCCAAACATCCAAGAAAATGGACAGCGTTATACTGTCATAATCTCTTTCTCTTTTGCTGCAATTATTTCGTCAATCTTCTTATTGAAAGCATCTGTCTCTTTCTGGATTACAGTCTCTGCGTCTTTGCATACATCCTCAGGAAGACCGTCTTTCTGGAATTTCTTGTGGGCGTCAATTACATCACGTCTGGCATTCCTTACACTTACCTTTGCAGTTTCGCCCTCAGTCTTTGCCTGTTTTACAAGTTCCTTTCTGCGGTCCTCTGTAAGGGCAGGGATGTTGATTCTGATGGTTTCACCGTTGTTTGCAGGGGTGAAGCCCAGGTTTGCATCCATAATGGCTTTTTCAATGGTTGGGATAAGTTTCTTCTCCCATGGCTGGATAAGGATAGTCTTTGCATCAGGTGTGTTGATGCTTGCTACCTGTGGAAGCGGTGTGGCTGAACCGTAATAGTCAACCATAACCGAATTGAATACTGCAGGGTTTGCCTTGCCTGCCCTGAAATTTCTCAATTCATCTTCCAAGTGCGCAATTGCCTTGTTCATTTTCTCTTTTGCCTGCGCAATACAATCTTTAGAAACACTTATTTCCATATCTGTAGGATTTAAAATTTACTTGTTTGAAACTACTGTGCCCACATTGCCTCCCTGCATGAGTTCATACAGGTTGTTCACCTTGTTCATGTCAAATACAATAATAGGCATATTGTTCTCCTTGCATAGTGCAAAGGCTGTCTGGTCCATAATCCTCAAGTTGTCTGCCAGAGCCTTGTCAAAAGTAAGGGTCTCATATTTGGTTGCTGTAGGGTCCTTCTCCGGGTCTGCAGTGTATACTCCGTCAACTCTTGTACCTTTGAGAAGGGCATCGGCCTCAATCTCACAAGCCCTCAATGCAGATGCTGAATCAGTTGTAAAGAACGGGTTTCCTGTACCGCCTGCAATGATGGCAACTCCACCACGCTCCATCACCTCCTGGGCCTTCTCTTTTGCATAGTATCTTGCCATAGGCTCCATAGGGGTTGATGTGAACACCTCAGCCTCTATACCTTCAGATTTTATGCTCATTGAGAGTCCAATGCTGTTGATTACAGTTGCCAGCATTCCCATCTGGTCTCCCTTAACACGGCTAAAACCTTTCCCAACACCGGTAACACCCCTGAAAATGTTGCCTCCACCAATGACAATGGCTATCTGCACACCGCTTTTTGCAACTTTGGCTATCTCCTTTGCATACTGGCTCATCATATTTACATCAAGGCCAACACCTTTTTCGCCACCCAGACTCTCTCCACTGAGTTTTAACAATATTCTTTTATACTTCATAATTTTGCAATAATTGTAAAACAAAAGTAGCCAAAGATTATGAAAATTGCAACTAAGAGTTTATCTTTGTACTCCGAACGCGGGTTTCCGCACAACTTAAGAACTATTTAAATACAAAATTTGATATGGCTAATATCTTTACATCTTCTATCGGGAAGAAACTGATTATGAGCATAAGCGGTTTGTTCCTTATTGTTTTTATGTGCGTTCATGCTTTTGTCAACGGATTGTCACTTATCAGTGATGAGGCATTCAACGCTGGTTGTGAGTTCATGGCTTTGCCAGTAATCTCGGTTATGGTTCCTGTCCTTGCAGCAGGCTTTGTTGTACACATCGTTTATGCATTCGTGCTCAACTATATGAACTACAAGGCTAGAGGTACTCAGAGATATGCTGTAGCAAACAAGGCTAAAACAGATGACTGGGCTTCAAAGAATATGTTGGTTCTTGGTATCATTGTTCTTGGAGTACTTGCATTCCACCTTACTCATTTTTGGGCAAAAATGCAGTTGCCAATGTTCATGGGCGAGGAATATACTCATGACGGTGCGGCTCTTCTACGCCAGACTTTCAAACCTCTATGGGTTCTTGCAATTTACATTGTTTGGTTTGTAGCACTTTGGTTGCATATGAACCACGGTTTCTGGAGCGCATTCCACACACTTGGTCTAAACAACAACATCTGGATGTGCCGCTGGAAAGTGATTGGAATAGTTGTTTCTTCAATCATTGTATTGGTATTCATTGCAGTTGCAGTTAAAGCATACCTTGTAGCAAACGGCATTTGCTGCTGCTAAGGGACTATATAAACAAATCCATTATTATCCCGTCTGAGACAAAGAGTTTTTCAGGCGGGATTCTTATTTTGTCCCCTTCCCTTACAAGGTTCCCCAGCCTTATATGGCGGTTCATTTTCCCCATCACATCTGCCAGCAATGATTGGTTGAGAGTTGAAATGTCCACACCCGCAACTCTCCTCAAGCCCAGCATAATTGATTCATTGAACATATCTGTATCAGTAAGTTCCTCACTCCCGACAACTTTTCCATGCCTGTCCGATAGAACAGAAGTATCTCCTTCTGCATTATTGGAGTAGTGGCGGCACCAGGCTGTAAGGTTGCCCGTGTTCCAGAACCTGTGGGTACCATTATAGGAGTGTGCAGCCGGGCCAAGTCCCAGATAAGGCTCTTTGGTCCAATAGGAACTGTTGTGGCGCGAAACAAGGAGATTTCCACTTGAATCCTTTGCTGCAAAATTGGATATCTCGTATTGGGTGTAACCGCTCCCGCCCAACATGTCCTGTAGCATTGTGTATTGCGCCATACAGGTGCTGTCGGAAATAAGATCATATTCCCCTGCCTGAAGTTTTCTGTACAGGAGGCTCCCCTCCTCTATACTCATCTGGTATGCTGAAATGTGCTCCGGTGCAAGGGATACCATCTTCTCTATATTGCTCCTCCACTGCTCCATCTCCAGTCCGCTATACCCGAAAATGAGGTCGAGACTTATATTGGAGAATCCTGCCCGTCTGAGGTTCCGGAACGCCTCCACCGCTTCTTCACCCCTGTGCCTTCGGTTCATCCATGCAAGATGAGAGTCGTGGAACGACTGCACTCCCATACTTACCCTGTTGAAACCGGCCTTTCTGAGAGCCCGGGCGTATTCCAAGGTAATATCATTAGGGTTCACCTCTACAGTTGCCTCAATTGGGGTAAATTTGAATCTCTCCCGTAAGGCTGAAAGTATCAGTTCAAGTTTGTCGGGAGGAAAAAGGGATGGGGTCCCTCCGCCAAAATATACCGTTTGCGGATGAACCCCAATATTTCTGAAAAAGTCTTTTCTGTATTCTATCTCATTGAGCAGTGCCGGAACATACTTATCCCTTAATTCCTTCCCTTTTACCGAGTAGAAATTGCAGTATACACAGAACTGGCTGCAAAAGGGGATATGTACATATATTCCTGCCACAAGGAGGAATTATTTCAGCATGAGATCCACTGAACCGAGTTTTGCCTCAGTTGTATATGCCTCAACATTGTAAACGCCCTTTACAAACTGCTCACCATAGTCGAAATAGATGCACACCTCAACCTCGCTGCCCTGGTAGTCAACCTCTCTGGATGCAGAGTAAATCATCTCCTCACCACTTACAGTGAACATCTGCATAGGATTCTGGGTCATAAGGATTCCATCCGGACCTTTCACCCTCAGATAAACAAGTTTCGGACCTTTTGGTGCAATTGAGTTCTCAACAAGGTTAAGGCAAGCCTTGAGTTTTACAACCCTGCTGCTCCTCTCAGTCTCCTTGCCGTTGGCATTTACTCCAACAACACTCATACCCCGTCCCTTTATGATGGCACCCAACTCAACCTGTTTGCCCAACTCCTCTGTTGTGGTCTTCAGGTTTTCATATTGGCTCTTGCTCTCTTTGGCCTGTTTCTTGGCCTCAGCAGCAGCAACTCTGAGTTCGTTGTTCAATGTATTGAGGGAATCAATCTGTTTGATGTAGCCCCTCATGATAGATCTCAAAGTACCGAGTTCCCTCTCATATTTCAAAAGTTTTGCCTTGTTGCTGGCCTCGGTCTTCTGTACCCTCTCAATAAGTTGCGCCACCTTCTCCCTCTCAAGCATAAGTTCTGCATTAAGGGTGTCGTTTGCAGTTGAAAGGTTTGCGTAATCATTCTGAAGTTCAATCATCTGCGCAGTAAGGTCCTCCTTTTCAATTGTAAGGTCGCCTATAATGCTGTTTCTGTCTATATATACATAAATGAGCACTCCCAAAAGGATTACAGCCACTGCAGAGAGCGCAATGATTATTTTCTTGTAATTCTGTTCCATAATATACTAAATTTTTCTGTTCCGTGCAAAAATAACAATTTTTGCTAAATTTGCGTGATTTATAGTTGTTATACTCTTGTTTCTATATGAAAAACCTTGTTGCCGGCGTAGATATTGACGGCGTAATGACCACCTGCGCCCTTGTAGATGAATTTGGCAAGATTTATGCCAAAGGGAGTTTCTCAACTCAAGACCATAAGGAATTCAGAAATTTTGTTGCGGGAATCAAGGATGAAATAATCTCCCTCTCCAGCAGACTTTCCATTCCACACAATATCACAGCCGTAGGTATAGGTGCTCCAAACAGCAACTATTACACCGGAGAGATTGAGAATGCGGCAAACCTTGCATGGAAGGGAAGATTGCCCCTTGCTCAGGAACTGAGCGACATTTTCTTCAACAAACCGGTTGTCGTTACCAATGATGCAAATGCCGCGGCCATTGGGGAAATGATTTACGGTGGAGCAAAAGGGATGAAGGATTTTGTGGTTATCACCCTGGGTACGGGACTTGGCAGCGGTATTGTAGTAAACGGGAATCTCCTGTACGGACACGATGGATTTGCCGGCGAAGTAGGACACATAACCATTGAAAAGGATGGAAGGCAATGCGGATGCGGGCGCAGAGGTTGCCTTGAATGCTATGTTTCATCCAAAGGGGTAAAAAATACGGCATTGGAATTGCTGAAGAGCAGTGATATGCCAAGCAAACTCCGCAACATCCCAGCAAACCAGATAAGTTCAAAGGATGTTGCCGTTGTAGCAAAAAGCGGTGACCACTTGGCAAAAAGGACATTTGAAATAACAGGCGAGATATTGGGTGAAGCATTGGCAAATCTTGTTGCAGTATCATCTCCTGAGGCAATTTTCCTGAGCGGAGGAGTTGCAAACGCCAAAGAGCTTATCCTTACTCCAACCCGCAGGGCTATGGAAAAGAACATCCTTCCTCTGTGGAAAGGGAAAGTAAAGCTCGCTCTCTCATCCCTTGAATATGAAAATGCCCCCATTTTGGGTGCTGCTGCACTGGCAATAAAGGAGATTGAGAAAAAGAACATAGTAGTAGCCAGAAGAAAGATTTTTTAGAAACCATTTATTTTAGAATTTTATATGAAATATTTTATCAGATCTGTAAAGTACCTGGTGTACTTCTCCGTTATGTGCGGTATTATCCTGGTGCTCACATTCCATTTTTCCGTAAAACCGGAAGGCCTTACACTTATGGACATGCTGCTTGTTGACGGGTCAATTTACAAGATGCTTGCATTCTTTGTTGCCGTAGCAGCAATATACCCTGCGCTGGGATTCCAGAAGAAAGAGGTTTACGTCTCAAATTTCAATGAACACAAAAAGGAGATCATTGAATTGTTTGAGAATGCTAACTATGTTGTGGCATCAGAGACAGCAACAACCATTTCATTCAAGTTGAGGAATCCGTTCCTCCGTCTTCTGCGCATCTGCGAAGATTATGTAACAATAGATTTCTCAGGCAACCCAATACTGATGGAGGGATTGCGCAAGGACATTCTCCGTTTCTCCCGCGGAATTGAGTACATCTGCAGGGAAAACGAACAGTAGGAACAAACAATACAGGGGATTCTCTACGGCTACTCAGGATTCTGCATGCTCATGGCTGCAGCCTCAAGGGCCGAATAGAACTCCTCTCCGAATTTTCTGATTATAGGTTCCCGTAGAAAGACATATACGGGGACCTTTTCTTTTTTGCCCTTTTCAAAAGCACATTTGCAGATACTCCACCTGTGCAGATTAAGGGCCTTGACTCCGTTTGACAAGGTGCTTATCCTTATGGGATACAATGCACATGATATGGGCTTGCGGAATTTGCATTCTCCCTTGCAATATGCCAATTCTGTTGCACAGAAACAGTTATGGTCCTTGTCGAAACTTGTATATACGCACTCCTCACCATTCACCAGGGGTGTTACCAGATCTCCATCATGGTCCACAATCCCAAATCCCTGTTTGTGCAACGCTCCTATCCCTTCAGGTGTCATATATTTGCGGTAACTGTCAAATTCCTTCCTGAAAGAATCAACCTCCTCTCCCTCCAACGGGGCACCGCTGTCACCTATTATGCAGCACGCTCCATGGCATTTCTCAAAATCACATACAAAATGCTCTGTAAGTATCTCTGATGAAACAAGACATCCGTCTATTTCAAATATAAAGCTCCTGTCTCTGACAATCATATCCTATAAGTCAAAAAATTCTCTGATAAACTGGTTCTCCCTGAACAGATTTTGTGTATTTACATCCTCAACGGTACCCTCCATTACAACTGTTATGCGGTTTCCCCTACGGTAAACCATATCTATGAACTGCTGGAAGTTTTCGGGAGTTATCCCTGAAATCTCGGCCAGATATCCCGAATGCATGTCTTTTCCCAACATATAGTTGTCAACAAACTTGTCAATCCAGTAACCGTTCCTTTCCATTGCCGCTACAACCTCTTTCTGGAATTTCCTCTTTATACGTGAAAACTCCTCCTCAGAGATACCGTTATAAACAATCCCCTTCAACTTTGAATCCATAATGTTGAGTATCTCCTGAACGCCGGCACTGTCGGTTTCAAACTCCGACCTGCAAATCATAATCTCTTCCGGATAAAGCTCTATTGAAGCACTTGCACTGCTTTGCGGAGAGAGTTCCCTTATGGCTCCATTGGCATAAATCTCCCTCAGATACTCCTCCAACAGTCCGCACATGGCCCTGTTGCGCTGGGTATTGGCCATTCCATACGAGATTGTTACATCCACGTAAGATTTCGGTATTATCATCTGATGCAGGAAGCGGCGCTCGACAACCCCTTTTGAATGGTAATTTGGAGTTACAAACCACTCCTCTGTATCATGTGTGGCAGGCAAAGACCCCAGATATTTTACAATGTACTCCCTCATCTTATCAACCGGGGCATTACCCACAAAGACAAAAAGGAAATCTGCAGGATTTTCAAGCCTCTTCTTTATTATTGACTGTATCCTGTAATAATCCATCTGGTCTGCATAGTCCTGTGAATATGCCGGAAGGTAACGCTTGTTGCTTGCATTGTAATACCTTACCGAATCCTCAAACACTTTCCTTGGCGAGAGTTTCCTGTACAATGCTTCTGAACTCTTCCCTTTACGGTAAATGTCAAATGAATTGTAGTCATCCTGACGCTGTGTGAAACTCATGTTTATAAGGTGGAAAAATTTCTCAAGGCTCTCGGCTGCCGTATACCCGTACATCTGCTCCATATAATCATTTATGGAAACCTCCAGAGAAAGGTTGTTGTATGCATACAGTTTCTCCCATGTAGACCGTGGCAGTCCCCCAATTGAACTCAGATTTGCAATATCACTGATATAGAGGATAAGGTCTCTTGCAAAACTTCCACGCTCCACAGAGAGCCCTCCTTTGCTCACTGCCTTAAACGAGATGGTATCACCGGAACCTTCCACTTTCTTGAATATTGCCTTTACACCATTTGAAAGTGAGAATACGGTTGCCCCCGCAACATTATCCACAACTTCCGTAACTATTGTAGCCTGTCTTTCTCCCGATATGTATTTCGGCCATGCAACAGTAGCATCCACACTTGCCATGTAATCCGATTTTGCAAGGGAGTTGAGGAAAGTGTTCTGAATCCTCTCTACTGATAGGGCCTCTATACCGTCAACCTTTGGCATACGGCACGATATCACAACACCCTCTTTCTGCCCCAGGAGCGCAGCTGCATATTTGTTCAACTGCTCCAGCCTCAACTGGTCGGAGAAGAGAATCTCCTTCATTATCTCAAAATGCATCTCAATGCTTGCCAGGGAATATCCTTTGAGGTAATTCTCCTTAACCCTCTCCATAAATAGGGTGTTCGGCTGGCTGAACCTGTTGTCATATACAGTTTCCAGCTGTTTGTAATGGTTATCACGTCTGTTTCGGAACTCCTGATAATTGAACCCGCTGCGGGCAACCCTGTTTATCTCGCCGCTCATGAACGACAATGCAGAATACACCGCCCCAGGCAATGTCTCAAACGAGATTTCAAATGATTCAAGATTTGTCATATCCATGAACTCACCCCTCTTTATCTGTACATTGGAAATTGGGAGGTTCTGTTTTACAATACCGCTCTGGAGCCTCTGCAGAAGAAGGGCAGATACCGATTCGTCGAGATATGACTCAATATATGGCACACTGGTCTTCCTGTATTTGTCGGGAAGGGGAGTCCTCTGGAAACTGATTGAAACTGTTGTCTTGTCATATTCAGGGTCAACCCCCATCACAACCTCTGTCCCCTTTACCATCTTTGGCTTGTAATAATTCCTCTTCTCACCTTTGAGAGGTTTGGGGATTGTTGCAAACAGAGACTTTATCTGTGTCTCAACTTTTGCCGGATCAACATCTCCTACAACAAATACTGCCTGAAGGTCGGGTCTGAACCAATTGTAGTAGAAGTTCCTCAATTCTTTTGAGGAGAAATCTTTCATCTTATTTATCTGTGACGGTGTAATCACATCCGCATACGGACTTCTTGGATATAACTGGGACAAAATCTGGGCATCTACCCTGCTCTGCGCATCACACTGTTCTGCAAGAGATTTTTTCAGCATTGGCATAGCCTTGAAAACATCCTCCTCATCTATATTGATTGATGCCATCCAGTTGTAGAGGATGAGGAGTGTTGAGTCCATGGTATTCTGGTTGGTTACAGGAACATGGTTTATGGTATATACTGTCTCGTCCGCACCTGTCTCAAATATTATCTCCTTTGAACCTACTCCAATTGAATTCAGGTATTTTACAATAGTGGAATCAGTAAAGTTCCTGGTCCCCCTCACCGACAGGAGTTCGAGCATTTTTCCCATACCTTTCTGGTTGCCTTTTTCCACAACAGTACCCACTTTCTGTGCTATGGCAAAGTTGGCATACCCCTTCTCCGCCTGGTTCTTCACCACGTAATATGTAAGGCCGTTGGCCAACTTTCCGCTCCTTATTCTGGGATCGTCGGGAAGAGTCTGCACATCTGGGGTCTGCCCCATCATTGCTGTGCTGCAGAGAAGTATTGCCAGAGATGACAAAAAGAGGCATAATTTTTGCTTCATATCCATTGCTGTTTAACTGATGGCTAAAATGCAAAAATACAAACTTTCAATCTCTTTTTTGTTTGTAGGTGTATTTTTTTTATTTTTGCGAGACTAACCGGACAATATTAACAATAAAAACATAAACTGAAATGAAAAAAATTGCTAAACTTTTTGCTGTTACTGCAATTGCACTTTCTGTAAGCGTTGCAGTGAATGCACAGGATCTGACACAGGCAACAGAATTGTACAATACTGCTGCAACCGCTTTGAACGAGGGTAACCACGCTGCAGCACTGGAGAATTTCCAGAAAGCACTTTCTATGGCAGACGCTCTTGGTGAGGAGGGTGCTACACTTGCTACAGACTGCAAGAACATTATACCTAAACTTTATCTTCAGATGGGTAAAGAGGCTGCAAATGCAAAAGATATGGACAAGGCTATTGAACTTTTGGCACAGGCACAGAAACTTGCAACTGAGTATGGCCAGCCTGAGGTTGCTGCAGATGCAAAGGACCTTGTTCCTCAGATCTACATTGCAGACGGTAATGCCCTTTTGAACGAGAAGAAATTTGCTGAGGCTGCTGCCGAGTACCAGAAAGCCATTAACCTTAACGGCGAGAACGGCGTTGCATGGTTGAGACTTGGAATGTGCAAAGCCAACACAGGTGACTCTGAGGGTGCTGTTGCCGCTTTTACCAAAGCAGGTGAGTTCGGACAGAAGGATGCTGCAGACAAACAGTTGGGCAACATGTATGTTAAGGCTACTGCTGCTGCATACAAGGCTAAAAATAATGCTGCAACCCTTGAGAATGCACTTAAGGCTGCTGAGTACGGAAACACTAAGGTTAACATCTACGGCGGTATGGCTGCATTCAACCTTAAGAAATATGACCAGTGCATCTCACTTCTTGAGGGTGACACTTCTGTAAATGCCAGATATTACCTTGCAAGAGCATATGAGGCTAAAGGCAACAACGCCAAAGCTTGCGAGAACTACAAGGCAATTGCATCTGACAAGAACTTTGGAGCATACGCAACCAGCAAAGTTGGCACACTATGCAAATAGAACTGGAGCTGCTTGCTCCGGCAAAAAATAAAAGTATCGGCATTGCAGCAATAGACTGTGGTGCCGATGCTGTATATATTGCAGGCCCTAAATTTGGAGCACGTGAGGCTGCCGGCAACAGTATCTCTGACATTGCAGAGCTGGTGGACTATGCCCATAAATTTGGGGCAAAAGTGTTCATGGTAGTGAACACAATCCTATATGAGGATGAACTCCAGCAGGCCCGTGAGACCATTATTGAGGCACATAGGATTGGATGTGACGCCATTATTGTACAGGACCTTTCCATCCTTGAGATGGACCTCCCCCCTATTGAACTGTATGCCTCAACCCAGACAAACATAAGAACCGTTCAGCAGGCTCAGTTCCTGGAATCGCTGGGATTCAGCAGGCTTATTCTGGCAAGGGAGTTGAGCCTGCAGCAGATTGCCCAAATAAAGAATGCGGTAAATGTCCCCATAGAGACATTTATACATGGGGCATTGTGCGTAAGTTACAGCGGCCAGTGCTACATGAGCCAGAAAATAACGGGGAGAAGCGCCAACAGGGGGTGCTGCGCACAGGCTTGCAGGAACAACTACACCCTTATTGACAGCACAGGCAAAGAGGTGAGGTACTCCAACGGGACACCGGTAGCTAAGGATGCACCAATACTCTCCCTCAAGGATTTCAATTTGAGCGGACACATTCCTGAACTTGTAGAGGCAGGTGTGACCTCCTTCAAGATTGAGGGACGCCTTAAAAATGAGTCATACATAAAGAACACTGTATTGCTGTACCGCCGCAAGATTGACGAATTCCTTGAAACAAATCCAAATTATTGCAGGGCATCATACGGCCGCTGCACAGGAGGATTCACCCCTGATCCGGCAGCAACATTCAACAGGGATTACACTACCCTGTTCATAGACGGGAAGCGTGGCAAATGGAACAGCCGTGACGGGGCAAAATACCTTGGAGAGTCCATAGGAACAGTTGTAAGCTGCGGGACAAACAGATACGGCCAACTGCACTTTACATACAAATCTGCATCCGGCGCCACAATAAACAACGGAGACGGGTTGTGCTTTGTAACTCCCAAAGGGGATATTCTTGGTGCCAGGGCAAATACCTGCAACGGCAACATGGTGGCCACAACCGAGAAACTGGATGTTCCCGTTTCTTCCAGACTGTACCGCAACTACAACATTCTGTTTGAAAAGGAACTGGAGAAAAACACACCACGCAGATGCATTTATGTAGATCTGTACATCTCATCCTCTCCGGAAGGGATCTCCGTAAAGGCCCGTACCCGGGAGGGTATTGAAGTAACCCATATTGTAGAGGAACGTGGGGATATTGCTCAGAATCCTTCCCTTGCCATTGAGAATATCAGGAAGCAGCTGGGCAAAAGTACAGACATCTTCAATTTTTCCGTTCACCAGGTAGAACTGGAAGAGATACCTTTCTTCCCCGCATCAACATTGAACGGTATAAGGAGGGAAATTGCACAACTTCTGCAAAAGGAGATACGGGAAACTGTTTCACGCAACAGGGAGAAGGCTGCCCAAGATTTTATAGCCAACAAAAAAAGCAAATCTCCGCTTCCTGCAAAAAGGGAACTTGACTACCTGGCCAACTGTTCAAACCCGGTTTCAAGGGGGTTATACTCAAAACTTGGGGCCAGAATTGTGGCTCCTGCATATGAAATTCAGCAACAGCCAGGTGCTGAACTTATGCGTACCAAGTATTGCATAAAGTATGAGTTGGGACTGTGTCCGAATTATGCTGCAAAATGGTCTGCAGACAAGGGCTACAGGAACAACCTGAACAAAATCACTTTCAAGGAACCTCTGTTTCTCCTTAATGGGAAGAACAGATTCCAACTTGGATTTGATTGTGCCAACTGTGAAATGTTGGTTATTGGATAAAAAAATGTAACTTTACACAATGCCTTATTCTGATATTTTGGGACATAGTGAAATTATTGCCAACCTGCGCAATATGGTGGCATCCGGAAGGATGCCGCATGCTTTGCTGTTCACTGAGAAGGCCGGATACGGTGCCCTGCCATTGGCAATTGCCACTTTGGAGCACCTGTTTGGAAACAATCCCAAAGTTTCAAGGCTTGTTCATCCCGACATCCATTTCACCTTCCCTATAAACACATCCACACTGGTTGGAGGGGACAAGAGAGGGGAAATTGAACAGTTCTACCCATTATGGAGGGAACTTGTTGCCACAAACCCTTACTTTGGGGAGCAGGAGATGTACAGGGCATTCGGCATGGAGAACAAACTGGGAACCATAAGCGTTGCAGAGGCAAACTCAATGATAAGGAAATTGAGTCTGAGTTCATATGAGGGAGGAGCAAAGGCAATGCTCATAATGTTTCCCGAAAGGATGACGCTGGAGTGTGCCAACAAACTGCTCAAGAACCTTGAGGAACCGCGCAGCGGCACATATTACTTCATGATTTCCCATAATCCGGAAAAGATTATCTCCACAATCATTTCCAGATGCAGGGTAATTGAAGTTCCCCCTATTGAAACGCCATTACTGGAAAAGGAACTTGCCGGAAAGTTCAATCTTTCAGATGAGGATGCCGCCTTCTGGGCCAGATGTTCGGGGGGAAGTATGGGCAAAGCTATGGAACTGCTTGCCAGAGAAGAGGAACAGAGTGACAATTACAACACTTTCATCTCCCTTATTGAAAATGCTTTGAAAAAGGACCTGTGTGCCCTTATTGACACTTGGGAGCAGATTGCATCATATGGGAAGGAGAGGCAGAAGGGGATATGCATGGAAGGGGGAGAAATTTTGAGGAAACTGTATATGACAAGTCTTGGGATGGAGGAACTCTCATATGCATCGGCAAAAGAGAGGGAAATTCTCAAGAATTTGTCGGGAAGAATAAACAAGGATTTTTACCTGAAAGGGTACACATACCTCAACAACGCACTGGAATGCATTGAGAGGAATGTGAATGCCAAATTCATTTTCTGCGATTTATGCAATCGCATTTACTGTAACATATAACTATGGGAACGATTAAAGAATATGATTGCCAGAGAGGTTGCGAAAAGGAGACCAATGAGCAAGGCGAAATAAACTGCACGTACAAGAGAAGCTGCTGCAAGCTTGGTGTATTCAACTGGCTGGAAGGGATTGCCCAGGAAGATATGAAGGATCTTTTTGAAGTGAGGTTCAAGAATACAAGGAAACTCATTTTCCGCAATACTTCAGAGCAGAATCTCAAGATTGGAGATATTGTTGTGGTTGAGGCTCAGAACGGGTATGATGTGGGAATCATCACCCTTGCAGGAGCAATCATTGCCAACCAGCTGAAACGGGACCGTATAGACCCCACCACATATGAATTCAGGAAGATTTACCGCAAGGCACGCCCTGCAGATATAGTAAAATGGCAGGAAGCCATTGCAAGGGAACACAAGACCATGATCCGCTCAAGACAGATGGCGGCAGCCCTGCAGTTGAACATGAAAATAGGAGATGTGGAGTTCCAGGGTGACGGTACAAAAGCCATCTTCTACTATATTGCTGATGAGAGGGTTGACTTCAGACAACTTATCAAGGACTTTGCCGAAGAGTTCCGCATAAGGATTGAGATGAAGCAGATTGGCGCAAGGCAGGAGGCAGGCCTGATTGGCGGCCTTGGTGTGTGTGGCCAGGCGTTGTGCTGCTCAAGATATATGAACAACTTCCAGTCCATAACCACTCAGGCAGCACGTTGCCAGGACCTTTCACTAAACCCGCAGAAACTGGCAGGCCAGTGCGGCAAACTCAAATGCTGCATCAACTATGAAGCCTCAGTATATATAGATGCACAGGCCAAGATGCCTAAAGTTACCGAACCGCTCCAGTTTGAAGATGGAGAGGCTTTCCTGATGAAAAGTGATATCCTTAAAGGAATGATGTGGTTTTCATATGATCCAAAGAGCATGGCCAATATGGTCGCACTTACCAACAAAGAGGTAAAGGAGATCATCATCATGAACAAAAAAGGGGTAAAGGCACCTTCACAGATGCAGAACAACCTCACCGACAAAAGTTCCGAGTTCATGAGTGCAGCCGGAGAGGAGAGCATCTCCCGCTTTGACAACGATAACAGGAAAAAGAAGAAATCGCGCAATCAGGAAAAGCCACAGCAGCGCAAGGAGAGAGTTGAAAAGACAGAAAACGGGGAGAAAACGGAAAACATGGAGAAAGAGGGGCACAGGGAGCACCGCGAACGCGAGAGGAACGACCGCAACAGAAGAAACCGTGGACCAAGAGACAACAGGGAGAGAAAAGGGAAGCCACAAAACAACGGTAATGAGGCTTAAGGAAATAATTGCACTTGTTGCTCTCCTTGCGGGAGCCACAGGTTGCACACAACCTGTAAATGACTTCTCATACATAAACCTCAACCGTCTGGAGGGATGGAAAGATGACACTGCACTCACCCTCAATTTTGACATTGCTGATACCACAGGCGCCTGCGAACTTTACCTGGCAGGCGAAATGGCCATAGAGAGAAGCATTGGAGAGAAAAAAGGATACCATATAAACCTCACCTTCATTGCTCCCGACAGCACCAGATATTCGGACTCGGTCATCCTTCCCCTGCATGTAAAGCAGGAAGATGGTGTATCCACAACATACCACGGAATAAAATATATAGAGTGGCCATACAGGAAGAACATACACAACAGCAAACCAGGCCAATGGAAAGTTGTAATTACCAAGGGAGACAAAAGTGAAGACTACAGCAACATCATTGGAATGGGGATATACTGCAAACAGAGAAAACCATGAGTTCAAAAGACAAACTTAGAAAATTTAGGGAAAATGAGACTTTCGGATGCCTCTACCAGCCTCAGACTGAAGAGGTCCTGGGAAAAGACTACCCATTGAAGGGGCAATGGCACTCCAAAGTGTTCGGGAACAGCAACCCCATCACCCTTGAACTTGGATGCGGAAAAGGGGAATACACCATAGCATTGGCAAAAATGTTTCCCAACAGAAACTTTATTGGAATAGACATAAAGGGGGCCCGTCTGTGGAAAGGGGCAAAACAGGCAGTTGAGGAGAAGATGCCAAACGTGGCATTCATCCGCACCAGAATTGAGTTCATAGAATCCCTCTTTGCAAAAGATGAGATAGAGCAAATTTGGATAACCTTTGCAGACCCCCAACTCAAGAGGGAGCGCAGGAGGCTCACAGGACCTATGTTCCTGCACCGCTACCGCAACTTCCTTCTTCCCGACGGTATAATCAATCTCAAGACCGACAGCCGCTTTTTGCATGAATACACCCTTGCTTGTGCACAGCAGAACAACCTTGAGGTGCTTGAGGCAAATACAGACATTTACGGCAGCGGCAGGGCGGATGAAATACTCTCAATCCGCACCTTCTACGAGGCCCACTACATAAAGAAAGGATTGCCTATTACCTACATGGCCTTCCGCATAAATAATCCGGGCCAGCTCATCTCCCCTGTCTGGGAAGAAGACCGCTGGTATGAAGAAGAGATTGCCAGCCACGGATTTGTTCCGGCAAATAAAGGGGCATAAACTCTCCCCTAAAAATTTGTAACAGGAAGATTTTTGTTCCATTTTAATCAAAATACAAAAAGATTCAAAATGGGACAAAAATCAATTACACTATTTCAATTTGCTGCAACTGCAATATCGCAGATGTATAACCTTGGCCGGATAAGGTCAGCCGAAACATACTCCTCCTCTCTCAAAAGTTTCATGCGATTCAGGCATAATACTGATATTGAGCTATCCAAGATAACACCATACATCATCTCAAGATACGAGTCATACCTGAAAGAGGCTGGTATTTGCCCAAACACATCATCATTTTACATCAGAAACCTCCGGGCAATATACAATAAGGCTGTAAAAAAAGGAATTATAAGACAAAATCAGCCATTCAAATATGCTTACACAGGAATAGATCATACACTAAAAAGGGCAATATCCATAAGAACAATCCAAAAAATCAAGGACCTTGACCTTTCAAACAATGAACGGCTCAATTTTGCACGAGACATCTTTATGTTCTCATTCTATACTAGAGGCATGTCATTTGTGGATATAGCATACCTAAAAAAAAGCAATATCTCACATGGCATCCTATCATATCATAGGAGAAAGACAGGTAGTCATATGTTTATCCGTCTTGAACAGCAGATTCATGACATCATAAACAAATACCAATCCCCAAGCACTCCATATCTGTTCCCAATTATTACCAGTTCCCTTCCCGACAGTCGACGGCAGTACTTACAAGCCCTTCATGCTACCAATCTCAGTCTTAAAAAGATAGGCAATCAACTACAACTTCAGTTTCCACTCACATTGTATGTTGCAAGACACTCCTGGGCAAGCATTGCCCAAAGCAAAAAAATACCCATATCTATCATAAGCCAAGGAATGGGCCATAATTCTGAAAAAACCACCAGAATTTACCTTGCATCCCTGGATCAGATGGAAATAAACAAGGCAAACAGAGAAATAATAAAACTGCTGAAATAGCTACTGAGACATTTAAATTTCTCTATGTAAGAGATGTTCGTAAAAACATACTTATATACAGATAGTTACGTCTGAAGGGAGAAGGAGTATTATTTGTTGTGCTAGTAGTGAAGAATCAAGAAATCGTCTGAATTTTTGTTATTTAGATTTTATATGCTTACCTTTAGATGGTAAATCTCTTACATAGAGATTTTCATTTTAAGTTCTTATTTAAAAACTAAAACTATGCTTAAAAAATTATTCGTTTCATTTATGTGGGTTTTCTGCTTCGCATTTGCCGCAGAAGCTCAAACTTATTCATGCTCACATGCTGATTTAAGTATCAAAATTGCAAGATGTGTCCGTAATGGAGATGCATGTACAGTAGATATGATATTTACAAACACTGGCCCTGATGATCTCTATTTCAAGTTTCCTCCCCAAAATATTACAATGTATGATGATATGGGGAATATATACAATTATTCCAATGCATCCTTAATGACCTACGTGGGGAATATGGATAGGTGGGCCAATAATGCTTCTACACTCCTACCGTCTAATGTTCCTATGAAATTCCGTATAAGTTCAAAAAAACTGAATGAAATCTCGACATCCTTCTCCAGAATTGAAATAAAGTTTGGCGCGGGAACAAGCCAGTACATTGGTACTGATGACCGCTATACGTTAAGAATTACCAATGTACCTATATCAGGTAGCGGCTCAAAAATGGCATCAGTTGCGACATCCGACAGCAACACTACTGTTGTAGAAGATGTTGAGAGCATAGTAAACGATGTATCGGAGATTGTAAATATTTTTAAGAAAAAGAAGAAATAAAAATATCCATTTGGGTAAGGTTCGTTCAGAAGGGACAATTCATAACCTATATATAATTCTCCCTTCTGAATTGCATATCCCAACTAAACAACTATACATGAGAAGTTATATAGTATGCATATTGCTTCTGGTATCGCTATCCGCTTCTGCGCAACATAACTTGATTGAGAATTCAAGAGAGAGAATGGTCCAGATGCGTACTTCTCATTATGCTCTTAAAGACAAACTTAAGGCTGAACATGAGGCTTTTAAGAAGGAAGTAATGGCAAAATGGGGCGACAAGTCAATGGTAGAGAGTACTCAAAAAGAGTGGGTTGAATATTCTGATGATAAGGAATTTCCAGAATATAAAAGGCAAGGCCAACAGAATATTATGCACCATTGCAGCATATAACACGGGAGCTGGCAACGTGGCAAGGTCCTTTACTGGCAATACAGCTTTGGGTAAAGCTGTTGAGATAATCAATTCCATGGGCAATAAGGAACTTTACGATCATCTTAAAACAAAACTGCATCATCCTGAAGCCCGTGATTATATCCAGAAGGTTACATCAAAAATGGTTAAATACATTAAATAATAGAATTATGAAAAGAGCACTATTTATTTGCATCGCATCTTTTTTTGCTATTACATCTACAGCTCAGGAGTTAAGCAAAAAAGATATTGCGAATATGGCGGAAGAACAGGCCGCCGAACTCAAGAAAGAAGGTTGGGTTACCAGTGCTGCAAGTCTCCCCTTGAAATACCAGTTCATCTCCTCCTATACAATGAGATATGAGATGATAAATGGAGATAACAAGTATCTGCTTGCAGACGGCAAAGTGGAGGTTCTTGTGCAGATTGCCTATGTAAAGGCCGAAGCATTAAAGGCTATAGCCGCTTCTTCAAACAATGACAAAAAATAATACAAGGAATACCCCTGATCATGTAAATCCTTTGTAAACACTCCTGTATATCCATGATAAGAAACATTGTTATATTCTTTTTGGCAGTATTGTCACTATACTGTAATGTTATTTTTGGACAGAACAATGTAAGCAAACCCAAGGCCTTCAATATTACCAAAGAGGCAGCTCCTCCTATTCTAAAAGTTGTACCTGGTTCTATAAAATTCATTGACTCAAACAACAATGGGTTCATTGATGCAGATGAGAAGTGCAATATATCCTTTACTATAAGGAATGAGGGCATTGGGGCAGCTGTTGGATGCCTTGTCAAGATTACTGCCACAGGTTCCATCGCAGGTTTGGTTATGCCCCATACCAGGCTATCGAAGATAGAGGTTGGAGAACAAAGAGACATTATGTGCCCCATAAACGCCAATATGGATATAGCAACCGGCAAAGTAAAGTTTTCTGTCGCTGTCGTGGAACCTTTGGGCTTCGGTACAGATCCATTTGATGTAAGTATAAATACAAAAGCTTTTGTTTCACCATTCCTGCAGATTGTAGATCATACAATCACCAACTCTTCGTCGGGTATACTGGAAAAGAAAAAGCCATTTGACCTTCAGTTACTGCTGCAGAATACCAGACATGGTCTGGCTGAAAATGTTAAGGTGAACATGAAACTTCCAGACGGAGTCTTTATGTTGGAAGGAGAAGAATCACAATCTTTTGCCACCATCAAAGGTGGTGAAGCCAAATCTCTTATCTATTCACTAATCGTCAATGACAATTATAAATCAGATATTATTCCTATAAGCATATCAGTAAAGGAAAGGTATGGCAAATATGCAGAGAACAGAACCGTAAACCTTCTATTGAACCAGAGCATGTCCTCTCAACAGATTGTTGTGAACTCCATACAGGAATCCAATGCAGGAAATATCAGCATAGCTGCATTGAAAAGTGATATTGATAGGGACATACCCACTTCTCCCATAACCAATGACAACACATTTGCAATAATAGTAGCAAACGAACAATACAAAAGGGTAGCCCCAGTGGAATTTGCAATCAATGACGGCAGAACTGTGAAAGAGTATTTTGTAAAAGTTCTGGGGATTCCTTCACATAATATAAGTTATATTGAAAATGCCACAAAAACTGAAATAGATGCCGAGATTGAATGGCTACGGCAAGCGACTTCTACATTTAATGGGGATGCAAAAATATTATTTTACTATGCCGGACATGGAATTCCAGATGAATCCGAACGCTCTGCTTACCTGCTTCTTGTTGATGGATACGGAACCAATCCAAAATCTGGTTATAAACTGAATGACCTCTACTCCTCATTAAATTCTATACCAAGCAAATTTGTAACGGTACTTATTGATGCTTGTTTTGGAGGAGCAAAACGTCAGGGGGACATGATTGTAAGTGCCAGAGGTGCATCAATTAAAGTAAGGGACGGAGAGCCTTTAGGCAATATGGTGGTATTTACCGCTTCTCAAGGAGATGAAACTGCATATTCATACAAAGAACAACAACACGGAATGTTTACATACTTCCTGCTTAAGAAACTGAAGGAATCTCATGGGGATATTACCCTGGGTGAACTTGGTGAATACATATACACAAATGTGCGCCAAAAGAGCATAATACAGAACCGTAAGCTCCAGACACCTTCAATTATTCCTTCAGCTACCATAGGTGACAAATGGAAAACAATTATGTTGAAATAATGAAACGGATACTGATAATATTTACAGCAATCATTCTGTGCGACATAGCCATGGCACAGAGTATTACAAATGTTGATTGTCATCAGGACGGCAAATCAATTGTCATTACTTATACGCTACAGGGGACAAGGGATGCAGATATCTCCTTGAGCTATTCTACAAATGGAGGAACAACATATACCAAACTGAAAAGCGTTACCGGTAATGTTGGTAAACAGTCTCCGGGCAGCAACAAATCCGTAAAGTGGGATGTATTGGCAGACGTTGACAAGCTTGTGGAGGACAATGTAACATTCAGGGTTGATGCAAAGGCCGTCTATACCGGTTCAACTGCCAAGTCATCCAGTTCTTCAAATAGTTATAATTCATATTTAAGCAATTCTTCATCTTCAAGAAATTCATCATCTGCTGCTTCTAGTTCTTCAAATGCTGGGCAGGCTGATTATGAGAAAGGGTACAAGTATGAATTGGCAAAAAACTACTCATCCGCAATAACCTATTATCGTAAAGCTGCAGCTCAAGGGCATAAGGAGGCAAAGAAAAGGATAGAGGCATTGCAGTTATATTTTTGGTAGATTATGAAAAGCCTTATCGTTACCTCTGAGGTGTTCAAAAGATGGTCTAATGTTGGAATAGCAAATATTGATAACGGCAAAGATGCATCTTCATATAACACCTTGTTAAACTACAATGTAAGCATGAGGGATGGGGTTATCCTTAAATACGACCTTATTGAAGAAGGGACAATCATGGGTAATAATGAAATAACTTTTTTCTGTGTTGCTGATATATGGGTAAAAACCGGTCTTGCTCCGGATCCATAGTTCATTGTTCCAATACAAGGAATCAGAAGTATCTACCTTGCCGGAGAGGAACTGCATTTTGAGTTTACACCCTACAAAGACTGCTATATGAAGTTGTTCCTTTTGGAAAACGAGCGCAACGGATACATGTTGCTTTCCAACCAATACATAACAGAGAGGTTGTATAAGGCAAACGAGCATTATGGGCTCGATGAGAAGGCTCCAAGCTATCTCAAGTTTGGGAAGAATCCCAACCTTGAGATAGAATACAACAAGCTGATCTTCATCTTTACAACGCGCAAGTGGGCCATAGACAAGGATATACAATCTACAAAAGAGATAGAAGAATGGCTCGCAAAAATTCCCAACAATGAAAAAATACATCTACCAACAGATTATTGAAATAAGAGACAAATAAACAAAAGAATGTATGAACACTAAATGCATTAATACCGAATCTTGCTCTGAAGAGGCCGATATTCACCGTTTTGAAAAAGGTGGCGACATATATGAAGGGGTACAAATTAAAGATATGGGGGTGTGGAATGGGAGAATAACATATGCCAATGGCAATATTTATGAGGGATCATGGAATGACTGCGGCCCACATGGGAAAGGTATCATGAAACGTGAAAAAGATGGATGGCAAGTGGGCATGAAAGGAGAAAGATATTCCACATACTCTGGAATATGGGAAAATGGGCATGAAAACGGAGAATTTGTGATAAAATGGGATGATAACTCCTCCTATCATGGGACCTGCTTCAGAAATTCTGAAGGCATACTCGGCGGAAAGGGAAAATGTTATTATTCAAAAGCCGATAAGTATAGAAATGGCCACTGGAAGGGTGATGAGTTTGAAAATCTGTGGGGTGGCACCAATTATTTCGCTGCTCTGCTGATATGGGTTGGCATATTGTATATTGTATGCAGCTACAATACGATCCAGGGATGGTTAGCAGGCCTTACCATCATATTATTTGGCAAATGGATATTCCCGGAAATGGTTGTAACTCACAAAAAGAAACACAATAGCGATAATGACTTTACAGAATATTTCAAAAATACCATAAATTATTATAGTGGCAATATTGTAATTAGAACACACATTTCATATGTTGAACGAAGAAAAAAATAAAACTGGACTTATCAGTAAAATAGGACTATTCTTAAGGAAGAATCCAGATGCTCATGCAGCTATTACAGGTGTTTTAATGTGCCTTATTGGTGGAGGATATGTGCTTTTTTTTATTATAGCAATTGTAGCCGAGTGGTCAGACGGGTTTTGGACTGTTCTGGTTATTGGCATCATCCTTGTCATAATTGGGGCAATAGGAGTTATAGCATCAGCTGCCGTTCTTTTAGTAGCGACATATTTATTGAATTGTATTCAAATAATGCTCGGCGCCGCATTCTATAACATATATACACTCCTTATATTCGCCATTATGTCAACTGGAGTTATATATGGCAATTACAACGGCTGGTTTAGAATTTGCGACAATGAGTCAGAAGTGAATGCAAATTCCGAACATCAGGATACAACCACATATGTATGCACTGCCTCGGAATTCATAAATGTAAGAGTTTCTCCCAACTCAAAATCTACATCCGTTGGAAGAATCAATAGAGGAGAATATGTACATGTGTATGAAATTGATGGAGGTTTTGCCAAGATTAAGTTTAATGATGAAATCAGGTATGTAAATGCCAATTACATCTCCAAACATATCAGCAAATAATACAAAGGAGGAGTAATTTTCTGAGAAATCCAATCACCTCGGACCATTTGCTCGGAATTGTCTCACTCATAAGGATACGCAAGTCTATGGTTCCCAAAGAATTGCTCCTCTTTACCCTTCAATTTTACTCCTATTTTATCACTCCCAGCTCCTTGCCAATCTTTGTGAATGCGGCAATAGCCTTGTCCAAGTGCTCCCTCTCGTGTCCGGCAGAGATCTGTACACGGATTCTGGCCTGGTCTTTTGGAACTACCGGGTAGTAGAAACCAACTACGTAAATACCCTCATCAAGGAGTTTCTCGGCCATCTGCTGAGAAAGTTTTGCATCGTATAGCATAACAGCACAGATTGCACTCTGGGTAGGCTTGATGTCAAAGCCAGCCTCTTTCATCTTGGCAACGAAATACTCTGTATTTGCGTGAAGCTTGTCCTGAAGTTCATTAGTACGTGCCATCATGTCAAACATTGCACAACCTGCAGCAGCCACCATTGGAGGGATAGAGTTAGAGAACAGGTAAGGGCGTGAGCGCTGGCGCAACATTGCAATAATCTCTTTCTTGCCTGTTGTGAAACCGCCGATAGCACCACCAAATGCCTTGCCCAGGGTACCTGTAATGATCTCAATCTTGCCTCTCAAGTTGTGAAGCTCGGTTGTACCGCGGCCTGTCTGTCCTACAACACCTGCTGAATGGGACTCATCTACCATTACCATTGCATTGTATTTCTCTGCAAGCTCATGGATTTTATCCAGAGGACAAACGTTGCCGTCCATTGAGAATACGCCATCTGTTACAATAACCCTGTATCTCTGGGCCTGGGCCTGTTTGAGGCACTCCTCAAGCTCCTCCATATTTGCATTTGAATATCTGTAGCGTTTGGCCTTGCAAAGCCTTACGCCGTCAATGATTGAAGCATGGTTAAGGGCATCAGAAATGATTGCATCCTCCTCTGTGAACAAAGGCTCAAACACACCGCCGTTTGCATCAAAGCATGCTGCATAAAGGATAGTGTCCTCTGTACCGAAGAACTCGGCAATCTTCTGCTCAAGTTCCTTGTGAAGATCCTGTGTGCCGCAGATAAAGCGTACGCTGGACATGCCGAATCCCCTTTCATCCAAAGCCTTCTTGGCAGCATCTATAAGCTCCCGGTTGTCTGAAAGGCCCAGATAATTGTTTGCACAGAAGTTGAGTACATCCTTGCCTGTGCTCACTTTTATTGCCGCTCTCTGGGGAGAAACAATCACTCTTTCATTCTTGTAAAGGCCGGCCTCCTCAATCTCCTTGAGGGTGGTCTGCAGATATGACTGGAAATCCTTATACATAATAATTTGATGTTATTTATTGTTATTGACTTACATTTGGGTATAAATACAAAAGTACACAATTAAACTGTAATTTATTCCCTACCCCCAGAGATTTTTGATCTGTACCGCACAAAACTGCTTTATCTTTGTTTCAAAAGCAAAGGGGAAAATTTGATATTTCCGATTTTTGGAGTATTTTAGCATAACTTTTGAAACAATAAACTATTAAAAATTATAATTATGGCTTTAGAAATTAATGATTCAAACTTCAAAGAGGTTGTTCTTGAGAGTGACAAACCTGTATTGGTAGATTTTTGGGCAACTTGGTGCGGTCCTTGCAAAGCTATTGCTCCTATCGTTGATGAGGTTGCAGCAGAGTTTGAGGGCAAGGCAGTTGTCGGCAAATGCAACGTTGATGATGCAGCAGATGCTCCTGCAGAGTACGGTATCAGAAATATCCCTACTTTGTTGTTCTTCAAAGGCGGTGAGGTTAAGGACAAACTTGTAGGCTCTACCAGCAAAGCTGCAATAGTTGAGAAACTCAACGCTTTGCTTTAATGAAAAAACATGTACATTAATTTAAACTGAATATTTATGAAAAGAATTGTTCTGCTGATTACAGCAATGTTGCTCCTTTCTGTCCAGGGCTTTTCTCAATTTGGTGTCAAAGGTGGCCTGATTTTCAATTCATCTGAAGATTTCTCATTGAAAGAACTTGACAAAAGCAACCTTGACAACAAAACAGGCTTCCATCTCGGTCTCTTGTACAAATTCAAGATTCCACTTACAGGCCTTTCCATCCAGCCTGAATTAATGTACGCACAAAATGAGAGTTCACTTGAAGGGGTAAACGGTTCAGGCAACTTCAAATTGAGTACCCTGAAACTTGCTGCAAGTGTGCAGTGGGGACTCGACCTTATGCTGTTGCGTCCTTTTGTACAGGCTGTACCTTATGTAGGCTACACATTGGACAACAAAACCACTTTTAAGAATCTGGAGTGGAATGTTGATGACCTAAGATACGGGATTGGTCTTGGAGCAGGTATTGATGTGTGGAAACTTCAGCTTTCATGCAAATACAACTGGGATTTGAACAAAGTGTCGGAATTCAAGATGCCGGGGCTAGGAGACTTCAAGGGTGGCAAGTACAAAAATTTTGAAGTTTCATTGGCATTCTTCTTCTAATAAGATTCAAAGATGAGACTTGACTTGGTAAAACAGGAACTGGGACAGGACTGGAACAGTTATGGTGATGCTCTGAAAAGGGCTCTTGCACATGACAACAGGCTCCTTACCAAATTGAACGGATACATTATTGATACGGCCGGCAAACAGCTCCGTCCGATATTGTGTCTGCTCGCCGCCCAGGCCTGCGGGAAGGTCTCTCAAATGAGTTATGAGTGTGCTGCTGTGTGTGAAATCATACACACAGCCACACTTTTACATGATGATGTGGCCGACAACGGCGACATGAGAAGGGGTGTCCCTACAGTAAAGGCTGCATTCAGTCCGGCTGCATCTGTCCTTACAGGCGACTACTGGCTTGCAAAGGGGATGTACCTCCTTATCAACAACTGCAACAATGAAATCCTGGGCCACTTTACCAAAGCCCTGCACGACCTTTCTGTTGGAGAGATAATCCAGATGGAAAAAGCCGAAGAACTGGATACAACCAAAGAGGATTATTACAGAATTATTGAGTACAAAACTGCCAGTCTGTTCATTGCAGCCGTAAAGAGCGGTGCCATCTCAGCTGGAGCACCACAGGAATATACGGACAAGATTTCTGACTATGCATTCCATCTGGGCCTCGCATTCCAGATGAGGGATGACATCTTTGACTATTCCCCTAAAATGGATACCGGAAAACTTGCCGGTGCAGACATTAAAGAGCGCAAAATCACACTGCCTCTCTTATGCGCAATGGAAGCAGCCCCTGAAAAGGGGGAACATATAAGAAAACTTATAGACGGAATAGAGAATACAGTAACCAAAGGGGAAACCATAACCGAATCTGATGCCCTCATCATAGGAAAAGTTAATGAATTCATAAATGAATATGATGGAATTACAAAAGCCCAACAGATTCTTGAGGAGCATATAGCAATTGCCATTGAATCAATTTCAACTTTACCTGAAAGCCGGGCAAAACAGAGACTTGTAGAGTTGGCTGAATACGTAGGCAAAAGGAATTCATAATGCTGTTTGAGATTTTCATAGATGCTGTTGCCATCCTCATGGCATTGGCTGGCATTGCGGGGTGCATCATACCTGCAATCCCGGGGCCTCCCCTCACATACGCATCAATCCTCCTCATGTACCTGTTCAACAACCCCAATTATGCCATTACGGGCAAATTTCTCATTGTCTGGATTGTGATAGTTGCAGCAGTTACCATTCTGGATTATGTGGTACAGCCCTATTTTACAAAAATTACCGGCGGCTCCAAACTGGCAATAAGGTATTCAATAGCAGGAATGGTTGCCGGAATGGTCTTCTTCCCCCCTTTTGGGATTATTGCAGGATCATTCATTGGAGCCCTCATTGCAGAATTTGTGGTAAACAAAAAACCCCTCCAAAACTCCCTGCTTGCTGCATTTGGAGCCTTTTTGGGGTTCATTTTCGGTACCGGGCTCAAACTTGCAGCCTCGGTAACCATGCTTTACTACTTAATACGCTTTATCTTTTTCCCTGCCTGATTTTCAATTGAAAATTCCACATCTGTAAGAGCGCTTCCCAAAGGTATGGTTTATAGGATCATTGAGGATTACTGTTGTACTGTCGGGAATATACAATCTTACTACAGGCATCTTGCCGGCAAATTTTTGTTCCCTTGAATATACATCCGGAACCAGTGTAACAAGCGAGTCCTTGAGGGTTACCGCTTCACCGGCCCAAGGCGTTCCTCTATACGGCGATATTATCTCCGTTTCAACATAAGGTACAGTAACATCCTGGGATCTCCTTATTAAAAGACGCGGATATGCGGCAAAACTGGTCTTTTTCCTGACACTGTTGTCGAGATAGAACATTCTGAGCCCCCAACGGGATGCTTCCATATTGAGTTTAGCCTGCTGCATACCGGGCGCCATTGGACACTCTACATATATTGTATCCTTCTGCCCCCCAAATGACAGTTTCTCCTTATAGCCATCTCCCATATTATAATATGGGCTGCAGGCCTTTACAGAACATATAATGAATATGGAAGCAGAAACCATCCAAAGCAGGAAGAGTACCAGCCCCGGTCTCCATGCAGGGGATTTGAACCTGAAGCACAACTGCATCCCGCCATACAGCATCCCCACACAAGGGAGCAAGAATGTAAGGATTCCAAACGCTTTGAGCCACAATGTACTCCCGATATCCAATGCCATGAAATCCGGAATCTGAAGCAGGGATATTCCCATTGCAGCATCAAAGCCCACCAGAAGTACACCCAGTGCAAGTATCCCCCCGAATCCAATTACTGTAAGGATTACCCCAACACTGAAACATATTATCCTCCACAAAGTAGAGAGGAAAGAACCTGTAACCTTTGTACCGGTCTGCCACATTTCACTCCCCACATTCCTGGCCCCTTGGGCAAACTTTCTGTGTATCTGGTCAACATTCTGCGCCTCTCCCCTCATCTGGCATCTCTGGCTCACTGTCTTTGCCGCAGGAATGATTATCCACAATATGCAATAAGCGGCCAGCATGAACCCAACCCATCCCAAATCAATCCTTAAAACGCTCCTCGCTATAGAGAATATAGGAGTGGTAATGAGAAATGAGACCGCAAGGAACAGCACCCTCATCCAAACCGCATCCATATTGAAATATGCTCCCAAACCGCTGCATACACCTGCAACAATTCCGTTCTCAGTATCCCGATATATCCTCTTGCTCACCTTCTCTTCCCTCTCCCCTTCACCCTCTATCTGGCTGGGACGCCCCAGAATGTCAATCACCTCCCTCACATGATGATATTGCACCACCGAATCCTTGCAACCCCTCTCAATGAAGAGTTCAGCAATCCTCTCCTCAATGTCATCAACAACCTCAACTTCACCCTCCCCATAATGGTTCCTCAACTCATCAAGATATGACTCAAGAAGATCAAGAGCATCTTTCTCAATTACAAACGACACCCCTTGAAGACTCACATTCACAACCTCTTTCATAACTATTTGCTTTTTATGTATTCAACAGAATCAACAACCTCCTTCCAGGCGGCATCCATCTCTTCAAGGGCTTCATGCCCCTTGCCTGTAAGGGAATAATATTTGCGTGGAGGTCCCTGGGTGCTCTCCTCCCATCTGTAACTGAGCAGCCCCTGGTTCTTCAACCTTGTAAGAAGAGGATACAGTGTCCCCTCAACCACAATCATCCGGGCCTCCTTAAGTTCTCCAATCAAAGATGAAGCGTACGCATCCTTCCCCCTCAAAGTACTGAGAATACAATACTCCAGCACACCCTTACGCATCTGTGATTTTATATTGTCAACATTAGAATCAACCATAACCGCTATTTATTAGATGAAAACTTCCTTAAATTCTCTGCAGTCACCGGCAGCCCGAACAACTCGCATTTCTGGGCAGGGGTCTGAGCCAAAGGGGCCGCTATCCACAGGATAATATAAATCCAGAAACCTGCAGATCCCATAAACAATGCCACAACAAAAATAATCCTCATAAGGAGAATGTCCACATTCAGGTACAATGCCAGGCCTGAACACACACCTGCAATGGCCTTATTGCACGGATTGCGGTAGAATTTCCTTGTAGGCCTGTTTCCGCTCAGAATTTCTGACACAGGATCTGCACCACCTCCAGTATAGGGTTCCCCATCAGGCATCCCCAACTGTGAAATGACCTTCTCAACCATAACAATATCAACCACATCCTTATAAGGGGTAACACCCTCGGAGAACAATTCTGCAATCCTCTCCTCAAGATCCTCCATTACCTCCTTGCTCTGGAGACCAAGTTTGCTCTGGCTTCTGAATGCATCCAGATACCTCTTTAGGGCAGAATAAGCATCTTCTTCCATAGCAAAACTTTTTCCTCCAATTCCAGCATTAATCACTTTTTTCATAGTCAATCAAATATTTTAAAAAATATCAAGCATCTTTTTCATGCAATGTTGTTTGCATTGCAAATATATCTACTTTTTACACTACCTTGTTTTACATAGTACTAAAATTACAAAAAAGGGATGAAAAAGTTTCATCCCAAAGGTTTTCATAGGTTATATTTCTTTATCAATATCCTGTTTCACAACAGGTTATAGCAAGAAATCAGAAACAATGTCTCCTAAACTATCTGTAACTAAACTGTTACTTAGTTTGCATTGTCTGTTGCAGGAACCTCTGTAGCAGGTGCTACCGGCTCTGTTGGGAACTGAGGCTGCGCAACCGGTGCAGTACTCTCAATTTTCTCAATAAGCGTAGAATTATTCTCCTCAACCCTTGTAGATACAAAAGCTGTTGCAGCAATACAAAGCACAATGATTATGATTGCAAGAGTCCATGTTGCCTTCTCCAGGAAATCAGCAGTTTGTCTTACTCCAAATGTCTGGTTTCCAGCAGCAAAGTTTGCAGCCAATCCACCACCTTTAGAGTTCTGTACCAATACCACAAGAGTAAGGATTACACTTGCAATAACAATAAGGATAGCAATAACTGTGTACATAGTTTTTATATTAATTTTTTGACTTTATTTCGTTTACAAGGGTTGCAAAGTAAGTACTTTTTTCTGGATATAGCAAAATTAGTTTTGCATAAACTTCTATTGCCTTGTCATAATACCCCTGATCTGCATAAATTGATGCAAGTGTTTCAGTAACAAAATCCATGGAATCAAAATCCACTTCAAACTCATCACTGCCTCCCGACAACTCCCTGCAGACATCATCAGCAGGGGCCCCAAACCTGATATCTGCCACCTTTTCCGACTCATCCAACTGGGCAAAATCCTCTTTTGAGAAATAGTCTCCACCTACAACAACAACTCTGGGTGCAAACTGCTCCACCGGCTGCTCCACTTCCAGAGCCGTTGCATCCGTATGGGATTCTACAATCAGATCATCCGTTGAGTCCTCCTGGCATGTAAAACTCTCAGCCTCCTTCTGTATCTGTTCAAAGTCTATTTCAAAAGACTCCTCCATATTCTCCACTACAGTACCGTCAACATCCAGCAGTTCCGCCACCCCTACAATCTGCGCGGCAGGCTCCGATGCAGCCATTGCCACAAGCCGTCTGCATTCCAGCAGCACAGAATCCCTGCGGGGAAAATAAATTAGACTCTCCTTATAATTGCTTTCAAGGCACTGCGGCTCCACTTTCACCAGATTATACAGAAGCACCTCCCTGGCATAAGAAAACCAGGGATATCTGGATACTATTGCCTGCAGCTGAGGCACCTCCAGATTATGGATATTTATATGACCTCCTTCCAAAAGACTACCAGTTAGCTACAGTTGCATTAAATATATCCTCCACAAGAATCTCAACAATCTCATCTACCAATTGCGCCTCCACCGCGTCCAGGGCAAGATTTGAATCATAATCCTGATATGCGGCAAAAGATTTCTCAAAATTCTCCTCCTCGTGCTTGTTGTTCTTGAATGTTATCTTCACAGTCACAGTAAGCCTGTTCTGGGCAGCAATCTCCTGTGATGTCACTGCTGTAGGGGTAACATCGTATGATGTTATGAATCCGCTCACCTCAAGGTCTCCCCCCTCCTCAAGCATCTCAAGTTTGGTGAGTTTCCTGTATTGGTCCTGAAGGGCCACTGTGAGGGTATTGCTCAAAGTCGGATTCACCTTCATTGCCCTGTTCTCAATGTTGTACACAGAAATGGTATGCACGTCGGGAGCAATGGATGTATCATTGAACTTATAAATACCGCATGCAGCAAATAAAATGGCAGCCAGGGCCAATATCAGACAATTTCTCCTGTTCATAAACTATTCTTCCTCCAGACCAAGTTCTTTGATTTTTCTATATAATGTCCTCTCTGAAATTCCAAGTGCATCAGCAGCATCCTTCTTGTTGGAAAACTTCTTCAAAGCCTTCCTTATAAGATTGTCAGTTGCATTTGGGATGGAAAGGTCCTCTTCATATTCCGTATCCACCGCAAGGGTATCTTCCGGCTCATTCAATTTGGATTTGCTCTCCCTTCCAATTATAGGCAACTCTGCAGGTACAGATACCGAATGCTGCACAACAGGAATTACTGCCGGCAGTGCAGGCATCTCCTTCTGCACAGGTTCCTGAAATCCTCCTCCCGATAACCTTTCAACATCACTCTTGAGCGCCTGGACCTCCCTCTGAAGCTGTTGCAGCATAGCCATATATATCTTCTCCCTCTCACTGAACATCTCCTGAAACTGCTCCCCACCAACCACAGGAAGGGCATCAGGCCCGTCAACCGGCAGATACTTCTGCAATGTTGCAGGCTGTATGAGCCTCTCCTCCTCAAGCACCGACATCTGCTCGGCCACACTCTTGAGTTGCCTTACATTGCCCGGCCACCTGTACTGTGAAAGCATTGCCTGTGCCCCCGGAGACAACTTTACAGGAGGCATCTTGTATTTCTGCGCAAAATCAACTGCAAACTTTGTGAAGAGGAGATTGATGTCCGCAACCCTCTCCCTCAAGGCAGGAAGTACAATTGGGACTGTATTCAACCTGTAATAAAGGTCCTCCCTGAACTTTCCGTTCTTTATTGCATGGGGAAGATTTATATTGGTTGCCGCCACAACCCTCACATTGGTCTTCTGCACCTTTGAAGAACCCACCTTCAGGAACTCACCTGTCTGGAGTACTCTCAAGAGACGTACCTGTGTGGTCAAAGGGAGTTCCGCGACCTCATCAAGGAATATTGTACCGCCGTTTGCCGTTTCAAAATAACCTTTTCTGGTATCGTATGCCCCTGTAAAGGAACCTTTCTCGTGTCCGAACAATTCTGAATCTATGGTCCCCTCCGGAATGGCTCCGCAGTTTACTGCAATATATGTCCCGTGCTTACGCGCACTGTTCTGATGGATAATCTGGGGAATCACCTCTTTACCCACTCCACTCTCTCCGGTAACCAGTACAGACAAATCTGTATTGGCAACCTGCACGGCAACCTCCAGAGCCCTCAATAGGGCCGGATCATTGCCAATGATATCAAACCTCTGCTTTAAGTTCTGTAATTCCATAATTGGCAAAGTTAAAAATTTTCTACTGCATAAAGCCAATTTTAACTACTTTTGTTCAAAATTGCCCTGGCAGGGCCAACAATTTTAAGATATGAAAATACTAGCACTTATTCCGGCCAGATATGGCTCATCAAGGTTTCCGGGCAAACCTCTTGCGCTGGTGCACGGCAAGCCAATGATACAGAGAGTTTATGAGCAGACAATAAAAGCATTCCCCAACGCCTGTGTAGCTACAGATGACGAAAGGATATACAATGCGGTAAAAGAGTTTGGAGGGAGGGTTGTCATGACCTCAACCTCCCACAACAGCGGCACTGACAGATGTTTTGAAGCCCTCAGGAACTGGTGCGCGGAAAGTGGCGAGGTTTTTGATGTGGTAATAAACGTTCAAGGTGACGAACCTTACATAAGGCCTGAACAGCTGATGCAGCTTGGAGAGTGTTTCAACGACCCTTCTGTAGAACTTGCGACACTTGTAAAGAGGGTAAAGGACAAGGAGGAACTGTTCAACACCAACAGCCCCAAGGTAATCCTCAACAAGAACAATGACGCCATATACTTCAGCCGTACTCCAATACCGTTCAGCCGCGATGTGGAGATTACAGACGAGTATGTAAAGGCAACCCCATTCTTCCGCCATATAGGGCTCTACGGATACAAGGTGGCTACACTGGAGAAAATATGTGCAATGCCTCAGAGCTTTCTTGAACTGACAGAAAAGTTGGAGCAGTTGAGATGGATTGAAAATGGCCTGAGAATAAGGGTCGCAGAGACTTCATATGAGACTCATGCCGTAGATACGGCAGAAGATTTGGAGTATATTAATTCCAAAATTGACTGGGAATAGTTATATTTGCACAACTCATGCTTTTGAGGATATAGTCTTAACAATTTAAAATAACCGGAAAATGAGAAAATTTATTCTTTTTGCATGTGCATGCCTCGTAATGGCATCCTGCAGCAATCCGTCAAAAATGGCCAAACTGGCAGATCAGGTACAAGCATACGCCGTATGCGAAAGCGGGACTGGCAACAGTTCTGAAATTCTGGAAGTGATAGGTGGTAAAATAACCCCTACATACACAATAAAGTTCCCTGCAGAATTTTTCCTTCATGAAGCCATATTGAACGTTACCCCTGTTCTTGTATATGATGGTGGCGAGGTGGTTGGCCAGGTTCTTACCCTACAGGGCGACAAAATCATGGACAACTACAATGTGATTTCATACAAAAACGGCGGCGAGATTACCAGAACCGTATCATTTGACTACAAACCAGGAATGGAGAAAGCCGTAATGGAACTAAGAGCTGTTGTTTACAATGCAGACAGAAGCAAACAGTACAAGTTCCCTATTGCCTACAAAGTGGCAGACGGAACAAACACCACATATATGCTGGTGAAGACTGAAGGCAAACCTGTATTTGAGGATGATGACTACCAGAAAGTAATCCGTGAGCAGAAAGAGTCTCAGATTCTTTACACCATCAACCAGTCAAACGTAAGGAGCAAAGAACTCAAGAGCGCACAGATGAAAGAGTTTGAGGAGTTCCTTAAAGAGGCTCAGGAAAATGAGCGCAAAACTATTGTTTCAAACGATATCATTGCCTACGCTTCTCCAGACGGAAGTCTGAATCTTAACAACAAACTTTCTGAGAAAAGGGCAAAATCTGCAGAGACTGCATTTGTAAAGACTATCTCAAAGAAAGCAAAAGTAAAGGACATTCCTCTTAACGTATCACAGATTTCTGAGGACTGGGAAGGATTCCAGGAGTTGGTTCAGGCATCTGACATTCCTGACAAGGATCTTATCCTACGTGTACTTTCAATGTACTCAGACCCCGCAGTAAGGGAGCGTGAGATAAAGAATATGAGCGCAGTATTCAAAACTTTGGCTGATGAGGTCCTTCCTGCATTGCGCAGGGCAAGATTCATTGCCAACGTTGAATACAAGAACTGGACAGATGAGGAGTTGACCAAAATCATCAATGACAATATGGACCAGCTTGATGAGGAGGCTCTTCTTTATGGCGCAACCCTATTTGACAAAAACGACGCAAAAGCTGAGATCTATAAAGCAGCTGCCAAGAAATTCAACAGCAGCAGAGCATATAACAACCTTGCAGCACTTAGCCTTAAAGCCCAAAAGGCTGGCGAAGCCAAAGGCTATCTTGCAAAAGTCAGCGACAAGAACGCAATCTACTACAACAACATGGCTGTAGCTGAAATGCAGGAGGGCAACTATGACGCTGCAGCAGAGTACCTTGCAAAAGCAGGCAACCTTGCAGAGGCTAAAGAGAACATGGGTGCATTGCTTATCCTTAAAGGTGACTACAAGAGCGCTGCAACAGCATTGGCCGGTACAAAATCATACAATGAGGCACTTGTAAACATTGTAACAGGCAACCTTGACCAGGCATCTGCAATCCTTGCAAATGCAAAATGCGCATGCAAATCTTATCTCAAAGCAATCATAGCAGCACGCAAAGGTGACAACACCGCTGCAAAACAGCTTCTTGAAGTTGCGAAGAAAGAGGAGAAACTTGCCAAAAGGATGCAGAAAGACATTGAGTTTGCAAAACTATAATGCCCTGAGGGCAATTGATACCGGAAGGTGGCCTTAAAGGTCACCTTCTTTTGTATTAGCCATACAAATATTGTCTGATTGTCAAATTATCTGTAATTTTACAGAACAGATATCCAACATAATGAAAAAAGTCACACTTATATACTGCGCTCTGATGTGCGGTCTTTTTGCAAATGCAGCAACAATGAAGATTAACAGATTCAAGTATGCAGGGCCTTACCAGGTAGTTGCCCCATATATGGTAAACAGGACAGACGTTAACGGGAAGGAATTTGATGCAAAGAACCTTCTCCTTTCATTTATCTCTCCAAGCACACTGGAGCAGGCAGCATATATAAGTGCAGACGAGATTCCTGCCGCAAAAGGGCAATCCATCTCCATTTTGGGATTCAGTCTCCAGAACAGCAGATATGCCACCGCACAGATAAGAGTGGAGGGGGTAGAGAATTATGAGGTGTATATGGATGGCAAGAAATTGTCGGGAAGCAAAATTGAGGCAATACCGGGAACACATACCATTGCAATCAAATATCTCACCCTCACCGAGGGAAAGGGTGTCCCGGAAATTACCGTTGATACGGAGCAGGAAGGGGCATTTGCACTGAGGGAAGACGGCAAAAGGGATTATGCCCTTACAGATGTGCTCCATGGGAAAAGATTCCAGCAGATGCAAATCTCCCCAAATGGACAATGGCTCATTACCGGTTACACCACCTCCCTTGAGAACGGAAGAAGTTTCCGCACAACCTCAGTAAGTGAACTTGCAACAGGAAACGTTGTAGCCAAATGCGCAGACAAAATCAGTTGGATGCCAAAGAGCAACCTGTACTGGTACACAAAAAATGATGCAAACGGCAAAAACATAATAGCCGTTGACCCATCTACAGGCAAAGAGACAATATTCGCAAAGGGTATTCCCGACAGCCCTTTCCAGATATCCCCTACTGAGGATTTTCTGATATGCTCAATTGAGCAGAAAGGTCCTGCCGAAAAGGAGGCCATTTACGAAGTCATTGAACCGGATGACCGCCAACCGGGATGGCGCAACCGTTCATACCTTGCCAAATATGACCTGACAACAGGTGTGATGCATCCGTTGACATTCGGGTATATGAACACCTGGGTGGCAGACATCTCCCAGGACGGCAAACAGGCACTGGTCATGACCAGCCGCAGCCGCCTTACAAAACGTCCTACCACTCTTTACACCCTGCATCTGATGGATCTCGTCTCACTCCAGATGACACCTCTTGTAGAGGATGACGGGTTCATAAGTTCAGCAGCCTTCTCACCTTGCGGAACCATGATTGCCATTGTAGGTACCCCTGAAGCGCTTGGCGGGATTGGCAAGAATGTAAAGGAGGGACAAACCCCAAGCATGTACGATTATCAGATGTTCATAATGGATCTGGAGGATAAAAAGACAACTGCTGTTACCAGAAACTTCAACCCCAATGTGGGCAGTTTTGTGTGGAGCAGATATGACAGCAACATCTACTTCAGTGCTGAGGATAAGGATATGATAAACCTGTTCAGGCTCAATCCCCGCTCTGGCAAGATTACACAGATTGAGACACCGGAGGATCTTGTGAAACAGTTCAGCATTGCTTCCGCCGCTCCGGTAATGGCCTGGTACGGACAGGGGGCAAGCAATTCAGACAGGGCATATATAACAGATCTTAAGAAAGGGAACTCTACACTATGGGAAGATTTGAGCAAGGATATCCTAAAGGATGTACAACTGGGCGAGTGCCATGGATGGAACTTCAGCAACTCCAGAGGGGATGAGATAAACGGACGGTACTATCTGCCGGCCAACTTTGACCCTGATAAAAAATATCCCCTTATAGTAAACTACTATGGCGGCTGCAGCCCTACAGAGCGCAACTTTGAGAGCCGCTACCCGCATCATCTTTACGCTGCCATGGGATATGTGGTATATGTGGTGAATCCGAGCGGTGCCACCGGATTCGGACAGGAGTTCTCAGCACGCCACGTAAATACGGCAGGAGACGGTCCGGCACAGGATATCATAGAGGGGACAATACAGTTCTGCAAGGAACATCCGTTTGTAGATGAGACAAAAATCGGTTGTATAGGAGCATCTTACGGTGGATTCATGACACAGTATCTGCAGACTCAGACAGACATTTTTGCTGCGGCAATATCTCATGCCGGCATAAGTGACCACACCAGTTATTGGGGCGAGGGGTATTGGGGCTATTCATACAGTGAAGTATCAATGGCCAACAGTTACCCATGGAGCCATAGGGATCTGTATGTAGAACAGAGCCCGCTGTACAATGCCCACAAAGTGAATACACCTATCCTGTTCCTGCACGGAGACAAAGACAACAATGTACCTGTAGGGGAGAGTATCCAGATGTACACTGCACTTAAACTGCTCGGGAAAGAGACTGCAATGGTGCTGGTAAAGGACCAGGACCACCACATACTGGAATACAATAAAAGGGTCCAATGGCAAAACACCATCTTTGCATGGTTCGCAAAATGGCTCCAGGGCGATCCAACCTGGTGGAATGCAATGTACCCACCCAAGACGCTGTAAAAAAACTGTCGGGAAGATTTTTCCCGACAGTTAAATTTTTGTGGCTCCCCACTAATCCAGTTTAAGTACCGCCATAAATGCACTCTGAGGAACCTCCACGTTTCCTACCTGGCGCATGCGGCGTTTACCCTTCTTCTGTTTCTCCAGCAGTTTCCTCTTACGGGAAATGTCACCGCCGTAACATTTTGCAGTAACGTCCTTGCGCACCGCCTTAACGGTTTCACGGGCAATAATCTTTGCACCTATTGCTGCCTGTATTGCAATGTCAAACTGCTGGCGCGGGATAAGTTCCTTGAGTTTCTCACACATCTTGCGGCCGAAATCGTATGCGTGATCGCGGTGGATAAGGCTACTGAGGGCGTCTACCTGCTCCCCATTGAGAAGGATATCCAGTTTCACAAGATCTGCATCCCTGTAGCCGGTAATATGGTAATCAAATGATGCATAACCTTTTGAAATAGATTTCAGTTTGTCATAGAAATCAAACACAATCTCCGAAAGGGGCATGTCGTAGTTAAGTTCCACACGGTCGCTGGTGAGGAAGTGCTGGCTCACAAGGGTTCCCCTCTTGTCAAGACAAAGTTTCATGATAGGGCCAAAGAAATCGCTCTTGGAAATGATTTGTGCCCTTATATACGGCTCCTCAATCCTGTCTATAAGGGTTGGAGCAGGCAATCCCGACGGGTTGTGCACATCAAGCACATCTCCCTGGGTTGTATATACCTTGTAGGAAACGTTGGGAACAGTGGTGATGCAATCCATGTCAAACTCCCTGAAGAGCCTCTCCTGAACAATCTCAAGGTGGAGCAATCCAAGGAATCCGCAGCGGAAACCGAAACCCAGAGCCAATGAACTCTCAGGGTCAAATACAAGTGATGCATCATTCAACTGCAGTTTCTCCAACGAGGCACGCAAATCTTCATACTCGTCTGTCTCAATAGGATATATTCCGGCAAATACCATTGGCTTAACCTCCTCAAAACCGGCAATTGCCTCTGCACAAGGGTTTGCCACTGTGGTAATGGTATCACCAACCTTTACCTCAACCGCACTCTTTATACCGCTTATGATGTATCCCACATCTCCGGTCTTTATCTCATCCTTGGGACACATTTTCATCCTCAACACACCAACCTCATCCGCTATGTACTCTTTCCCTGTATTGAAGAATTTCACTTTATCCCCTTTCCTGATTGAGCCTGCCTCAACTTTAAAGTAGGCAATAATACCTCGGAAAGAGTTGAACACAGAGTCAAAAATAAGGGCCTGCAATGGTGCATCAGGATCCCCTACCGGAGCTGGAACCCTCTCAACAATAGCATCAAGTATCTCAGGGACACCCTGTCCTGTACGGCCGCTGGCAAGGAGAATTTCCTCTTCATCACATCCAAGCAAATCTACAATCTGGTCCTTTACCACATCCACCATTGCCGCATCCATGTCAATCTTGTTGATTACAGGAATTATCTCCAGATCATTGTTCAGGGCAAGATACAGATTTGAGATTGTCTGGGCCTGTATACCCTGGGTAGCATCCACTATGAGGAGCGCCCCCTCACAAGAGGCAATTGCGCGTGACACCTCGTACGAGAAGTCAACGTGGCCCGGAGTATCCAGAAGATTGAGAGTATATGTTTCATTACCCTTTTTGTACTGCATCTGGATTGCGTGGCTCTTTATGGTAATTCCCTTCTCCTTCTCCAGGTCCATTGAATCCAGCACCTGGTTCTCCATCTCCCTCGCCGACAAGGTATTTGTAGCCTCCAGCAATCTGTCGGCCAAAGTACTCTTGCCATGGTCTATATGCGCTATAATACAGAAATTCCTTATATTCTTCATCTGTTCCTGTTAAATTTTGGCTTCTCCCGCCAAGTTAATGAGTGGCAAATATACGCAATTTGCGTTGTTTTTTAGCAAATTAAACATTAAATTCGCAAAATAATAAACCTTAACAACACACTAAAAAATTATGTCAAACATTCAGGACCTCAACAATATAGCCTCTCAAGTAAGGAGAGATATAATAAGAATGGTTACCGCTGCCCAGAGCGGCCATCCGGGAGGAAGCCTAAGCAGCACAGACATCATGACTGCACTTTTCTTCTCAGAAATGAAACATTCACCTGCATCGTGGGACAGGACAGGCAAGGACAACGACATGTTCTTCCTATCTGCCGGCCACATGTCACCTGTATTCTACAGTGTCCTTGCCCGCAGCGGATATTTCCCTGTAAAGGAACTTGCAGATTTCAGGGTATTCGGCAAACGCCTTCAGGGGCACCCATGTGTAGAGAGCGGGCTTCCTGGTGTATATGAAGCATCTGGTTCTCTCGGTCAGGGACTCTCTGTTGCAGCAGGTGCCGCTATCGGGAAGAAACTGGACAAGGAGAACAACTACGTATATGTCCTTATGGGAGATGGCGAGAGTGAGGAAGGCCAGGTATGGGAGGCAGCAATGTTTGCCGCACACAACAGGTTGGACAACCTTATTGCCATTACAGACTGGAACGGCCAGCAGATTGACGGCACAGTTGAGTCTGTACTTGGAGTAGGCGATCTTGAGGCAAAATGGAAAGCATTCGGATGGGATGTGATTGTAGCGGACGGCCACAATATGGAGGCAATCCTTGCAGCATTCAAACAGGCAAAGGAGATGGGAGCAAAGGACGGAAAGCCTGTAATGATCCTGATGAAGACAAATATGGGCAAAGGAGTAGATTTTATGGAAGGTACATGCGAGTGGCACGGAAAAGCTCCAAAACCCGAACTTGCCGAGAAAGCGCTTGCCCAGCTTGAGGAGACTCTTGGAGACTACTAAGAGCCTGCTTTTTAGTTCTTTGACCTGTTGAACAACACATCTGGAATTCTGTTATTATACTGTTTTAATTAAATTACAAACAGTATGAAAATAAAATTGATGCTAGTTATTTTCGTGGGCGCCCTGGTTTCTGCCTGCGCATGGGGACCAGGCAGCAACATGGATGAGACTCGGGACCAGATTCTCACCATTGCCCGCAAAGCGGAAGCAGTTGATTTCTCAAAATTCAACAGCTTTGCAATTACTGATTCTGTAACTGTCGTAAACAACGGCAAAAAGACACGTTTGTGCAACGACACTACAGACCTCATAATTGCCCAGGTTGTCCGGAACATGAATCTTAACGGATATACCCAGGTACAGGTTGATGAAGACCCGGACCTTCTGGTAGATCTCGCCTACATTCAAAGGACAAACACCTATATGTATCCCGGATATTGGAATGATTGGGACTGGTGGTGGAACTACAACTATTTCCCTTGGTTCGGATGGGACAGCTACTATCCTTACCAGATGCCGGTATTCATCTCTTCCTATACTACAGGATCTCTTGTAATTGAAGTTGCAGATGTAGTGAATGTGGCCACTGAGTCCAGTGTGCCGGTTGTATGGCATGGCCTGATAAGGGAAATCCTCAATGGAAAACACACCCAGCAGGAACTGCTGTCTGCCATTGATGAAACATTTACTATCCTGCCTCCAAAATAATTTAAAACTTGTGGTATATGAAAAAGATATTATTCATTCTGGCCATTACCCTATGTTGTGCAGGGGCAGCCAGAGCACAGTATTACGGTAACAGCATCAGACAGATCTACACTCTCAACTACCAGACCAACATTCCTGTTGGAAGCAGCAGGGATTTCGTTTCCAAAATGAGTTGGGAGGGGATAAATGTCAATTGGGCATATTTTGTAACAGAGAACATTGCTGTTGGACTGGATTTGAGCTACAACAACTTCCATGAAAAATTCGGACAGAAGATCTACAGGCCAAATGCCAATACAGCAATCAATGCAGCCCAGTACAGATACACCCAGGTATTCCCTATAAAGGCCCAGGCCAAATATTTCTTCAATCCTGATGGCAATGTAATGTTCTATTCAGGTTTGGGTATTGGAGCACTGAGTGCAGGGCAACATATAGTGATACAGGACATAGATGTGTGGGACAACAATTGGGGATTCCTCCTTTCACCTGAAGTTGGTGTACTGATTCCTTTTGGGGCAGGCAGCAACTGGGGAGCCAACATTACAGCAGGCTACAACTGGAGTACCAATAAATCAACTGTCGGGAACATAAAGGTTGACAACAGACAATCTTTCTACATAAATGCAGGTTTATACATTGCTCTATTTTAAATGAATTTGAACATTAACGCTAATACTTAAAACACTATAATGGAAAAACAACAATTTATAAACACCGGTAACAAAGACACCAGAAGTGGCTTTGGTGCCGGTTTGTCTGTTATTGGAGATGAGAACCCCAATGTGGTTGCAATGTGCGCAGACCTTACAGGCTCATTGAAAATGGATGCGTTTGCAAAAGCTCATCCCGAAAGATTCTACCAGGCAGGTATTGCAGAAGCCAACATGATTGGCGTAGGTGCAGGTATGGCACTGAGCGGAAAAATTCCTTTCGTAGGCTCATTCGCCGCTTTTGCAACAGGCCGTGTGTATGACCAGATCCGCCAGAGCGTTGCATACTCAAACACCAATGTAAAGATTGCCGCATCACATGCCGGCATCACTTTGGGTGAGGATGGTGCAACACACCAGATTCTTGAAGACATAGGCCTAATGAGAATGTTGCCTAACATGGTTGTAATCAACCCTTGTGACTACAATCAGACAAAAGCTGCAACCATTGCTGCCGCAAAACATGTAGGCCCTGTCTATTTGCGTTTCGGAAGGCCTGGTGTTCCTAACTTCACACCTGAGGACCAGGTATTTGAAATTGGCAAGGCTCTTAAACTCATTGAGGGCGCCGATGTTACTGTATTTGCAACCGGCCACCTTGTATGGGAGGCTATCCAGGCTGCAGAAAAACTCGCTGCCGAGGGAATAAATGCTGAGGTTATAAATATCCACACCATTAAACCTTTGGACGAAAAGGCAGTCTTAGAATCAGCAGCCAAAACAGGAGCAGTTGTTGTTGCTGAGGAACATTTCGTTGCAGGAGGCCTTGGAGAACTGATATCGGGAGTACTTGCATCAAACAAGCCTGCACCTGTTGAGTACGTTGCAATAAAAGACAAATTTGGACAGAGCGGTACCCCTGCAGCACTGATGAAAGCATACGGTTTGGATGCAGAAAACATTGTTGCAGCCTGCAAGAGAGCAATGGCCCGCAAATAACCCTCAGGCTTTGGACGACAAGAAGATACTTGAATTATACAGAGAAGAAGGCAAACAGGAGTTTGCCTTCAATCTTCTTGTTGAAAAATACTCTGAACGTCTCTACTGGCATATCCGTAAACTTACCTGTTCCCACGAGGATTCCAATGACATTCTTCAAACCTCACTGGTAAAGATCTGGGAAAATATGCCAAATTTCAGAGAAGAATCCAAACTCTATACCTGGATTTACCGTATTGCCACAAATGAGACCCTTACATTCCTGAAAAAGAAAAGGTTTGGCGCAATGCTCTCTTTGAGCAACTACGATGCAATCCTTGAAAACAGGCTCCAGAGCGATCCATCTTTCAACGGGGACAAACTGCAGATGGCCCTCCACAAGGCAATCCTGCATCTTCCCGACAAACAGAGAGCCGTTTTCAACCTGAGATATTTCCAGGAACTCAAATACGAAGAGATAGCCGAAATCATGGATACATCGGTAGGATCCCTGAAAGCCTCGTATCACCATGCATACAAAAAGGTTAAAGAGGAACTTCAGGAAAAGTTCTGCGATTAAACCTTTTTGGATTTAAAGAGTCAAACAGATGGAGGAAAGAAATATGAAACAAGAAAAAGAAATGGAAGACATCCTATCCAGAAGTTCTCTCAAAGAGAATCCTTTTGGCGTACCGGCGGGATATTTCACTTCAATGCAGGAAGAGGTAATGGAAAAAATATCCGCCATACCAGTTGTCCAGCCATACTCTGAAGAGGAGACAAAGGCTGCACCTGCCACATTCATGACATACTTCAAACCTGCATTTGCAATGGCTGCAATGTTCGGCCTCGTCTTTGGCATAGGCTGGGGAGCCATGAAAATCACCGGCACATACACAGATGATGTACCGGCAAATGAACATGTGGTCTTGGGGGATGCACAGGTAGAAATGACTGAAGAAGACATCTACTCCATTCTGGACATCACACTTGAGGATTTGTTTGCTATAGAAAATGCCGAAAATGAAGCAACTGAAACCCCAGAGCTGGACAAAGAGACAATTGAACAGTACCTCATTGACACCCGTGTCTCATCAACTGCAATAGCACTACTGGAATAAAAACTGATTGATCATGAAATTTATAATAAGCACAATAATTATCTCTTTCCTTATGGGCGCAACTTCATATGCCCAATCAGCATGTAAAGAGGATCAGAGGGGTACAGCAAGCCCTGCAGAGACTTCCCTCCAACAGGAAGAACCTCAAAACCCCCAATCAAGACAGGAACATGGCAAAAAGACTCCTCCTGCAGAAGTAAAGAAATACCCAACAAGAGAAGAAATCCTGAGCCAGAAAATAGCATTCTTCACTCAGGAACTTGAACTCTCTCCCGAGGAAGCCCAGAAATTCTGGCCGGTATATAACGAGGGAGGAAAGAAGATACACGCTGCCCACAAACAAGTAAACAGAACCCTAAAAGAAATAAACAATGCCCTCTCGGCAGAACCCGCAGTTTCCGACAAGGAAATAGAGGCCTTGATGGGAAAATACTTCACTGCCCTCAAGGATGAAGCCAGGATTCAGGAAGAGACTTACAATGCAATAACAAAAGTTCTTCCTGTAAAAAAAGCGGCAAAAACATTCACCCTTGAAGAAAAATTCAGGGTAATGCTGATAAAGCAACTGAGAAGGTAGCCGGAAGATTACAAATAGAAATTCCCTACTAGAGCAGTATACTCTGGAGTGTTTTGACCGTTGCTCATCATTACCAACTGTTCACGTTGCAGCGTAGGGCGCGAAGAGGGCTGACATTTTATGAACTCCAACATAAGGCGCTTGGCCGGTTTGCGTTCTACAGTATGCACATAGCAGATGCGGGAAGGGAACAGTGCCAACTGACTGGAAGTAGAAGTATAAGCGGCAGCACCAACCTCTGCAGCAGTCCTGTCCGCTGCAATAGCTGACTGGGCCACAAACTCCACTTTGCGTAGCAGTTCTTCTCCCTCAGAAACTGGCAGGATGACGGCGAAAATACCACCTTCAGCCAATAGTGTAGTGGAATGGAAAAGCAATTCCCTTTGAGAAAGGGTATCTGTATGGCGGGCCATGGTTTTGGCAGCCGAGTCATTTTTTAGGGAAGAGATAAAATATGGCGGATTTGATACAATGAGATTGAACTTTGCAGGATTCGGGTTACAATTTTCAGCAGCAAACTCCTGCAAAGACTTTTCATGCAAATGAAAAGAAATGCTTTCCCACGGTGCAGAGTTAAAATTGGCAGCGGCATCTTTGCATGCACCGGAGTCAATCTCAACGGCGTGGATTTCACCAGTTCCACAACCAACACCAGCCCCAGAGCCAACTCCGTCCCCAGAACCGATACCATCCTTGGAGGCAATTCTCTGCCCAACCATAAGGGCAATTACCCCCGTTCCGGTACCAATATCCAGCACACGGATTTTTTCCGCAGTTGTACCTGCAGCGTAATCATCAACTGTACAACCCGTGTTGCCCATGTTTGCTGTGTTGCCTGAATTACCCGCGTTCGCCACATTCTCCACGTTTGCCACATTGCCGGCATCAGGCACACTGACCCATGCTCCCAGGAGCACGGCATCTGTGTTCACTTTCATGGCGGAGTGGCCCTGCACTACCTCAAACTGTTTGAAACGGAATGCGCCCATAATACCAATACTACAGAATCTCCTCCTATATTTCGCATCCTGCAGAACTGCAGTGGTTTCCCGAACATGGCTCCCCCTCGTGGCCCAGAATCTGCCCATCCTTCATCTCAATGCAGCGGTCGCACATGCGGGCCAGTTCCATCTCGTGGGTAACAATGACAATGGTTTGGCCATATTTCTCCCGCAACATAAAGAACAGTTTGTGCAACTCCTCCTTGTTGCGGCTATCCAAATTCCCAGAAGGCTCATCTGCCAGCAGCACTGCAGGATTGTTCATCAGTGCCCTTGCAATGGCCACCCTCTGTTGTTCCCCGCCGCTCAATTGGCCCGGCTTGTGCTGCAGCCTTTCGCCTACCCCCAAATCCTCCAGCAATAAGCGCGCCCTTGCTTCTACCTCCCGGCTCCCCCATTTTGCACCGCCAATCAGTGCCGGCATCATCACATTTTCCAGAGCGGTAAATTCCGGGAGCAGATGGTGGAACTGGAACACAAATCCAATCTCACGGTTGCGGAAGGCAGCAAGTGATTTGTCGGGAAGAGAAAAAATGTCTGTTCCTGCAATCTTCACTTTTCCTCCCGACGGTTCCATCAGCGAACCCATAATGTTGAGCAGGGTGCTCTTGCCGGCACCGCTTGCCCCTACAATGCTTACCACTTCCCCTTTGGCAACGGAAAGGGATACCCCTTTCAGCACCTCCAGATTCCCGAATGATTTGTGTATGTTTTCCAGTTGGATCATAATCTGCTGCTTTGATTTACAAATGTACTTAAAATTTTTTAACCCAAATCAGCGCACTTGCAGATCCGCATCCATTGGGAGCATTGTGGGCACACTGAGGCACCAAAACATGCCCGGGAGGCAGCAAATCCCCTCCGCGGGAACAAAATCACACTGAAATGTGCCCGCCTACGCCAGAGTGGGCACGCTGAGGCACCGAAACGTGCCCAGAAGTCAGCAAATCCCCCCCCCGCGGGAACAAAATCACTCCGAAATGTGCCCGCCTATACCCGAGTGGGCACACTGAGGCAACAAAACGTGCCTAAGAAGCAGCAAATCCCCCCCGCGGGAACAAAATCACACCAAAATGTGCCCGCCTACCGCCGAGTGGGCACGCTGAGGCACCAAAATGTGCCCGGAAGTCAGCAATTCTCCTCCGCGGGAACAAAATCACACCAAAATGTGCCCGCCTACCGCCGAGTGGGCACGCTGAGGCTCCAAAATGTGCCCGGAAGTCAGCAATTCTCCTCCGCGGGAACAAAATCACACCAAAATGTGCCCGCCTGCGCCCGAGTGGGCACACTGAGGCTCCAAAATGTGCCCGGAAGTCAGCAATTCTCCTCCGCGGGAACAAAATCACACCAAAATGTGCCCGCCTGCGCCACAATGGGCACACTGAGGCTCCAAAACGTGCCCGGAAGTCAGCAATTCTCCTCCGCGGGAACAAAATCACACCAAAATGTGCCCGCCTGCGCCCGAGTGGGCACGCTGAGACACCAAAACGTACCCGGGAGGCAACAAATCCCCTCCGCGGGAACATTCCAGATACAACTGTCACTTTTTTGTCGGGAACATCGCCTCAACAATACTTTCATCCAGCTTCAGTATCCGTTTCAGTTGTTTGTTTGAAGCATTATAGCCAAATTTCAATTGTCGTGCTATCTCAATTTTCTTCTCTTTGCTCAGCAATTGGGGCTTTGACGAATCATATTGTTTTTTTGATAATGACAATGCGGCCCAATTAATCTCCTCATCCGTATATATGACACTATCGCCCAATTCCCGTGCAATATCGGCAAATGCCTCTACACGTCTGGATACGAGGGCAAAATAGTGATGTGCATCTTCAAACCAATTTTCCGCCTCCTCAATATGGCAATAACACAATGGAGAAACATATCCGTCAATAATGAAAAAATTGTCGGGAAAAGGGAAGTTGTGGGTCCGGAACAATTTCCTTTTTTCCCGCACAGAGAATTTATGCAGCAGGACAGTCGGCTCCTGTCTTGAGTGGGGAGTAAAAAAATACCGGTTTGCGCCCCATCTGTAAGTGAATGGTGTAAAAGCACTATCAACAAGATACCCGTTTCTGTTTATATATGCCAAGACATTTCGCAAATAGATAATATTCGTAATCTCAAAGCACCTGCACTCAAACTTCTGCATCTCAAAACTTCTCTCTATTCCCGACAAATATCTCTGCAACTTCTCCTTCAACTCCTTAAAAAAATCCTGCAGATCCTGCAGTTTCCCGCTCATCAGAAAATGCAGATGGTTGCTCATAAGTTGGAAAGTATAGATTGTCACTTTCCCGGAAAATTTGCAGGCCGTCAATGCTACGGCATTCATCCCATACTCAAAATCCTTCTTTTCCGCAAAGAGTACTCCCGACAAATCTCCAGGGGTACATAAATGCCAAAACTGTTCCTGTGTTTGGGCAAAATCTTCAATTGATCTATTCATCTGTACAAATTTTTATTTTTGCAATACTACCAAGAGTTAAGTGACACCTTTGCCAAAAACAGAAAAAGTTTCTTTGCTGCTGCAAATTATTTCTCTTTTTAAAAAAATTTATTCTGTTTACACTATTTCACACTGAGGTCCCAAAACGTGCCCAGAAGGCAACAAATCCCCTCCGCGGGAACAAAATCACACTGAAATGTGCCCGCCTGCGCCGAGCGGGCACACTGAGGTCCCAAAACGTGCCCGGAAGTCAGCAATTCCCCTCTGCGGGAACAAAATCATACTGAAATGTGCCCACTTACCGACGAGTGGGCACACTGAGGCACCAAAACGTGCCCGGGAGGCAGCAGATCTCCTCCGCGGGAACAAAATCACACCAAAATGTGCCCGCCTGCGCCACAATGGGCACGCTGAGGCTCCGAAATGTGCCCGGGAGGCGGCAAATCCCCTCCGCGGGAACAAAATCATACTGAAATGTGCCCGCCTATGCCCGAGTGGGCACACTGAGGTCCCAAAACGTGCCCGGAAGGCAGCAAATTCCCTCCGCGGGAACAAAATCATACTGAAATGTGCCCGCCTACCGACGAGTGGGCACGCTGAGGCACCAAAACGTGCCCGGGAGACGGCGGAATCCCTCCGCGGGAACAAAATCACACCAAAATGTGCCCGCCTACCGACGAATGGGCACGCTGAGGCGCCAAAATGTGCCCGAGAGACGGCGGAATCCCTCCGCGGGAACAAAATCATACTGAAATGTGCCCGCCTGCGCCACAATGGGCACTCTGAGGTATCAAAACGTGCCCGGGAGGCAGCAAATTACCCCCGTGGGAACAAAATCACACCAAAATGTGCCCGCCTGCGCCACAATGGGCACACTGAGGCTCCGAAATGTGCCCGGGAGGCGGCAAATCCCCTCCGCGGGAACAAAAAAAGGCGGCACGCCGTGAGAGCGTGCCGCCTGGAATACATCTCTACGCCGCAAGGGCGAAGAACCGTTACTCGTCTTTCTCCTCTGCCTCGTATGCTTTCAGAAGTTTGTCCTGAACATCTGAAGGGACCTGCTGGTACTCTGCAAACTCCATTGTGAAGGTTGCTCTACCGCTGGTAAGTGAACTTAGAGTTGTTGAGTATTTGTAAAGTTCTGCAAGCGGAACTCTTGCTTTAAGAACCTCAAATCCTTTAACGCTGTTCATACCCTCAATCATTGCACGGCGGTTCTGAAGATCGCTCATTACATCACCCATACAATCGCTTGGTACCAATACCTCTACATTGTAGATAGGCTCCATAATTTTTGGACCTGCTTTCTTGAACGCCTCTTTGAATGCATTACGTGCTGCAAGTTTGAACGCCATCTCATTTGAATCTACCGGGTGCATCTTACCGTCATAGATGTAAACTCTGATATCGCGTGCGTAAGAACCTGTAAGAGGGCCCTCATTCATTTTCTCCATTATACCCTTAAGGATTGCAGGCATGAAGCGTGCGTCAATTGCACCACCAACTATACAGTTGTAGTACTCCAGTTTACCTCCCCACTCAAGCGGATACTCCTCTTTGCCTTTAACGTTAAGTACCATCTCCTGTCCGTCAACCTTGAATTTGTTGTTCTCAGGTGCTCCCTCATAGTAAGGCTCAATAAGCATATGTACCTCACCAAACTGGCCAGCTCCACCAGACTGTTTCTTGTGGCGGTAGTCTGCAGTTGCAACTTTGGTGATTGTCTCACGGTAAGGGATTCTTGGAGCAAAAAGATCAACCTCAATCTTGTGGGTATTTGTCAACTGCCATTTAAGGATGTTGATATGGTGCTCACCCTGACCGCTAATGATTGTCTGTTTCAACTCTTTTGAGTACTCTACCAAAATTGTTGGATCCTCTGCGTTGGCCTTGTTAAGTATCTCACCCAATTTCTCCTCGTCTTTCTCAACCTTAGCCTTGATTGCTGTACGGAATTTAGGTGCAGGGAAGTGTGTTGGCTCAAATACATACTCACAACCAGGGGCACAAAGTGTCTGGCCTGTCTTAACTGATTTAAGTTTCACTGTACATGCAATATCACCTGCCATTACCTCAGAAACTTTCTCACGTTTCTTGCCTGCCACTGCATATATCTGTGCAATTCTCTCTTTTGCACCTGTTTCAGGGTTTACAACATCCATACCCTCGGTAAGTTTTCCGCTCATTACCTTGAAGTACGAAACATCACCCAAGTGCTGTTCCTGAGCAGTCTTATATACGAAAATTGAAGTAGGACCGTTTGAATCAACTTTTACTGAACCGCCCTCTTTCAACTCATTCTCAACTTTGTCTGGAGCAATACCGGCGTTGATGGTGAACTCCATAATACGTTTTACACCAATGTCCTTCTTCGCCGACAAGCAGAATACAGGAAGGATGTCACCCAACTGCATTCCAATCTTCATACCTGCCCTAATCTCATCCTCAGTAAGTACGCCTTTGTCAAAGAATGTCTCCATCAATGTCTCGTCATTCTCTGCCGCCATCTCTACCAACTGCTGCTGCAATGCCAAAGCCTCTTCCTTATACTCTTCAGGTATCTCAAATGACTCACGGGTACCGTTCTCATCCTTGAATTTGTACATTTTCATTTTCAGAACGTCAATGAAAGTGTCAAAGTCAGGACCTGGGTTTACAGGGTACTGTACAAGAACCACTTTGTTTCCGAATGTAGCCTTCAAGGAGTCAATTGTTGACTGCCAGTCCTGTTTCTCGCTGTCCAACTGGTTTACAGCAATGACAAGAGGTTTCTGATGTTTTACAGCGTGACGTGCAAAAATCTCGGTTCCAACCTCAACACCCTGAGTGGCGTTTACAAGAAGGATACCGTTCTCTGCAACTGAGAATGCAGAATATACACCTCCTACAAAGTCATCCGAACCTGGGGTATCAATGATATTGAATTTGGTATCAAGGAACTCAGTATATAAAAGTGTAGAATAAATAGATCTCTGGTAAATCTGCTCAATCTCGGTATTGTCACTCATTGTGTTCTTTCCCTCAACTGTACCTCTTCTCTCAATTACCTTTCCCTCAAACATCATTGTCTCAGCGAATGTGGTTTTTCCCGATTTGGAACTACCCAACAACACCACATTACGCACATTACTGGTATTATAAGTTTTCATATTAGTTATTAATGTATTTAAAGTGTTTTTATTTAATTACTTATCTCCTTAATAAAAAAGCGGTTTCAAATTTAAAAAAATTTTTTTTAAGATGCAACGCATCATAAATAATAACACCTTTTGTATGTTATTTTAACATACAGAGGGTGATTATATAACAACCTAAGAGGTCATATTTTTGTCGGGATGAAAAACAATTGCTCCATAAAAAAGAAAATTTATGATATCCGCCGGGCAAAGGGGATATCTCAGGAGGAAATGGCCAACCGTATGGGGATTGCCCTCAATTCATACCGTAAATTGGAGAGGGGCAGGACATCTCTTGTGAATGAGAAATTATGGGGTATTGCCAATGCCCTTGGGGTGGCAGTGAGAGAACTGGTCCTGGAGGAGGATATTGTAACCGGCGCATCCCTTGCCGAGACTGAACGTAACGGATTCATCAATCTCATAAACCAGCTGAGAGAAGAAAATTCCCTCCTCAAACAACATATTGTCCTGCTTAACGAAAAAACAGAAACCTATACAAAAAACAGGGGCACAATTTACCCTTAATCTTCAAAAGTTTGCTAATTTCGCAGCAATGGAGACTCAAAAAGGAAAATTGTTGCCATATATGCTTCCCGACAGTATTGAGGCAGGATGCGATGAGGCAGGACGCGGATGTCTTGCAGGACCGGTTTATGCTGCGGCTGTCATCCTTCCAAAAGATTTTTACCACCCTCTTCTCAATGACTCAAAACAGCTCACTGCAAAACAGAGGGAAAAACTCAGGCCCATAATTGAGCAGGAGGCAATTGCATGGGGAGTCTGTGCAATATCACCACAGGAGATTGACAGGATAAACATCCTCAAGGCCTCAATAAAGGGAATGCATCAGGCTCTGGACATGCTTGAAGTGCGTCCCAACCATATCCTTGTAGATGGCAACAGGTTCTACAAATACGGGGAAATCCCCCACACATGTGTAGTGAAGGGTGACGGCAAATATGCCAGCATAGCAGCCGCATCTGTACTTGCAAAAACCTACAGGGATGAATATATGCTCAAGATTGCAGCAGAATATCCGCAATACGGATGGGACAGGAATATGGCATATCCCACAAAAGAACACCGTGCAGCCATAGAAAAATATGGCATTACCCCACACCACAGACTTAGTTACAAGCTGCTGGAAGACCCTACCCTATTCTAGTTCCTTCATCTTCTCCAGAACAAGCCTTGCCACAAGATCATTGATATGGTGAGACCAGTGGGAATCATTTGCAAGATAGACATCCTGCACTCCATTACCCACCATCCGGCGCATTGTATCCAGAGGAAAGAGCATATAGTGGGGCATCTGCATCTCCATAAGCTGCTCTCCAAAATGTTTTGCAGGCCATTCATTATCCTCTATGAACGGCTGATATACGTCATATTTGTCGGGAGCAACCAGATATACCAATTCTATACCCTTCTCTTTAAAGGCTGCGCGGACAAAATCCATTGTACTGAATATCTTGCGGATATTCTCAGGTGTTTCACTGAGATGATCAAGGTCATCCTCGTAGAAATAAAGTTCATCTTCAAATCCGTCCAAGGTAAATCTGGAAGAATCCAACTGCGCCTTCCTTACCGGATTTGATGCCAGCCCCGTCTTGAGGAGTATCCAGTCAGTCCCCTGCTTTACGCTCCTTTTTATTATACCGTCTGCAGCGGCAGCCCTGGGCTCCACGAATATTGGAAAATTGTATTCTGCATCCCTGTCCATAGCCTTGAGGCATCTGTGGGAGATTCCCCTCTCAACAGACTCAAGGATTAGCCATTTTACAGATAAAGTATCAAAGAAGCCGCTGTTCAGAAGGGATATGGCAAATTTCTCGGGAGAAGAGGTTGTATTGTTGGGGTCCTCTATATGGAGTATCTTTTCATTGAGATACTGCGCCAGAAAATTCTGGAACCCGGACTGTCCCTGCCGGCTGAACGAATCCCCGATGGATGCAATTTTGAAATTCTTTATGGAATCCCTCACATGATACATCTTGTATATCCCCAACGGAGGCAGATTCTCCTTTGAATTGTACTCTCCATATGGGGCTCTGCTCCCGAAAGCTATCTTTCCGAGCCTTCCCAAATCTCCTGTCAATTGCGGATACTCATAAATTGTATAATACACACAGGCCGCCAGGATTACCAGCAATGGGATTCCCCCCATAATTATTCTTGTAACAAATCTCTTCATTTCGCTCAGTGTTAGAATTGGAAATAAATGAAAGTTTCAACCCCTTCTCCAAAGAAGAGGCATATTACAATTATGTAATATATTGCCCATCTTACAGGTGCGTAAGGCAAGTTGACCAAGTCCAGGCCATGGTTCTTCTCCCTCTGAAGCCATTCCACAATCTGCATTACAATAATGAATGCCAGAGTCTGCCACAACAATGACTCGTCTCCATATCCTACAGGACGGTGGAAGAACGAAGAAGAGAATATGCCGCACAAATAATTCCATGCATCAGTTATGCTCTCTGCCCTGAAGAAAACCCATGCCAACATTACACATACAAACGTTACAACCATCTGTATAAAGGACTTAAAAGGGGGGAGGAAACGGCCAGGGAAAAGGGCATCAGTGTGCTTTCTGTTGATTCCCAGCACTATAAAAGGAAGGAACAGCATAGCATGTATTGCACCCCATGCAAAAAATGTCCAGTTGGCACCATGCCATATGCCGCTCACAAGGAATATTATGAAGGTGTTCCTCACCACTTTCCATTTGGCACAACGGCTTCCTCCCAACGGTATGTACAGATAATCCCTGAACCATGTTGTGAGCGAAATATGCCATCTCCTCCAGAACTCAGCAATGTCCCTTGCGAAATAAGGGACCCTGAAATTCTGCATGAGTGTGAATCCGAACAGCCTGGCTGTACCTATTGCAATATCTGAGTATCCCGAAAAGTCACAATATATCTGGAATGTAAAAAGGAACGCTCCCAGAGCCAGTGTACTGCCGGGAAGGCTTTCGTACGAACCGAATATGGTATCCACCATTCCTGCACAACTGTCTGCAACAACTATTTTCTTGAAAAGGCCCCACAGGATTCTCCTGCAGCCATCCACCGCTGCGGTATAGTCAAATGTCTTTAAAGTGCTGAACTGCGGCAAAAGGTTCGTTGCCCTCTCTATAGGGCCGGCCACAAGCTGCGGAAAGAAAGATATGTACGCAAAGAATGCCGTAATATCCGCAACTGCTTTCATCTTCTCCCTGTAAACATCAATTGAATAACTCAGAGCCTGGAATGTATAGAATGAAATTCCTACAGGAAGCACAACATTTATAAGCAGCCTGCTGCTTTCCAGTCCAAATGCTGAGATAAACTCGCCCACAAAGAAATTATAATACTTGAAAATGCACAGTATCAACAGGTTTACTGTAATGTTGAATGCATTTGTTGCCTTGGCCTTCCCTTTTTCTCCCCGGGAATTGAACCTATCAATTATAATTCCGCTCACATAACTGCACAAAGATGTAAATGCAATGAGAATAAGAAACCTCCAGTCCCACCATCCATAGAAGATGTAGCTTACAGTTATTATAAAAATGTTCCTCAGTTTTACATCCTTGTTGAAAAATGCCCAATAAAGGATAAATACGACGGGCAGATATATGGCAAATTCTATGGAATTGAAAAGCATTTCTAATATGTATTAATAGGGCGGCAAAGGTATGCATTTTTTGATAGTGATACCAATAATCTTTCAGCCTCGGCAATGCATGTCTGCACATCAGGCTCAATTGATACCAGAGAATGGCAACTGATCCCTTCTGCCAGCATACTGGACTTCTCTTCTTCTGAAAGCCTGTTTACACCACAAAATATCATTACAGGCTTATTGTATCCGGCAGCCAGGTCAAGTACTCCGCTTACCACCTTGCCGCGCAGGCTTTGGGAATCGAGACTCCCCTCCCCTGTTATTACAAGGTCTGCCCACCGCACACTCTCCTCCAACGAAGTTATCTGGGCAAAGAATTTCCATCCGGGCAGCAGTTTGGCTCCAAGGAATGCCAGCCCGGCATAACCCACTCCTCCGGCAGCTCCGGCACCAGCCCTATCCTTTAAAGATGGGGCTATCCCCAGGCATCTTTGAGCCACACCGGCAAAATGTCTTTTCCCCTCCTCCAACCTCACCAGATCCCCTTTCCCCGCCCCTTTCTGAGGAGCATATACTGCGGTTGCCCCCTCCGGGCCAAGAAGCGGATTGGTAACATCACAAATCACCTCAATATTTCCCCATATCTTATTTTCAGGTGCTTTTATCCCGACAATCTTTTCCAAATCCCCGCCACACACCGGAACCGGCAACAGATTCCCTGCAGCATCAGTAAAAAGATATCCCAATGCCTGCAACATACCTGCGCCACAATCATCTGTAGCACTGCCACCTATAGAAAGTGTAATTGAAACAGCACCCCTGCTTGCCGCATCAAGAATTACCTCTCCCAGGCCGTAAGTAGATGTATTCAGCGGATTGCGCAACCCGGCATCCAATTGTGCCAATCCGCACACCTTAGCCATCTCAACAAAAGCCGACTCTTTTCCTCCCTGCCCATACATCAGATACTCCACAGGGCGCCTCACCCCTACCGGATCAGCCGCCTCACACTGCACCCTCCTCCCATTTGCAACCCTCTTCTCTACAACCTCAAGACTCCCGTCACCGCCATCAGCAATCTCCACAATACGGAACTGCACACCTCCGTTCCCCGAAACGTTCCCCGAACCACCACATACCTCCGCAGGGGAACAAATATCCCCCAAAACGTTCCCCGAACCACCACATACCGCCGTAGGGGAACAAATATCCCCTGAAACGTTCCCCGAACCATCACAAACCGCCGTAGGGGAACAAATCTCCGCCATTTCGTGCCCATCTACGCCCCCTTGGGCACACCCTGCACCCGAATCGTGCCCGGCACCACAAAAATCCTCCTCACGGGCACAAAATCCCCACGAAATGCGCCCGTCTGCTCCGGAATGGGCACACCCGGCACCCGAATCGTGCCCGGCACCAGCAAAATGCTCCTCCAGCCCACGCCGGATGGCCTCTGCTGCCTGAGTGGATGTGAGACTCCCCTTAAATTTGTCGGGAGCAATAAGGATTTTCTTTATAGTTTGGTTTTGAGTGGCCATTTTCTTACTTTTGTGGGGTTGAGGAATAAAGTTTAAATATAGATATTTTTATGAAAAAATTAGGATTTTTATTGGTTGCTGCCATTCTATTGGGTTCAGCCCCGTTGAAGGCAGATGAGGGTATGTGGTTGCTTCCATTATTGGAAAAACTTAACATCAAGAAGATGCAGGAGATGGGATGCAAACTCTCTGCAGAAGACATTTACAGCATAAACAATTCAAGCCTCAAAGATGCCATCGTACACTTTGGCGGCGGATGTACTGCTGAAATTGTTTCAGACAAAGGACTTCTGTTCACCAACCACCACTGCGGTTACGGCAGCATACAGGCTTTAAGTACAGTTGAGCACGATTATCTTAAAGACGGCTACTGGGCTATGAACCTTAAGGAGGAACTCCCTGCCAAAGGCTTGAGCGTTACTTTTGTAGATAAATTCGTGGATGTTACCGAGCGCTTGAACAAGGCTGTTGCCAAGGCAAAGAATGAGGCTGACTACAAGAAACGCTGGGACAAGGAGATTGCTAAAATTAAGGAAGAGGCTGTAAAGGCAGACCCTACCTTGAATGCAAGGGTTACAAGTTTCTACAACGACAACATGTATCTCCTTATTACCACCCGTACTTTCAAGGATATCCGTTTTGTAGGTGCACCCCCTTCATCAATAGGAAAATTCGGTGCAGATACAGACAACTGGATGTGGCCAAGACATACTGGAGACTTCTCAGTATTCAGAATTTATGCAGACAAGAACAACAACCCTGCAGAATACTCTGAGGATAATGTTCCTTACACCCCAAAACAGTCTCTGAAAGTTTCACTAAAAGGTGTAAAGGAGAATGATTTTGCAATGATTATAGGTTTCCCTGGCCGCACTACCCGCTTCATGAGCAGTGAGGAGGCTAAAGAGACCCAGAAGATCAACAACGCAATCAGCATCTATGTACGTGGCGAGAAACAGGATATCTGGATGAACGACATGCTTGCCGACCCTAAAGTGAGAATCCAGTATTCGAGCAAATATGCAGGCTCTTCAAACGGCTGGAAGAAATGGATGGGAATGAACGAGACCTTTGACAAACTCAACATTGTTGAGCGCAGGGCAGCAGAGGAGAAGGCTTTCAACGAGTGGGTTGCAGCAGACCCTTCACGTGTGGAGAAATACGGCACTGCTGTTGAGACCATCAACAACACTATAAAGGAGAGGGCTGAGTACGCATATGTATACAGATATTTGAGCGAAACCCTTTCTGCAATTGAACTTATAAAGGCTCCCCAGAGGGTTCAGCGCGACGGTGGCGCAGGATTCTACAAAGATTACTCTGCATCTACAGACCGCAAGCTTGCAAAAAAAATGATTGCAATCTACAAAGAGAAAGTTGACCCTAAATATCATCCTGCATTCTTTGCAGAGATTGACAGCAAATGGGGTGGAAACATTGACGCCTTTGTGGACAACCTGTTTGACACTTCGGTTTACACAAGTCAGGAAAAATACAGCGCCGCTGCAAAAGAGGCTGCCGCTGCAGGCAAGAAAATGTCCGGAGACCCTGTTGATGCACTCAGGGAAGACCTTCACAAAGTATCCGGTATGGTAATGCCTAAACTCCTGGCAAGTTCAGGCATAATAAACAAGGCCAAAAAGGCTTACGTTGCAGGTACCCTTGAGATGATGGGAGACAATGCTTCATATCCTGATGCAAACTCAACAATGCGTCTAACCTACAGCAAGGTGCTCCCTTATTCACCAAAAGATGCCGTAATCTATGACTATGTAACCACTTTGGACGGCGTAATGGAGAAAGAAGATCCTAACAACTGGGAGTTTGTAGTTCCAGAAAAACTCAAAGAGTTGTGGAAAGCCAAAGACTTTGGCGAGTATGCTTTGGAAGACGGCAGAATGCCTGTATGTTTCCTCTGCAACGGTGATATTACCGGCGGAAACTCAGGTTCCCCAGTATTGAATGACAAAGGAGAACTCCTTGGTCTTGCATTTGACGGCAACTGGGAAGCAATGAGCGGCGACGTTATCTTTGAGCCAAGCCTGCAGCGCTGTATAAATGTGGATATCCGCTACGTATTGTTCATCATTGACAAATTCGGCGGAGCAGGCTACCTGTTGGACGAGATGAATATTGTAAGATAATTTTTCTTCCCGACAATACTGTCGGGAACAGACAATTTGGAAATGACAACTTCAGAAATTCTTGAGGTGCTGGGTGGTGTTATCCACCCGGCATTTGATAAAAGCATCATAGAACTCAACCTTGTAGAGGACCTCAAAGTGGAGCCTCTGAAGGATGCTGTAGGAAATGAGATTCCCGACAGTTACAAGGTAAAGTTCAAACTTGTATTCAAATCTCCGGATGCACTTGCAGGTGCCCTTAAAAAGGGATGTGAAGAGGTAATATGCGCAGCATGGCCAGGAACAAAAGTGAGCATCATTGAGATGGTACGCGAGGGGGCTGCTCCCAAAAAAGCCAAGAAACTTGAACTTGGGCAAGAACAGTTGGAGACTGTCGGGAAAATAATTGCAATTGCTTCCGGAAAAGGTGGTGTAGGAAAATCGACTGTCTCGGTAAACCTTGCAATCACCCTTGCCAAAATGGGATACAAAGTTGGATTGGCAGATGCAGATGTATATGGCCCTTCAATCCCTAAAATGACCGGCACCGAGGGCGCTGTTCCAGATGTGGAATTCATCTACGAAGACGGATACTCAGACCACGGAGAGGCCGCCATTGAAGACCAGGATGCATCGGGAAACCCTATGGGGAAAAACCCTCACGGGAAAACCGTTGGGGAACTGATAATCCCTGTGGAGAAATTTGGTGTGAAATGGATGTCAATAGGATACTTTGCACGCCCCGAACAGGCACTTATCTGGAGAGGAGCAATGGCATGCAACGCCCTTAAACAAATGACACTTCAAGTAAAATGGGGCGAACTGGACTTCCTGCTGTTGGATTTGCCTCCGGGAACAGGCGACATCCACATAAGCATGGTACATGACATCCCTCTCAGCGGAGCCATAATAGTAACCACCCCTCAAGCGGTAGCATTGGCAGACGTTGAAAAGGGAATAAATATGTTCCGCAACAAGGATATCAACAAACCAATCTTTGGACTGGTTGAAAATATGGCCTGGTTCACCCCTGCCGAACTTCCGGAAAACAAATACTACATATTCGGAAAAGACGGCGGCAAACAGATGGCTGAAAAATATGGTGTTCCTCTTCTGGGCCAGATTCCTCTGGTTCAGGGCATCCGTGAATGCGGCGACGAAGGTATCCCTGCCGCAGTAAGCGCCGGCCCAATATTTGACGCATTTGTGGAGATAGCAAAAGTGCTGTAGCCTAACCTGCGCTGCCTGACAGTAGTAACTGGTAGTGGTGACTGGTGGTGGCTGGGGCGGCCGGTAGCGGCTGGGGGCGGCTGGGAGTGGCCGGTAGTGGCTGGGGGCGGCCCCAGGTAGCATCCTACTGGGCTTCCCTGAGTGTCCATCAGAGACTGTGGAACTGCAATAATGAAGAGCGCCAAGCCGATACAAACAGGAATCTTAACCTGGAGTGTCTGCTTGGCGCTTTTATGTTCTCATCGGGATACTTCAACTACCCGATACGAACAATGTATCGCACTCTGGGGCACATTCTTGTTCTCATCGGCTTGGGCTACGGTAGCACAAGACAGCACGGTGGCAAAAGTAGGCCACAGGGCCACCGGGAAGTGCAGAGCTATGCAGGGGCGCCAAGAATGCAGAGCTGCGCAGGGCCACCGGAAAGAGTAGGGCTGCGAGGGCCGTAGGGCAGCGGGCGGGCAAAGGCTGAATCAGCAGGACAAGCGAGGAATCAGACGGTAATCAGTTGTACTAGTTCCACAAATTGCTCTACCGAGAGCTGCTCGGGGCGAAGATCCAGGAGGGCAGCAAGGGGGGCAGGGGTGCTATCGGGAGTAAAATTGCAGCCCAACTCTGCCATAATTAGTTTTATGGAGTTGCGGATGGTTTTGCGACGCTGGTTAAAACAGGTTTTTACCACCTTTTTGAAGAGGACTTCATCACAGCCCAATGAGGTGCGGCTGTTGCGTGTGAGACGGATTACACCGCTTTTTACTTTTGGAGGCGGTACAAACACATGTTCAGGTACGGTAAAAAGGTACTCTATGTTGTACCAGGCCTGAAGCAATACCGAGAGGATTCCATAAGATTTGTTCCCTGGGCCGCTGGCAAGGCGCTCTGCTACCTCTTTCTGGAGCATGCATACCACCTGGGGAATGGTCTCTTTGTAATCCAGCACTTTAAAGAAAATCTGCGAGGATATATTGTATGGAAAATTCCCTATTACAGCAAATTCTCCCGAAAAGATTTTCTCCAGGGGAACCTTAAGGAAGTCTCTCTGCTGTAGAGAGTAAAGCATCTGGGGATATGTTTTCTGGAGATACTCTATTGATTCTGTATCAATCTCACACACCTCCAGTTTTATCCGCGGATTTGCAAGCAGATATTTGGTAAGGACACCTGTACCGGGGCCTATTTCAAGAACCTGCAATTTCTTGTCTGCTCCCGACATAGACTCTCCAGCGGTCTCCCTCTCTGTATGCGGTTCCTGCAGACATTGCATTTTCTCCCCCTGATGCCGGTCATCTTCTTGCAGCGGTTCCGGAAGTATAAGTCCGTCCACTATCCTTTTTGCTATTGATTCGTCTGCCAAAAAGTGTTGCCCGAGCCCCTTTTTGGCCTTTACTCCGTATTGTGTTGCCATAATCTACAAAGGTAATAAAAATTGTTGCACCTGCGCCGCGGAGGTAGAAAGTTCCCGCCCGGGCACATTTCGGTGCGTTTTTGTTCCCGCGGAGGGAATTTGCTGCCTCCCGGGCACAAAATGGTGGGGTTTTGTTCCCGACAAGAAGAAAAAATGCCTTCCGGGCACGTTTTGATGCCTCAGCGTGCCCACTCGGACGCAGGCGGGCACATTTCGGTGCGATTTTGTTCCCACGGAGGGATTCCGCCGCCTTCCGGGCACATTTTATAGGGAATTTGTTCCCTATAGCAAAAAATGCTCACAATCTTCATTTTTTTATTACTTTTGTAGGTTGTGCGCATTGCGAGAATCAGGCAGAACAACACGAATAGGCAAATATTAAATTTCTACATATATGTACAGAACACACACCTGCGGTGAACTCCGCATTTCTAATGTTGGCCAGGTGGTTACTTTGGCCGGATGGGTACAGAGGGTACGTAAAATGGGTTCCCTTAACTTTATTGATTTGAGAGACCGTTATGGCATAACCCAACTTGTTGCTGATGAGCATAACAAGGAGGTGAATGACCTTGTTGAGAAGATGGGAAGGGAGTGGGTTATCCAGGCCAAGGGAGAGGTTATTGAGCGCCAGAGCAAGAACAGCAAGATTGAGACAGGTGATATTGAGATAAAATTGAATGAGGTTACAGTGCTTAATGCCGCCGTTACCCCTCCGTTTACCATTGAGGAGAATACAGATGGCGGTGAGGAACTCAGGGCACAGTACAGATACCTCGACCTCCGCCGCGCCCCTTTGAAGAGAGCGTTGGAACTCAGGCACAAGATGGCTCATGAGGTTAGAAATTACTTGAGCAATGTGGGCTTCATGGAGATTGAAACCCCATATCTCATTAAGTCAACCCCTGAGGGTGCAAGGGACTTTGTTGTTCCAAGCCGTATGAACCCTGGCGAGTTCTATGCTTTGCCTCAGAGCCCGCAAACCTTCAAGCAGTTGCTTATGGTTGCCGGTTATGACAAATATTTCCAGATTGTACGCTGTTTCAGGGATGAGGATCTCCGCGCAGACCGTCAGCCTGAGTTTACACAGATAGACTGTGAGATGTCTTTTGTTGAGAGGGAGGATATCCTCAACACTTTTGAGGGTTTGGCAAAGGCATTGTTCAAGAATGTCCTTGGCAAGGAGATAGAGGGTGATTTCCCAAGGATTTCATACGCAGATGCAATGGAGTTCTACGGAAGTGACAAGCCTGATATCCGTTTTGACATGAAGATGAATACCGTAACCACATTGCTCCAGGGCAACGGATTCTCTGTGTTTGACACTGCTGAGTACATTGGTGCCATTGTTGCAAAAGGTTGCGCAGGATATACCAGAAAGCAGTTGGATGAACTTACCGAGTGGGTGAAACGTCCTCAGGTGGGTGCAAAAGGGTTGGTTTATATCAAACTTAATCCCGACGGAATAAAATCTTCAATTGACAAGTTCTACACCCCTGAACAACTCAAGGCAGTTGCCGACAAGATTGGTGCGCAGGAGGGTGACCTTATCCTGATGTTGTCGGGAGAAAAGAAGAAGATGCAGGGGGCTCTTGGAACTTTGCGTCTTGAGATGGGTAACCGTCTTGGTCTGAGGGACAACTCGGTTTATGCTCCTCTTTGGGTTTGCGATTTCCCTCTTCTTGAGTGGGATGACGAGACCCAGAGGTTCTATGCTATGCACCATCCGTTCACAGCCCCTAAGCCTGAGGATATGGAGAAATTCTTCAGCAACAGGAAAGAAGATTTGGAGCAGGTGAACGCAAACGCATACGATTTTGTTCTTAATGGTACTGAGGTTGGCGGCGGTTCTATAAGAATCCACGATTCTAAAGTTCAGGAGCGCATGTTTGAGGTTCTTGGCTTCAGCAAGGAGGATGCAGATTACCGCTTTGGATTCATTATAAACGCCTTCAAGTATGGTGCACCTCCTCACGGCGGTATAGCATTCGGCTTTGACCGTTTCTGCTCGTTGTTCGGAGGCCAGGAGACCATTAGAGATTACATTGCATTCCCTAAGAACAATATGGGCCGTGATGTTATGCTTGATGCTCCAAGCCTTATTGACAATGCACAGATGGAGGAGCTGTTCCTTGTAAGTACAGCAAAAAGGGAGGAGAAATAGTTCCCTCAACAAACAGTAATCACTTGCATGGAGTTCCTTTAAGAGAGGAGCTCCTGTTTAAAATATAAGGAGAGATATTATGAGCATGGAACAACAGATACAGCAGGATATAAAGGCGGCTATGCTCGCCAAAGAGAAAACCCGTCTGGAGTCTTTGAGGGCAATAAAGGCTGCAATTCTGCTTGCCAAAACCGCTGACGGTTCGGAGAGTATAGCAGATGAGGCCGTGGTTAAAATAATCCAGAAACTTGTAAAACAGCGCAAGGAGACTGCTGAAATTTACCGCCAGCAGAACCGCGAGGAACTTGCGGTTCAGGAACTCGCTGAAGCAGCAGCTATGGAGGTATACCTTCCTAAGCAACTGTCGGAAGAGGAACTTGAGGCCGAACTTAAGAAGATAATTGCCCAAGTTGGAGCCACAGGGCCACAGGATATGGGCAAAGTTATGGGTACAGCCACCAAGGCCCTTGCAGGGAAGGCAGACGGAAAGGCAATTTCTGCTCTTGTAAAGAAATTGTTGTAATTTTAACAGTAGAGCGCCTTTCAACAATGAAGGGCGCCCTTTTTATAACCGGATTATATGAAGATTGGAGACAGAGTAAGGTTTCTCAACCAGACAGGTGGAGGAATAATTGTAGGATTCAACAAAAAGGGATGGGCTACAGTAGAAGATGAAGATGGATTTGAAATACCCGTTCCCGAAAGGGAATGTGTGGTAGTTGAGGAAAATGCGGCTTCATCTGAAAAAAAGAATATCCAGACCAAAGATGGTGAAAAACTGAATTTGGCCCTGGCCTACGATAAAGCCGAAGCCGGATTCATCTGTACCATTGTAAACGAATGCAACTACTCTATCCTTATAACATATACAGCTTCCACTCCATCAAAATCTGACGGAGCAAAAGGCAACTGTTTTACCCTTTTTGCCGGTGAAGTGTTCCCATATGAGCGTAAAGAGATGTTCCGATTTACCAGGGAAAACCTCAACGAATTCTCCAAAAAAATACTCGTAAGAGTTATCCCTTTCAAAAAAAGGGGAGGACTCAACAAACCCCTCCAGGAACAGCTCAAGCCTGTAATTGAGAAGTCGTTCGTCCTTGATCCGCTAAATCTGCTCAAAGACGGAATGTTCAGGGAAAATGACTATACTCCCGACAAATCCTACATTATCCCTATAATAAATGAGAATGTTGAAGAACTTCCAATTGTTGCCGGCGCAGATGAAGAAGATATCTTCAAACAGGCTCTGAAAGAGAAATTCCAGGGAGAAACAGGGATACAGAAAGAGGGAAAGGTTCAGGAAAATGGGGCCGGAAAAGCCTTTATAAACGGCAAATGGATCGAGGTATCAAAAAAGAACAGAAACGATGCAGAGGACAAAGCACTTATAAAGACATCTCCACTGGGAATACTTGAAGTTGACCTGCACGCCTCTGCCTTACTTGAAACCACAAGGGGTATGGACAATACGTCTATCCTTAAATATCAGATGGAAAAATTCAACGAGGCAATGAAGGCTGTTCAGCGCAAAAAAGGGACAAAAATTGTCTTTATCCATGGAAAAGGTGATGGAGTGCTCAGGAAAGCAATCCTTTCTGAACTGAAAAGCAAATACCAGTCATGCAGATGGCAGGATGCATCCTTTAAAGAATATGGCTACGGAGCCACAATGGTTACAGTACTGTAATCAATTGTTGTCGGGATTAAGACCAAGCCCCATTATTTCAAATGCCATTGACATTTGGGCATCTGTAGCAGGGGTGTTTGGGAATGAATTGCAGATATAGAAATCCTTGAACCTCGCGAAACTGAGGGCATTCTCTTCTGTGAGCATTATCCACGTCTCAACCATGGCAGATGTTTCATCATCAGCCTCACCATTGATATACTCTATGAGTTTCAGGTCATCCATCTTATCCCTAAAATGCATGGTAAGAAAGAAGAAAGATGGGAAGAGAAATCAGGATATAGAAGAAACTGCCTGTCTTAAAATCTTAAGCGCTTCATGAATCCTGTACTCAATGTTCTTTTCAGAAACATTCTGTATCTGCGCTATTTCCTGATATGTCTTATGCTTGAATCTGCTGAGGATAAATGCCTCTTTGGTTTTCTCAGGCATTTTTTCAAGTGTCTGCATTACAATCTTATAAACATCTTTCTCCAACAGTTCATCAATGGAGGAGTTTGAAAGTGACGACAAGTTGATATCCAGACGCTTGGAACTGGCAACATACTCGCTATGCAATCTTTTGTACTTCTCCTTACGCAATACATTCAAGCATTTGTTCTTTGTCATTGTCATTATGCAAGGGAAAATATTCTCTCTATATGAATCCATCCCAGCCCATAAAGAGGTAAAGACATCATGCGCAATATCCTCTGCCTCCTCATACGTACCCACATAATGCAAAGCGTAGTACATAACATTGTTATAGTACTGGCGGAACACCGAACAAAAAATCTCCTTCTTCTCTTCTTCTGTATTGAACACCTTATTCACTCTCACTAAAAAATAACCATTTCAAGGCGGCAAAAGTAAAAAAAGTATTCAATATTCCAAAAAAAGTAATCTGTCTTCAAAAATAAAAAAGGGGCACAGTGCACACTGTGCCCCTCTAAATATTATTTCAGTCTAATACCGTCGATACAGAAGTAAGGGGCAACTTTCTGTGAACTTGCCATTGTAAATACTACTTTATCAACTGTACCAAGAGCTTTAAGGTCCCAAGGAGCCCAACCGCCCTGTACCATATTCCATTTGTCATATGGAGCAGGTGCAACACCAGTTCTTACTGCAATATAGAACTCAGAAGTTCCTGTTTTTGTACCGCCATTGTAACCTGTAGCAATAAGCTTAACATAACCGTTGGTCTTGTTAGGATTATTCAACATTCTTACGAAAGGCTCTCCTCCACCAAAATCATAGTAATCTGGAAGATACCATACACCATATTTGCTTGATGCGTTGTCTGGGATGTTAGGGTTTCTTACTCCAGCAAGAACTCCATCTTTCTCCTCAAGATACATCTGGGTATCTGAATCAAGCTCGCTTGAGTAAACAGAACCGTATGACAATGCAAGGAAGTTGAAAGTACAGTGTGAAATAAGCACATGCTCAACCTGTCTTGGCTTGTCAATTGTAAAGTATGCCTCCTCACCCTCAACTCTTGCAACAGCAAAGTTCTTCAACTGGTTAGGATAACTGCCTGAATAGCATGAATACAAAAGTGTATCTGTTGCCTCTTTCAGAACTGAAGCAGGAACGTTGTCTGAACCGTGAGGTTTTGAGTTGCACCAAGGGTAAGACCTGTAGTTCTTGTTTGAAAGGGCAAAACCTACATGGGTACCGTCTGCCTTCTTCTTTGCATTCATGGTAATTGTACCATACTCATAGGCTCTTGCTGTAAATGGAGCATCCAACTGAACGAAATCCAACTCAGGAACCTGTATGTCAAGACTGTTTTCCTCTACATTGAATGTAACATCATTTGGGAAAGCCAGTTTGGAATCATGTACCTGATCTTCGCAGGATACAGCAAGGAATCCTGCCAAAACTAGTCCTAATGTATATTTTAAAATCTTCATAATAATCCTCCTTTAAATTATTCTTGTCCTGGATTCTGCATACCCTCAACCGCATAGTTATTCACCATCTCTGAGTTAGGGATAGGGTACTGCAATTTGGTAGGCTCATAAGTCCAGTCTGCACCTTTGATATGCTGCATATATGTAGTACCTTCTTTCTGAATTCTCATAGAAGCCCAGAACTCGCAACCATTCTCCAAGAACAACTCTTTAACATACTCCTGGAAAATGAAATCCCACATCTGCTGGTTATCTGCAGGGGTAGGTAGAGGGTCAAGAACAGGATTGGTTCTCTGTGCTCTCATCTCATTGATTGGGGCAATAGCATCTTTAGGTGAAGCACCTGTATGGGCAAGACACTCAGCCTTCATAATATAGAGTTCAGGAACTCTCAAGTAATAAATTGCATATTTCTCATCTACTGGATCCTGTTTACCGGCAAACGATCCTTTACGGTAAATTTTTGTCCAGGTCCATACGTATGAATCATCCCAAGTCTCAGCACAACGTGCTTTACCTGTAGAGATATACCATCTTGGGTCTTCTTTCATCCAGTCTGCACCATATTTAAGTCCACAAGTAGCCTCATCTTGAGTAACCTCTTTTCCAGAACTTGTAATGAAGCAGTCATCATACAGATAGTAACCCAACCCGTAAGTTGCATAGTAACCGCCATTGCTGGTTCTGTTACCGTCATCATTCAAATATCTTACAAAAATGTTCTCTTTTGAATCCCAAGAATCTTCAAAATGTTTTGCCATGTCAGCCTGCATTGCAATACCTGCCGCAGGTAATGCTGCCAAACACTCATCTACAAGGTTTTTTGCGGTTGCATACTCACCCCTTATCATAAGAAGTTTCGCCTTCCATGCTTTTGCAAAAATTACAGATGCTTTTCTATTTGTAGAGAAAGTTTTAGGCATATTCTCGATACCAAAATCAATATCATCAAATATCTTGGCCCAACTCTCACCTACTGAAATTCTTGGCTGGTATGCATTCTCCGGAGTTGTCATCTCATCCCTGTAGATAATTCCGTAAGGGCTTGAATCATCGTTGCTCCACCAATATGCATAGTTGATCATTAGTACAGAATTGAAAAAGCCTCTTAGAAAACGGGCCTCTGCCACCAACTCATTTTTTGCAGTTTCAGTTGGGAATGCAGAATCTGCAACATTAGGTATCTGCTGTATTGCAAGGTTACACGCATTTATACCCTTGTACATCAACTGCCACAAATTTGTTGGAGAGTTGCTCTGAGTATATGAAAAGTCATAATCACCCGATTTTGAATTAATCAAACCTGCTCTCGATGCATATGCAATAGACAAGTCTGTACCAAAGTAGTCTCCAGGAAGCACAATGCCATAAATACCATTTACTGCCTGCTGGGCACTCGCATATGACGAGATGGCAGAATCCATCTCCCACTGGTGCCTTGGGGTTTCGTTCAAAAAGTCGTCACATGAAGCGAAGACCAGAACTGCACTAAGTATTAATAATATCTTGTTTTTCATAAAAATCTCTCTTTAAATTTTTACCTGAAAGTAATTTTAACACCAGCTGTAACTGTCTTAGCAGATGGATATGTACTATTATCTACACCCATATTGGAAGTCAGACCTGTACTTGAAGAGAAGTTACCCTGAGGGTCAAATCCTGGATATCTTGTAAGTGTAAACAAGTTTGAAGCCTGAAGTGTAAACTCAATATTGTCAATGATGGTATTTCTGAAATACTGTTTGTCCATTCTGTAACTTACGTTAACAGCGTTGAGTCTCAAATATGAACCGTCATACAACCAATAGTCACTGAAGTCACCGTTGTAACCGTCACCGTAAGGGGTTGCATTAGGCATAGTCTTGGCGTTATATGGAGAGTTCTTCTTCATTGTTGCAGACATACCCGCAATCTTGTTTGACTGGTTATAGTTACCGGTATAGTTAACATCATCAGCAGGCATAGCCCAGTATCTCTTGTTGCCAAGCGAGTAAGTGAATGTTGCACCAATGTTGAAACTATTGCCAATATACAACTGCAAGCCCATACCACCATAGAGTTTAGGGATCTGTGTACCAAGGTAAATCTTATCATTTGTATCAATTTTACCATCACCGTTCTGGTCAACAAAATAAACGTCACCATCAGACTCTCTGCTGTCTCTGTAATATTGGATACCACCGGTCTCTGTTCTGGTCTGGAGGGCTGTTACCTCCTCTGCAGAACCGAACAGTCTCTGGTAAGTCTGCCAACCGTACCACTGTCCAACTTTCTGGCCCAACTCAATTCTTGTGTAACTTGTAGTGGTATAAGTTGTAGAGTTGTTGAACTTATCTACATATGAATTGTTGAATGCACCATTTACATTGTATGTCAACTGCCATCTTGAATTCTTTATGATATCAAAATCCAATGAGAACTCAAAACCTTTTGTGGTAGTTGATGCCATATTTGCAGTCATTGAAGAGAACGAACTGCTCAAAGGCATGTTCTGGCTATAGATAAGGTTGTCTGATTTCTTCTGGAAATAACCTACTGAAGAACGGATCCTTGAGTTCCAGAACTCCATCTCCAATGCGATATCTGTCATTACAGCCTCCTCCCACTGAAGGGTAGGGTTACCCAATCCTGAAGGAACTATACCGGCTGCATCATTATACAGGTTAGAACCCACTTTAGTCATCCACTGATAGTCGCTCAAGTTCTGGGAGCCCGATTTACCGTGGCTGAAACGGAATTTGAGGAATGAAACTATATTCTCAATGTCAAGATCTTTGAAGAACTGCTCATTGGTAATTGTCCAACCCAAACCGAATGATGGGAACCAACCCCAACGGCTGTCTTTACCGAATCGTGAAGAACCGTCTCTACGGAGAGTGAAAGTTGCAAGATATTTGCTGTCATAGTTGTACTGGATACGTCCAATCTGTGAAAGAAGGGTCCTTGCATTGTAACTCTCATCCATACCTGTCATTGAAACTGCGTCTGTAAAACTGTTAAGTACATCATCATCTGGAAAATCTTTTGCACTCATATAGTAGTACAAGTACTGGTATTTCTCCATAGAAGCAGTAAGGGATGCAGAGATATCATGCTTGCCGGCCTTCTTGGTATACAGCAAAGTGTTGTCCCAAATCTTGGTATCAGATTTTGGTCTGCTCCAGTTTCTGGTTGCCAATGCACGTGTACCGTCCTTGTCATAATACTTGCTGTTGTTGTATTTCAAAGTCTCGCTGTTGGCATAGTTTACATTTGCTTTAGATGTGAACAAGAAATCATTAAGGAACTTGTACTCAAACTCAATACCTGCCGCAATATTCTCACCTGTACTGAAGTTTTTGTTCTTCAAAGTGGTATAAGGGTTCTCAGTGTATGAGTCCTTTGTAAAGATTGAACCGTCCTCGTTGAAGTCTGGAAGGTCTGGTCTTACCTTCTTGAGAACACTCATCATACCATCCTTGTCCTGAGCATTTCTGGTTGAACCGCTTGCATTGAACCTGAGTTTCATTGCATCACTGATTCTTGCCTCCAAACGGATCCTACCGCTGAACATCTTGCTATAACCGGTCTTGATGATACCCTGGTTGTCTCTATATGACAATGAAGCAATGTAGTTCACAGCTTTCTGGCCACCCCTTAGGGTTGCATCATACTGCTGCTGGATAGGATTCTGGGTCATATCGCCAATCCAGTCTGTACTATTGTCCAAATAATAGGCATCTGGCAAGTCAACAAGGTCACTTCTCTTGAACTCACTGGTATTCAAATCTTTGAATTTCTGCTCATCCAAGTATTGACGGGTGAAGTAGTCCATTGCACCACGGTTATAAGCCTCTTTGCGCATTGCATCTCTTGTAAACTCAAAGTAGTCTGCAGAGGTGAAATAGTCGTATGAGTTGAAATCCTGGAACTGGATACCAACTTTTGCAGAAACCTCCAAAGTAGGTTTCATACCGTCTTTACCGCTCTTTGTAGTAACGATGATAACACCGTTTGCAGCACGTGAACCGTAGATTGCAGTTGAAGATGCATCTTTAAGGATGTCAATAGACTCAACGTCGTTAAGGTTCAAGGAGTAAAGTACGTTTGATACTGTACCTGATACACCGTCGTTGTATTCTGGAATACCGTCAATAATCCATAGAGGCTGGTTGTTACCGCTCAATGAAGACTGACCACGGATTACTACTGATACTGGAGATGTAGGTGAAGCAGACTGGATCTGTACGTTTACACCGGCAGCCTTACCCTGTAGTACAGAGGTAATTGAACTACCCATTGCAGCCTGCTGGATCTCTTTTGATCCCACATGGGAGATTGCACCTGTAATATCCTTAATTTTCTGGGTATTACCATAACCGATAACTACCGCACTCTCCAATGCAATTGCATCCTCAACCATAACAACGTTTTTGAATGGATTGAGAGATTTGCCAATTGTCATCTCTTTGTCTTTGAAACCAACATAAGAATATTTCAGTCTCTCACCAACTGTACAATCCAATGTATAGGCACCGTCTATATCTGTAGAAGTACCGCGGTCTGTACCAAGAACTGAAACATAAACACCTGGAAGAGGTGCACCGTGCTCATCCAAAACAACTCCAGCTACCTTAACCTTCTCATTAGTCTGAGGTTGCTCTGCAGCTGTCAATGAAGAGCAGAAGACCAATAACACTAACATTAGAGCTATTTGTCTCACACTTTTGTTCTTAAATAATAGCATAGGTTAAAAAAATTTTTGGGTTTGTCTTATTAAACACATCAGAACCAAAAAACCCTAAATTATTTTTGAACTTTTTGCATCATTTTGCGTTTATAGCCTCTACGGGATTGAGATTTGCAGCGGTCATGGCAGGTATAACTCCCGCCAAAACACCTATTGCAGAAGCAATTGAGACTCCCGACAAAATATTCTTCAAGGAGAGTGCAAGGGTAAAGGATTCTCCCTCCGGAATCATAATCACCACCAGAAATACGAGCATTATCCCCGCCATTCCCCCCGCTACGGACAATACAGCCGCCTCAAGGAGGAACTGGAGCAGTATAACATATTTCTTTGCGCCCAAAGCCTTCTGTATACCTATTATATTGGTGCGTTCCTTTACACTTACAAACATTATGTTGGCTATTCCAAAGCCCCCTATAAGTAGGGAGAAGCCGGCAATTATCCACCCTACGGCATTGATCATTGAGAAAATCTGTCCTACACTGTCGGTGAGGAGTGTCATTGAATTTACCGAAAAGTTGTTTTTCTGCCCCGGAACAAGTCTCCTGTGTGCCCTCATGAGGGACCTGAGTTCATCTGTAAGAGCCTGTCGGGTTACCCCATCCTCAGGTATGGCAAATATGGAATTGTCAGACCTGTGCGGGTTTACAAGCATATAACGTCCGAAATTCAACGGCACATAAACGGTGTGGTCCATATCCCCAAGACTTACCATGCTCTCTCCCTGCTTTTCCATTACTCCCACTACGGTTGCTATGGCAGGGCCCACTTTCAGTTTCCGTCCTATAGGATCTCCATTTTCAAAGAGTGAAACTGCCATTTGGGCACCTATTACTGCAACGGCAGTTCCACGGGCATCTTCGTCGGGAGTAAAATAACGTCCCGACTGCATGGTGAATTTTGTTATTGCATTGTAATTATGGGTAATGCACTCCACGTTGGCATTACGTACAGAGTTGCGCCCGTAACGGATATTGCATGTAGTTGATATGGAGAAGGAGATTGCCTTGCTTAAAGTGGAATTCTCCCTTATGAACCTGTAGTCTTCATATGAGGTTTCGGGCCTGCGCATATATTCCCACCACCTGAATTCCTGGGTAATGTCTGTATTGCCGTCTTCATCTTCCCCAATCATGGGCCATTTGCTTACCATCACCGCATTGGAACTCATGGTTTCAAGTCCTTTACTGACATTCTCCTGCAGGGCGTCTATGGCGGTAAAGATGGCAACAATGCAAAATATCCCCACACTTACTCCAAAAAGTGAGAGGAATGTCCTGAACTTGTCTCCCCACAACTGCGAGAGGGCAAATGTTGTGCTCTCTTTCAACAGTTTTACAAAAACTACACTCTCCTTGAACATTTTATCTCTTCAATCCCAATTTCTCCTTCAGCTTCCTTATTGCGTCAAAAGCATCAAGCGGCGACATTGAATTTATATCCATTGCCTTTATACTGTCCCGCAAGTCGCACAGCAACGGGTCCTCCAACTGGAAGAAAGACAACTGCAAATTGTCTGCCGCACTGCTTTTCTTCTTTTTTGATGCCAACCCTTTTCCTGTCTTCTCCACGGCAGGGCCATCACCGCCTGCAGCAATCTGCCCCTCATCTTTCTTCTCCAACATATTCAGGGTCCTTTGGGCAGAATCTATTACAGCCTGCGGCATACCTGCCATACGGGCAACATGGATACCGAAACTGTGGGCGACACCCCCCTGGCACAGTTTCCTGAGGAAAATTACCTTGTTCTCCACCTCCTTCACCGATATGTGCCAGTTCTTTACCCTCGGGTATATCTCCTCCAGTTCGTTGAGTTCATGGTAGTGGGTTGCAAAAAGGGTCTTTGCCTTTTCCCTGTGCTGGTGGATATACTCCACTATTGCCCATGCAATTGACATGCCATCAAAGGTACTGGTACCGCGCCCTATCTCATCCAGCAAAATGAGCGACCTCTCAGAGAGGTTGTGGAGGATTGTAGAGGTCTCGGTCATCTCAACCATGAATGTGGATTCTCCGCGGGAGATATTGTCCGATGCCCCTACCCTGGTGAATATCTTGTCTACGTATCCTATACGTGCGCTTGCGGCAGGGACAAAACTTCCAACCTGGGCCATGAGCACTATAAGGGCAGTCTGCCTGAGCAGGGCACTCTTACCTGCCATATTGGGTCCCGTAAGGATTATTATCTGCTGGGAGTCATTGTCAAGCCATATATCATTGGCCACATACTCCTCTCCCACCTCCATAAGGGTTTCAATTACCGGGTGGCGTCCCTGCTCTATCTCCAGCCTGTAGCCGTCATTCATCTGTGGCCTGCAGTAGTTGTTGGAAGCCGCAAGGGCGGCAAAACCCACAAGGCAATCCGTTTTGGCCAGAGCATTGCAACTTTGCTGTATATGAGGTATCTCCTTCTGGATTGCCATTACCACCTGCTGGTAAATCTGCTGCTCAAGGGAAGTTATCCTCTCCTCCGCGCCAAGTATCTTCTCCTCGTACTCCTTGAGTTCCTGGGTAATGTATCTCTCCGCATTTACAAGTGTCTGTTTGCGGATCCAATCGTCGGGAACCTTCTCTTTATGGGTATTGCGTACCTCAAGGTAGTATCCGAACACATTGTTGTAACTTATTTTCAATGAAGGGATTCCTGTTCTCTCACTCTCCCTCTGCTGCAACTGCAGCAGGTAATCTTTCCCGTGGCGGGCAATCTTGCGCAATTCATCCAGTTCCCCATTCACCCCATCTGCAATTATGTCTCCCTTCCCGAAAGCGCTTGCCGGCTCTGCCAGCATATGCCTTCCAATATATTCATAAAGGTCATTGAAGAGTAGTATCCCCTCACCAGCCTCTGCGGCCGTGCCTCCCAATTCTGTACATATACCCTTTATGGGCTCCATCTGCTCCAATCCCCTCTTTAACTGCACAATTTCCCGGGGAGCAATCTTCCCTGCCGCAGCACGGGAAATGATTCTCTCCAGATCACCTATATTGGAGAGGTGCTGCTGTACCTGTTCTGTTGCTCCAGGATGGTTTACGAACATCTCCACCACCGAGTGCCTCTTCTCCATCTCTCCAAGATCTTTCAAAGGCATTGCCAGCCAATTGCGGAGCATCCTTGCCCCCAGCGGCGATGCACACTTGTCCATTATATCCAGCAATGATACCCCCTCCTTTCCCGACGATGACTGGAATATCTCCAAGTTGCGGAAAGTGAAACGGTCCATCCACACAAAACTCCCCCTGTCTATACGGGAAATTGAGCAAAGATGTGCCACTCCCGTATTCTGGTTCTGCTCAAGATAAAACAGGATTGCCCCTGCCGCCGTGGTACCCAAGGCCAGCCCCTCAACACCAAAACCCTTGAGGGAGTTCAATCCGAACTGTTTCTTGAGTTTGTCCTCACACGCCTGTGGAACAAAAGCCCACTCATCCATAGTGGATATATAGTAATTGGTACCGAACCTTTCCCTGAATCCTGTCTGATACCCTTTCTGGAGCACTATCTCCTTTGGGGCGAAATTCGAAAGGAGCACCTCTACATAATCCAGTGTGCCTTCGGCCACCTTGAACTCTCCTGTAGAGATGTCGAGAAATGCCACACCACCCTTGTCACCCTTGAAATATACTGCTCCCAGATAGTTGTTCTCCTTCTGGCTAAGCAACTGCTCACTATATGCTATACCTGGAGTAACCAGTTCTGTAACCCCTCTCTTTACAATTTTCTTGGTTAATTTAGGGTCTTCCAACTGGTCGCATACAGCCACCTTGTAGCCTGCCCTCACCAGTTTTGGGAGATAGGTCTCTATGGAGTGATGCGGGAATCCTGCCAGTTCCACATGCTGCGCAGAGCCGTTGGCCCTTTTGGTAAGGACAATACCCAGTACCTTGCTCGCTATGATTGCATCATCACCGAATGTCTCATAAAAATCTCCTACTCTGAAAAGCAGCAAAGCGTCGGGATGCTTGGCCTTTACCTCAAAGTATTGCTTCATCAGAGGAGTTTCAACTATCTTCTTTTTCTCAGTCATATCATTTGCATTGGCAAATAGCAAAATTAACAATTTTTTTGGTTACTTTTGTGATACACAAAAATGAAAAAAGCGCTTATTATCACATATTACTGGCCACCCAGCGGTGGCTCGGGAGTCCAGAGATGGCTCAAATTTGCCAAATACCTTCCAAAATACGGGTGGGAGCCGGTCATTTACACCCCGCTCAACCCCGAGGCGAACACTGAGGACCCTGCCTTGCTGAAAGATATCGCTCCCGGCACTGAGGTTATCAAAAGGAAGATCTGGGAACCGTACAGTTTCTACAAGTCACTTTTCGGGAAGAAGGGAAGTTCTTCTGACGGAGGGAAACATATTAAGGCCAACCTTATAGGATCCAACAACAAAGGATTGGCACACAGGATATCCATGTTTGTAAGGGGCAATTTCTTTATCCCCGACCCCCGCTGTTTCTGGATACGTCCCAGCATAAAGTTTCTGGTGAAATATCTTAAAGAGCACCCTGTAGATGTGATTGTCAGTACAGGCCCTCCCCATTCAATGCATCTGATTGCAAAAGGTGTTGCCAGGGCCACCGGTATTAAATGGGTGGCAGATTTCAGGGACCCCTGGACAGAAATATTCTACTTCAAGCACCTTGACCTGAGCCGCTGGGCATACCGCCGCCACCGCGCCCTGGAACAGAGCGTCCTGGACCGTGCAGACGTTGTTACGGTTGTCTCCCGCAAGATGCAGGAAGATTTTTTGGCACGCACCTCCACCCGGGTAGAAATTATCACTAATGGCTTTGACCATGAGGACTTTAACAGTAAAGTCGGTCCCCGACTTACTGGTAACCCGGTCACCGACTTTCAAAAATTTTCGCTCGTTCATACAGGAATTTTTGTAGATAACGGCAATCCCCACTTCTTGTGGGAAGTTCTGGGGGAGAAGGCTGCCGCCGAGCCTCAGTTCAGGGAGGATTTGCAGATAAGGCTTATGGGACAGGTGGATGCATCGGTGCTGCAGGGGATAGAGGAGGCAGGCCTTCAGGGGAATCTTGTGAATATGGGGTATCAGCCCCATGATGAGGTGGTGCAGTGGCAGAAAACGGCACAAGTCCTGCTGTTGCCGCTGAGGAAGGAGCCGGAAGCTGCAGCAATCCTTACAGGGAAATTCTTTGAGTATCTGGCCAGTGGAAGGGAGATTCTTGCTTTTGGCCCTACAGACGGAGATCTGGCAAAGGCTTTGCAGGAGACTGCAAGCGGCGCTATTGTGGATTTTTATGACAAGGAGGCTACCCGCAGGGAGATTGACCGCCTTTACAGCAGGTTCCTGCAGGAGAAGGGGAAAAAGGATTGCACGGACGGGAAGGGTCTCTCCCAAAAGGTAATGAGGTACTCAAGGGAGCATCTCACAGGTGAAATGGTTAAATTATTTGAATGATATGAAGAAGGTTTTGAAGTATGTTATTCCAATTGTTGCATTTGTATTCATAGCATACGGCTACACGCCGGAAGTGTTGAAGGGGAAAATCGTTGACCAGAGCGACATCTCCAGTTGGGAAGGGATGGCCAATGAGATAATTACCCATAATGAGGCTAATCCCGACAACCATACCCTATGGACAAACTCAATGTTCTCCGGAATGCCTGCAACCAGCATCTCCGTAATTTATGAGGGGGATTTTACAAAATATATCTATGATCTGCTCTTTACCGGAGCCCGTCCTGCAAGTTACCTTCTCATAAGCCTTGTGGGAGGATTCCTCATGATGTTGGCTTTTGGTGTAAATGTATGGCTTGCCTTCCTTGGGGCCATTGCCATTACTTTCTGCTCATACAATATGCAGATTATTCAGGTTGGGCATAATGCCAAGATGGTGGCCATTGCCTTTATGCCCTGGGTACTGGGAGCAGTTGTTTATGCATACCGCAAAAATGCCTTCTGGGGAGCGTTGCTGTTTGCCTTTACATTGAGTTTCCAGATTAAGGCAAACCACCCGCAAATTACATATTACCTTGCTATGATTATTGTAGGGTTCGGTATATGGCAGTTGTGCAAGGCCATAAAGGAGAAGGCCCTTACTGCATTTTTCCGCACAAGTGCAATAGTGCTTGTGGCAGGATTGCTGGGTATTGCAACCAATGTGAACCACCTTTGGCCAACATACGAGTATGCACAGCATACCATGAGAGGAGGTACGGAACTCCTTCCCGACAATCCTTCTGAACCTGCTGCCACCGCTCCTGGCAAGAAGAGCCGCAGCGGACTGGACCTTGAGTATGCCACCCAGTGGTCATACGGAATTGAGGAGACAATGAACCTCATGATCCCGAACTTTAACGGAGGTGCCTCGGCAGGTGCGCTTGACCGCCAGAGCCACACATACAAGGCCCTCAAGCAGGGCGGTTACCAGGGGGCTGAACAGATTATAGGGCAGTTGCCGCTATACTGGGGTCCACAGCCGTTTACCGCAGGTCCAATGTATATGGGAGCGATAACCGTTTTCTTGTGCGTGCTGGCATTCTTTGTTCTGAGGAGCGGCCTCAGATGGTGGGTGGCCGGAGTCTCCATCATTGCCCTGATGTTGGGATGGGGGTATCACATGATGCCTGTCTCGGAATTCTTCTTCAATTGGGCTCCAATGTACAACAAGTTCAGGACCGTTTCCATGATTCTTGTAATCCTGCAGATACTGCTCCCTATGATGGGTGTCCTTGCAGTAAATGAGATATTGTTCGGGGAAGATTACAATGGCAAAAGGGAGAGGGTACAGAAAGGGCTATACTGGGCTCTTGGCCTTACCGCAGGTGTTTGCGCAGTGTTTGCCATAATACCTTCACTTGCCGGCAGTTTTGTAGGGTCATCAGACGGACAGTTGCCTGGAGAGATTGCCGTGGCGCTCTCTGAAGACAGGGCCTCATTGCTCAGCAGCGATGCATGGAGGAGTTTCTTCTTTATAATTGCCGCTGCAGTTGTGCTTGTCCTGAGTTACAGATATGGAAAGGTTAAACCTGTAACGGCAAGCATAATTCTTGCAGTCCTCGTGCTGGTGGACCTGTGGAGTGTTGACAAAAGGTATTTCAATGATTCCCATTTTGTTACAAAGAGAGAGTTCAAGAACAATTTTGCAAAGCGTCCTGTAGATGAAATTATCCTTACAGATAAGGACCCGCACTATAGGGTTCTTGACCTCACTGTAAACACATTCAATGATGCATACATAAGTTACCACCATAAGACAATAGGCGGGTACAGCCCTGCAAAACTGCAGCGCTACCAGGATCTCATTGAGAGGAACATTACCCCTGAGATGGGGGCAATTGCCAGAGAATTTACAGGTATCCAAACAATTGATGAGGCACAGCAGGCATTGCAGTACCATCCGGTGTTGAGCATGCTCAACACCAAGTATATTATAATAAGTGCAAATGTTCCTCCTGTTGAAAATACCTTCCGCCTGGGAAATGCATGGTTTGTGAACAACATAGTTCCTGTAGGGAATGCCAATGAAGAGATTGCCGCTCTGGCACAGGTGAACCCGGCAACAGATGTTGTTGTTTCAAAGGAGTTCCTTGAACAAGGTAAAGCACTTGCAGATTTTTCTCCTGCTGAAGAGGGAGTGGCAGACATGTCCCTGAACAACTTCATTGAACTGAAGAACTATGCTCCAAACAGGCTTGTTTACGGATATTCAAGCAACAGGCCGCAGATTGCACTTTTCAGTGAAGTATATTACAACCCTGGATGGGAAGCAACAATAACTCCTGCCGCCGGTGGGGAGCCTCAGCCTCTTGAGATTTTCAGGGGAAACTGGATACTTAGAGGTGCAGTGCTTCCGGAGGGTGATTATACAATTGAGTTCACTTTTAACCCTCCATGCTTTGAGAAGGGTGAGATGTACTCAAGAATTTCATCGGGATTATTGATATTGCTCCTTTTGGGTGGAATAGGTGCTGTGGCATGGAGAAAAAAGGGAGGTAAAAAATAGTTTTATGAATAGAATTTGTGAATTGTTTGGAATAGAACACCCCATCATTTCCGGGGGAATGGTGTGGTGCAGCGGATGGAGACTTGCATCTGCAGTGAGCCTCAACGGAGGATTGGGACTTCTGGGGGCAGGCAGTATGCATCCCGACAATCTGCGCCATCATATTAGATGCTGCAAGGAGGCCCTCAAGGCCGGGGCTCCCGGAAATGCCTCAGGCAGGGATCTCCCCTTTGGAGTGAATGTGCCGCTGCTTTATCCTCAGATTGATGAACTTATGGAGATTCTGGTTGAGGAGAAGGTTAAAATTGTATTCACTTCGGCCGGAAGTCCCAAAAAATGGACTCCATATCTGAAAGAGCATGGAATTACAGTGGTTCATGTGGTTTCAAGCAGCGTTTTTGCAAAAAAATGCGAAGAAGCCGGTGTAGATGCCATAGTTGCTGAAGGATTTGAAGCCGGTGGCCATAACGGTCGGGAGGAGACAACAACCATGTGCCTGATCCCGGCGGTAAGACAGGCCACTTCGCTACCTCTGATTGCCGCCGGAGGCATTGCCTTGAAATGCCAGATAAAGGCTTGCGAGGCTCTTGGTGCCGAGGGTGTACAGATTGGTACCCGCTTTGCTTTGAGTGCAGAGAGTTCTGCCCATGAAAACTTCAAACGCCATTGTCTTGGTCTTCCCGAAGGAGGTACAAAACTGCTCCTTAAGAAACTTGCTCCTGCCCGCCTTGCCCAGGGGAGTGAGTTTACATCAACTGTTGCCGCTATGGAAGAGAACGGGGCCTCAAAAGAGGAACTTGCCGCTTACCTTGGTAAAGGGCGCGCACGCAAAGGTATTTTTGAAGGTGATATAAATGAAGGTGAAATAGAGATAGGACAAATATGCTCAATGGTTACAAAAATTGAAACAGTAGAGGAGATTTTTAAAGATTTGGCATAAGAGAGTGTAATTATTTTAGGATAATGGATAATTGGCGGCAGGAACTTTTTTCTGCCGCCTTTTTTTGTTGGGCCTGCGGAGTTTCCTCGGGCCTTTTTTCTGTGCAATTTCTGCACAGTTTAAACCACCGTTTTTTCTGTGCAGTTTATTACTACGAAACTAAACTTACAGTAAACACTATTTATTAACCTAAAATTTATTTTATGTTCATTCACAAAAGTCTTAGTCGTTCATTGCGTCTTGCAGTGATGACTCTAGTGGC
>JAZNUM010000048.1:0-12279 GCA_045592325.1 Candidatus Egerieisoma sp.
CCTCTGTCACCCCAGCCCCCTCTGTCCACTCCGTTTCCTCTGTTACCCCGCTCCCCATTGTAATCTCTGTTCCCTCTGGGTGTCTGGGAATTATTGAGATACTCATTGAGAAGAGAATGTGCAGTTACTTCATTGAGTCCACGGGAAGTACTTACCGAGAGCATCCCCTCAGGCTTTTCCACAACAATGAGATGGCCGTCTTCGTATATTATCTTAAGTGACTGTTTCATTCCCTGGGATATCAGTTCTCTGGATTGTGTTCAGTGGATGATATGAACAGCAGTACATCCCCTTCATGAAGTTCGAGTTGCCCGTTTGGAACCATGTATTGTGTACCGCGCTTGACAATCATAGCAAGATGACCTTTCGGGATATTCATTGTTGCAAGGGTATTGCCGTGTGCAAGCATCTTCTTGGTTAGCCTGATCTCATTGAGGGAGGTGCTCAATTCGTCGGGAATATGGATATCAAATTCTTTCTCCGGCTCCGGAGGGAGGTCGAGATGGAGTTTTTTTGCAAACCATCCTATACTCATCCCCTGGAAAATCAGTGAGATGAGGGTGATGAAGAATACAATGTTGAATATGATGTTGGATCCGGAGATACCTGCAACTACTGGGTAGGTTGCAAAAATGATTGGAACTGCCCCCCTCAGGCCAACCCATGAGGTGAAGGTCTGGGCTTTAAGAGGGATATCCTTGAATGGGGCCAGACATGTATATACACTGAGCGGACGGGCTACAAACATCATGAATGCTCCAATGAGGATTCCCGGGATTGCCACATCCTTGAGCTCATGAGGGTTCACCAGGAGTCCGAGGCTGAGGAACATTATTACCTGAAATAGCCATGTGAGGGAGTCCATGAACAGGCTCATCTCCCTTTTGAGGACCACTTTGCTGTTCCCTACAACCAGTCCGGCAATATATACTGCAAGATATCCGTTTCCACCTATTGAATCTGTTACGGCAAACAGCATGAATACTACGCTGAGTAGCATTACAGAGTACAAGGCGGTGTTGGAGAGTGATATCTTGTTTATGAGCCATACAATTCCTTTGCCCACCAGTATGCTCAGGATTATGGCATAACCGAACTGTTTCACCATATCCAGCGCTATTCCCCACCCGTTAATTTCTCCAGGATGCTGTATAACGTGGATAAGTATTATGGTAAGCATGTATGCCATTGGGTCATTACTGCCGCTCTCCAGTTCAAGCAGAGGCTTGAGGTTGTGTTTGAGTTGCATCTTCTGGGAACGGAGTATGCTGAACACTGAGGCCGAATCTGTAGAGGACATTGTGGCTGCCAGCAGGAATGAGGCCAGCAGTGAGAATTCCATATTCATCCCTGTGAACATACACAGGCAGTAGATGAAAGCTCCGGTAAGAAGTGTGGTAAGGAGCAGCGCCAGAGTTGACAGTATGAGTCCCGGGGTAATTATTGGCTTTATATCTGCAATCTGGGTATCCATACCGCCCGTAAACAGAATTACACTCAATGCAATCATGCCAATGAACTGGGCACTCTCCGGCGAGTTGAATTCCAGTCCCAAACCATCCGACCCGAACATCATGCCTACAAGCAGGAACAGCAAGAGGGTAGGTACCCCAAACCGGAATCCGGTTTTGCTCACCAAAATACTCAAAAAAATCAGAACGGCCCCCAACAAGATTATATTTCCACTTGTAAAAATCATTTATTTATCGTCATAAATTTTAACATCTAACAAAGATAAAAAAATTATGTTGGTAAAAATAGTCCGATACCCTACAAAAATAAGATAAAGCCGATTAAACGGATAACTCGGGGACCGACTTAACCCGGGGACCGGGTTTTAAAAATAGCCGTCCATTATTACGGTATTTTTCGTATATTTGCATTATTATGGGAAGGAAGGCCTTTGTTTTGGCAATTTTGTTGCCATTTTTTGTGGATGCCGCGTTTGCGCAGAGGATTGCCGGGGATTCAGTGGCAATGGTACCGGCTTCGGTATCAGTGCATAGGTTCAGTGCAAGGCAGTTGGTGGCACCGGCAGCGTTGATTGGATTGGGTGTGATTGGATCCCAGATAGATGATATAAAGGAGTTGGATTTTGGACTCCGGCCGCATGACCATCACAGCCATAAGGGTTTTGTGTTTGAGGATGCTCTGCAGTATGCGCCTCTGGGTGCGATGTATCTGCTGAAGTTGTCTGGAGTGAGGTCTGCACACAGTTATCTGGATGCGACAGCGCTTGCGGCAGGGGCATTCTGTTTTACAGGGGCAACTGTTTTTCTCCTAAAGGAACTGGTGGATGAACGCAGACCCAACGGGAAGGATTTTGATTCATTTCCAAGCGGTCATGCTGCGAAGGCATTTATGGGGGCTGAACTCCTCCGCAGGGAGTATAAGGATATTTCCCCGGTTATTGGATATGCCGGCTATGCTACTGCAACTTTAACTGCCCTTATGAGGGTAAGACATTCGGAACATTGGCTTCCCGACATTCTTGCAGGTGCCGGTATAGGTATTCTTGGCACTCAGGCTGCATATTGGGTGTGCCCTCATGTGCAGAGATGGCTTTTTGGCGGTTGGATTAAGGAAAAAGGTTTGAAATCCAAGGATTTTGCGTTTGTCGGGATGCCGTTTTATAATGGCAAGGTTCAGGGTGTTTCATTGGCATTGGTTTTTTAGATGTTGCGGAGTTATTTTTGCGACGTGATTTCAGATGATTAAGAATTTTCTCATAGATAAGTGTGGAACTCCAATTACACAGGAGTTGAGGAGCAGTTTGCCGGAGTATTTTACCAATCCGTTCAGTTATTCTCCTCATCCGTTGTGTGAGGGGGCCATGAGGGAAGTATGCTCATATCTCAATCTGAACAGGAGAGTTTCGGCATTGGGGCTTCTGGCGGAAGGAAAGATGTTTGGAGTGCTTGTTGCTGAGTCTCCCGACGGAGAATTGGGATATCTGGCCGCCTATTCCGGAGTGCTTGATTATCTCAATACACCTTCTCCGCTGGATCTAGAACTTGGTACAGGCAAGGTGGAAGATCCGTTCTTTGTCCCTCCTGTTTATGACCTTACTTCGCAGGAGAGTTTTTTCCCGGAGGAGGAGAGGGAAATTACCAGTCTGAATGATTATATAAATGATCTGGCGCATGATTCCTTTGCTCAGGGGGTCAGTGAAAGGATGGAGGAGATTAGAGAGGCTTACAAGGCTGAGATTGATTCCCTGCAACAGAAATATGATGAGGGAAAGGCAAAGAGGAATGCCCTTAGAGAGGCTGGCGCTGAGGGGGCTGAACTGGAGGCTCTGATTAAGGAGAGCCAGTTCCAGAAAGGGGAGATAAGGCGTGCCACCAAAAGAATGAAGGAGGAACTTGAACCATATGAACTGGAGTGGAACGGTCATCTTCAGGCACTGGAAAGTGCCAGAAAGGAGAGGCGTGAGAAGTCTGCTGCCCTGCAGAAGAAGATTTTTGACCATTTTTCATTTTTGAATGCCAGAGGGGAGGAGTGTTCCCTGCTCAAGATTTTTGGAGATGTTGTCCCTCCAGCAGGAGCAGGGGAGTGCGCTGCCCCAAGATTGCTCCAATATGCGTATCTGCATGGTTACAAGCCAATTGCAATGGGAGAGTTCTGGTATGGGGGAGATAAGCTTGGTCGCCGTAGTTTTGAGTTCTACCCTTCATGCAAAGGGAAATGCGGCCCAATCCTGCGACACATGCTGCAGGGGTTGAAGGTGGATCCCAACAGTTTCCACTCCACTTACGGATGTGATCCTCTTCCCGACAACTTTTCTCCTGAGATCATTTATGAAGATGAATACCTTTTGGCGGTAAACAAACCTGCCGGAATACTCTCTGTGCCGGGAAAGGATGCCCTCGAAAAGAATATGCTGCAGTTGCTGGAGGCTTCTGATGTATCGGCATCGGAATCGGCTGCTGTATCGGCATTGGAATCGACATCGGAATCGACATCGGAATCACAGGATAAGGTAGAGGACGGTGGAGGAGGATTGACTGTGGTACACAGACTCGATATGCATACGTCGGGAATATTGCTTTTTGCAAAGGGTGAAGAGGTGTATAAAAGGTTGCAGAAACAGTTCCTGCAGAGAAAAGTTGAAAAATGCTATCTGGCTGTGCTGGATGGCGAGGTCTCACAATTGCGCTCCGGCAGTGGAGTAATTTGGGACTGCAGCGCCTCTTCTTTGCCTGAAGGTGGTGCCTTGACCTGCGGTGCTGTTTTGGCAGGTGGTGTGCATTCTTCCGGTGCTGGTGGAACAATTTCTCTCCCTTTGGCTGCAGATTTTGATAACCGTCCGCTGCAATGCGTAGACTATAAAAATGGTAAACAGGCTATTACAAGGTTTGAGGTTGTTTCTGTTGCTGGAGGCAAATCATTTGTGAAGTTTTACCCTGTAACCGGGCGTACGCACCAGTTGCGGGTACATGCTGCCCATGCAGATGGTCTTAATACCCCTATTGAGGGGGATTTGCTTTATGGCCGCCTCTCGGGGAGGCTGATGCTTCATGCCCACACCCTCAAATTTGAACACCCTGTATTGGGGATAATGGAACTGGTTGCTCCAATACCTCCACAGATGCACCTATAGCACCCTTATCTGCATTATCTGCGAAGTGGAATCGGTAATTTTTACACTGCCGGCAATCTGTAATCCGGGGATGCATATTATTTTCTCCGAGGCATCGCATATTACCATTACATTACCTTTGTGAAGGTGCTCGAATTTTATGTCCGAGAGGTAATCCGTTACTTTTTTGCTGCCGCGCAATCCTATAGGGGAGAATCTGTCTCCCGGAGCAACAGGGCGGCAGTTGAGCGGCATCTGCACTTTATCTGCGTCGAGGTAAAGGGTAGGGCACAACTCTTCTGTGCGGTCCTTGCGGGTTCTCCAGGACTCGCGGGGTATTACGGTGGTGTCTATCTTTATAGGCTGTGGTATGGCAACATTGAGATAGAATTTGAGCAACCCCCTCTCTTTTACGGCAATTATCCCTCCGTTGCCGGCCAGGAATTTCTTTGGCCCCTCCTCCACCTGAAGGGCATTGCATATATTCCCGATAATTGCAGGTGAGAATCCGAACGGGTAGGCAATCTGATATACCCAGAATTCCCACTCCTCCTGAGCCATCAGTTCTGCAATTTCAACTATGCATGCAATCATGGAGAATTTTTCTTCTTCCTCCTCCACGCAGTTGAGCCTGAGGTTAAGGCCGCAGAAATTATGTGAGAAACGGCTGTCCACAAGTTCCTGGAATGTCTCAAATATATGGCATAATTCCCGGCATTTTTCCGCTATGTGTCTCTGCATTATGTTCCCGGCCTGTCTGAAATGCTTTATGTTGTTGTTGAAGGTTGCTATTACAGACGGATTTATTTTTGCAAGTTGTGGAAATACCTCGTTGCGGATCCTGTTCCTGGAGAAGTCGCTCTGCAGGTTGGTGCTGTCGGTGCGGAATGGAATCTTGAACTGGAGGGCATATTTTTCAATCTGTTGTCGGGAATAACACAGCAACGGGCGGATTATGAATTGTTCTTTTACGGTCTCTTCCTGGTTCTCAAACTGAAGGGGTGCCTTCTCCTGAATTCCCCCAATCCCCTCTATGCCGCATCCTCTGGTGAGGTTGAGCAGGAGGGTCTCTGCGTTGTCATTTGCATTGTGGGCTATTGCCAGGAACTTGTATCCGTGCTTCTGCATGAGCTCATAAAACCATTTGTAGCGCAGTTCCCTGGCTGCCATTTCTACAGATATCCCATTTTCAAATGCAAATCCTTTGGTGTCAAAGCCTATTTTGTGCAACTGAATGTTGTTGCTTTTGCACCATTCAGTTACCATTGAGGTATCGGCATCGCTTTCCTCTCCCCGCAAATTGAAGTTTACGTGGGCAATGGCAATTTCCAGGTCAAGCTGGCAATGTAGGAGGATATCAACCATACACATGGAGTCCACGCCGCCGCTTACTGCTGCAAGCACCTTGTCTCCATAATTTACTCCCAATTTTGAAATGTGCTTCCTGAAACCGTATCTGAACATAATTAGTCTTTATTTGTGTTACAAATTTACTATTTTTGTAGGATATCACATCCTGCATATGAAAAAACTGTTTATACAATTTGCATTGTTGCTTGCGGCTTTTGTTCTGGTGAACTGTTCCAAGGATTCATTCGTTGAACCGCCACAGGATGCGCCGGAGGCAGAGGCACCATACGTACCGTCACCACTTGTTGGCGGTAGGGCTGTAATCGCCTATGTGACATACTATGGGACAACACTTCCCAACCCAGACCTGATTACCCAGATAAACTATGCCTTTGCTGAACTGTATGTAAAGGATGGGAAATATAATGGCTTTAAACTTCAGGGAAAGGAGAGCCGGTTCAACAGTGTAGTTGCACTCAAGAAGAAGAACCCTAACCTGAAGATTCTGCTCAGTTTTACCAATGGCGTTTCCAATTCAGACAACAAGGCAGGGGAAGGATTTTCAGTATTGGCCAAGAGTGAGGATATGAGGAGGGCTTTTGCAGAGGATTGCCTGAAATTCTGCAAGGAGAAGGGGATAGACGGCATTGACATAGATTGGGAATTTCCCGGTTTGGGATGGAGCGGTCAGGCGAGCGATGTTGCGGTTGATACAGATAACCATGTACTCCTTATGAAACAGTTGAGGGAGACACTTGGATATGATTATCTCCTTACCTATGCGGGGTATGTTACAAACAGGAGGAGTACAGACGGAGGGTATAAATATATAGATATAAAGGCCCTGGATGATGTGGTTGATTTTGTGAACATCATGACATATGATTTTGACGCCGGCAAAAATCCACACAACGGATTGGTTTGTCCCTCTGCATATTGGGATATAAGCAGAACCTACAATGCCTATATGGCAGCTGGAGTTACCCCTTCTAAGATGGTTATTGGAATCCCTTTCTATGGAAGGGTTTCATTCTCATCCTCACCGGGAGCGTTGACCTACAAATCAATTATGTTATTGAAGGAGAGTGACGGTTACCGGATTGAGAACTGGGATTCCGGAGCAAGTGTGCCGTATGTTACATACAACGGTGCAAAATACTGCTACTATGATAATCCCAAAAGTATAGGGATAAAGGCAAAATGGGTTATGGAGAGAGGTTTGTATGGTCTCATGTATTGGGAAAACGACCAGGATGATTCAAACTTTACACTCCGCCGGGCTGTATGGGATGGTGTTATGGGATATAAAGAGAATTAATTAGTGTTTGTAAATTCATGTTTATAGGGATATTATTTGCCTATTTTGCAGGCAATGTGTATGTATTTGTACATTTGTGGAGGTTTATGCACCTCATCTCCCCATTTTTCAAATGGTTGTGCGTACCTCTTTTCTGGTTTGCGGCAGTTTCCCTTTTTATTGCACTTTTTGCAAGGGACCTTCCTCTTCCCGACAGTTTTTTCAGGGTAACCTACAATCTGGGAGCGATATGGATGGTCTTTACACTCTATATGGTAATGGCCCTGCTTGTAGCGGATTTGTCGGGATTATTGTTCCCTATGATAAGAAGGTACTCCAGCTTATACTTTCCTGTGGCGCTGGCGTTTGTTGCAGTGTTGCTGTTGTGGGGGCATGTCAACTATTTGAATCCCAAAGTTGAGAGGGTTGCTGTTGATATCTCTTCCCGTACCGGTTCCGGGGATGGGGTCCGCTCTCATGATTCCGGTACCCCGCTGAGGATTGTTGCTGTGAGTGATGTACATCTGGGATATGCTACAGGGAAGAAGGCTCTCGGGAAGTATGTGGAGAAGATAAATTCATTGCATCCGGATGTGGTGCTGATAGGAGGTGATCTTATTGATAACTCAGTAAGACCGGTGCTGGAGGAGAGGATGTGGGAGGAGTTGGGACAGATAGATGCGCCGGAGGGGATATTTATGGTACCGGGAAATCATGAATATATATCGGGAATAGATTCTGTTTCCCAGTTTATCTCCAAGACTCCAGTTGTATTGTTGCGTGATTCTGTTGTGCGGTTGCCTGGCGGGCTGGTGCTGGTAGGTAGGGATGACCGTTCAAACAGGAGGCGAATGGGGCTGGATGAACTTATGAAGGGTACAGGTGATGCTCCTGTGATGCTTCTGGAACATCAGCCATATGATATTGCGGCCAAGGATTCCCTTGGTGTTGCATTGCAGTTCTACGGACATACCCATAGGGGACAAGTATGGCCAATGTCTCTGCTGGTTGACAGGATGTATGAACAGGGCCACGACTACCGCAAATGGAACAACTCGCATGTTGTGGTTTCCAGCGGACTCTCTTTATGGGGACCTCCCTTCAGGATTGGTACCGACAGCGATTTGTGGGTAATTGACCTTACTTTATGAACTATTTGGGTGAAATAATCTCTTTGACAGTTGCATTTTCATGGACTGTTACGGCACTTTTTGCCGAGGTGGGGAGCAAGAGACTTGGCTCCCTGCAGTTGAATGTGATAAGGATGCTCCTTTCCCTTGTAATGCTGGGAGGGTGCCTGTGGTGGTTTACAGGTTCTCCATATCCTCTGTATGCTGATGCAGATGCATGGTTCTGGCTCTCCTTTTCCGGTTTTGTGGGGTATCTGTTAGGGGATTATTGCCTGTTCAATTCATATATAATCATTGGTTCCCGTTTCGGGCAGTTGTTCATGACATTGGCTCCCCCTACAGCAGCCGTTGCAGGATGGCTTATTTTGGGAGAGAAGATGCCTTTGACCGCTGTAGCCGGAATGTTTGTTACCCTTATAGGTATTGGCATTTCTGTCTTCAATAAGGGGACAGGAGAAGGTGCACAGGGAAAAATATCGCTTAAATTGCCTCTTAAAGGGGTTCTGTTGGGTATAGGAGCGGGTGTAGGGCAGGGGATAGGTCTTGTATTGAGCAAGGTTGGAATGAATTATTATGGGGCAGGTGTCCCATCTTATGAGGAGGAGGTGGCAATGATGCTCCCGTTTGCCTCCACTTTTATAAGGGCCGTCACAGGCGGCGCCGGTTTCCTTGCAGTGATGATATTGCAGAAAAAGCTTGGCACACTGGCAGTAGCCGTAAAGGACCGCAAAGGTATGAATGCCGCTTTCTGGGCTACTGCTACAGGACCGTTCCTGGGGGTATCCCTCTCCCTTATGGCTGTACGCTACACTGAGGCAGGTATAGCCTCAACCCTAATGGCCCTCACACCAGTATTGATCTTATGGCCTGCCCATATTGTCTTTGGCCAGAAAGTTACTTTTAAGGAGGTTATGGGTGCAATAATAAGCGTAGCGGGAGTGTCGCTGTTTTTTATTTGATAATTAGTGCCTTGAGTGAAGGGACTTGTACAAAAAGGCAACGTTATAATAATTGCAAAAGGAATTTCTTGCTTCCCATGTTGCGGATAGTGTAGAAATCTTCCGGGTGGGCACCGGCCAGCAACTCCTTTTCGTAGAGGCGCTGCGGGTAGCGGATATAGGTTTTTCTGTTTACAAAATACTCTACTGGAGCGCGCTCTCCGGCATACTTGAACCCAAGTTTTTCATAAACCAGGCCGTTGCCCCATTCAGAATCGGAGTAGGTCATTACCTCAAGAGGTGTTCCAGGCTCTATTCTGGTATACCGCTCCTCTATGAAGGAGTTGAGGAGTCTTCCCATACCTCCTGCTACCCTAACTCCTGGCAGTGAGGCATAACGGACCCATTCATAAGAGTCAAATATCAGTATTTCAGCATTTTCCTGCTCCTCTTTAGGCACATTCAGCAGCAGGGAACCAATCTTGCGCACCATTGGGCGACCTTCTGAGAACGTTGCCACAGCCACAATTTCCCCTTCATATTCCAATGCATATCTGTAACGGCATTTTGCGCTGGAGTAGGAGTGGTGCCTGTGCAGGAATTCCCTCACCTGCTCCGCCACAGCCTGGTTCCCTCTTCCCGATATCACTTTGCATTTTCTTGCAAATATGCTCCTGAACCTCTCAAGCCGTGCCAGTATCCTCTCCTGCACCATCTCCCTTGCACTCCACCAGCGGTCCTCGTAAAGATACACTTTGTCTGTGGCATCTGGGGTATTGGTGTTGCCTGTTGCAATCCCACCCGGGTAAGGATATGGTGTGGCACCGCCGTATGGACTTCCGGCGGCTGTGTCAATTTCTGCACCTGGCCATTGAGGAGAGGGACTTCCGGCGGATGTGGCAATCCCTGCGCCGGGCCACTGCGGAGGTGGAGTGCCGGCGGGAACAAGTTCTACAGTGAAACTGTAATCCGGAAATACAAACAGATTGCCGTACTCTATGAAGTCTATATATGAAGAGTCCAGGAAACTCCTGAAACTGCTTTTGAATGTGCTGTCCATAACCCAAAATTAGAAAATAAAATGCAAATGATAACTTTTAAACAAATAAATTTGCAGATTGTCAAATTATGGCTATATTTGCAGTCCCAAAACGGGATGATTCGTTAGCTCAGCAGGTAGAGCACAACACTTTTAATGTTGGGGTCCTGGGTTCGAGCCCCAGACGGATCACAGAAAAGGCTTTCGGAAACGGAAGCCTTTTTCTGTTTAAAAATACACTGCATTTGTTCAAAAAATCACCGGACAAGCCCTTATTATCTTACAAATTTTCCCCATTTTTGTAAGATAGCGGACCAAATGCAGAAAACTATGTCAAACAAAAAGAAGACACTCCTATATTCATCATCACAGACACCCCCAAGAGGGCCTCTGTTCTTCTCATCACTCCAACACATGCTGCTCATTGTTTCACTGGGAATGGCACTCCCCATTTCGGTGGGGCGCACAATAGGACTGGATCTCACATTGTCCACCTCACTCCTCTCCGCAGCCCTCTTCTCAATGGGAATAACCGGAATACTCCAGACCCTCCCGGGCAAATATCTGGGTTCAGGGTTCCAATCCCTTTCAGTATCAGACTCAGCGGCACTGGCGGCCTGCATAATGGCGGCCCAAATTGGAGGTATCCCGCTGGTTCTGGGCATGACAATATTTTCAGGAATACTCAAAGGCATCCTGGGCTCATTCACATTCAGAATGAGAAAAATGTTCCCGCCCGAGGTAACCGGAACAATGATATTCATTCTGGGAATAAGCACTCTCCCCACCGGACTCAAATACTTCCTGGGAACAACCCTCCCTCAGTTTGACCCCAAACATCTGCTGGTGGCAACCCTCACACTGGTATTCATGCTCGCCTGCACACTCTTCATAAAACCGCTCAAGCCCTACACCGCCCTTGCCGGCATAGTGTTCGGCTTTATAGCATCAACCATAGCCGGTGTATTTGACCCGGCCTCATTCATGCAGCTGAAAGAGCAGCCGCTAATTGCACTCCCAATATACAAGGAACTATCATACAGCTTCAGCCTCAACGCCGCAATCCCGTTCATAATTGTAACAATTGCAGCCATAGTTGACAACATAGGGGACTACTCATCAACCCAGAGTGCAGACAACCCCAATTTTGAAAAGCCCAACTGGAAATCCATAGAAGGGGGAATAAGGGCAAGCGCACTGGGCACCTTTATGGCAGGAATCATAGGGGGCCCAATGCAATCAACCGCCACAACCAACATAGGAATTGCAAGTGCAAGCGGCATCACAAGCCGCAAAGTGGCATACCTGGCATCAGGAATGCTCATGATTGCAGCCTTCTTCCCGACAATTTCAGGAGCCCTGGCCCTCATCCCAACCCCAGTTCTGGGGGCAGTGCTCATGTACAGCATCTGCTACATAATGGCAGGGGGTTTCTCGGCCCTGGCCACCAGATCACTGGATGACAAACGCATATTTGTGGTATTCCTGAGCATATCATTTGCAGTGAGCACCCTCATCCCCGGACTGTACAGTTTCCTTCCGGAAAAAGTCTCATCTGTAATCTGCTCCCCTATGGTAATGGGAGTTGGAATACTCCTGATAACAACACTACTTGGCAAGATAGGGACCAAAAGGGTTGAAGAATTCACAACCGGCACAGACCCTGACGACATAAAGGAGATGGATAAGAAAATTGCCAAAATATGCGAAGAGTGGTGTACCGAGCGTGACCTGATACAGAAACTCCAGATCTCCCTCAACTCCATAATGGAGGGATTCCACGAACACAACCCGCAGACACAGCTCAGATTCAAGGTGTGGTACGACCAGCTGCAGATAAAGCTTGACGTAAAATCGGACATTGTGGAAATACAGGAAGAAGACTGGTCGGAAGAGAGCCTCACCTCCCTCTCCGTATCACTTATGATGCTCCGCAACATGTT
>JAZNUM010000049.1:0-42135 GCA_045592325.1 Candidatus Egerieisoma sp.
GGGACCGGGTTATAAAATACGCCCCACGGTTAGGGTTTTCTTTTTAAAGTTTTTTATTATATTTGTACGATATATTCATTATTAAGACTTATTATACTTATGAGAAAACTGATTCTGTTGGCAACGCTTCCTGTTGTTGCCTTTTACGGATGCTGTGGCGGAGAAAAGGTGTCTAAAGAGGCTGCTGCATTTGAGACAATCTCAAAAGAGATGAAAACACAGTATGCTCCTGATTCAAGAAGCAGGACTTTGGATGTTAAACTGGTTGAGACTGCAAACGGTTATGCGCTTAAGGGTGTTACAAACCAGCCGGAGGCAAAGGAGGCTTATGTAAAGGCATTCGAAGAGAAAGGCTTCAAGGTATTGGACAGTATTGAGATGTTGCCAAGTGCGGCTTTGGAGGGTAAGATTTATGGTGTATCAAACCAGTCGGTAATCAATTTCCGTACAAGCGGCAAGTATAGTGCAGAGTCGGCTACTCAGGTTATGATGGGTACCCCTCTTCAGGTACTTGAGAAGAAAGGGGGTTGGACAAGGGCAATTACTCCTGAGGGATATATATCTTGGGTATCGTCGGGAAGCATAACTTATATGACAAAAGAGGAGTTTGATGCATATAAGGCAGCCAAGAAAGTTGTTGTTACAACAAAATATGCCACCATGTATGAGGCTCCAAGTGCAAATAGCCAGATGGTAAGTGATGTGGTTTGGGGAAATATCCTTTTGGATAAAGGTACCCAGGGTGCATGGCAGAAGGTGGCAATTTCGGATGGCCGCGAGGGATATCTTCCTAAAGCTGATGTAATGGATTTCAATAAATGGCTTGATAGCCGCAATCCTACCGCAGACAATATTATTGCCACAGCAAAACAGTTCATAGGTGTCCCTTACATGTGGGGAGGTACTTCCATTAAAGCTGTAGACTGCAGCGGTTTCTGCAAATCAACATATTTCCTTAATGGTATAGTTCTTGCAAGAGACGCTTCTCAGCAGTGTCATACAGGAGATAATATTGATATCTCAAAATATGTGAATGATGGTGAGCATACCAAGGAGGCTTTGGCCAACCTTAAGAAAGGGGACCTGATTTTCTTTGGAAGCAAGGCAACTCCTGAGAAGAAGGAGAGGATTACCCACGTAGGTATCTACATTGGTGACGGTATTTTCATCCACTCTGCAACCAAAGTGAGGATCAACAGTTTAATCCCGACAGATGCAAACTACTATGATGGCTCCAAACGTCTTGTACGCGCATCGAGAATCCTTGGCAATGTTGATGCAGGAAAAGACATATGGTCAATAAAAGAACTTTATAAATAATTGAAACACATACTTATACAATATGAAAACTGATAGACGTTCCTTCTTAAAATCAGCAGGTCTTCTTACAGCGGCTGCTGCAGTCCTTAATCCTGCAACAATCTTTGCACAGGCACAGAGAGGCAAAAAATCATCGGGAAGCAAGAAAATGGAGCTTACATGGGTTCCTTACGATGCCCAGATGAGACATGTGTTTACTATTGCCAATTCTTCAAGAACAACTACTCCTATTGTGCTTACAAAAATCACATGGGATGGCTATGAGGGTTATGGTGAGGCTGCAATGCCGCCATATTTGGGCGAGACCCAGGCCTCTGTAATGGAGTTCCTCAAAAAAGTTGACTTGAGCAAATTTGCATCTCCATTCCTTATTGAGGACATCATGAAGTATGTAGATTCAATTGCAATCAACAACTGCGCTGCTAAAGCTGCAATTGATATTGCATTGCATGATCTTGTAGGAAAGATGATGGGACAACCTTGGTGGAAGATCTGGGGTTGGGATCCTACAACTTGCCCTAATACTTCATTTACTGTAGGTTTGGATACCGAAGAGGTTGTAAGGGAGAAAACAAGGGAGGCTTCACCATATAAAGTGATTAAAGTGAAATTGGGAAGAACTGAGGCTGAGGACAAGATGATGATCAATACCATCCGTTCGGTTACAGATACAGTAATCTGCGTTGATGCAAACCAGGGATGGAAAGACAAATACTACGCTTTGGATATGATCAACTGGTTGAACGAGCGCAATGTAAACATGATTGAGCAGCCTATGAGCAAATATGCACTTGACCAGACTGCTTGGTTGTCAGAGAGATCACCGCTTCCAATCATTGCAGACGAGGCATGCCAGAGACTTACCGACATCAAGAAACTTCACGGAGCATACCATGGTATCAATATCAAACTGATGAAGTGTACCGGTCTGCGTGAGGCAAGGGAGATGATTAGCCTTGCACAGTCTTTGGATATGAGACTTATGGTCGGTTGTATGACTGAGACTTCTTGTGCAATTACTGCAGGTGCCCAGATTGCTCCAAAGACAGAGTGGGCAGACCTTGACGGTAACCTTCTGATTGCAAACGATTGCTACAAGGGTATGTCAATCGTAGATGGTAAGATTACTTTGCATGATAAACCGGGTCTTGGTCTTGAGCCAGTAGGGAAACCAGTTTTGTAAAAAATAATATTAGAATAACATGGCAAATTTAAGAGTATTTAAAAAGGATGTAATTTTCCTTATCAACGAGGTTATTTCAGATTGTTGGGTATATATGTACCTAAATGGTGAGAAGAATGCTGAGGAGGCAAAGAAAATTGTTGCAGATGCTGTAGAGTTGGGTGACAATATCTTTGAGCAGATTGCACACTATCCTAAAGATGATGCAAAGAAGCATTTCAAAGCTTTGAACCAGAAGCTTCTTGAGGGCGTAGATGCATTGTTTGTAAGATTGAGTGCCCTTTCAAAATAATCTTGATGCGAAGGATTTTTTGTATAATTATTGCAGCCCTTTCGGTTTGCTCCTGTACCCTTTATGATTCTGTAACAAAAGGGGAGAAGGTTGCTCAGATTGGGAGGGCTGCATTATACAAAACAGATTTAGAAAAGGTAATTCCTAAAGGTATAGGCCCGGCTGACAGTGCTGCGTTGGCAAAGCAGTTCATAGATTCGTGGGCCATAAAGCAGCTTATGCTCCAGAAAGCAGAAGAGCAGCTGCCCAAAAGTGAGCGCGATGTGGCACAGTTGCTGGAAGACTATCGGACACAACTGCTGGTTTTCCGGTATGAGAACAAATATGTGGAGGAGAGACTGGATACCATTGTATCCAACATGGAGAGGGAGGATTATTATAATTTGCATCCCGACAGTTTCCGGGGGAGGAACGGGGTGCTTAAAGGAAGGTTTGTGAAGATGCAGAACAGCTCCCCAAATCTGCAGATTATGAGGAAACTGGCAAAATCAAGGGATGTAGATGACTTGGAGGCCCTTGAGCAGTTGGCTTATAATTCGGCATATAAATACAGTAATTTCAACGAAAATTGGGTAGATCTCAATATTGTGGCAAAGGAGTTTGGAGTATCCGTCGGAGAGCTTCAGGAAGAAATTGCCGCAAAAGTGAATGTAGTTGAGATGGCTGATACGGTATATACTAACCTGTTGCAGGTTTTGGAATATGTGCAGCCCGGTGAAGTGACACCGTTTGAATATAACAGTGAGAAAATTAAGGAAATAATCATAAGCAGAAGGAAGCAGGAACTGCTCTCCAATCTGCAGAGGGATATCCTCATTGATGCATTGAATAACAATAAAATAAAAATATCAGATGAAGATGAGAAGGATTCTCGGTAGTGCCTTGGTGGCATTGCTTTTTTTTATGCCGGCAACATTGAATGCCCAGAGGTATGAAAACGGGTTGGCTGATAAGACCATAGTACTAATAGGAAATGAAGCCATTCTCCTTTCACAGTTGGAAGGGGAGGTACAGATAATTGCAGCTGAGGGAAGAGGCGTTGACAGGAATACAAGATGCCAGGTACTTGAGAATATGATGGCGCATAAACTTTTCCTCAATCAGGCAAAGTTGGACAGCCTTACCGTAAATGAGGATAATGTTGAGATGGAACTCCAGCAGAGGATAAGTTCAATCCTTACCAGTATGGGTGGGGAAAGTGCTGTAGAAAAACAGTTCAAGAAACCTTTCTATAAACTTAAGGAAGAGTGGCGCAATGCCCTTAAGGAGCAGAGTCTTGCACAGCAGAAACAGCAGCAGGTTATGGAGGAAGCGGGAAGTGCAACACCTGCGGAGGTACTGCAGTTCTTCAAGGAGACAGATGAAAGTGACCTTCCGATAATCTCAACACAGTACAAACTGAGCCAGATAGTCCTTTATCCCGACCAGGAGGCTGCAAAAGTGAAGGTGAAGGAAAAACTCCTCGATTTCAGAAACAGAATTCTCAAAGGGGAGAGGTTCAGTACACTTGCAACCTTGTATTCAGAGGATCCCGGCAGTGCAATCAGAGGCGGTGAGTTGGGTATGGCCTCCAAGAATATTTTTTGGCCACAATTCTCAGATGCCGCAATGGCGCTGAAAGAAGGCCAAATATCTCAGATTGTTGAGACTCCCGACGGATTCCATCTTATACAGATGATAAAAAAAGAGGGAGACATGTTCAATGCGAGACACATTCTGCTGAAACCAAAATACACCTCGGATGACAGATTGAAGGCATTTGAAGAACTTGACAGTCTAAAATCATTGATTCTGGCAGACAGCATCTCGTTCCAGATTGCCGCAATGGCTAACTCGCAAGATTTGAAATCTGCTGTAAGCGGTGGCCTTATGGCTGATCCGAACACAGGTGCATCACTTTTTGAAAAGGACCAGCTGAAGCCTGCGGATTATGCAATGATAAAGGAAATGAAGGAAGGTGACATTTCAGAGCCGTTTGAGTCGTTGGACAATGAGGGCCGAAGTGGAAACCTGATCTACAAAATATTGAAACTTGAGAAGATCATTCCATCACATCCTGCTACTTACGAGTCTGATTTTGATATAGTTCAGAGAATCGCAAACAGGAAAAGGCAGATGGAGGCAATAGACAAATTTATTAAAGAGAAACAGAAAGTCACTTATATAAAGATAGACGATCTGTTCAAGCAATGCAACTTTGAACGTGAAGGCTGGGTTAAGTAAATTTCTGATACTACTTATAGGATTACTGCACTTTCAGATAGACGGGCAAGCCCAGAATTCTGCAAGTGCAGATTCGTTAGTGCGTCTTGTAGAGGCCCAATCTGCCCATCTTATAGAAGTTGGCGGGACAGCCTACAGGAAAATAGTAGGTCCTGCAACTTTTTTGCATAACAACACATATCTGAAATGTGACACAGCACTGTGGAATGTAAATACCAATATAATTGATGCCATTGGCAATGTTGAAATCCTTCAGGAAAACACAACCCTTACCAGTGACCGTATAGAATATGTAGCAGATGAAAATCTGGCAAAATTCAGGGGCTCGTTGGTGCAACTGTACGACAGGGATGGCAATATCCTCAATACCAACTTTTTGAACTATAATACAAAGGACAGTATTGCCACATTCTTTAACGGAGCAGCAATGCGCAACAATGATGGGAATCTCATAGAAAGCATAAACGGAAACTATTTTTCAAAAGAAAAGCTTTTTGTCTTCTCCGACAGTGTCGCAATGTTTACCGATTCCGTAATGGTCTCCACCTCAAAATTACGGTACCATACAGATACGGATATAGCTGAATTTGATGACAAGACTGTGGCATGGCGTGACAGCAGTATCCTGTATTCAAATTATGGAAAATACATAAGGCCACAAGACCTGTTCATATTTGAAAAGGACAGTTACATACTTACAGCTGAGCAGGAGTTGTGGGCGGACAAACTTCTATATTACCGTACAACAGGAAATGCAGAACTGTATGAAAATGTCCAGGCCCTTGACACAGTACAGAAATCAATATGCCTTGCGCATAAGGCAATATATACCCCTTCACCAAGGAGGATAGAACTTACCAAAGAACCTGCTGTAGGGATGTATTCCTATGAGAATGAAGTGGCTGACACGCTTTTTCTGGCAGCTGACACCATATTCTATTACACCAGAAGGATGTATGAGATAGACACTTCGGCAATTCTTCAGGCTAAGGAACGGCTTCAATTATCTTCAATAGATCCAATTGCCATCCACGATGAGGAAAGGAAGGCGGCAAAACGGCAATCTGCTCCAGCGGCACTTATAAAGGAAAAGGGGAATAAGGATATCATAGAGAATGCTGTTCCCGACAAGCTCGAGAGTGAAAAGCTAATTGAAGATACACCCCAATCTGCCGTGCAGCAGGATACCACGCTGGTTGATTTTATTGATGCTTTCCATAATGTGAGATTTTACCGTTCAGATGTTCAGGGACGTTGTGACAGTCTTGTATACACTGGACTCGATTCTATGGCCAGATTCTATTCAAGACCGGTAATGTGGCAGGAAGGGAAGAACCAGTTTACAGCAGACAGCATACAGGCACTGATGAAGAACCGGCAGTTGAACAAGATAAACCTCCTTACCAATGCTTTCATTGCAATGCAGGAGGATTCTGTCCATTTCAACCAGATCAAGAGTCTTGAAATGGCGGCCTACTTCTCCGACAATGAACTCTACAGGTTTGATGCATTGGGTGGAGTTTCGGCTATCTTCTTCATGGAAGAGGACAGTACCATAACCCTTATGGACAGGGAAGAGTGCAAGATGATGACTGCAAAGATAAGGGATAACGAGATTCAAAGGACCAGATCCATTCATGAACTCAAACAGAATGTTTTCCCAATTTATAACCTTCCAGTGGAGGAACAGCGCCTGAAGGGATTTGAATGGAGAGGAGACGAGAGACCTGTAACGAGGTTTGAAGTGACAGACCGTTCAATTAAGCCCTCTTTCAGGGCATATATTGAATCAATCAGCCAGCCGGGGTATACTTACACCAATAAATATTTCCCTGAACTGTACAGGCAAATAATGACCTTCAAGAGGCGTGAGACCGCTTCAGATAAGGAATAAAGAAAAAGCCCGGAAATTTTCCGGGCTTTTCTTTGAGCGGAAAACGAGGCTCGAACTCGCGACCCCAACCTTGGCAAGGTTGTGCTCTACCAACTGAGCTATTTCCGCATGTTTCATTGGTGCTCGGGACGGGAATCGAACCCGTACGGGCATTTCTGCCCACGGGATTTTAAGTCCCGCGTGTCTACCTATTCCACCACCTGAGCCAATGAACGGACCGCAAAGGTAACAATACTTTTTCAATTCCCAATAGATTTGTTCAAAACACCTGCAATTTTTCCTGTACGAATCCAGTTAAAAGTTGCAGTACCGTTCCTTTCGGGAATACAAAATCTATAGGCTACAGGAATTATCTGATTGTCAGAATCCTTGAGAATCCTGTGAGGTCAAATACAGACTTCACTTCATTGCTTAATCCTTCGAGTGCAAACTTGCCGCCGCCTGCTGTAACCTTCTTGTGTGCCGAAAGGACAACCCTCAGGCCGGAACTGCTTATGTATTCCATCCCCCTGCAGTCAAAAACAAGTGATATCCCGTTTTCAGCCATCAGACCTGCGATATCTTTCTCAAGTTCAGGAGCAGTAACAGTATCAACTCTTCCATTGATTGCAACTATTGTCTCTTCTCCTTTCTTTACAATTTCAAGTTCCATAATTATATCTGTTTTTTAAAAGTTAATATATTCTTGTTTCCCGTTCTCTGGTATTCAACGGTATCCATTATCTGTTCCACCAGAAAAATTCCAAGCCCTCCAATCTCACGTTCTTCAGCGGAAAGGGTTATGTCAGCCTCAGGTGCAGCTGTAGGATCAAACTCCTTTCCGGTATCGCTCAGGATGAATGTAACCTCATTCTCCTTCCTGCTGGCCACAAGTGAGGCTGTATGCTCTTCATCTGGAGGGTATGCATAAAGGATTACATTCGATACGGCCTCCTCCACTGCCAGAGTCAGGCTGAATACCAGTTCTCCCGGTATTCCTGCCTGTGAAGCAAACTCCTCAATGAATGGAGCCAATAGGGAAATGTCTTCCCTTTTGTTGCGCAATATCAGTTCCTTTTCCATACCTTATCTGTATTTTAAGCATAAGATGGTAATGTCATCACTCTGTTCTGCCCCCAGCGAGTGCCTTTCAATGTCATTTACAATAACCCCGGTAATCTGCACCGATTCCAGGCCGTTATTATTGCTGAGCACCTTCAGCAGATGCTCTTCTGAATAAAGCTCTTTGGAGACATTCTCAGCCTCAGTAACCCCATCTGTGTAGAGGAATATAGTGTTCCCCTTTTCCAGGGTGCAGCTTTGTGACTGGTAAGGGAACCCCTCAAACAGTCCAAGAGCAAGGTTAGGCAGCACTTCCATATATTTTACTCCCGACAGATCCATAATCACAGGAGCATTGTGTCCTGCATTGCAGTATTCCAGCCGCCCTGTTCTCAGGTCCAGGATTCCCACAAATGCTGTACAGAACATATTGGACTCATTGTTCTTTGCCAGTGTGTCATTGAGGGATGCTACAATCTTTTCAGGGCTCTTTACGTGGGTCGCCATTGTCCTGAACAGGCGGCAGGTTACAGACATCACCAATGATGCAGGAACCCCCTTGCCAGATACATCTCCAATTATGAAGTACAGCTTCTCATCCTCTATAAAGAAGTCATAGAGGTCTCCACCAACCTCTTTTGCAGGCTTGAGCACACCGTAAAGGTCTATGTCGTTCCTGTGGGGGAATGGAGGGAATATCTTTGGAACCATCCCCATCTGTATGTCGCGGGCAATCCTCAGCTCACTCTCAATTCTCTCCTTATTGGCAGTGGTCTTCTGCAGTTCATCCATATAATTCACAAGTGAGTGCTGCATATATTCAAAGGAGTTGTGCAGGGTCTTCATCTCGTCGCGCCCGTGTATTACCGGTAGAGGTGCGTCAAATGTGCCTCCTGCTATCTTCCTTGCCGATTCTGCAAACCTTGCCAGAGGACTTGTGAGGTTTCTTATTGTATAGTGGCACAAAGCACCCATAAGTAGGAGTCCCAGAATTCCAATAACCAGAATGATTATGGTCATACGGTCCAAAGCGGACAGAATGTCAGATCTAAGGCACTCTACGGCAACAGACCATCCTACTGCCGGTATTGGGGTATAGAAGAAATAGGTGTGTTTTCCGTTGCGCTCCATCTCTTCCATACCTGATTCTCCGGCTGTCATTTTGCGGGCTGTTTCCTTGAGCAGTGCATTGCCGGTGTATATTGCATTTGCAAAAATACTCTCGTTCAATATGGCATTCCGGTTTGGATGGACCAGGAATGTACCTCCTCGTCCAATCATATAGTTCTGCGAGTTCGGATATGGTTTCATTGAATTTACCTTAAAGGCAAACCACTGCAGTGAAATGTCGGCAGTGAATACCGCAAAGAGTTTTCCATACTTGTCATAAAGAGGGCAGGAGTAGGTAGACATTATTACATCTGCTCCCCCTTCATCATAATAAGGCTCGCTCCAGTATGCTTCACCAAGCAGTTTGGGTATCTGGTACCAGTCCATGAAGTGGTAGTCATAATCAACGCTGCCAAGCTGCTTGCTGGATATTTTGCCATCTTGCCTGAACGAGAACGGAGACCAGAACATTCCCTTTTCCTTGTAGTAATAAGGCTCAAATGCTATTGCACTTCCGTATACATGCGGATTGCCGCGCAGCATCATCTCTGTAATTGTGTACATGTAGTCGGGATCATCCAGATTCTCCATAACCAGCCACGACAGGTTGTTTATTGCTGTTTCCACAGAACTCAATACATTGTCTATCTGTATTACAGTGTTGTCAAGTCCGCTCCGGGCAAGTTTAAACGCCTCATCTTTCACATTTTTTCTTGCGGAGTGGAATGTGACGGCAAAAACGGCAATGAATACAATGGCTGCCACCGAGAGTATATAAAGGCTCAGCCTTAGGGAAAATGAGCCCATAATCTTGTTTTTCAATTTATTAAGCATCATTTTTTGCCTCCTTTCATTTGATCGGGTTTTACTGGGGCAGCAATGAGACCGTGCCTGAGCATCATATCCACAGCCTTACCGAATTTTTCCTCATCAAACTGGAAAGTTGCCGTTCCGTGGGGAGTATCTTTCTGCAGTTTCAATATCTCTTCCAGCATCCACTCCTGATGTATCCTGTTTGTAGGAACCTTCTCACTCTTCATAACCTCCAGTACTATTTCCAATGCCTCTGCAGGGTGTGCGTGAGCCCATTCCCATCCTTTGCGTGAGGCCTGTGCAAAAGCCTCCATCTTCTGCGGGAATCTGCTGTAATAATCCTTTGTAACATATACCCCATCTTCCGGAATGTCAAAACCTGCCTCCTTGAATCTCAGTACCGGAGCATTGTCATACCCCGAAGAGTATATCTGCAGATACTCATTGTAGCTCATTGCCAATGTCGCATCTATTGCTCCCGACAGAAACAGGTTTACATTCTGTATGAAAGGAATCCACTGTATCCCCAATCCAAGTTCCTTGTCGGCCAGAAGTGCCAGTTCCCCGAATCCTGCCTGCCAGATTCCCACCTTTTTCCTTTTGAGGTCGTTGAAAGACTCAAGGGGGCCTTTGCGCGATACAATTACCAGTCCGTTGTGCTGCGAAGTTTGCAGGATGTTCACAAGTTCTGCCCCTTTGTCAATCTCAGCAATTGCCTGCATCAGCTGCAGGGTGATGACATTGCTGCTCCCCTCAATGAGCCTGTTGGTTGCTGAATATGATGCTGATGGGTGAACAATCTCCACATCAAGCCCTGCCTCCTTGTAGAATCCCTTCTCCTGGGCCACATAGTACCCTGCAAACTGGCTTTGGGCTGTCCATTGCGGGGTGAAGACAATTTTCTGTCCCAGCGCCGTGGACGGCATTGCCAGAAGTGATACAATTATTGCTGTAAAAATTCGTTTCATCCTGAAGGTTGTCGGGAATAAGTTTATAGTCCGGTTGTTCCTGTTAAATGTCCGCATCCACATGTATTAGGACAGATTTTTCCATTTGGGATATCTTTACGTTGTCGAACATGTTGCGGAGCATCATAAGTGATACGGAGAGGGAGGTGAGGCTCTCTTCAGCCCAGTCTTCCTCCTTTATTTCCACAATGTCCGATTTTACATCCAGTTTGACCTGAAGCTGGTCGTACCAAACCCTGAACTTCAGTTGTGTCTGAGGGTTGTGTTCGTGGAATCCCTCCATTATTGAACTGAGCGAAATCTGCAGTCTCTGTATCAGATCCCTTTCGGTGCCCCACTCCTGGCAAACTTTTGAAATCTTTTTGCGCACATCCTTTACATCTTCAGTATCTGTCCCGGTGGTGAATTCCACTATGCGTTTTGTCCCTATTTTGCCCAATAATGTGGTGATGAGGAGTATTCCTACACCCATTACCATTGGAGAGCAGATTACTGCTGAAACCTCATCGGGAAGAAAACTATACAGGCCAGGGATGAGTGTGCTCACTGCAAATGAAATGCTCAGGAATATTACAAATATCCTCTTGTCGTCCAAGACCCTGGTTGAAAGTGCGGAGAAACCGCCTGCCATTATGTAGCAGATGCTGTACATAAGAACTGCTCCCAGTACGGGTGTGGGAATGAGTGCCAGTGCACCGGAGATGGCAGGGAAGAAGGCTGCCGCCATAAGCATTCCGGATGCCAGATATGCTACCTTGCGGCTTGTGATTCCGCTGGCGCTTGCAATTCCTATGTTGGTAGTGGCTGTTGACTGCATTGGACCGCCTATGATTCCTGCAATGAAGGTACCTATAGCACTTGCCCTTATACCCCCCTCTATTGATTTCCAGTTGGGCTTTTCAAAGTTGGGGTTGTCAGCACTCTGGGTGGATGAGTAGTCACCTATATTGTCAACTATTGCGGCTATTGTAACAATCACAAAAGGTATTGCCATATTGAAGTCAAAGCTGAAAGCAAGTTCCTTGTATATTGGAAGTGCAATTGCCGGCTGGTCTCCCAACTGCAGGAATGATGAAGGGTCAAATATGCCGGTTACGGCTGAGGCCACGAATCCAAAAACTACCCCTGCCAGGGCGGTGTATGGCTTCAGTATCTTTATGAACAGGGTACATGAGAGCATGAACAGCAGGGTAAGTACTGCCACCAGCAGATGCCTTGGGTCATATTCCGGCAGGGATGTACCCAGAAAATATTTGAGACCGGTGGGGAGGGTGTTGATTCCAAGTATGAATATCATTGTTCCTGTTACCTCCGGCGGAAACATTTTTCTCATACGGAATGTGAATGAGCCCAATATGCCTTTTAGGATTCCTGAGAAGACTGTCATTCCAAGCATCAGCGGGATTCCTCCTACCTGGGCTGCCATTATGCAGGCTGCCAGGGCTGTTGAGTCTGAAACGGAAAGGGACTGGAAACCTGAACCAACATATTTGGTAGGGAGTGTCTGCAGGATGCCTGTTATACCCATTGAAAACAGTGCCGCCGAAAGGAGGGATGTTGAAAGGGCCAGATCCAGACCAACTGTACGTCCAACTGATATTGGCAGAGCCATTCCAAGTGAAACAATGAGCAGCATGTGCTGCAGTGAAGAGAAGAACAAAGGACCTTTTGGGGGTGTCTGTGATGAGGAGTATAGGAGAGCCTTCCTTTTGTTGTCCATACTTTGCCAAATTTTATTAACATACAAATATGCATATTTTTGGCAATAAATGGGGCCTGTTTCCCCTGTTTTTTCTTACCTTTATCTGACTTTTTTCCTTCCGGCATGATTTACATTTGTGATAATTTCCATACACTCGGCCTTGATGCTTCATTGGAACTTGTTTCCCCACAGCGCAGGGCCCAAGCATTGAGGTTTTTTGCAGATTCAGACCGCCTGCAGAGTACCGCCTCGTATCTGTTGCTCAAGAAGGGACTTCAGGAGGAGTATTCAATTGGCGGGTGTGTGGATTTTGACTATGATACCGGAGGAAAGCCGCATTTGCACGGCAGGGGGGATATCCATTTCAATATATCACATTGCAAGGCGGCAGTGGCATGTATACTGAGCCGGGTTGAGGCCGGAATTGATGTGGAATGCATTGCTCCGTATGATGATGAGATTGCCCGCGCGGTGCTCAGTCCTCTGGAGTATGGGAAGGTTGTTGCATCCGGGAATCCTGCCCTGGAGTTCTGCCGTTACTGGACAAAGAAAGAGAGCTGGCTGAAGATGAAAGGAGAAGGCCTCACCGGTGATATCCGCGCAATTACGGTGGACGATAAGGCCTTCATTACATTTGAAGATCTGCAGAAAGGGTATGTATGTTCTGTCTGCTGCAGTGATGACAGATTCCTTTCAGGTATGCAGCTTATTTTCCCAACTCTTCCCTGAGATTTATTCCCTGTGCCTTGTGGAATATTGCAATCATTGCAATTTCAATGATGTACGCAATGAGGTAACTGTACCAGATCCATTGCGGGAACCATCTGGCAACCACTACAAGAACAGGTATTACTGTAAGGGAGAGTATGAATGATATGAACAGTGATATTGTACCGTATCCCATAAGTTTGTATATTATCATGATGAGATATATGTAGCAGAAGGGTACAAAACTGAGGCAGAAGATACGCAGTGCGTGGCAGCTCAGGGATATCATCTCTGCATCATCTGTCCCGAACATTGTTGCAACGGTTTGGGGGAACAGCCATACATATGCACAGATAAGTGCCATTGCAACTGTAATGAACAGGACCGCTTTTCCTATGATAAATGCAAATTCCTCCTTGTTTCCCTTTCCCTTTATTACGGCTCCAAAAGTCTGGAGCGACCTGCATGTACCCGCCAGGAAGAGATTGTATATCTGCAGCAGGTTCATGCATACTGCAAATACGAATATTCCTGTTCTTCCGGCACTTTCCAGCACAACTCTGTTTGATGTGAGCAACAGTAGAGTAAGGCAAACTGAAGCCACAGCCAGAGGAGCCCCCTGTGATATAATCTCTTTCCATTTACCTGCTGAACCCTTGCAGGATGCAAACCCTGTCCTGTATCCTGTCCCCCTGAAGTGGAGCAGCATTATTGCAATTCCTGCAATATGTCCTATTACCGTAGCCAGAGCAGAGCCTGTTATTCCCAATCCGCAGAATTTTATCAATACTACGTCAAGCAAAAGGTTGAGCAGATTGTCTATGAATATTGCAGCAGATACAAGCTTGGGACTCCCGTCTGTACTGGCCATTGTTGAGAGCCACCACATTATCATATATGCAGGTGCCCCAAGCAATGTGGTAGTGAGATATTCCCTTACAAGCCCCAGGAGGTTGCCGTTGCTGCAGAGGAATCCTGCAATGCTGTGAGGGAAAAGCAGCCCTGCAATTGCGAATGCCATCCCTATTGCAAGGCTGGCCAGGAATGTAAGTGTAAATATTATCTTTGCCCTGCCATAATCCCCTTTACCAAGGGAGTAGCCCACCAGCATACCACCTCCGGATGCAATGAGCAGGCTCAGGGTAAACATCAACTGTACAAGAGGAGAGTTGAGACTTATAGCACTTACCCCATCCTCTCCAATGAGGGTTCCTACAATAATGCTGTCTACCAGTACTCCAAGACACCCAGAAAGGGAGATGAGTATGGCTGAAACCAGATATTTCCAGTATTGTGAGGCCAGTGACCTCCTGTGCTGCTTATCCATCATGGTCATGTCGTTTGTCAGTCAAAAAATCCCATTCCGTTTATTGCCTTAAGGAAGCGGTCTATATAGTCCCAGGAGGTGTAATCCCAACTGTATCCCATCCTGTATAGTACTTGCATGGTATAAGTGTTGTCCCTTGTCACATCTGATGTCTTCTGGCCGTGGGCCATATCCTGGTATGCAAGAAGGCTGGCCAGTTGCCTGGCTTTTGCAGGGTCCCCTTTTACCTCTTCCATACGCCTTTCAAAATCATCAGTCTCTACAAATCCAATCTCTGTGCCTATGGTAGCCAATCTTGCAAGCATATCCCCCAACAATACCTGATGGTTGTTGTATGGATGGAAAACATTGCAGTTGTCAGGGGTTGTGGCAAGCATTACAATGGCTTGTGATACCTCATTTATAGGTGAGAATTCCACTTTGTTCTCCATCATTCCGTAAGGGCAGCACCTCAGCATGTTGAATACCTTTATGCGTCCCATGAAACTGTTGGTGGAGAAGTTTATCTGGAACTCTCCATCTGTGGAGCGTGCCGCAAGATTTCCTACACGCATAATCTTTGCTTTCAACCCCTTATCTGCCACAGCCTGGAGTATGGCCCTTTCTGCCATGAATTTTGACCATATATACTTGTTCCCCAGGAATTGTCCCATATAGAGTTTCTTTTCTGTAAATGTCTCTTCAGCGGAAGGGATACCGTTAACAGAGAGTCCCCTTGTACTTGCTGTGGAAACGTGTACAAGTGTGGCACCCTTCTCAAGAGACAGTTCTATGCACTTTTCTGCCCCTCCTATGTTTATATCCTCAATCTCGGTCCCTTCGGAGAAGTGCTTTACAATGGCGGCACAATTGAATACAGTGTCTATGCAGTAACCCCTGAACAGGCTGCACAGGCTCTCCGTAACGTCTCCCCTGATTATGTGGATCCGTTTTCCCATCATTTCATTGTATGTATCCTCAAAGTAGTAGAACAGCAGTGAGGCAAGCCTTTCATGTGCATTTTCTCCCCTTACCAGACAATATATCTGCCCGGCATCAGAAGATATTAGATGGTGCAGGATATGTACTCCCAGGTAACCTGTGGCACCTGTTACAAGGACATTGCCCAGTTTTCTGGCTTCTCCCTGCATGTATGTCTCAAGTGTGTTAAGTTTCAGCACCCTCTCTATGGCGGTGTAGTCGTATTCCTTTACACTATCTTTTTCATCTTCCTGCTGTTGTGTGCCTGAAACGAGCAACGCAAGTTTTCTTGGAGTAGGGTTTGCAAATACATCTCCGTAAGAGATATGCAGACCGGCCTTGTCTGCCTCTATGATTACTCTGGTTACAACCAGAGATGTCCCTCCAAGTTCAAAGAAGTTGTCTTCAGCACCAACCTGCTGAAGTTGCAGGATATCGGCAAAAATATTGCAGAAGGTCTTCTCCGTGCTGTTTGCGGCCTCTACATATTCACTTGTTGTTGCCAACTGAGGCTCAGGCAGTGCTTTCAGATCTGTTTTGCCGTTAGGGGTCATTGGCATTGCCTGAAGCTGCAGATATGCGGTTGGAACCATATATTGGGTAAGGCTCCTTGAAATTTCAGCCTTGAGGGCATCAGGTGCAATAGGGCGGTCTGCTGTGTAATATGCACAAAGGTGCTCCTTGCCGTTGAGGTTGCGGATGAGGATAACCACTTTTCCCATCCCCTCCACTTTCTGCATCACACCCTCAATCTCTCCAAGTTCAATTCGGAGACCGCGGAGTTTTATCTGGTTGTCTGTACGGCCAAGTATCATTACATCGCCACAAGGAAGCCATTTGGCATAGTCTCCCGATTTATATACGCGGGTACCCTTGTATTCAACAAATCTTTCTGCTGTCATTTCATCAAGATTGTTGTACCCTTTACCAACCCCTGTGCCTCCAATGTAAAGTTCTCCAACAACCCCTACAGGAAGTTCATTGCCGTCTGAATCCACAATGAATTCCTTAACGCCTAACTGAGGACGTCCTACTGTAACAATTTGAGCATCCGTAAGCTCTTTGTTATTTGAAGCAACGGTTATCTCCGTTGGTCCGTAGCAGTTGAATATGCGGGCAGTTGTAATACGCTTGAGCTGTTCCAGAAGCTGGGTTGAGAATTTCTCTCCACCTGCACGGGCTATCTTTATGTGGCTTATTGCGCTCGTGAAGTCGTAGCTGGTAAGCCAGGTCTGCCAGCGCGACGGAGTTCCGGATACCATATCTATCTTTTCTTCCTTTATGAACCTTGCAAGTTCAATAGGGTTATTTGCCTGCTCTTCTGTAGCCAGAACCAGTGTCTTTCCACTGTACATGGATGTACCTATATCCTGCAGGGCTGCATCAAATGAGATTGTGGTTACGCTGAGTATCCTTTCGGCATCTGTTGCCACTGCATTTGCAAACACGTTAGCAGGGTGTCCCCACAAATAGTTGCAGATTCCTTCGTGGCGCAGCATTACCCCTTTCGGCCTTCCTGTAGAGCCGGAGGTGTAGATGAGGTATACAAGATTGTCGGGAGTAATGCGGCATTGCGGATTTGCTGCAGTCTCTCCTGCCAGGAGTTCTTCCACATCTATCCCTTTTCCCTTATGCTGCTGGAGGTGTTCCGCCGTTGTGATGATATATTGGGCATCCGAGTCTTCCAGGATAAGGTTTATCCTCTCTGCCGGATAGTCGGGGTCACATGGAATGTATGCGGCTCCCGCCTTCATCACTCCAAACATTGAGAGTATCAGGCGGCTGGTGCGTGGAAGCAGCAGGGCAATGCGGTCTCCCGGCTTCACTCCCGATGATATGAGGGAATTTGCAATCCTGTTTGCGGCAGAGTTGAACTCTTCATATGTGTATGATGCATCGCATGCAATAAGGGCAGGGGTATGTGGCCTCTCCTGAGCCCAATGTTCCACAGACTTGTGGAAAAGGCTGAACGGTGCCTCTCCTGATGCGGTTGAGCGCATAGCCTGCAACTCCTCTTCCTGTTTCTGTCCAATCATTGAAACATTGAGGATATTGCCTTCCGGATTTGAAATGAACTCTTCCACCACATTGGCCATTGATTCACCGAAGCGCATTATGCTCTCCCTGCTGTACCAGGCGTTGTTGTACTGCAACTGTATGGCAGGACCGGTTCCAGTGTCGCATATCATAATGTCCAGTTTCTGTTTAGGGCTCTCCAGTTTCAGTTCCTCCATTGCAATCTCATGGCCGCCTATGGCGTATTTCTCCATTACACCTATCTGGTATGCGTAATTTGTGGCAAATGTAAAGTTGTAGTCTGCTGCTATGCGGGCAAAAGGATAGTTCTCATTGTACAGGGTGTCATTGAAATCTTTTCCCACCTGCTGTACAAATTCTATTATGCTTTGTCCTTCTATGTGTGCATGGAGTGCAAGGGTGTTAACGAACATTCCAATGGTGTCCGCTATCCTGAGGTCGGCACGTCCATTGCTTACCGTTGCCATATACACGTCCCTGTTGTTTGTGTACCGCTGCATTGTGTAGAAAGCAGCGGCAAGCATTGTGTGTGCCGGGGTTACGTTGGCTTTGCGGCTGAATTCCTCCACTTTCTCAAGGCTGAACGGTATCTGTACCCTTTCTGATTTGCCCGTTTCATTCTCTTTGGGCTTGAAGTCGTATGGGAGTTCGCTACATCCCTCACATCCGGCAAGGGCCGTTGCAAAATACTCCCTGGCTTTGGCATATTCAGCCCCTTTTTCTTGTTCCTTCTGTTTGTGGGCGAACTCAAAGTAGCTGCACTCTTCCTGTTCAACCTTGCCACCTTCCATCAGCGTGCAGAGATGGCGGATGAAAAGGTCTATTGAACCGCCGTCTGCAATGAGGTGGTGGAAATCCATAAGCAGGTGTATCCTGCCTGAGCATTCTGCTATTGTAAAGCGGTAGAGAGGCCCTTTTTCCAGGTGGAACGGCTGTACATACTCCTCCTTGAGTCTCCTGAGCCCTTCGGAGTCTGTCTTTATATGTACAATTTCCGCATCATGCTCCGGATTGGCAATCTGTATCACATCCCCGTCCGCTGTCTCAAAATGGATATCCATTGCAGGGTGCAGTTTTACGGTTCCCCTGATTTTCTCCGCCAGTGTGCCGGCATCTGTCCCTTCAGGGAAGAGGAGTGAGAATGGTATGTTGTAGGTTGTTCCCAGAGGGTTCTTCATACACTCATAATATACGCCCAGTTGTGCGTATGTTAGAGGTGCGCTTTTCACTGGGGTCAACTCCCTTTCACTTGGGGATTCCTGTTTGTCACTCTTGAGCAATGATTCCAGGATGGCATTCTCTATGGACTGTATTGTTCCCCCATTTACAAGCGACTTGGAATCCAGTGCAACGCCGTATTTCTTGTATATCCGGGTAGCAAGCTTTATTGATGATATGGAAGTGAGACCTGCATAACCCAATATGGTTGATACACCGAACTCTGTATTCCCGACAATTTCTGAAATTATCCCGTGCAACTGCTCTTCCAGTATGTTCAGCGGCACATTGCTCTCCTGCTCCATGGCAGATATGCTCTTCTGTGGTTTTGGAAGGGCTTTCTTATCCACCTTCTGGTTCTGGTTGAGAGGGATCCTCTCTATCTGCATTGTTGCCGCAGGAACCATATATGGAGGCTTATCTTTCAGTATGAAGGAATTCAGGGCCTCAATATCTACAGGGGTGTCGGCCACTACGTATGCAGCAATGTATTTTCCTCCCCCTTCTTCATCAAATGCCTGTACGGTAACATCTTTTATACCCGGGAATTCCCTTATCTTCCCTTCCACCTCCTTAAGTTCAATGCGGAATCCGCGTATCTTTACCTGGCTGTCCTTGCGTCCCACAAACTGTATTGTTCCATCGGGAAGATACCTTACTATATCTCCTGTGCGGTAGATGCGTGAATACTCCCCATCTTTGCAGAACGGGTTGCTGATGAATGCCTCATCTGTCTTGTCCTGACGGTTGAGGTATCCGCGGCCCACCTGTACCCCGGCACCCCAAAGTTCTCCAGCAGCCCCTACAGGGACCCTGCGGCCATATTTGTCTACAATATAAAGTTTTGTATTGTCAACGGCTTTTCCTATAGGGATGTTGATACGGTTTTTCTCCACGTCGTGAGCCGTTATGCATACGCAGCATTCGGTAGGGCCATACGCATTTACAAGCCTGTATCCCTTTGGTGGCTCAATAGGGGCAAGTTTTTCACCGCCTACCATAAATGTCCTGAGGGTATCACATTTTACGGATGTGGCAAACTGGTATCCTACTTGGGTTGTCATAAAGGAGTTGGTTATGGAGTGCCTGTTGAAGTACTCCTCAAGTGCAATCAGATTGAGCCTTATCTCCTCCGGTATGATATGGAGTGTGGCACCGGCTGTAAGAGAGGTGAATATCTCCATCATAGATGCGTCAAACCCATAACTGGCATATGCTGTAGTGTTGCTCTCTCCGTTTATCCCAAAATAGTTCCTGTGCCAGTTGCAGAATGCCACAACGTTTCCGTGTTCCAGCATACATCCTTTTGGAACTCCGGTTGTCCCGGATGTGTAGAGGAGGTTAAACAGGTCAGAAGGGGAGTATTTTACCTCTGGCAGGTTTTCAGGGTAATCCAGTTCCGGTATCTCGTCGGTGAATAGGATTTCCCCAACTTCAAGGTTCATCTTCTCCTGCAACTCTTTATCTGCTATGAGCAGCCCAACTCCAGCGTCTTTTATCATAAACTGCAGCCTCTCAAGAGGGTATGTAGGGTCAAGAGGCTGATATGCGCATCCGGCCTTAAGTACTCCTATGGTAGCTATGGCCATCCACTCGCATCTTGGTATGAGAACAGCCACAACATCTTCTTTCCCAAGCCCTTTTGATGCAACGAAGTTGCCTATTCTGTTGGATATCAAGTCCACTTCCCTATAGGTGAAGGTTTTGTCATTGAATACCACCGCGTTCTTGTCCGGTGTCTTTTGCACCTGACTGATGAACATAGAGGTTATTGTAGAACTCTTGTCATACTCTTTTGCTGTGTTGTTGAATGAATCAAGCAACTGCATCTGATCCTGAGATGCAAGTGGCAATTCTTCCAGTCTGGTTTCTCCACTGTCCATGCCGTTGAGAATGGCAGTATAACTTTTTATAAGGCTGGTAATCAGGTCTGGGGAATATAGGTTGGAGTGGAATTCCACAACTGCCTTGTATGATTTGTCATGATTCTGATAAACCTGTATTGATATCTGTTCGTGTGTAGAGTTTTCCTCAAGGCATTCGCTTGATACGGGGTATCCTCCAATGTTCAGGTTGTTAAACAGGTATCCCTGGTAAACAAATAGGTAATTTGATTTGAGTGACATGCTTGAGTGCAGGTCTGCGTATGAGAAAAGACTGTTTTTCCTTGCTCCGGCAATCATTGCTCCGGTAGTATTGAACATTTGGGATAATGTTGTGCCGTCTTCAAATTTGCAGTGTACCGGCAGTGTCTTTACAAACATTCCGGTTGTCCTTGCCATCCTTTTGTCTCCCCTTCCGTGCCATATTGTGGAGAAGAGGACCTCCTGCTCTCCGGTGAACCGGGAGAGTGTATATCCGAATGCTGACGTAAACAGGGTTCCGGCCTTTACTCCGGTTTCTTTCATCAGGCGGGCCAGTTTCCCAGTATTAAGGTCCAGAGGTATCTCCATCCTTGCCATCCGCTTTTGGGGCTCTTCCCTGTCGGGAATAATGGCAGATTCAACTTCACATCCTCCAAAAGTGTTCAGGTACCACTCTTTGGCTGAGATGTATTCCGGGGTTCCCTTCCTTAAATTGTACTCCTGCTGTGCGTAGTCAAGCATTGTGTATGTTTCAGGGATTATTGTTTCCCCGTCGTATGCCATTCTTATGTCATCCATAAGCACTGCCATGGATGCCCCATCGGTTATTATGTGGTGGGCCTGCAGGAAGAAATAGTTTGCAGTAGGGGTAGTTATGAGCCTTATGTTTATTGGAAGGGCATCTGTGAGGTCATATGGAACCGGGAGTTGCCATTTTATCTTTTCAATGTCATCACACTCTTCAATTGGAATTTCCCACCTTGTTTCCTTATCCTCCACCATAACCGGCTCACCGTCATTATTTGTGGTGAATCTGTATCTGAAAGCCGGATGTGCTTCAATAGTCTTGAGTATGGCACTCTTGAGCCTCTGCATATCCACATTCTTGTGCAGTTTGTATAGGAAAGGTATGTGGTATATTATCTCTCCGGGGTGCTGTGCACATTCAATATAAATTCCCAGTTGGGACTGTGATAATGGTATCAGTTTCTCAAACTCTTTCATAATTGCGGGGTATTTTGTCCCTAAAGTTATAAAAAAGTGGGGAACTGTATAATAAGGATTGCTTTTTTTTGCAAATAAAAGAGTCCTTATCATAAATTAAAAACAGGTCAGGGAATTCCCTGACCTGTTTGTTCATATAAGTTGGCTATATATTAATAACCAGGGTTCTGCTGTTTCTCAATCTCAGGGTTTGCATTAATCTCACTCTGGAAGATTGGAAGCAAAGTCTTAGGATGGGTGCGGTCAACAGTATTCTCCCTATGGGTAGGATATACAGGACCGAAATCATCATCAAATACGATAGTCTTGTTCCAGCGCATCATATCCCAGAATTTGTGACCCTCGCCATACAACTCTTTAGCTCTTTCGTTCTCAATCATCTCCATTGTAACTGTAGCCTCAGTAGCAGCCTCCAAACCAGGAGCTCTGTCTCTGATAGCCTGAAGATACTCTGCAGCTTTGTCTTTAGCACCTGCTCTGAATGCAGCCTCTGCAGCAGAAAGGTAAACCTCTGACAAACGGATTACTTTAATGTTTACAGCATATGCAGGTTGTGCAGCATCATCACCAGGGAATGATTTTGAGTCTTTGTTATAAAGTCCACCAAGATATTTGTAGCAGCATGCAAATCTGTCCTCAGTGTATTTGCTGTCATACGACTTGCTTCTTTCATCATAGTCCATTACACCCCAACGTACATCATCAGGATCCTCACCCAAAAGGTTAAGGAATGCTGTGCTGGCCATATAAGAACCCATGTTGCTGTTGAAATGGGACTCTCTTGCATAATATGCACCAAGAGAACTTGTTCCGCTTAGAGCATTCTCACCTGAGTTCATCTCCAACTCAAAGATTGACTCACTGCCCCAACGTGATTTCCATGAATCAACCCATTTGTTAGGAGCATACAAATCATAAGGTCCGTTGTTGATAATATCCTCAGCAGCAGTTAGAGCAGCGCCCCAATTCTCCATATGCAGGTAAACTCTTGTCTGAAGAGCCTTGTTTGCCCAATAGTTTACAAAACCTTTCTTTACCGACTTGGATAGAAGGCTTTCTGCAGCAGTAAGGTCAGAAACGATTGCCTGGTAGTTCTGCTCAACGGTTGCCCTCAACTCCTGAGCCATAGCATCAAGAGGCTCCAATACGTTTGGAACACCCCACGCACTCTTATCCTCATTGTAAGGCTGGCCATAAAGACGAACCAAGTCGAAATAAATCATTGCACGTACTGTTAGTGCCTGACCTTTCATATCAGAGAAGTTCTCAGTAGAACCTGCAGCCTCCATCTTCTCAATATTGGCCAACAAGTTGTTGATTTGTAGGATAGTGTTATAACCTACAGTCCAAAAGCCAGAATATGTGTTGGAACCAGCAGTATGGTTGTACAAATACAAATCATTATTCTGGCCGATTGAAGTGATAGTAAGATCTCCACCCTTAGCATCAGCATATAGGAAGAAGTTTCTGCCTAAATATGAACTTGAACAAATCTTGGTCATAATACCGTTCATCATAACCTGAGCGTCATCAAGTTTCTCAACTGCGGAACCGGAATCAGCAGAGTTTGTAGGCTTTTTGTCAAGGAAATCATCACAAGAAGAGAATGTAAGGATTCCTAACACAGCAACTAAAAATATATTAAATTTTTTCATTGTCATTATCCTTATTAAAATTAGAATGAAAGTTCAATACCGAATGTGTAAGTCTTGGCTAGTGGAACCTCCCAACCTCTGGTACCGTATGCGTTAACCTCTGGATCCATAAGCTCATAAGATCTTAGAGTCAAAAGGTTCTGTCCGTTGAAGTAAACTCTAGCATTGCTCAAGCCAACTTTCTTAACCAAGTCTTTAGGAATTGTATAACCAAGAGTGATATTCTTAAGTCTCAAATAGTCACCATTGTGGATACGGCGTGAAGAAGTTTTTCTACCTGCCTCAGGGTCTGTACCCAACAACTGTGGCTGATTTGTAATCTGACCTACTTCTTTCCATCTGTGATCGTAAGTATATTGTGAACGTACGCGCTCATATGCCCAACCGTCATCATCCACGTCATGAGCAATTGCGTCGTAAATCTTAGAACCAAGTCTGTATGTGAAGTTCAAGCCCAAGTTGAAGCCTTTCCATGTAACACTGGTATTGATACCACCATATACTTTTGGAGTTGCACTGCCCAAGATTGTCCTGTTTGCATACGATTGGAAATCATTACCGCTGTCACCCTCTACAACTGCTCTGCCATTGTAAAGGAATGCTGTACCGTCAGACAACAACTCAGCCTCTTCCTGCTCAGAACCGTTTACATATACCATATTCAAACCTGTCTGAGGGTCAACACCTGCCCACTCGTAACCGTAGTATGAAAGCACTGACTCACCCTCTCTATAGATGAATGAAGTTCTGCCGTCACCACCTGTAGGGTCTGACCAGATAATATCCTGACCACCATAAAGTTTTGTAACCTCTGATTTAATCATTGAAGCTGTAATGCTTGCATCCCATGTAAGTTCCTCGTTTCTGATGATATCTCCACCCAACTCAATCTCAAGACCTTTATTGTTGATCTCACCAATGTTCTGAAGTGTTGAAGAGAAACCGGTGATTGTAGAAATTGGAACATCCTGTAGCAAGTCTTTAGAGTTTCTGTTGAAGTACTCAACTGTACCATATAGTCTCTGATCCCAGAAACCGAACTCCAATGCCACGTTAGTGGTATATGAGGTCTCCCATGAAAGGTTAGCATTTGCAATGTTTGTCAAAGCACCACCAGGGTTACCCTGATACTGATATGAATAACCTGCCAAAGCTCTCCATCCGTAGTTGCTTGAAGGAAGGGTACCATTGATACCGTAAGAAGCCCTGATCCTCAAGTTAGAGATCCAGTCATACTCTTTCATCCATTTCTCATTGTTGATTTTCCATGAACCTGCAACTGACCAGAAATCACCCCAACGTGCATCTTCGCTTAATCTTGAAGAACCGTCACGTCTGTATGAAGCAGAAACATAGTATCTTCCATCGTAGTTATACTCAGCCTTTGAAAGTATAGAAGCCATTGAGTTACCCCAACTGTATCCGCCTGCATCCAAAGTACCAGCTGTTACAACTGTATGCAAAGAACTTGAAGGGAGGTTTTTACCTGTTGCCCTCATGAATCTTGTCTCTTTATCCTCTGCCTCAAAACCTACCAACGCACTTACTGTATGTTTGTCTTTGATAGTTGTATTATAGTTCAAAGTTGTTGAAGTTACCAATGTTGTAGAGTTTGTACTCATTTCGTGAACAACACCATTATCTGAAGAACCTGTCCAATGCAATGGGCTATAGTAAATATGGTCTTTGGTCTCTGAATAGTCGTATGAGAATACACTTCTGAGATCCAAACCTTCCATCAAATGAACGGTTACAGTCTCGTTTGCGCTAACCTTAAAGTTCTTTGATGAGTTGTCCCATTCATTCTGGAAATATAGAAGGTTTCTACTCAAACTTCCATATTGTGCAGTCCATGGCTCACCTGTTTTATAATCAGTTGGCCAATAGAATCCATGCTGGAAGTTGATAATCTGCATGTAATAGTTGGTATTTTGGTTCTGAGTATCATTGAATCCTCTTTGGTCTGTGTGAGCTACATTAACACTGGTGGCCAACTCTACCAATTTGCCAACTTTTTGATTAACATTTACTCTACCGGTCAATCGGTCAAAAGAGTTGGTAATAACCCTACCTTGATCTTTTGTGTAGGCAAAAGAAGAATAGTAAGAAGAGTTCTCAGTACCACCACTTACAGACAAGTCGTATGTTTGGTATACCGATGTCCTAAAATATGCATCCTTCCAATCAAAGTATTTTCCGGTTCTGTCTTCAATACCGTCAGTTTTACCTTTGATGATGATTTTTGCGTAACGTCCTATTCCTTCAGTTGTAAATTCGTATCCATGTATGCCAAAGCGGCTGTTCAACTGGCTTAGACCAAAAGCAGTTGCAGCAGCCTCGCCTTGAGAAGTACGACGGTCATAGTGAATCTCATACAACATCTCAGCATTCTCTTGAGCACCTGCAGGAACCCACTGGTCTGAAGCCCAATCTGGAGAGAATGCAACAGAAGCTTTAAGGGTTACGGTTGGTTTTCCAACTTTACCTTTCTTTGTAGTAATAAGGATAACACCGTTTGCAGCACGTGAACCGTAAAGTGAAGAAGCAGCTGCATCTTTCAATACTGTGATTGACTCAATATCACTTGGGTTCAAAGTATTCATAATGTTATTGGTTGAGTAAACATAGTCACTCATCTGGCCTGCATCACCTGAGTTTGCAGGAACACCATCAATAACATACAAAGGCTCATTTGAAGCATTCATTGAACCGATACCACGGATACGGATCTGAGAAGTTGAACCTGCCTGTCCAGATGACTGGTTAATCTGCAAACCTGCAATCTTACCGTCCAAAGCGTTCTCAAAAGAAGTGGTAGGCACATCTGCAATCGCCTCTTTTTTAAGTACAGAAGCAGCACCTGTGTAAGTACCTTTTTTTGCTGTACCGTATGCTACAATAATGGTCTCCTCCAACTGCACTGCATCTGCTTTGAGGAGTACATTCAACTCTGCTCTGCCATTTACGGCAACGGCTTGAGTTGTAAAACCGATTGATGAGTAAACAAGGGTTGCATCTTTAGGGACCTCTATAGAGTAGTTTCCGTCTACATCAGTAGAAGTACCGTTATTTGTCCCTTGTTGAAGAACATAAGCACCTATTACAGGCATTCCGTCTTCCGCTCCAATTACCGTTCCTTTAACAGTAATTGTTTGTGCAAGCATCATTGTGGAGCACAATGCAAATAGCACAAATAGAATAACTTTTTTCATTAGATTTATTTTTAAGTGTGTTAGAGTTGTTCAATTTTAACGTTGGTTTTTTTTACACCGTTTTCACACTTAAAAAGCATCAAAAAAAGAGGGGTGACCAAATGGTCGCCCCTCCTATAAATACTAATCAGTATGACTACTCATCATAACCAGGATTCTGCTGCAATTCTGGGTACAACAGTCTCTCAGTATGAGAAATTGGAAGAACTACCCTATAATCGTTCCAGTCAATCTCCTGACGTTTTGCACCTGCAAAGTCCCTGTCATCAAGACTCATATCCTTAACAACTTTACCACCTCTTCTTATGATATCAAAGAACAAGTGACCCTCACCGATGAACTCTTTCTGACGCTCTTTCATTACAAGGTCAATTGTTGCTATAACTTCTGTTGCTGAAGGATTTGCTCTCTTGATAACTGCATTCAGATAATCATCAGCAATATCTTGTTTGCCACCTAACTCAAGAGCAGCCTCGGCTGCCATAAGATAAGCATCAGTGATTCTGAAGATTCTTGGGTTGTTCCTGCGGAAAGTGTAACCAAGGTCCTTATTACCGATGAATTTCTTCAACCAGTACTCACCAGATTTAACAACACCTGTCTCAGGATCATCATATGCAAGCATCTGGATACGTACGTCGTCTGGAGTATCTGCAAACAAATCTTTCCAAGCCTTGCTAGGGATAATGTCAGCACCTGCACCTTTGTCATCAAACCACATATTGTGGTACATAGTATAGAAACCACCGTCTGAGTCAATGTCTCCGTTATTGGTTACAAGGAACTCAAGAACAGACTCATCATCACACTGTTTGCCCCAATAAGCAAGATATTCACCATTAGGAACCATTCTGTATGGAGAGTTCTCAACTACATCATTTGCAGCAGTGAAAGCAGTCTGCCAGTCACCTTTATAAAGGGCAACTTTAGCCTGAAGCATTCTTGCAGCCCAGTAGTTGAAATGACCGTCATTCTTGTCTGTTGAAAGCAGTTTGAGTGCCTCAGCCAAATCTTTCTCAACCTGAGCATAAGTCTCAGCTACAGTATTTCTTGGAAGTTTTGACTCAGAAGGGGCAACTACAGTTGTAAGAATTACAGCGCCCAATGATGCACCATTGTCCTTCATGTATGGATAGCCGTACAATCTGGCAATATCCCAGTGACAAAGAGCCCTGATAGCCAAAGCCTGTCCAAGAATGTCATTCTTTAGTTTCTCATCGCTTGAATTCTTAACAGGAATGGTCTCAATGTTCTTGATAAGGGTATTTGCCCTCATAATTGTTGAATAATAATTCTGCCACATCCCAAAATATGTATTCTGTACAGAATTATAATCCATTCTATATATTGTACTTCCTGTACCGCTGGCATTTGTAGGATAAAGGTTGCCACCTCTCATGTCACCCATATATGGGATGTAGCTTCCATACATGGTGTACCACTTAAGGTCTGTATAAAGGCCGTTTGCCACAACTTTGGCATCTGCCAAAGTTGCCATTGCGCTCTCAGCTACAACTGAATCTGTAGGCAATTTATCCAGAAAACCATCACAAGCAGAGGCTCCAAATAAAATGCCCAACGCAATTGCTATATTTAAAATAAATCTTTTCATAATCAATATTTTAATCGTTTTAATTAGAAGCTTACCTCAAGACCCAATGTTATGGTCCTCATTGCTGGCATACCGTAATTTACATAACCATCAGACTGAATCTCTGGATCTACGTGAAGACCTGAGAATGTCAACAAGTTTGCACCTGCAGCATAAATACGGGCATTGCTGATGCTCATCTTCTTGGTGAAAGACTTAGGAAGAGTATAAGAAACTGTCAAGTTCTTCAATCTCAAGAAATCACCTCTGTGAATTGCTCTATCAGAATCGTAATAACCACCCTCTAGATTGTCTGCAATACGGATTGGAATGGAAGCGTTAGGGTTCTCAGGGCTCCATGTATCAACCTCTGAAGCAAGCATATTCCTGTGAGACCAGTAGTAACCGTCAACACAAAGTTCATCAGTAGCATCATCCCAAATGTAGTTACCATATTTGTAAGACCAAGCCATTACCAATGACCAGTTTTTATATCTGAAATCCACATTGAAACCACCAAAACCTTTAGGAAGGGCTGTTTTGCCATCAATGATCATTGAATTTGCCTTACTCTTGGTTGTTGGAGTATAGTTATAGGTGTCATATGGAACATTCTCACCTTTCTGGATCTGTTTTCCGTTCTTAAGGGTTACCAACTCGCTTGCAGGTTTGCCACCCTCATGGAAAGTACCTCTTGCATACATTGGCATACCGGTTTCTTTATTTACTCCAAGATAATCTCTTGTGTAGTACTGATAAATACAGTAGCCGGCTTTCCAAATCTGCCTGTTTGAAACTTGAGTCTCACCTTCCTCTGAAAGTGCGAGAACCTTATTGTCAACTGTTGACCAGTTTGCACCTACTGACAATCCGATATCTTTCTTGTCAAGAATGCCAACATTCACAGCAATCTCCCAACCTTTATTCTTCATCTCACCGATATTGGTAAGGGTTGTTGAGAAACCTGTAGTTGAAGGAATTTTGGCATCCAACAACAAGTCAGTGGTCTTTTTCTCATAGTACTCAATAGAGAAGTTGTATTTTTCAAAAATTGTAGCATCTACAGCCACGTTCCAGTTTTTGTTCTTCTCCCAAGTAAGGTCTGTGTTTGCCAAGTTACTTGGATAACTTGCACCTGCGGAACCGTACTGAGTGAAATCATAAACTGACATGTAACCGAAATAATTTGAAGGAAGAGTACCGCTGGTACCATAAGATGCACGCAACTTACCGTCATTCAACCACTCTACATCCTCAAGGAATTTCTCATTTGAGAATCTCCAAGATCCTGATACAGACCAGAAATCACCCCAACGGGTATCAGGAGCAAGTCTTGATGAACCGTCACGTCTGTAAGTACCTGTCAAATAGTATTTAGATTTGTAATCGTAACTCAAGCTACCAAGAGCTGAAAGCAAGCCCTCCTCTCTTGAGTAAGAGTAACCGTCCTCATAGTTTGTACCGAAGATAGACTCAGTTGCACCGGCATAAGAGAAATCAATCTTACCGATTCTGGTCATGTGGTATTTCTCCTCTTCTGCCTCCCAACCTGCCAAAGCAGATACATGGTGGTCACCCCAAGTCTTGTCAAAGTTAATGGTTGTTGAGCTTACCATTCTGTTTATATTCCTATGACGGTCGGACATGTAACCCTCACCGTATGCAGTGTAGTTAGGGTGTCCGTACAACCATCCGAATCTGTCGTGAACATAAAGCCAGTCACTGCTCAATGTAGTCTTCAAAGTAAGGTAGTCTGTTGGTTTTACCTCAACATATCCCTTCATTATAAGACGGTTCTGCTTTGCATCATTGATCTGAGCATTGTAGGAAGCAATAGGGTTAATTGTTGCATAAGATGAATTCCAACGCTCAAGATACAACTCACCAGTCTCCTTATAGGCATAAGGCCATCTTGGGTTCAATACAACCTTCCATATCCAGAATGGATTATCCTTTGTTGAACCACCCTCCTGGTGACCTTCCTGGAACTGCCATGAGTACTGGAAGTTTGCACCAACTTTAACATATTTGTTCAAGTTTGTCTCACCGTTGATAGTTGTAGAGAATCTCTGCAAGTTGTCAATTGAAACAACACCTTGCTGGTCTGTATATGCTACTGAAGCATAAATCTTGCCTTTATCTCCACCACCTGAAACACTATACTCATAGTTCTGGGCAATACCTGTACGGAACAGAACATCCTCCCAATCCTTGTAGATATATTTGTCATAATCACGTGCAGGATAGTACTGCTCCACTTTTGCTGCAGCATACTCATCCAATGATCCATAATTCTTCCATTGACTAGGATTGCGCTCACCATAATTGTACCAAGCCTGTCTGTGCAACTCTTCCATCTGTGCATCAGAAGCCAACTCATAGTTGTTATATGCAAAATAAGAGAAACCTGCACTTGCCTTGAAGGTAGAGGTCAATTTACCCTGTTTACCTTTTTTGGTGGTAATGAGGATAACACCGTTTGAAGCACGCGAACCGTAAAGGGAAGCAGCCGCTGCATCTTTCAATACAGTGATACTCTCAATATCACTTGGATTCAAGTAAGACATCGCACTTGTTGAAATATTTCCTGAAGACTTGTCTCCACTGGTTGCAGGAACACCATCAATTACATAAAGGGGTGCATTACCGGCATTAAACGAACCGAAACCACGGATACTGATATCTGCCAATGCACCTGGCTGGCCTGAGAATGAAGCTACCTGTACACCAGGAGCCTTACCTGCAAGCACTGCCTCAAAGTTAACAACAGGAGCATCTTTCATGGCATCCTGTTTTACAACTGTAGCAGAACCTGAGTAAGAACCTTTCTTAACTGTACCATAAGCAACAACCATTACCTCATCCAGGTTCACAGACTCTGGAGCAAGTGAAATGTTTACAATGGAACGGCCCTGAACTGGAACCTCTTGGTCATGAAAACCTACCATTTTAACTACCAAAGTGGCTAACTTAGGAACTGTTATAACGAAATTACCGTCTACATCTGTAGATGTACCGTTATTTGTACCCTGTTCCAAAACATAGGCACCGATAACTGGTAACCCGTCTTCCGAACTGATTACAGTACCTTTTACTGTAATCGGCTGTGCCAACAACATTGTTGTACAGAATGCCATCAGCACCGATAGAATGAGTTTTTTCATTAGATTATTATTGTTTAATTTATAAGGTGTAGTAATAAAATCTTCGTTTAAAACACGCTGGCAATACAAATGTAGCAATTTTTTTCTAAAACCTTCCTATAAAAAGAGCAATTCAGAGACCTCATTCCTCTTAAATTTGATTTAATGTACTTTTTTTGCAAAAAATGGCTCAAACGGATATAATTTCACTAAAAAATCCTCCCTTATGGTATTGTAAGAGCAAAAAAGTATTATATTTGTAGAATAATACGGCGTTGATTAGAAAAAACGAACGTTTAAATTGAACACTCTAACACACTTAAAAATAAATCTAATGAAAAAAGTTATTCTATTTGTGCTATTTGCATTGTGCTCCACAATGATGCTTGCACAAGCAACTATTACCGTTAAGGGTACGGTAATCAGTTCGGAAGACGGGCTGCCAGTAATAGGCGCATATGTTCTTCAGCAGGGAACTAACAATGGAACATCTACAGACGTGGATGGAAACTTTACCATTGATGTTCCTAAATTGGCTACATTGGTAGTCAAGATGGTGGGATTCCACGATCATGAAGTTCCAGTTCAGGGTCGTGCTATAGTAAACATTTCACTTGCTCCAGAGTCTGTTAATCTGGACGAGGTTATGATTGTAGCATACGGTACTGCAAAGAAAGGCACTTATACTGGTGCAGCTTCTGTGGTTAGACAAGATGCTATCAAAGATGCCCCAACAGTATCATTTGAGAATGCATTGAACGGTAAGATTGCCGGTATGCAGATTACACAGTCTTCAGGTCAGGCAGGTTCAGGCTCTTCTATCCGTATCCGTGGTGTAGGATCCATGAATGCATCAAACGAGCCTTTGTATGTTATTGATGGTGTTCCTACAATTTCAGGTGGTACAGGCCAGATGGGTGATTACATTTACACTTCCAATAGTGTGATGAGTACTTTAAACCCTAATGACATTGAGTCAATCACTGTATTGAAAGATGCTGCCGCTTCTTCACTTTACGGTTCACGTGCTGCAAACGGTGTTATCCTTATTACTACCAAATCTGGAAAATCAGGTAAACCTAAAGTAACTCTAAGGGCATCAATGGCGTTTACTCCATCTTGGGCAACTGATAACTATGAGGTTGCAAGCACAGAGGAGAATATTCAGATGCTATATATGGTATTCCACGATTATAGAGTAAATGGTAAAGGTGAGACTGAGGCTCAGGCTAATTCATACTCACTGAATCAGTTGAACAGCAAATTCAACCAGCACGGCTACCAGTTTACAACTGACGGTACCGGTTTGTACTCAAAAATCAATATCACAAATGTTGAGGGTAAAAATGATGAGGAAAGAGCCAGATTGGCAGAGAGAAATGGAAGATTCTTTGATTGGGAGGATGCATATTTCAGGACAGGTGTGTATCAGACCTATGATCTTTCAGTAAGCGGTGGTAACGAAACTACTTCATATTACACCTCTTTGGCATATACAAAAGATAAAGGTCGCGCATTCACAAATGAATTTGAGCGTATCTCAGGACGTGTGAATGTTAAGCAGAAAGTTGGTGACTGGTTGGAGTTCATGACCAACGTAAACTTGTCTCATACAGATAGAGTAGGTTTCAATGATACCCGTAATACCAATACGAACTTCTATATGCAGACAAGAAACTTGTTGTGGGGTTTCTACTGGCCTACAGATTATAAAACGGGTGAGCCTTGGACTGCACGTTTCGGTAGTTATGCATATAACCAGTTGTACTACAAAGATCAGTGGGACAACAGCTCAAAGAACCTTAAACTTTCAGTAAGTGAGACTATCAACCTTAAACTTACTGACTGGTTGAATATAAGATCAGTATTTTCATATGATGATACACGTGTAAGAGACCATATCTATTACAGCCAGAACCACTTTAATGCATCTTCTGATAATGGCTCTGTAACAGAGATGCTTACAAACTATTCTTCTATAGTTTCTTCTACTACAATGAATATTAACCATTCATTTGGAAGCAAGCATAACGTAACTTTCCTTGCTGGTTTTGAGGCTGAGAAGAATAAAACAGACTTTATGCGCGCATCAGGTGACAACCTTCCTGTGTCAGCATTGCAGACTGTAGCAACAGCTGGTACATTGGATGCGAATGCATACTATTGGGGCAATTCAATTGTTTCAATCCTTTCACGTGCCGAGTATAATTATGACAACAAATACTACTTCTCTGCATCATACCGTAGAGACGGTTCTTCAAGATTGGGTCCCGACAGCCGTTGGGGTGATTTCTGGTCTGTAGCAGGATCATGGAGACTTAAAGAGGAGAACTTCCTTAAAGATGTAGACTGGTTGTCAAATCTTCGTATCAGAGCTTCATATGGTGTAAACGGTACACTTCCTTCTAACAACTACGGTTGGAGATCTTTGGCAGGTTATTCTTATCAGTATGGTGAGAACCCTGGTGGTGCTCTTATCAACGCAGCTGATGCAAACCTTTCATGGGAGACATCTTATACTTCAAACCTTGCTGTTGAGTTCGGTTTCTTGGATGACAGAATTAAAGGTAGTGTTGAGTATTTCAACAGAGATTCGAAAGACCTTCTACAGGATGTTCCAATTTCTTATATTACTGGTTTTGGTTCAACTCTTAAGAATGTTGGTGAGATTAACAATAAAGGTATTGAGTTTGAGCTTTCTGGTGATATCATCTCAAAGAAAGATTTCAGATGGAGCGCAAGCATCAACGGTTCGCATATCAAATCTGAGGTTACCAAACTTTATGGCGGTCAAGACATTATCTGGGCTGATCCTACTGGCGGTGACTCAAGGGCTTACTTTATTTATAGAGAGGGTGAGTCAACCCTGGCATTCTGGGGTAGAGAATGGGCTGGCGTAGAAAAAGAGACAGGTGTTAACCTTTGGTACTCAAATAACGGAAATGAGGACAAGAAAGTTAACGGAAGATCTGTAGTATACGATTATAACGATGCTGATGAGGTAATTATTGGTAATGTTCACCCAGCATTGTATGGTGGTTTCAACACAGATATAGAGTGGAAAGGTTTGACAGTTGGCCTTAACTTTACATACAAAATTGGTGGCAAACTTCAGGATGGTGCTGAGAGAGACGTTGCTGATGATGGTTACTATTGGGAGCGTACAAGAAGTAAATATTACTATGATGGTATGTGGACCGCTTCAAGGACAAATGCTTCACAGCCTCGTATCAGTGGTGAGGACTGGACAGATGCAATTGAGAGAAGTAGCCGTCACATCTATGATGCTTCATACTTGAGATTAAGCAACATCTCAATAGGTTACAATATCCCTAAAGACTTGGTTAAGAAAGCCGGTCTGTCAAGTGCAAGAGTTTATTTCAATGGAAGTAACCTTCTTACATTCTCTAAATACAAGAATGCAGACCCTGTTGTAAATGAGTACGGTACAAGAGGTTGGGAGACTCCTGTTGGAAAAACCTATACTTTTGGTGTTGAATTAAGCTTCTAATCTAAATAAGGATATAAAAATGAAAAAGATTAATATATTGTTAACGGCTTTGGTTTTGATCTTCGCTACATCATGCGATAGCTTTTTGGATGTGAAGCCAAGTAACCAGGCAGATTCTGAGTCTTCTGTTCAGAGTGCTGATGATGCTCAGATTATGATTAACGGCCTTATGAGCAAGATGGCCGGTTCAAGCTATTATGGCAGAAACTTTATAATTTATGGAGATGCCAAAGGTGGTGACGTAACAACTTTCTCAGCTGGTAACGGTGGTGACGGCTGGTACTATTTTAATCACGAACCAGGTTCCAACTCTTATGAGGGATATTGGTCAACAATGTACAACTGCTTGCTTCAGGCCAATAATATCATCAAGAATGTAAATGCCCTTAAAGAGGCTGGTGCGACTGATGTTGATTCGTTCTTGGGACAGGCACTAACAGCGCGCGCGCTAATTCATTTTGATTTGGTCCGTCTTTATGGCAAACCTTACAATATGGATAAAGGATCATATGGTGTTCCTGTAGTTACTGAGCCTGTTGATGCTGGTGCGCAGCTCACAAGAAACACTGTTGAGGAAGTTTACACACAGATAGTTTCTGATTTGTTGGAGGCTGCTCCACTTTTGGACGACTCAAAGGATAATGGATATATTAACTACTATGCAAACCAGGCTATTCTTGCCAAGGTGTATATGTATATGGACAAATTCGGTGATGCTTTGACAACTGCTGAGAATGTAATCAATAGTGGAGTATATACTCCTTATACAGCTGCAAACTGGGTAGATTCTTGGACTGAGACATTTGGTAGTGAGTCTATCTTTGAGTTGGCAGTGTTGCCAGGTGAGGCCGATCTTGGAACAGGAAGCCCTGGTTGTTATTACAGACGTCGTGCTCATGGAATTTCAGCAGGTGGCGTGTTCTTGGCAAGTAAATACTGGTTGGGCATTATGGGTGAGAATGACGTGCGTTGGGGTATTATGGATTCTGACCAATCTGATGAGGAACAGTCAACTGGCCGTAAGGGTGCTTGCTACAAATATAGTGGAAGTACAAAACTTAGCGGTGACGGTAAAGGAAACAGTACAGCTGTCAACATTAAAGTTATCCGTTTGTCAGAGGTTATCCTTAATGCAGCAGAGGCTGCTGTAAGAACCAACAATCAGAAAAAGGCTGCTGAGTACCTTTCAATGATTGCAACCAGAAACCCTGATTGGAAGGCTCCTGCAACAATTACTGTTGAGGATATCCAGACTGAGAGAAGAAGAGAGTTCTTGACTGAGGGTATCGTTTACTTTGAGTATATGCGTCAGAATATGACCGTTTACTTTGATGATGATGCATTCGGTAAAGCAACTTATCCTCCTAAGAGCGGTAGAGGTCAATTGGAGATTGAAGTTGACGGAGTTAAGATGTGTCCTGTAACAAGAGATTTCTACAAGACAATCCTTCCTATCGGTCAGACTGAGATTAACGCTAACCCAGAGATTGCTAAACAGCAGAACCCTGGCTATTAATAGTAAGGTATAATAATTTTAGGGGTCAGCCATTTGGCTGGCCCTTTTTTTTTTATTAGTTTTGTAATAATAGGCAGTTTTGATAATAAATAATAACAAATATTATGGTTTTTGATATAAATCAGAAGATTCATGCTTTGCAGGATGTGAAAGTGCTTCTAAAAGCCGGTGCCAAATTGGAATTGGGTGAGGAGGCATGTGCAAGGATTGTAAATTGTCGGGAGTATCTCGACAATAGAATGAAAACCCAGAAAGAACCCATTTACGGTATAACTACCGGTTTTGGCTCTTTGTGCAATGTTTCCATTGATGCTGAGGATTTGAGTCAGTTGCAGAAGAATCTTGTGATGAGCCATGCGTGTTCTGTGGGGGAGGAGGTACCTGAGGAGATAGTGAAACTTATGATGGCTTTTAAGGTAAAATCTCTTGCATACGGATATTCGGGGGTACAGTTGAAGACTGTGCAACGCCTGGTTGATATGTTCAATAATGGAGTTTATCCGGTGGTTTACCAGCAGGGGTCGCTTGGCGCCTCAGGTGATTTGGCCCCTTTGGCAAATCTGTGTCTTCCGCTTCTGGGGTTGGGAGAGGTGAGATTTGAAGGTAAGAAGTATCCGGCCGGGGAGATCTGCAGAAAATTTGGATGGGAGCCTATTACTCTGGCCAGCAAGGAGGGGTTGGCATTGCTTAATGGAACACAGTTTATGCTCTCTTTTGCAATATGGAACCTCATTAAGGCAAAAAGGCTTATGGAGCAGGCAGACAAGATAGCGGCCCTTTCCATTGATGCTTTTGACGGGCGTCTGGAGCCTTTTACTCATGGCGTGCATGCTATAAGGCCTCATAACGGGCAAATTGAAACGGCAGCGGCAATAAGGGAATTGCTTGAGGGGAGTGAGATTGCATCGCAGCCAAAGCAGCATGTGCAGGACCCTTATTCATTCAGATGTGTACCTCAGGTGCATGGAGCGTCAAAAGATGCCATTGCCCATATAGAGAATGTATTTATAACTGAGTTGAACAGTGCTACAGATAACCCTACCATTCTTCCCGACGAGGATCTGATTGTTTCAGCCGGCAATTTCCATGGGCAACCTCTGGCAATACATCTTGATTTCCTTGCCATAGCAATTGCTGAAATAGGGAGCATTTCCGAGAGGAGGACATATCAGTTGATATCGGGAAAAAGGGGATTGCCTTCATTCCTTGTGGCAAAACCTGGATTGAACAGCGGCTTTATGATTCCCCAGTATGCGCAGGCAAGTGTGGTGAGCCAGAACAAGATGTTGTGTATGCCTAACAGTGTGGATACCCTGGATTCCTCCCAGGGGCAGGAGGATCATGTGAGCATGGGGGCCAATGCGGCTACCAAGTGCTACAGGGTGGTGAATAATGTTGAAACCATTTTGGCAATTGAACTTTTCAATGCTGCTCAGGCACTTGAATTCCGCCGCCCGCTCAGGAGTTCCCCAATAATTGAGGAGATGGTGGCTGCCTACCGCAAGGTTGTCCCATTTGTGGAGACCGACCAGGTGATGTACACCCATATAAACAATACCAAAGATTTTTTAAAAAAATAAAAAGTCGGTCCCCGACTTACCGGTAACTCGGGGACCGACTTTCAGTATAGAGATGCGTAGAACACTGTTTTTGAATATTAAAGAACTCGTAGGAGTGCAGGAGGTGCCGGCCCTTAAGGTAGGGCCGCAGATGGATGATCTCAATGGTATTAAGGATGCTTTTCTTTACGTTGAGGATGGGAAGATTATGCAATATGGAGCAATGTCCCGGATGCCGGAAACACTTAAAAATATGGCAGAAAATCCGGTATTGCAGAGTGGTGAGGTGGTGGATGCCACCGGAAGGTATATCATGCCTGCTTTCTGTGATTCCCATACCCATCTTGTGTATGCAGGGAGCCGGGAGCAGGAGTTTACGGACAAGATAAAGGGGCTCTCGTATCAGGAGATTGCCCGTAGGGGTGGGGGAATACTCAATTCTGCAAAACTGCTTTCCGAGACCTCTGAGGAGAGCCTTTACAGAAGTGCCCTGCAGAGGGCCCGTGAGATTATGTCACAAGGTACCGGGGCGGTGGAGATCAAGAGCGGTTACGGTCTTAATCCGCAGGATGAGATAAAGATGCTCAGGGTGATTGCCCGCCTTAAGGAGAGTACCCCGCTTACAGTGAAATCAACCTTCCTTGGGGCGCATGCCTTCCCTGCACGTTATGCAGATGACCATAACGGATATGTGGAGGAGATAATAAATGAAATGATACCTATGATAGCATCAGAGGGGTTGGCTGAGTATATAGATGCTTTTTGTGAGGATGGCTTCTTTAGTCTGGAGGATACAGACCGCATTTTTAATGCCGGAATGAAATATGGCCTCAGACCAAAGGTGCATGCCAACCAGATGGGTTTTTCCGGTGGTGTGCAGATAGGTGTCAAGTATGGTGCAATAAGTGTAGATCATCTTGAGAGTACAGGGCCGCAGGAGTTTGAGGCTTTGAAGAATTCGGATACAATTGCTACAATATTGCCGGGGGCAACATTCTTCCTCAATATGGAATATGCCCCTGCAAAACAGATGATAGAGTATGGAATTCCGGTTGCTATGGCGAGCAATTACAACCCTGGAAGTTGCCCGAGCGGCAGCCTGCAGTTCCAGATGGCCCTCGCCTGCATTGCAATGAAACTTACCCCGGCGCAGGCTCTCAACGCCTGTACAATAAATGGGGCATTTGCTATGGGGGTTGATGATATTCTGGGGGCAATTACACCCGGTAAGCAGGCAAATTTGATTTTAACTAAGGAGATACCTTCAATAGACTTCATCCCTTATGCATTTACAACACCTTTTATTGAGAGGTTGTATATTGCGGGGAAGGAGATATAATTAATTGTCGGGAAGAAAACACTTAAAAATAATATATACTATGGGTACAAAACGTTACAACACATTTTACACTCCGGTTGGATTGCTGAATGTAGCCCATCTGGGACATGGCTCTGTTCATATTGATTGGGAGGGAATGCACATTTATGTTGACCCTTACAACGATGCCTATGATTTTACAGGCATGAAGAAGGCAGATCTGATAATCCTTACCCATGCCCACACAGACCACTATGATTGTGCGGCAATAAAGAAGATTGCAACTCCAAATACCAAATTTGTGGTTAGTAAGGGGGTAGGCACCTGCCTTGAGAATGACCTTACCAGAATGAAGATAGATATAGACAATAATGAACTCAATGTAGACCCTTCTACAACTCTTGAGAATATGAAGAAGAGCATTGCCTGTCTGCAGCACTGCAGTGTGGCTGTAATGCACAATGGGGAGAAGATAAGGGCCAGAGGTGTTGACATAGAGGCTACCCCGGCATATAATGTTGAGCAGAAGAGGGATAACGGCCATCCGTTCCATATTAAAGGTGAGGGTAACGGATATATCCTTGATTTCGGCGGTTTCAGAGTTTATTTTGCAGGAGATACAGAACTTATTCCCGAAATGTCTGTGGCCAAAGGGGTGGATATAGCCTTCCTTCCAAAGAATCTCCCTTATACCCTCTCGGATGAGAAGTTTATTGAGGCTGCGAATATGCTCAAGCCAAGGAATCTTTTCCCAATCCATTATTTTGAGATTGACTGGAAGAAACTTGCTGCAGGGCTCAATCCGGGTATAGGATTGTATGTAGATGGTGTACATTGTTCAGACCTTTCACAGAAATAAAGAATCCAATTATGCAGAAAAAGATAGTTGAATGCGTTCCCAATTTCAGCGAGGGACGCGATATGGGGATAATCAGGCAGATTACAGATGCAATTGAAGCAGTTGATGGCGTAAAACTGCTGGATGTGGATCCGGGTGCTGCCACAAACCGTACAGTAGTTACTTTTGTAGGGGAGCCGGAGCCGGTAATGGAGGCTGCGGTGCGTGCAGCAGCCAAAGCGGCAGAACTTATAGATATGAGGGGGCACCATGGAGAGCATCCGCGCAGCGGGGCAACAGATGTATGTCCTTTTATCCCGATAGCAAATGTAACCATGGAGGAGTGTGCAGAATATGCACGTACAGTGGCCCGCAGAATAGGGGAGGAACTTGGAATCCCTGTATATTGTTACGAGGCGGCGGCCTTTACTCCTGAGAGACAAAATCTGGCCTTTTGCCGTAGTGGAGAGTATGAGGGGATACAGAAGAAACTACAGGACCCTTACTGGAAGCCCGATTTCGGGCCTGCCGAGTTCTCTGAGAGGGTTGCATGTGCCGGCATTACAAATGTAGGTGCACGTGATTTCCTTGTAGCCATCAATTACAACCTCAATACAACTTCTACCCGCAGGGCAAATGCAATTGCCTTTGATGTGCGTGAGAAGGGTCGCAAGATGAGAGAGGGGGGAAAACTTACAGGTAAGGTATTGTTGGATGAAAACGGAGAGGAGAGATGGATTCCTGGAACCCTTAAAGGTTGTAAGGCCATTGGATGGTATATAGATGAATATGGCATTGCACAGGTCTCAATGAATGTTACAAACATCTCTGTAACCCCGGTACATGTGGCTTTTGATGAAGTTTGTGCAAAAGCCCAGGCAAGGGGTATAAGGGTTACAGGTGCAGAAATAGTGGGACTTATCCCTAAAAAGGTGCTTATAGATGCAGGTAAATACTATTTGGCAAAACAGCAGCGCTCTGCAGGTATTGCAGAGGAGGAGATAATAAAGATTGCTGTAAAATCCATGGGATTGGATGATTTGAAACCTTTCAACCCAAGGGAGAAGGTAATTGAGTATATGCTTGAGGACTCTGCAGCGGAGGGTGCGCCAAAGAAACTGGTTGACTTTACCTGTAAGGGTTTTGCCCTTGAGACAGCCAGTGAGTCTCCTGCTCCTGGTGGCGGTTCAATCTCTGCGTATGCAGGTGCTTTGGGAGCCGCTTTAGGTACAATGGTTGCAAATTTGTCGGGACACAAACCGGGATGGGATGACAAATGGAAATACTTCTCAGATTGGGCAGAGAAGGGGCAGGCTATTGTTTCAGAACTGCTGTACCTGGTTGATGAGGATACTGAGGCGTTCAATAAGATAATGGCATGTTTTGGAATGCCTAAAGATACCCCTGAGGAGAAGGCTGCCAGGAGTGCTGCATTGCAGGAGGCAACAATTTATGCTACCCAGGTGCCTTTGCGTACAATGAAGGCTGCATTCAGTGCATTCCCTCTTGTTGAGGCTATGGCAAAGGATGGTAATCCTAACTCAGTATCTGATGCAGGGGTAGGAGCCCTGTGTATCCGTACTGCCGTTTATGGGGCATACCTTAATGTTAAGATCAATGCTGCCGGAATCAAGGATAGGGCAATTGCAGATGCAATTCTTGCAGAGGGTGCCCAGATTGTAGCAGCAACAGATGCTAAAGAGAAAGAAATCCTTGAAGTGGTGAATAAAGTTATAGGATAGAGAGGTGTAAAGGAATATACAAATAAAAAGAGGGTGACTAAAAAGTCTTATGACTGATTAGTCACTCTTTTTTGCATTTATATATTTAACCGGGAGGATGGTAGGGATTGCGGAGGACTCCGTTCGCTTTGCTCACTCCGGCCCCTCCCAACGTTTCCTGCGTGG
>JAZNUM010000050.1:0-8327 GCA_045592325.1 Candidatus Egerieisoma sp.
CCTGCCGACACTGTCGTAATCGCCCATCTGCGCCCACTCCCATGGCTCATATTCACGTGTGAACTGGATTGTCTCATGCCACACTCCATATCCTGAGCGCACTCCGTGCTCAAAATGTCCCTCGTACTTGTATTTCTTTCCGTCCCCAGTTGAGTATTCCATAATGCCATGTCCGTGAGGCCGACCCTCATCGTCCCTCTGGCCCTTGTAGGTTTTGCCGACAATTTTCGACATGTTTGCAGGCAGTTTCATATCTTGATTTTTAAATTGTTACAAATATAATAAATACTGCACAGATTGTGAATTGTCAAAATTATATAAAGTTTTTGACTATTTTTGTCTTTATAATCATATATGGTATGGATAGGGAAGAATTACTCAAACTTATTGAAACAAAAAAGATTGTAGGAATAGATCTGTCGGGAGAAAAACTTGAAAAAATAGATTTTTCGGGTTGTACTCTTGAGAGAGTGAATTTTAAAGGGTGCGAGATGGTGCATTGCCGTTTCAGAAATGCCAAAATAATGTGGAGTGATTTCAGATATGCGGAGATCCAGCATGGGACATTTGAGGGTGCCCAGATAGATTTCTGTGATTTCTACCGGGCGTTCATTGACGGTGTCGTGATTTTTAACGGCAGCATGTTCTCAAACTGCAGCCTCAACAAAACTTATCTTGGGGACTGTGCTGTAATTAGAAGGGAGAACCTTAAGGATTTTAGAATTTTGCAGCAGAACAAGGAAGAGTATACCAGATTTCTGGTTGACTGGCATACTTATGGAACAGGTGAAAGGACAAATGACGTTAATGCCAAATCTGAATGGAACCCACAGGCAGCAGTTGATGCAAGATGGGCTGATGCAGAGGTTATCTACAAGAATTTCAATGCTTTGTGGACCGGAAAGGGTTATATTGCAGATGGCAACTGGGCGTATGTACAGGGAAAGAGGATGGAGCGGATGCGTTTGATCAGTGATTTCAAATTTGCCAATATTGTAAAAATCAGTACCAATTTCCTATCAGACATACTTTTCGGCTATGGAGAGAGCATGACAAAAATGATTTTGACCTATATCCTCACAGTCTTCCTCTTTGCTTGGGCTTTCACGGAGAATGTTTCACTTCTGGAGTACAGCCAGGCTTTTGCAATTAGCCTAAAAAATATGGTTGGTATGGATTCTGAATTATTGCAGGATGTGTCTCCGCTGGTTGATATGCTCAATGTTGTGCAAACTACCATTGGAATTCTCCTGACCGGAATTTTCGGATTCATTCTGGGAAACAAGATAAGGAACCAATAAAAGAGAAAAGCTGTCGAAAGACAGCTTTTTCTATAATGAAAGTTTTACCCCAAAGTAGAGGCTCCTTGGCATCATAGGACCGTAGATGTATCCTGAGTCCCTGTCAACTCCGCTGTCAAAATCGTCCTGGAATGAGTTGAAGATGTTCATCATTCCCCCGTTAACTTCCATATTTACACCTGGATATATTGAAAATTCTTTAGAGACTTTCAGGTTTGCATCAAAGAATGACGGTGTCTTTACAGCCATGTCAATATTTGTTCCCGAACTCTCCATGTGCTGAACCAGCATCTCTCCCGAGTAGGTTCCGGTAAGTGATACTGAGAACTTTTTAGTTGGGGTATACTGCATTGTAAAATATCCGTAAATGTCGGGAGTACGGAACATCCTTTTTTCTGGTGCAACCTCCGGGTTCTCGCTCCACTCTTCAGGCTGTTTGTATCTGCTCCTTTGGTATGTGAGGCCCGCCTGAAGCATAAAATCTGAACTGAATACCGCTTTCCCCTCAAGGTTCATTCCCGCTACTGTTGCACCGCTGCCGTTGTAGCGCTCCTGTACCTGATTCCCTTTAGCGTCAAATTCTTCAAGCATCCTTATTGTAAACACATCCTTCAGTTCTGTGTAGAAGAGTTCCATCATTATGTTTGTCTGTACAGATGCAAAATTGTGATACCAGTCTGTAGAGAAGCTGAAACTGTTGGAACTTTCTTCCTTAAGGTCATCTGCCAAAACGGTGACAACCCTCTCACCACCTACAATTGCAATGTGGAAATCCTCATCAAATGCCTGTGGTGCCCTGAATCCTGTTGAGTAAGAAAGGCGGAAGTTGAGCATTTTTGAAGGGTTGTACCTTATGTTTGCCCTTGGTGAGACAATTGCGTTGTCAACAAGAGAGTGCTTGTCTATTCTGGCACCAAGGAGGAATCCCCATTTGTCTGTTCTCCACTCGTTCTGCAGAAATGCAGAGTAAATGTTCACCTTTTGTGTGGCATCGTGGTCATATCCTATTGTCACATCATTCAGATAGTTGTAGTTGTATTCCACACCTGCTGTAAGTTCTGCAGGCATGAACCAGAGTTTTGTAAAAGAATGTACATACTGTCCTCCACCTACAACTACAAGGTCATGGGTACTGCCGTAGGCATTCGAGTCCATGTTGCTTCCGTAGTAACTGTCGCGTTTTGTATCTCTCAATGCGGCATATACATTGTATTTGTTCTTGTAGTCCTTTGACCATGCGTCATAAGTAATGTTTCCGGCATTTATGTTGTGGTCTGTCTGTTCTGCAATATATGACTGGTGTGCAGGTACATCCAACTGGTCGCCTCCACGTCTGAACTCGTTTGTTGAACTGTATTCTGCCCTAAGTTTTGAGTTCTGGGTGAGGTTATAGAAAGAGTTGATTCCCAAAGTTTTGGCATCTATGGTACCTATCTCTGTAAAACCGTCACCATTGTGGTCATAAGCCTCCCTGTTCCTGCTCTGTCCGTAAATGAAGAGTCCGGATTTTCCGTTGCCGTTCACCACCGATGCATTTGCGGTAGTGTTGTTGTCAAATGAACCGCTGTTTCCAATAGAAACAATATTGTGGCTCACCTCTGCAGAGTTTGTTACAGGGTCCTTTGTAATGATGTTGATTGTCCCTCCAATGGCAGAAGAACCGAACAGCGCCGAGCCGCCGCCCCTCATTACCTCAACCCTGTCAATCATTGTTGCAGGAATATGTTCAAGACCATATACACCTGCCAATGCGGAGAACACCGGTTTTGAGTTCATTAGAATCTGTGAGTAGTGCCCGTCGAGGCCGTTTATCCTTACCTGGGTAAATCCGCAGTTCTGGCAGTCGTTTTCCACCCTTACTCCCGGTTGGAAATTGAGACCGTCTGCAAGTGAAGAGGCACTTACAAGTTCAAATATCTCCCTGTTCACAACATTTACAAGAGTGGCGCTGTGTCTTTTCTTTGTTTCGCTCCTGTTTCCGGTTACAACTACCTGTTCCAGTTGCAGGTTGTCTTCTGAAATTTCAAAATTTACATTATATGTACTGTTGCCGCTAAGGGTAATTTCCTTTACTTCTGAAATGTATCCTATTCCTGATGCTTCAATTTCAAATGTGCCGGAAGGTATGTTTGTGAGTTTGTAGTGTCCGCTTGCATCTGTGCTGGTGATAATGTTTGTCCCTACAAGCCTTACATATATATATGGTATGTGTTCCTGTGTCTTTTTGTCTATAACATGGCCTATAATGTGTGAATCGTTTTGAGCCACGCCAAAGGTGCATGCTGCCAATACGGCCAGCAATGCAAATATCATTTTTTTCATTGATTTCTGCGTTAATGGTTACAACAATAAGTAGGATGCCCCCTTTAAGGTTGCATCAGCCGGTATGTATATGCTTTAGCAGAAATATGGAGGTGCTCTGGAAGATTTATATGTAGAGAGTGCATCTGTGTAATTGTCAATTATTTTAAAATCAATAACTGAAATTACATTAGTGTAGAGCAAAGGTAATGCGGTCTCTTCCTGTGCAATTCCGGCGGCGGTATTGAACAGGAGAATTGTACGTGCCTCGTCGGGATTATGGTCATTGCTTTTAAATGGGTGGGCGTGTGAAATGCTCTCTCCATCAATCACGTGATTGTGGAGGAATGCCCCGTTGAACACAAAGTGCAGTGCCAGGTATATGAATAATGCGCACCTTATGTATGTGACCTTTTTTCCCATGTTTTTGCTTAAGGAGTGCAAAAGTAGTGTTATTTTATTTGATAAAAAATCTTTTTAGTGCCGTTTTTTAGGTATTTTTGCTTTAATTTAAATATGCATTATGAGAGAAAAATATACTGAAAAACGTATTGTGAGTTGTTATGAGGCCAATGCAAACCATCTGTTGCGACCTGCAGCAATGCTGGATATAATGCAGGAGGCTGCCGGAAGGGATGCCGCAAATCTCGGTTTCGGATATGATGATATGATTGCGGGCAATACTGCTTGGGTATTGTCGAGAATAAAACTGATATTTCACAATTACCCCAAGTGGAGGGATGAGGTTACCCTAAAGACATGGCACAAGGGTGCCAACAGAATCTTTTACCTGAGGGATTTCCAATTGGAAGATTCTGTGGGGAATGTTGCTGTTTCCGCAACCACATCATGGCTTATCATAGATCTTGCTTCCCGACGGATGGTGAGAAATTCCACTCTTGCCGAGAATTTTGACAATTCAGCAATGGGTGATGCAATTGCCGAGCAGGCGGAGAAGGTTTCTTTGCCAAAAGGTGCAGAGCCGGAACTTGTTGATACACATAAAGTGGTATGGAGCGACATTGATACAAACGGTCATGTAAATAATGTCAAATATGTTGTTTGGGCGCTGGATTCGCTTGATTATGACTTGGTTGCGTCCAAATCTGTAAAGGAACTCCTTGTAAATTATGATTGTGAAGTTCTTCCTGGACAAAGTGTTGATCTCTACAGGTTTGTTGAATCAGGAGACAATTGTATTTCATGTTATGTTGTTGGAAAAGTAGGGGAGAAGTGCGCATTCAGTGTAAAAATGACATTTTGAGATGAAGATAGTTGTAGATAAGGACATTCCTTTTATTTGGGGAGTGCTTGAGGAGTTTGCACAGGTGGTTTATCTGCCGGGAAAAGAGATTGTACCCGAGGTGGTTAAGGATGCTGATGCCCTTGTTGTGCGTACCCGCACAAAATGCAATGCCTCTTTACTTGAAGGGTCCTCTGTAAAGTTCATTGCAACGGCTACAATTGGTACAGACCATATTGACCTTGAATATTGTGCTGCAGCAGGGATTGCAGTGAAGAATGCTGCAGGTTGTAACTCAGGTGGAGTTATGCAATATGTTTATACTGCATTGTATGGTTTGGCTTCCCGTAAGGGGCTTTCTTTGGGGCAAGGTGGCAGTTATGGTACAATTGGTGTGATTGGAGTAGGCAATGTTGGCTCCAAAGTAGCCTCTTTGGGAGAGTATCTTGGGTTTGAAGTACTCAGGTGTGACCCTGCAAAGGAGAGGGAACAGACACTTGCCTTCAACAACGGTTATATTCAACTCAAGGATTTCAAGGACTATTATTCTTTGGATTATGTGCTTGAGAATTCAGATATAATTACCATTCATACTGATCTTAACCCTTCCAGCAGAGGTTTGGCAGGGGAGGAGTTTTTTGCAAAGATGAAGGAGGGTTCCATATTTATCAATTCTTCCCGAGGGGAGGTTGTTTGTGATGCTGCATTGAAAAAGTACAGGGAGAAATTGTCGGGAATAATATTGGATGTATGGAATGGGGAGCCGGATATTGATTTGGAATTGCTTGAGATGGCAGATATTGCTACTCCGCATATTGCAGGGTATTCTTATGAGGGGAAGGTGAACGGGACTGTTATGGCTGTGAAGGCTCTGGGAGAACATTTCAATATTGGGCAACTTATGGATTTCAAGGTGGTTCCTCCCGAGAAGAACAAAAATTTCTTTTCCAAGGAGAATCTTACACAAAATCAGATAAGTGAATATTTTGTGAATATTTTTCCTATCTTTGAACATTGTGCGGACTTGAAGAATAATCCGCAAGATTTTGAAAAATTAAGATCAAACTTTAAATACAGGAGAGAATTTTATGTTATCTGAAGCACAAAAGAATCAGATTGAGGCAAGAGGTATTGCAGTTGATACCTTCCAGACTCAGTTGGAGAATTTCAAGAAGGGATTCCCTTATCTAACAATCCAGGCTGCTGCTACACCTGCCAAAGGTATAAAGGTGCTTTCTGCAGATGAGCAGGCAAAATATATTGGAGTTGCAGAGAAGTATGCCGGTAATGTTTGCAAATTTGTTCCGGCATCCGGTGCAGCAACCAGAATGTTTAAAGATTTGTTTGAGGCTGCAGATACACTTAAGGCAGGTGAAAAACTTAAGGAGGGATCTCCTGCTGCAAGATTTGTGGAAAACATTACACTTTTCCCATTCTTTGATGCTAAAGCGCTCCTTAATCTTACCCTTTATGACAAAGCCTGGAATTATGGTGCTATGCCTAAGGGATTGATACAGTTCCATAAATATGAGAATGAGAACAGAACTCCATTTGAAGAGCATCTGGTAGAGGGTGCATTGTATGCAAAAGATGCAAATGGGGATGTAAGGATGGTTGTTACCGTTTCTGTAGAGCACCAGAAAGGTTTTGAAGAACTTTACGCTCAGGTAAAAGAGAAATATGAAAAGAGGTTCGGATGCAAATACCATGTAACCTTTACCAACCAGTCTCCAGCAACTGACATTGTTGCCGTTGATATGGATAACAATCCGTTTACCAAAGATGACGGTTCACTGTTGTTCCGTCCTGGCGGACATGGTGCATTGCTCACTAATCTGAATGATATAGATGCTGATGTTCTTGTTATAAAGAATATTGACAATGTAGTAAAAGAGTCCCTATTGGACGAGACTATCCGTTGGAAGAAGATACTTGTAGGCAAGGCTACTGAACTTCAGGAGAAAGTATTCGGTTATCTGAAACAGTTGGATGAAAAAGGTGCTGATGCTCCTCTTGCAGAGATTAAGGCATTTATGGAGGATGAGTTCTGTGTTGCAGTACCAGAAATGGACAATAACGGACTTGTTGCTGTATTAAAAGCAAAATTGGACCGTCCTGTACGAGTTTGCGGTATGGTTAAGAATGAAGGCGAGCCAGGCGGTGGCCCTTACATTATACTTGGTGAGGATGGCACAACATCACTTCAGATTCTTGAGGCTGCCCAGATTGACAAGAATAACCCTCAGGCTTACGGTGCAATGCAGGGTGCAACACACTTCAATCCGGTAGATCTTGTTTGTGCAGTGAAGAACTATAAGGGTGAGAAATATGACCTTCTCAAACATACAGACCCTAAGACAGGTTTCATTTCAGAGAAGAGTTTCCAGGGAAGACCTCTCAAGGCTCAGGAACTTCCTGGTTTGTGGAACGGTGCAATGAGCGACTGGAATACCCAGTTTGTAGAAACACCTCTCATTACATTCAACCCTGTAAAGACAGTGCTTGACCTATTGAGGGAGCAGCACTGCAACAGATAGAGGTTAAGTGCAATTATTTTTGAGGGCATTCTTTTATAGGATTGCCCTCATTTTAATTTGTCGGGAGTGTAATTATTACACTTTTTTTGCTATTTTTGCAGATTATAGGAAAATTAAAAATTAATCGATTAAATATAAGAAACTATGATTACAGCATCTGCTATTTCAGCTTTCCAGAGTATTGAGACTCCTTTCTACTATTATGACATGGAGTTGTTGGACAAGACTTTGGACATTTACACACAACAGATTAAGAAATACGGTTACCATGCACACTTTGCCCTTAAGGCAAATGCAAATCCAAGGATTCTTGAGAAAATCAAGAATGCAGGTCTTGGTGCTGACTGTGTGAGCGGTAATGAAGTTGCTTTGGCCATTAAATCAGGTTTCGGTGCTGAGAATGTTGTTTATGCAGGTGTAGGTAAATCAGATAAAGAGATTAAGACCGCCCTAAAGGCCGGCATCTTCAGCTTCAACTGTGAGTCTGTTCCTGAGGTTAAGGTTATCAATGACCTTGCTGCAGGTATGGGTAAGGTTGCCAAGATTGCATTGCGTATTAACCCTGATATTGATGCCCACACACATAAATACATTTCAACAGGCCTTAAAGAGAACAAGTTTGGTGTAAGCCCTTGGATGTTTGAGGATTTTGCAAACCTTTTCAAAGAGTGCAAAAATGTAGAGCTTATTGGCCTCCATTTCCATGTAGGTTCACAGATTTTGGATCTTGGTGTATTCAAGACTCTTTGCGGAAGAATTGCAGAACTTCAGAAATGGTTTACAGACAGAGGTATGAATATTGCCAACCTTAACCTTGGTGGCGGACTTGGCGTTGATTATGTAAATCCTAATGAGAATCCTATTGCCTCATTTGAAGATTACTTCAAACTAATCAACGAGAACCTGGTTGTAGCTCCAGGCCAGAATGTACACTTTGAGCCGGGT
>JAZNUM010000051.1:0-56165 GCA_045592325.1 Candidatus Egerieisoma sp.
TCCCCACGGGCACACCAGGCGGCATTTTTGTTCCCCAGCGGCACTGTCCCCCTCCTCCGGGCACATTTGGATACCTTTTTGTGCCCACTCTGCTCCCCACGGGCACACCAGGCAGCATTTTTGTTCCCGAGCGGCACTTTGCCCCTCCTCCGGGCACATTTGGATACCTTTTTGTGCCCACAACGTCCTCGGAGCCACCGGAGCCGCCGGAGTCCCCGGAGTCCTCGGAGCCACCGGAGCCCCTGGAGCCACCGAGGCCCCCGACCCTACAGAAGCAAACCCGCACCACACAATTTTTCCGCACAGCATCCCCAGTTCCACAGACCCCAACGGTGTTTTTATTACCTTATTCACCACCATAATAGTGTAAAGTTAGCATTTTTTTGTAACTTGCTCCTCCAGAAGTTATGCACCTGGAGCACCTGGAGCACCTGGCAGATACAGGAAGGTCCGTCTGCACAGCACAACTTTATCGGGAAAAAGAAAACTTAACACAATATTATATGAAACGTTTGTTATTTACCCTGCTTTTGGCAGTTGCCGCATCTGGCGCGTATGCAGATGAGGCAAGACTTTTAAGATTCCCTTCAACCAACGGTAATGAGGTTGTGTTCTCATATGCGGGAGATCTTTACTCGGCACCGATAACTGGAGGAGAGGCAACCCGCCTCACATCACATATGGGTTATGAAATGTTTGCCCGCTTTTCTCCCGACGGCAAGTCCATTGCCTTTACCGGAGAGTATGACGGCAACCGCGAGGTTTACCTTATCCCTGCAAAGGGGGGCGAGCCTGTAAGGCTTACCTACACCTCAACCAACGGCCGTGACGATTTGGGTGACCGCATGGGTCCCAACAACATTGTAATGACCTGGAGCCGCGACGGCAAGAACATCGTATTCCGTAACCGTACCGGTGACGGATTCCCAGGCAAACTGTGGACCGTATCCCCTGATGGGGGCATGGCAACCCAGATTCCTCTTCCAGAGGGTGGTTTCTGCAGTTATTCTCCCGACGGCAAAAAACTTGCCTACAACCGCGTGATGCGCGAGTTCCGTACCTGGAAATATTACCGCGGAGGTATGGCAGACGACATCTGGATATATGACCCGGCGGCCAAGAAGGTTGAGAATGTTACCAACAACGTGGCACAGGACATTATCCCTATGTGGATTGGGGATGAGATTTTCTTTATCTCCGACAGGGACATGACCATGAACCTTTTCGTTTACAATACCAAAACCAAAAAGACAGAGAAGGTTACCAACTACACAGAGTACGACATAAAATTCCCTTCTTCAAACGGTGAAATCATTGTTTACGAGAACGGCGGATACCTTTACAAGTTTGATCCAAAAACACGCCAGAGCCAAAAGATTGAAATTACCCTCTCTGCAGACAACATCTATTCACGCACAGAGATGAAGGATGTTTCAAGGAGGGCCAGCGGCCGCAGCGCAAGCATCCCTTCAGACGGTTCAAGAGTTGTTGTTACCGTTAGAGGTGAGGTGTTCAGCGTTCCTGTAGGCGAGGGAGTGGTGAAGAACATCACCAGAACCCCCGGCTCAAATGACCGTGGTGCAGTTTACAGCCCGGACGGAAAATATATAGCATACATAGGTGACGGCACAGGTGAAACTGAAGTTTATCTGCAGCCTGCTGCAGGCGGCAACCCCGTACAACTTACCAGTGGCAACGACACCTATATCCGCAGAGTACAGTGGACTCCCGACAGCAAGAAGATTTTCTATACCGACCGCAAGAACCGCCTTGTTGAGGTAGATGTGGCAACCAAGGCAAAACGTACCATTATGGAAAATCCTGCAGGGGAGTTCAGAAGCGTAAGTTTCTCACCTTGCGGCAACTGGATTACCTATACCAAGGCTGCCAAAAATGATATGAGCGTAGTATATGCACATAATCTTAAAACAGGCAAGGAAGTGGCAATTACCGAGAAATGGTACAACTCTTCTTCACCTGTATTCAGCACAGACGGCAAGTACATCATTTTTACCTCTGCCCGCGATTTCAACCCTACCTACGGCCAGTTGGAGTGGAACCACACCTACAACAACATGAACGGCGTATATATGGCAATGCTTGCCAAAGATACCCCTTCACCTCTTCTTCCTGAGGATGGCAAAAAGGCCCCTGAAAGACCGGCTGCCAAGAAAGGTGATGCAAATACCCCTGCAGCAGAGACTGTAATTGATACAGATGGCATTTACGGCAGAATTGTGAGGATTCCTGTAGGTACAGGATATTTCGGCAATTTCGTTTGCGACGGGAAGAAACTCTGGTACTCGTCGGGAAGAGAGACAAAGGTATTTGATTTTGCAACAGGCAAAGATGACAAGGCTGCCGACGGTGCTTCACTGGTAAGTTATACACCAGGTGCCAAGAAGGCGCTGTTTGCCAAAGGACGTGACCTTTACATCTGCGATTTCCCTGCTCCAAGAGTTGCAATGAAGGAGAAAGTTACCTTCAAGAACCTTGTTGCCCCTGTAGATTACACAGCAGAGTGGGCTCAGGTATATGATGAGGTATGGAGGGCATTCAGAGACGGTTTCTATCTTGAGACCATGCATGGAATAGACTGGAAAGCAATAAAGAAAAAATACGAGGTGCTGTTGCCTTACGCAAAGACCCGCCTGGATTTGAACTACATCATTGGTGAGATGATTGGTGAGGTAGCCTGTGGCCACGCATACGTAAACCCTGGCGAGATGCCTAAACCTGAGAGAATCCCTATGGGATTGCTTGGAGCACGCATCAACGCCCATAAGAGCGGCTACTATCAGATTGGAGAGATTCTCCCAGGAGCCCCTTACAGCGCAAAACTGAGATCTCCACTTACCGAGCCTGGCATTGGAGTAAAAGAGGGAGACTTCATTGTTGCAATTGACGGTATCCCTACAAACACCGTTGACAATATCTACAAACTACTCATCGGGAAGGCAAATGTACTTACAGAACTTACTGTAAACAGCAAAGCAACCCCTGAGGGAGCCCGCACAATTGTTGTGAAACCTATTGAGGACGAGTATCCTCTTGAGCACTACAAATGGGTACAGAACAACATAAAGACTGTAGAGAAAGCCACCAACGGCCGTGTAGGATACATTTATGTTCCCGACATGGGTCCTGAGGGACTGAACGAGTTTGCCCGTTACTTCTATCCACAATTGGACAAAGAGGCCCTCATCATTGACGACCGCGCAAACGGTGGCGGAAACGTTTCCCCTATGCTCATTGAGCGTCTGCTCAGAAAACCTTACCGCATGACAATGTACCGCAACTCAGACCGCAACGGAACCATTCCTGACGCTACCCACTACGGTCCTAAAGTGCTTTTGATAAACAAATACTCAGCATCAGACGGTGACCTGTTCCCTTGGAGTTTCAAAGCCAACAACCTTGGAACAGTAATAGGCACCCGCACCTGGGGCGGTATTGTAGGTATCAGCGGCTCACTTCCATACATGGACGGCACAGATGTACGTGTACCTTTCTTCACAAACTACGACGCCAAAACCGGCAAGTGGATTGTAGAGAACCACGGCGTTGACCCTGATATCCTCATTGACAACAACCCTATTAAGGAGCAGCAGGGCATAGACGAACAGTTGAACAAAGCCATTGAGGTAATTATGGAGCAGTTGAAAGAGAGAAAACCTCTCCCTAAAACCCCTGCCCCAAGAACCTTGAAGGATTTGGGATTGTAGCCTTAGATAAAAAGTCGGTCCCCGAGTTAAGTCGGTGACCGACTTTTAAAAAAAAATATCGAAAAAATTTGGATAATTAAAAAATATCCGTACCTTTGCATCCGCTTTGGCACTAAACCAAGCGGTTTGAAATAATGAATCGGGATGTGGCGCAGTTGGTTAGCGCACCTGCTTTGGGAGCAGGGGGTCCTGCGTTCGAGTCGCAGTATCCCGACAAAAAAAGCACTTACAGAGATGTGAGTGCTTTTTTTTGTTTATATATGTTGTCAAAATCACGTCGTGATTTTGGGTGATTTTGGATAATTCGGGTATTCCGCTAGAACTTGTAAACCATTCCCAAAACAATGTGGGACCTGTTCCAATCCTCAACAACTCTGAATTTGTATTCCAGGCTCATACCAATTGTTGGAGAGAACATAAGTTCCATACCTGCACCAAAGTTGAATGCAAATTTTGTATTGTCCTGTTTTTCCTGCAGTCCCAGAATGTCGTAATCTCTATGATAATTGGTCATTCCCAGACCCAGAATAGGATATGCCTGCAACATTGGTACAATATCAAACATATAATGCACATTTGCGGTGAGATCCCAGGATGAAATCATATCCTTTTTGAAGAAATAGGTAAATGATGGCTCCAGGCGCAAATTGTCTATGACAGTCCATTGATACTTCACTCCAAGACCATAATTTGTATAATCATCCCCGGTACCTATTACAAAATTGAGTCCGGCACCCATCTCGCCCTGTACCTGGGCCCTTGCTGCTGTATTACCCAAAGCCAACATTGCTATGGTAACAGTAAAAATAACGGTTAGTTTTTTCATAACTGAATCTTTTAAAATTGTGATTGTCTGTTAAACAATCCTAAAATCCCAAATGTTCAGCCTTTGGAAAATTATATTTGGAAAATAAACAAATCCCTGTACCACGGCGTTATAGCATGGAAGTCGGTCCCCGACTTAACTCGGTCCCCGACTTTTAAAAAATACCATAAATCAGGTATTGGAAATTTTTGAGAGAAATACATACTTTGTAATAATTATTATTTGATAGTATTAATTATTTAAAATTAAAATATATGGCTGACATTTCTGTAAACTACCTGGGATTGGATCTTAAATCCCCTATTATTGCTGCAAGCAGCGGCTATACAGCAGATCTTGAGAAAATAGTTGCTCTGGCACGGAGCGGTGCAGGTGCAATAGTGCTCAAATCTCTTTTTGAGGAGCAGATTAACAATGAGATAAGTTTCCTTGAGGAGAGCAGTGCAGACTACACCGAGAATGCAGATTTCCTCAAAAGATATGTAACAGACTACTCTGTAGAGAAATATGTGCAACTTATCAAAGATGCCAAAAAGGAGAGCGGCATTCCGGTAATAGCAAGCATAAACTGTTATACCAACAATACCTGGACAGACTTTGCAAAAGAGATTGAAAAGGCAGGAGCAGATGCCCTGGAACTGAACATATATGCACTTCCTCTAAACGCCGGTAAGAACAGTCTCCAAACCGAGGAGGATTACCTTAAAACTGTAAAGAGAATAACAGATACCATTAAAATCCCCGTAGCGGTAAAATTGGGCAACCACTTCTCTAACCTTGGGAATTTCATCTCATCCCTGCAGGGACACGGAGCATCAGGAGCGGTCCTTTTCAACCGTTTCTTTACTCCCGACATCTCCCTCAAAAAGATGGAGATTGTGCCTGCAAACCCATTCTCAAACAAGAATGAATACCTGCAGTCACTCAGATGGATTGCAATCCTCTCATCACACCTGAGAAAATTTGACTTCAGTGCCTCAACAGGTGTCTATGACCCTTCATCTGCAATAAAACTGATACTTGCCGGAGCCAAGACAGTACAATTGTGCAGCGCCCTTTACCAGCAGGGGCCGTTTATCCTGCAGGACTTCAACAGGGAACTTAAGGAGTTTATGGATTCCAAAGGATTCAACACCCTCGCCGATTTCCGGGGAATGCTCAACTACTCAAACATTGCAAACCCTGCAGCCTTTGAGAGGGTACAGTTCCTCAAAACAGCAGAGCAGTACAGCAAAGGATAAAACACAACAAGGGGCCCATGCCCCTTGTCTTCATTTTATCCTCACAAAAACATTCTGCAAACCCGTTATAAGATATGCCCACCATGAAACTGAAACCTCCACCGGTGAAATGGCAAAAATCCTTATGATTCTGGCAGTAGTATTACGGAAAGAGTGGAATTTTCCCGCAAAATGTCCTTCAGGCCTCGGTTTCTTCCCGACATCCGAATGATGGCCAAAATTCCCCTCACACCATATCACCTCCAACATACGTTCCGATTTCTTATCATATTCACCAGTATACAAAGGACATTCATCTGCTGGAAGGCCAAGATAATTGACAGCAAGACCGCCAAGAATCTGCCACCCCCTCATCAACCCGAACCTCTCAAGATCCTTACGCAACACATCACAATCTATATCATTACAATAACGGTGCAGGAACATTGTCCAGTCGCATATTTGTCTTAATCCTATTCCTCCCGACATAAAATGGTGCCATATATGGTTCATTATATACAGGGCATTGAACTGGATTGGGGGAAGATTCACCTGTACACCGCCAATTTCTGCACTGCATATATGAGGCCCCTCCAGATATCCGGTTGTCCATTCCCTGAAAAGCCTGTCCCTGCGGTATCCGGGAAGGATTTCCGCTATTCTGTGGATCTCCACCTCAACTCCATCTTCCTCCAAATTAAAATGCTTGCTGTGCCTGAACTTGGATAAATCTTCATTGGAATCAGGCTTCAAAAGCCCGTGTACCCTTGCAAAGTTCCTTTCCCCCACCCACATATCAATATCTCCACACTGACGGCTTGTAGGATTAGGGTAATTCAATGCAAGACCCTGTCCCTTGAACAACACAGAATGCACCCCATAACCGTCCAGACGCACCTTAAGGTCTGCCACCTTCCTGTTAAGGAGAGTATGGCTCTGAATTATCCTCAAGGCATACTTACGGAGTTTCATACATAACTGACTCTCCGGCTGATACTCCTTGGGCAAACAGGAGACAGCATCAGCAACAAGCCCCAATACAGTCTGCCTGTTTGCCAAAAACAACACCTTATCCCAATCCGGAATTGAGCACAAATCCTCTGTATCCGGGCCCCATAAGGCTATGCGGATAAGTTTAAGGAGGGTTGACCGGGCATTTTTCATAATCTCACCAAACCTGTTTCAATCCACTTGTCAGAAATGGACTTTGCATCATCATATGCCCGCTCCCTGCTGATACCATACTCCCCTACAAGCAGGTCTGCCAACATCTCAAGATCAAAATCCTTACCCTCAACCTCTCTCCACAAGAATGCTGCAGAGGAGTTGAGAGTAACCAGTTTGTTGAAATTGACCTGATTTACACCTTCTCCAACTATGGTAGCCTGCCCCATTACATCCCGCAGCCTGAAACCTTCAATAATCTTCATAATTTATTATGTTAACCTTCTGTAAATTGCCAATAAATACCTTCTTAAAGGCAATAATCCCCTCCATATCCTTGCCTTTATCCTATATGCCCCTCCCATACAGTCTCTCCTCCGGCCATCATTCACTATTGCCGCAACTTTGGCCAAAACATCTTTTCTATGGCAACGCTCAACACCTGCAATATTGCCGTCCCCCATCAGGACAACCTCATCCCCATCCATGGCAATTATCCTGTGAATCACAAATGTAGAATTTGCCCTTGCAAGCACTATATCCATGACACCAATATCATCCGCCTTTACAAGCACCACACTGTCAACCCCTCCCCGGATAAATGGGAGCATACTGTTGCCTTTGGGAACAAAAGTAACCTCAGAACCCTCTGCCACCAGTCGGGAAACCTCCTGAACAAGAATATCATTTGCAATGATCAGTTTCCGCATCCCTTTTCCTCCACTACCGACCTTGAACAAACCATTGCTGCATCCTCATCGGGAAGACACTCCATAACCCAACATGGGACACTCTTTATCACCCCTTGAATTGAACGGTCCCTACCGTCGGCGAGAATTTTCTCCCAAGTCATGCCTGAGCAACTTGTTATCAGGGAGCCGTACGATTCTATTGGAGAGAGTTTGCGGACCCTGTTATATGGAGCCCTAACTATCCTTATTATACCACCTGCAGGTGCCTCCATATTTTTGTAGCAATTTGTCTTACCGCTCCAAGGGGAACCATACACAACAACAGTTCCCGCTTCATTTATACGGATTATGGGATGATCATCATTCATCAGTTCCACGCCCTCCAAAGCGCTAAGCCACATACGGCTGTGCGTGCTTTTTCCGGTTCCGCTCTTGCCCAGGAACAGATATGCCTTCCCCTTGTATCTTACACAAGAGGCATGCATCAGCAATGTCTGTTGATTTGCAGTTGAAAGAAGATAGCACAAATTCACACAGGTATTAAAAAGGAGCCATTGCTCCATCCCGCTCCCATGAAGAGACAGTTGGGCACTTTTGAAATCTCCACTTACTGCAAGGCGGGCATTTATCCGGTCTGAAGAGTGGTTTGCAAGTTCAAAACAATAACCATCCCCGTTCTTATATACCGTCATCATGAAATACCCCGGCTCAACATCCTTCTCATTGCTGTACACCTTTTCAACAGCACCCCATGCTACTGCATCTCCCCTTATTTCAAGGTCAAACAACAGATTATCTTCTCCACTGCCATACCCTTCATGCACAAAGGGGCCATATGGAACCTCATACCTCTGTTGGACAGGCTTGCAGTTCCCAAAACCCCTTATCTGGAATATATGTCCGGCAACATTGAATCTCATTCCCGATAAATATTCTTAAACCAAAAATCGGTCCCGACTAATTGTACCCAGGACCGATTCGCTATATTAAACCAGATGCTTACTCTGCAACAAGAGTGGCATCAAGGCGATACATCTTGCCATTCTGAAGAATAGTCGTCTTTGTGACACTCTTCTTTGAAAGCTTATAGCCAATTTCATTTATACCGTCTGTTGTTCTTGCAGTGATTCTCAGATAATCTCCTTCTGTCAACTGATATCTTCTTGTCTGCTGAACTCTATAATTCCAAGATTCTCCAGAATATCCTACAAAATATGCTGTAAATGTGTTATCTGTCAACTGTATTCCTGAGCCTAGCCCCTCGGAAACCTTACTTTCACCAAAACACATAGAATAAGCAGTATTCCAACCACCTGGGAAGGATTCATCTTCATATATAGATGTCCATCCAGTACCACTAACTTGAACACCATTATCTTCACTATCATAAGCCGCAATTGTCAAAGCCTGCAGTTTCTTTCCTATTGCTTCTGCGGGGAAGGTAATATCACATTTGACAACATAAGAACGATGATAAAGCACAACATTCCAAGTATCATTTTTTATTTCATTCACATCCGCATCTCCAGATAGAACAATATAGTTTTCCAAATGAGAACATGATGCATCTGCCTTTTGAAGAGCATATAATGCTCCATATCTTATAATATCCTTGCCTTTATAAACACCATTCAACACCCACGGCTCATCGTTACCATTGGCATCTTCATTGTGCAAAAGTGGAGAATGCCACTTAGTCTCTTCGCTGTCACTACTTCCAGTACCCTCTGTCAAAGCCGGATAAAACACCCTCACATACATGGTATTGGCATCATTTGTAAATGTTCCTGTAAAGTTTGTTGTATTGCCGGCCGATTGCGCTGTAAAAACATCATTGGAAATAACTTGGTATTGTTCATCCAAAGCAACTACAGAAACCTTGTCTCCAGCCTCCCAAGCGGTCTTGAGCACATTGTCTTCATCAACAAAAGAGACCTTTGTGTCTGCACCGATAGTTGCAGTAAGGGTCATCTCTACAGGTGATGCTGTTTCAACTTTCAATTCATTCTTGCTGCAGGCTGTCATTACCATCAAAGCAGCCGCAAAAACACTGATATACTTTTTCATATCTTTATTCCTCCATTAATTGTTTAAAGAATTACCAAAGGTTACCGCCATCTCCAAAATCCGGCATACTTGATTGCAAAATAGTCTGTTCAATCTCAATCTCCATCACTTCCAGTTGCGGAGACTCATAGTTTTTTGTCTGTGTGTTCATACATTAAGTTTTTTAGATTCTTTCTGGGGACAAAATTAGTCCCTCATCATTCAGCCGGTTTGCAATAAAATGACCTCATGTTGAAATATTGTGACATCTGTTGCGGTACCCCGACGGTGTCATGCCTGTGTGTTTCTTAAAGACAGTACTGAAATAGCCTATATCCTCAATACCGCAACGCAAGGCTATCTCACCCACGGAAAGGCCAGTTGAGGAGAGCAGTTCCTTAGCCTTGGCTATACGGGCCTGCAGTATATATTCGGTTGTCTTCAGTCCGGTAATTGCCTTCATCTTGCGGTTAAGGTGCACACGGCCTATACAGAGGGCAGCGGCTATATCCTCACAATCCACCTTCCCCTTCTCAAATGCAGCATTCAAGGCAATATCAAACTTCTCAATGAAGGCAGAGTCCGCAACAGAAAGTTGTGGGCCCCCTGCATCCTCCTCAGGGGAAACTGCACCGGTAAAATATCTCCTCAATGCCTCACGCCGCCTGAGCAGGGTACTCACCCTCAACACCAGTTCTTTCTGATCGTAAGGCTTTTCCAGATATACATCTGCACCCGCCTCAAGCCCCATCATACGGTCTTCATATGTTGCCTTGGCTGTAACCATTATTACAGGGATATGGCACAACAATTCAGACTCCCTCACACGCCTGCACAAATCCAATCCGTCCATCACAGGCATCATCACATCAGTAATGATCATATCCGGTATGGATTCCTCCGCCTTCCGGAGCCCCTCCTTGCCATTCTCCGCATAAATGAGGCGGTAATTCCCCCCCCCCCCAACTGACGCATCTGCCATTTTGCAACATCATAATTGTCCTCTACAATCAATATGCAGAAGTCATCCGAATCAGAGTTTATATCAATCTCCTCTATTGCCTTGTGCACAACAGGAATTTCCACAATGAACTCTGTACCCTCTTCCGGACTGCTTTTCACCTTTACAGAACCATTCATGGCCTCTACAGAAAGTTTGACAAGGGCCAGCCCCACACCTGTCCCAATATGGAATTTGGCATTGTCTGCCTGATAAAAAGGCTCAAATAAACGCTCCATATCTTCCTTTGAGATCCCTGTCCCCCAATCCTTCACTGTTATCCTTGCACATTCCGCCCCACCGTCAGATACAACTTTACAGAGAGACAAATTCACCGTTCCCCCTTTTCCCGAAAACTTTATGGCATTTGACAGAAGATTCTGCACCACCTGAATCACATAATCGGGAACAAAATCCATATAAAGGTCTTCTGCTATCTCATGTTTGAGTTCTACACCATTTTCTTGTGCAAGCCTTGCAATTCTCTCGCAGATTCCGTATATGAATGCAGAGAGATTCCCGCTGCGCCAGACAGGCTCGGCAGCAACGGAAGACTCCATTTTGGCAATGCCAAGAATCTGGTTCACCAGATTCAGAAGAGACTCCGAATGGGTTATGATATCTGATGCATCGGCCTTGGCAACCTCATTATCCGCACTGTTCCTCAACTGGTTTGCCGCAGACAGGATAACTGTAAGGGGAGTTCGGAACTCATGGGCAATATTGGTAAAGTAACTGTTTTTGGTCTTGTCAAGTTCCTTGAGAATCCGGCTGTTGCGGGAACGCAGACGGAGCGAATACACCAAGAGCACTATAGCCACAAGGGAGAGGACCAGAAATACCACTATACCTCCAATAAGACGTTTGTCCCTATATAGTTTGGCAGCATGTTCCTTCTGCATCATACGCATCTGGGCCAAACTTTTCTCCCTCTCATATTCTGCCCTTATCTCATATATGGCATCCTTGCTTTTCTCATCATACAGCCGTTTCTGCACATTTATGTACTGCTCCATACATTTAAGTGCCTCTCCATACCTGCCGTCATTCTTGTGAATTGTATAATACAGACTGTAAATCTCGGCCAGATGAGAATCAGAAGCCAATTCTTCGGCTACATCAAGTGCCCGGTTGAGGTATCCTACAGCCTGGGCATGATTACTGTTCAACAATGATATTCGGGAAAGTGAGATGCATGACTCCAGCCAATGCCAGTTGTCTGTCCCTTTTGAAAGTATATCATACGCCAATTTGTATTCCCGGTACGATTTGCCGTACTCCTTTTCTTTCTCTGCAAGCCTTCCAAAATGATTGTGGCACAATGCTACCCCCAGATCTGAACCCACCAGTGTATTGCACTTTAGAGACTGACCATAATAAAATGCGGCAGAATCACTCAACCCTCCCTTTTCAAATATGGTTCCTATATTGGCATAATTGATTGCCATGCCTGTAACGCTCCCCAATTGCGATTCACCTTTGAGAGCCTCCCTGAATGAACGCATTGCCAAAGAATCTTTTCCAAGCGAAAGTTGCACATTCCCAAGTCCATTCAGCGATACAACCCTATTTTTCAGGCCAACAGATGTTGTCTCCCCCTTACTCCATCTCTCACACATCAGGAGACCCTGATAATGCCAGTATGAAGCCTCCTCCAGTTTCCCCAAACGCCTGTAAACAGTTCCCAGATTATTGAACGCCTGTATAATTTGTAAAGTATCACAAATCTCCTTTGCAATATCAAGCCCTTCCGTATGAATTTCTATAGCCTCCCTATAACGGCTGGCATTCCTGCAGGCCCGCCCAAGTTCACGGCATACAACAACCCTTCCATAAAGGTTCTCCTCTTTTGTGTACCTGTCATACAAAATTGACAAAGAATCAATATTCCTATGGAGATATACCGTAGAATCTACCTTTGCACGCTCCTCCGCTGTAGGATTATACACCATTTTCCGGTCACACTGCAAAAAGATGACTGAAAATGTGAACAGATAGAGAATAAAAAACCGTTTCATAGAGAATACAATTTTTTACAAATATACCTCTATCTGTGCTTTTTCCATCTTTGATTTTGTGACATTAAACCTTAATAATGTGATATTTCCTGCAAATGGTCCAAACAAAAAAAAAGCGGCATGATTGCCGCTTTTTTCCATATCTGTCGGGAAGAGATTACATCAACTGCTTGAGCAATGTCCTCATGTTAACCTTCTCGTCAACCCTCTTATACAGTTCTGCAATTGGAATCCTCTCCTGCTCCATGGTGTCGCGGTCACGCAAGGTAACACACTTGTCCTCCAAAGACTGGTGGTCAACTGTAATGCACAAAGGTGTACCAATTGCATCCTGACGGCGGTAACGTTTTCCAATTGAGTCTTTCTCGTCGTACTGGCAGTTGAAATCCAACTTCAACTCAGCCATAATCTCCCTTGCCAACTCAGGAAGGCCATCTTTCTTAACCAAAGGAAGAACTGCAAGTTTCACAGGGGCAAGAGCAGGGTGCAATTTAAGCACTACCCTCTCCTCACCGTTCTCAAGTTTCTCCTCCCTGTATGCTCCCGACAACACTGCAAGTACAGTTCTGTCTACACCAATAGAGGTCTCAATCACATAAGGAACATAACTCTCACCCTTCTCAGGATCGAAGTACTGCAATTTCTTGCCTGAGTACTCCTGATGACGGCCAAGGTCAAAGTCTGTACGGGAGTGGATACCCTCAAGTTCCTTGAATCCGAATGGGAAGTTGAACTCAATGTCGGTAGCGGCATTTGCATAGTGTGCAAGTTTGTCGTGGTCGTGGTAACGGTAGTTCTCCTCACCCATTCCAAGAGCAAGATGCCATTTCAGACGGGTCTCCTTCCATTTTGCAAACCAATCCAACTCCTGGCCCGGCTGAACAAAGAACTGCATCTCCATCTGCTCGAACTCCCTCATACGGAAAATGAACTGTCTTGCAACAATCTCGTTTCTGAAGGCCTTACCAATCTGTGCAATACCGAACGGAAGTTTCATGCGGCCTGTTTTCTGAACATTAAGGTAGTTAACAAAAATACCCTGTGCAGTCTCGGGTCTCAGGTAAATTGTACCGCTCTCACCCGATACACTACCCAACTGGGTGCTGAACATAAGATTGAACTGCCTTACATCTGTCCAGTTCTTTGTACCTGAAATAGGACACACAATCTCACAGTCAAGGATAAGTTGTTTCAATGCATCAAGATCGTTTGCATTAAGCGCTGCAACCATCCTCTCCTTGCACTCCTCAATCTTCCTGGCATTCCTCAAAACATTAGGGTTGGTAGCCCTGAACTGGGCCTCATCAAAAGCCTCACCAAACTTCTTGCGACCCTTCTCAACATCCTTGTTGATCTTCTCCTCAAGTTTCGCAATGTAATCCTCAAGAAGCACATCTGCACGGTATCTCTTCTTTGAGTCCTTATTGTCAATAAGAGGATCATTGAAAGCACCAACGTGGCCCGATGCCTCCCAGATTCTTGGGTGCATGAAGATAGCAGAATCAATACCCACAATATTCTCGTTGAGCCTCACCATAGACTCCCACCAAAACTTCTTGATGTTGTTCTTCAACTCGCTTCCCAACTGTCCGTAATCATAAACCGCTCCCAAACCGTCATAAATCTCACTAGAAGGGAAAATGTACCCGTACTCTTTGGTATGGGCAATCAAATTTTTAAATAGGTCTTCCTGTGTCATAACTCTATTAATTATTTTTTGTTAATTTTTTTCTTCCCGACATTTTTTGGTGCCATGGCCTCCTTTACCTCATCATAGAGCCTACGGGCAAAATCCCTGCTCTCCAACTGGGGATGAGGTATCACCAGATCCGGCTCACTAACCTCAACAGCCTCCCAAACACCTCCATTACCCCTCTCAAAAGCCAGAATATCTATATCAATCACCCTGCTTTCATATATCCTCTCCCCCGCTTCATTGAAACGCGGTGCTGTACGTACCCTTCCCAACTCTGTCTCAATCCTCTGGCAAGCCTCCAGCACCTGGCGCGGCTCCAGTTCAGTAAGACAGCAGAAACTCTGGTTGAGGAACTTCTGCGGTGCATCAAACCCCCAAGGCTCTGTCTCCAGCACCTGTGAAGTATTTACGGCATCTCCCAGCGAAGCCACCTCAAGATAATCGGGAAGAAGGGCATCTATAAGTTCCAGGTTGGCAGAATCCAGCATAGCCTGCCTGTCGCCCATATTGCTACCCAAAAGAAGATATACTCTGTTCATCTGTATAGTTTATAAAAGTCCAAGTTCAAGCATAGCCTCCTCGCTACAAAAGCCCAAGTTCAAGCATAGCCTCCTCGCTCATGCGGCTCTTGTCCCACTCCGGCTCAAACACCAGTTTCACAGCCACATCTGTAACCCCCGGTGTATCCTTAACTGCATCATGCACATCCTCCACCAACTGGTCTGCCATAGGGCAGTTTGGAGCGGTAAGGGTCATCTCAATGAACACCTTGTGGTCATCATCAATCTTAAGGTCATAAATAAGCCCCAAATCATAGATGTTAACAGGAATCTCCGGATCATAAACCATCCTCAGAGCCCTTACAACATCCCTCAAAACACTCTCCTTGCTCTTCATACTCTCTCTATTTGTTGTACGCCATAGCGTAGATTTTAATCTGTTTAATCATGGAAACCAACCCGTTTGCCCTGGTTGGAGACAAATTCTCCTGAAGCCCTATCTGCCCAATGAACTCAAGGTCACCGGCAAGAATATCTGCCGGAGTCTGCCCGTTGTAAACCCTAATGAGCAACGAAATGATTCCTTTGGTAATGATTGCATCCGAATCTGCCGCAAAATAAAGTTTGCCGTCCTCAATCCTGCAACTGAGCCACACCCTGCTCTGACACCCCTTAATGAGGTTCTCCTCAGTCTTGTCCCTCTCCTCAATGGCCGGAACCCCTTTACCCAACTCAATGATGTACTCATACTTGTCCATCCAGTCGGTAAAAATTGCAAACTCATCTACAATTTCCCTCTCAATTTCCTTTATTGTCATAATTCATCAAAATTTTATTCCGTTCCAGATGTCACAAATTCCCTTGTTTCCGTGACATCCCCCCCCTTCCCGACAATCATTTGTCACAAATTCGGGCCATCCCATGACATCTGACCCCTCAGCACTGCCATTTGTCACAAATTCGGGCCATCCCATGACAAATGCCCCCTCAGCGCCGCCATTTGTCACATTTCCGGGCTATCCCATGACAAATACCCCTTCTGCGCCGCCATTTGTCACATTTCCGGACCATCCCATGACAAATGCCCCCTCAGCGCTGCCATTTGTCACAAATTCGGACCATCCCATGACATCTGACCTTTCGGGATGCCACCTGTCGGGAAGACCTACCTCAGCATCCTCACTGCCCTCTTCAAACTTGCAATGAAGTATTTTGCCTCCTCCAAAGTATTGTACGGAAGGAATGATACCCTCACCATGCTGGTTACCCCGAAACGGGTCATCAGCGGCTCACAGCACATAAGTCCGGTACGCACTGCAATCCCCATCTTGTCCAGCAGTTGTGCCAGATCTGAAGGGAAACACCCCTGTATGTTGAACGAGAAGAGCGGAATCTTGCTCCCCGGCTCGCCAAATCTTGCTGGTTCGCCTAATTCCCCTGATGCACCTAATTCCCCTGATGCGCCCAATTCGCCTGATGCGCCCAATTCAGCCGTCCCTGCCAAACCTGAGGCCAAACCTGAGGCCAAACCGGCGGCCAAACCTGCATCCAAACCTGCGTCCAAACCTGCGTCCAAACCTGCGGCACATCCATCTTCCGGCAGCAATCCGTAAATTGTACACCCCTCAATCTCCTGCAGGGCACTCTTCAAATATTCCACTATCTCACGCTCCTGCTCTTCAATTACCCGGGCAATCTCCCCTTCCCTCAAGCCCTGCGCAAACTCCAATGCCGGAGCCAGCGAAGCCTGGGCAATGAAATTTGGAGTACCAGCCTCAAACTTGAGCGGCAGCGGTGCGTATGTTGTCTTCTCAAAGGTAACTGTATCCACCATATCGCCTCCCCCCATATACGGCGGCATCTGCTCCAGCAACTGCTGTTTGCCATAAAGCACACCGGAGCCTGTAGCAGCATATATCTTGTGCCCCGAGAAAGCATAGAAATCACAATCCAACTCCTGTACATCCACCTTGCAATGTACAATACCCTGGGCACCGTCAACCAGCACCGGAATCCCCTGCGCATGGGCAAGATCTATAACCTCCTTTATAGGATTCACTATTCCCAGCACATTGGAAATATGCTCTACAGCAATTATCTTAACCCTGCTGCCCAGCAGATTCCTGAAAGCCTCCATATCCCACATGCCGTTTTCAAGCACCGGAATCACCTTAATTGAGGCCCCTGCCGCCTGGCAAGCCATCTGCCAAGGGACAATATTTGAATGGTGTGAGTCTCCCGATATTATAATCTCATCCCCCTCTCCCAGGAACTTCCTGCAAAAACTGCTTGCAACAAGATTTACAGATGCGGTGGTACCGCTGGTAAAGATGATGTTCTCCCTGGCAGGGGCATTTATGAACTCCCTTACCTTCTCCCGTGCCCCCTCGTACAAAGCGGTAGCATCATCACTCAGTTTATGCATAGCACGGTGCACGTTGGCATTGGCCCCACAATGCATCCTGTTTACCAAATCAATCACACACTGCGGTTTCTGTGAAGTGGCACCGTTATCCAGATACACCAACGGCTTGCCCCATACACTCTGCCCCAATGCGGGAAACTGGCCCCTTATTTCTTCTATTGGATTCATACTATACATATTAAACACGCAAAATTACAAAACTTATCACTATTTTTGTATAAAAATTTAGGTATGCACACTTATATTAAGGGAGAACTGGTGGAAATCACCCCCACCCAGGCTGTAATAGAGAACAACGGAATAGGCTACGAGTTGCAGATTTCACTGCAGACATTCACAGAGATACAGTCCCTCCATGATGTCATGCTCTATATACACCATCATCTGAGGGAAGATGTGGAACTGTGGTACGGATTTGCCACCAGAGAAGAAAGGAATATTTTCCGGATGCTCATAGAGGTGAACGGTATAGGGCCCAACACCGCCCGCATGATGCTCTCCTCAATGAACTGCACAGAGATCCGCAACGCCATAATAACCGGAGATGTAAACAGGATAAAGAGCATAAAGGGTATTGGCCTCAAAACCGCCCAGAGGGTAATTATTGACCTCAAGGACAAGATAGCCAAAGGTGGCGAAGACAACACTGCCGCAATTTTTGCACAGGAAACACTCTCTGCAAATATAGAAGAGGCACTCTCTGCACTTGTAATGCTTGGATTTGCAAAAGCCGCTGCAGAAAAGGCTGTAAAGGCAGTATGCAAGGAAAGGCCGGAGTGCACTTTGGAAGAACTTATAAAATTCTCCCTAAAAAGGCTGTAATATCATTTTTTTTAATACTTTTGTACAAAATAATTTAAAAAATTAATACACTATGAATACTCCTACAAATCTAAAGTACTCTAAAGACCACGAGTGGGTTAAAGTAGACGGCAATATTGCTACAATCGGTATTACTGACTTTGCTCAGAGCCAACTTGGTGACATCGTTTTCGTTGACATCCAGACAGAGGGCGAGGAGCTTGCAGCAGGTGAGGTTTTTGGTGCAATTGAGGCTGTAAAAACTGTTGCTGACGGTCTTATGCCAGTTTCAGGTAAAGTTATTGAGGTTAATGCAGACCTTGAGGGCGCTCCTGAGTCAGTAAACACTGATCCATACGGTGCAGGCTGGATGATTAAAGTTGAGATGAGCAATCCTGCAGAGTACGATGAGCTTTTGGATGCTGCTGCATACGAGGCTGAGTGCAAATAATCATCATAAGATAAATTGTCGGGAAGCTGGTACTCAGGTACCGGCTTCTTTTGTTTGGCACCATTTGTGTTGTATCTTTGCAGACCTGAATAAAATATAGCATGAAAACAAGAAGAATTACCATTGTGGCAGCAGTTACCTTAATGTTGTCATCAATGGCCTTACAGGCCCAGAGCAAGGCGGAAACCAAATTGTACAATACCGCACTTGCAAAGCAGGACATAAAGAGCGCAAATAAGTTCCTCGCCAAATTTCCCAATTCAACATTTGCCCCAAAAATTGCCAGACTGAAGGATTCCCTGGTATTTTCAAAGATAGATCCCGACAATGTGGAGGGTTTCATCTCATTTGTGGCAGAAAATCCCAAATCTTATTTTGTAAAGGATGCAAACCTGAAAATTGAGCAGTTGAATACCAGTTCCATTACGGATGCACAGGCCATGGAGGCTGCATTGGCCGCCGGTTTCCCCAAAGAGACTATAGCGGCTGCAAAAGGGATAAAGAACCTTAATAAGGAACATGTTGCAATAATTCTTGCCCCCGCCGTAAACAGTCCCAATTACACCATTATACTTCTCCAGCAAAACAATGGTACATGGGAGAAAATTGCATCAGTTGAGGAGTCTGTCTATACAAATGACCGAACATTGGATATCTTTAAATTGGACAAAGAAATTAAAGCTGTAACAATCAACGGCGCCCAACATCTCTATTTTGGCTACACCAACAGCAGCACCTACAAAGACCAGAGGAGCAAGATTGCCAACAACGACTGTGAACTCGCACTCAACCTGTACTCCGTTTCAGACAACTCAATCTACAATGTCCTGTTCAGCGGTAAAAAGGATGGAGAAATCATCTATGGAAGTTCAATGGATTCTGCACAGGGAGGAATTATGGCTACCCCACAACAGACATACCTCATTAAAGCCCTCGCAGGCAGAGATGACCTGAAACCGTACGAGCAGGAAAGGTTCCACGCACAGGAACTCATTCAGTGGTGGTACAAGAACAATCAGGAAGGTGCAAAATCAGTATCATTCGGCATTATTCCCGACAATTCACCACTCATAGAGATGGCCAACAACGGAAAAGACAAGGAAAGGGTTGGAAACTATACAGTTACACTGCTTCAAAATGTTTGCAGCAATACAGTTATTGTGGTCCGCAACAATGAAAGCGGCCAATACTCCCTGGCAATGTGCCAACCCATGCCAGAAAACGATAAAGACTTGGAACTCAATACCTTCTATGGGGAAAAAGGGAATATTCTCGCACTATACTACTTTAAAGGAAAGAGCTCTTTAAAGAAAAGGCTCAACCTGGCAAGCAAGAGATTGTATTAGGCAATAAGAAGATTGGAATGAAAGCAACCGCCATCCTGGACAAACAAATCCTGCGATGGCGGTTTCTGTCTATAAGTGTGTGACTTCAAAATTATACAAAATTTATTAAAAATATACTAAAGTGTATAAATTTGTAGGATAAAGATTACCCTTTGTTAATAATCCAAATTCTACGCACCATGAAACACAGTTTTGGCAGTGACAACCATTCGGGAGTACACCCGCAAATAATGCAGGCCATTATAGAGGCCAACACAAATTTTGAAACCGCCTACGGCGAAGATGAATACACAAAAGGTGTCTTGCATAAACTTGAAAATATCCTGGGAGGCAATTGTACAGCATTTTTTGTATTCAACGGTACTGGAGCAAACATTGTTGCCCTGCAAGGTTTTCTTAGGAGTTACAACTCTGTTCTTGCCCCTGAATCTGCCCATATAAATGTTGACGAATGTGGCGCAGTAGAAAAAATCTCATCTTCCAGAATCATTCCTCTGGAGGCAACAGACGGCAAGGTAACCCCTGAACAGGTAAAAAAAGGGCTTACAGGTTTCGGATTCCAGCATCACGCACAACCAAAAATTCTGTCCATATCACAACCTACGGAACTTGGTACCCTGTACACACCTCAGGAGATCCGGGATTTGGCTGAACTTATGCACAGCAACGGATGCTATCTGCATGTTGACGGTTCCAGAATATCAAATGCAGCAGAGAGCCTTGGACTTCCAATAAAAGAGTTCATATCGGACTGTGGCGTTGACGCACTGTCATTCGGAGGAACAAAAAATGGACTCCTCATGGGGGAAGCTGTAGTAATATTCCACCGCCCAGAGAACACCCGTCCGGACGCCAACGGAATACCTATGAACCTCCAGAATATGGAGGCTGCAAAAAATCTCCAGTATTTGAGAAAACAGACCACTCAATTGTACTCAAAAAGCCGCTTTATTGCCGCCCAGTTCAACGAATATCTCTCAAATGATCTGTATCTCAATCTTGCAGGGCAATCCAACAAGATGGCAAAATATCTGGCAGAAAGCCTTAATGGGATTAAAGAGGTGAAGATATCAAAACCTGTGGAAAGCAATGCTGTATTTGCAATCATACCTTTGTGGCTAAGCGAAGAACTCAATAAGAAGCACTATTTCTATGTATGGGATGAGGAGACAAACGAGGTACGGTGGATGTGCTCTTTCAACACCAGAAAGGAAGACATAGACGAATTTGTGGCAGATCTTAAAGAGATCATTTCCAATCATTGACATCAGCATGGGAGTCACTGTTGCAGAAATATCTGATTTTGCCGGAATAAGGAGAATCTGGGAGGAACAGTTTACCACAGATGCAGAGTATCTGCAGGTAATGTTCAACCAGATAATACCATTATGCACCAACTACATATACAAGGAGGGAGAAGAAGTTCTCTCAGTCTCTTCTTTTATGCCTATGAAATTTTATGATTCCACCAAAAATATGGAACTGAATGGATGGTATATGTTTGGTGTAGCAACATTAAAGAAGGCACAAGGGGAGAAAATGGCATCAAAGACCATTTTGGAAGCAATAAGGCAATTCGGCAGTAAGAATTACCATTTTATATTTGAAAGACCTGCAAATCAAGGTTTAAACAAATTCTATCTAAAGTTAGGATTCTCAAAGTCATTAAAGAAAGTTCCGTATAGGTTTGTATCACCAGAAGAGGATGGTTCCTCATGGAACACTGGCTGCAACAGTGAAGCAAAAGCCTGTTCAAAAAGGGTTCTGAATGAGATTCAGTTAAGATTTCCCAAAAGATTCGAATGGGCTGACACCCAACTGCTGGAAGGACTTATTGCCCTTGGAGAGGTAGAATACAACAATAATAACATAAGTAACTCAACAGAAGAAAATACCTATATTGCAATTAATGCACTTAACAACATAGATCCCGATAGTTTTTCAGGAACCTTCTTCTGCTTCCCCATGGAATAAATAGATAAAATAAAACGCTCTAATCAGTTAATTTACAACCTTTAGAGCGCTTTTAAAAGAATTGTTCATTCCCATGATGTTCCACGTGGAACATTCATCTATCTTCCAAAATAAATAAGCAGTACTGAAACGTCTGCAGGCGACACTCCTGGTATTCTTGAAGCCTGTGCAATGGTTGTAGGACGATGCTTCATAAGTTTTTGCCTACTCTCAATAGACAAAGATGTAACTTTCAAGAAATCGAAATTATCAGGAATAACTACGTTTTCGAGTTTAAGAATCTTATCAGCAATCCGTTGTTCCCTTTGTATATAACCTCTGTACTTTACAGCTATTTCAACACTCTCAAGAAGTTCATCGGGAAGAATATTATACGCCTGAGGGGTAAAGTCATGCGTAGGAGTCTGGTATGGAAGCTCAAGAAAATCATTCTGGCTCAGGGATGAGTTGTTGAACTTTTTAGTTAAAGGTGATTGGTTACAAACATTCCCAATGACATCGTAAACTACCTCTTTCTGTGGAATAGAATCCAGGAGAGGCTTCATGGAAATCTGAGGGCGTGCAAGAAGCTCACTCAATCTTCTTTTCTGAGAGAGAGGGGCTGAACCGCTCTGCTGTAAAAATTCATTGACTGTTGATGGTTCTGCAGATGTGTTGTCAAAAAATCCAGTCAACTCATCAATTGCTGAATATTTATGCTCTACCAATTTCATCCTGTCATCAGACACAAGGCCTATCTTATGGCCCAATGATGTCAATCTGAAATCTGCATTGTCCTGCCTCAAGAGAATCCTGTATTCTGCCCTCGATGTAAACATTCTGTAAGGCTCATCAACACCTTTGGTAACAAGATCATCAATAAGGACACCTATGTAAGCCTGGTCCCTCTTAAGTATAAACGGATCCTTTCCATCACATGAAAGCGCAGCATTTATACCAGCCATCAAACCCTGGGCTGCCGCTTCCTCATATCCTGTTGTTCCGTTTACCTGCCCTGCCATATAAAGTCCCTTCAAATTCTTACACTCAAGGGTGTGCTTCAATTGCGTTGGCGGGAAGTAATCATATTCTACAGCATATGCTGGTCTAAAGATTTCAACATTCTCCATTCCCTTTATATTTCTCAATGCATTCATCTGTACAGAGAATGGTAACGATGACGAAAATCCCTGAAGATAGTACTCATGTGTATTCCAACCTTCAGGTTCAAGAAAGAGCTGATGTGAATCCTTTCCTTCAAATGTCTTCAGTTTATCTTCTATACTTGGACAGTATCTGGGACCTATTCCATGAATCTTTCCTGAAAAAAGAGGGGAATCTTTAAAACCACCCTTAAGAATTTCATGAACGGTAGAATTAGTGTGAACCATATAACAGCTCATCTGCTTGACACCATTCTGAATTGGTGAAGGGACATTCAAAAAGGTGAACCTTGCTGGAGCATCATCTCCTGGCTGTCGCTCAAGTTTGGAGAAATCTATTGAACGTGCATCAATCCTTGGCGGAGTTCCAGTCTTCATCCTTCCACTTTCAACTCCAAGGGATACCAACTGCTCGGTGACACCGTATGAAGACAACTCCCCTACCCTGCCACCTTCTGTGGTCTGTTTTCCTATAAATAATTTGCCATTTAGAAACGTTCCTGCTGTAATGATCACTTTGGAAGCTGTAAATATTGCACCCAAAACAGTTGAAACACCCTTAACCTCCTCGTTTTCAAGTACTAACGAATTTACCACATCTTGCCAAATAGAAAGATTCCGGGTATTTTCCAGAATATAACGCCAATTGAACGAATAATAAACCCTATCACACTGGGCTCTGGGACTCCACATGGCTGGACCTTTAGACCGGTTGAGCATTCTAAACTGGATAGTGCTGGCATCCGTTACAAGGCCAGAGCACCCTCCCAACGCATCTATCTCTCTCACAATCTGACCTTTAGCAATACCTCCAATGGCAGGATTACATGACATTTGGGCTATCTTGTTCATATCCATGGTTACAAGTAGCGTCTTCTTGCCCATTTTTGCTGCTGCAGCTGCCGCCTCACATCCAGCGTGCCCCGCTCCCACTACTATAACATCAAAATCCTTAATCATAGGGTTAACGGTTATTCTTTAATGAATCCAATAGAGACAATGCTTCGTTTTCAGCCTGGCGCATTTGCTGTACATCGCTGTCGGAGTGGTCATCCAGTCCACAAAGATGGAGGAATCCGTGAATGATAACCCTGTGCAGTTCGTCGGGAAATTCCTGGTTATATTCAATTGCATTGGCCCTGACCGTATCTATACTTATATATAATTCACCATGTATTGTCTTACCTTCTGAATAGTCAAAGGTTATAATATCTGTATAATAGTCATGTCCCAGAAACTGGTTGTTGATTTCAAGTATTGAAGGGTCGTCACAAAGTATCACATTAACCTCTCCAACCTTAAATGAATGGGCAGAAACAACATCTTTTATCCACTTCTTGAGAAGAAGTTTGTCCTTTAAAGCAAATTTGTTGTCCTTATTGAAAAATCTGATCATAAAATATGCTTATGTTAACAAAGTTTAATAACTTTGCTATGTTTTAGCGACAAAGTTAGAACTTAGAAATTAAATATAAAACCTTTAAAATAATTATTATGGCTAAAGTTAGTGTTATTGGCGCCGGTAATGTTGGTGCCACATGTGCAAATGCAATGCTCCATATGAAATTCTGTTCAGAGATTGTCCTGTTGGACATTAAAGAGGGCGTATCTGAGGGTAAGGCAATGGACATGATGCAGACTGCAAACCTTTACAAATTTGATACAAAAGTAACAGGTGTTACCAATGACTACAAAGCAACAGCCAATTCAGATGTAGTTGTTGTAACTTCAGGTCTTCCTAGAAAACCGGGCATGACAAGAGAGGAACTTATTGGCGTTAATGCAGGTATCGTTAGCAGTGTTGTTGAGAATGTTCTCAAATACTCTCCTAAAGCAATACTGATTATTGTTTCTAACCCTATGGATCCAATGACATACCTTACTCTCAAGAAAACAGGTCTTCCTAAGAACAGAGTTATAGGTATGGGCGGTATCCTTGACAGCAGCCGTTTCCAGTACTTCTTGAGCAAAGCTCTTAAAGCCCCTGCAAGCGACATTGAAGGAATGGTAATTGGCGGACACGGTGACACTACTATGATTCCTCTAATAAGATTTGCAAACTACAGAGGCATTCCTGTAAAAGAGCTTTTGTCAAAGAAAGCTGCTGAACAGGTAGTTGCTGATACAATGGTAGGTGGTGCTACCCTTACAAAACTTTTGGGTACATCAGCATGGTACGCTCCAGGTGCATCTGCAGCAGTTCTTGTAAAAGCAATTGTTATGGATGAGAAAAAAGTATATCCTTGCTGCGTAGCATTGGACGGTGAGTATGGTCAGGAGGATATCTGTATTGGTGTTCCAGCACTTATAGGTAAAAAAGGATGCGAGAAAGTTGTCAAATACAAACTTAACGCTGAGGAGATGGAGTTGTTCCAGAAGAGCGCTGATGCAACAAGGAAAACAAACAACATACTTTACGAAATGAATATCCTCCAGAAATAATAAAGTAAGGATATTCCGTTTCCACAGAATTTTGGTAGGGTTTTTGTAGAGAAATCTATAAAAACCCTATTTTATTAACATTTTAAATATAAAAAGTTCAATTTTTAAAGATTTGAATATCTGTTACTTACAAAATTAGATGATAATTTATTAACAAATTGTATGCGTATTTGTAAATAATTTACTAATTTTACAACCGCTTTACACACGAAATACTTAATAAAATGGAAATAAAGAAATCACCTAAAGCCAATTTGCAGAACAAAAAATTATTGTTCATGGAAATAGGACTAGTCGTAGCCTTGTTGATAGTCCTTGGCGCATTTGAATGGAGTACTACAGAGACTTCAGTTAGTATCCTTGATGAAGAAACCGCTGTTGTAATTGAGGAAGAGCAAGTTCCAATTACACAGGAAGAGCAGTTGCCTCCACCAGAAGTACCAAAGGAGCCTGTCATGTCAGACGTTATTGACATTGTAGATGACGACATTAAAGTAGATGATGATTTCCTTATTTCAACTGAGGATGATGCTTCACTAGGTGTTGAGATTAAAGACTATGTAGTAGAGCAGGTTGAGGAGGAAGAAGTTGAGGAAGAGGTTCCATTTGCTATTGTAGAGCAGAAACCTACATTCCAGGGCGGTGATCCTAGCGGTTTTACAAAATGGGTATTCAGTAAGATTGTATATCCTGAGATTGCTAAAGAGAATGGTGTACAGGGTCGTGTAACTCTTCAGTTTACAATTGAGACTGACGGAAGTGTTAAAAACGTTAAAGTACTTAGAGGTGTTGACTCTTCATTGGATAAAGAGGCTGTACGTGTAGTATCAAGCTCACCAAAATGGCAGCCAGGTATGCAGAGAAACAAACCAGTAAGAGTTAAATATACTTTCCCTGTTGTATTCCAGTTGAGATAACAAACAGGACAGAGAATAAAAAGGCTACCAATTCCGGTAGCTTTTTTTTTATGGCAAAATAGCTTACCTTTGTAAAGTAAACGAGTCTTTATGGAATATTTTGCAATTTCTAACGGAATACCCGTTCATATCCTGGACACAAAAAAAGGGGAGACCACAATAGTACTTCTTCATGGCTATCTTGAAACTTTATACATTTTCAATGAACTTATAGAAAAACTTGAAAATAAATATAGGGTTATAGCAATAGACCTCCCTGGTCATGGATTGTCGGGATCAGACAAAGAAATAAACTCAATGGAATTCTGTGCTGGGGTTGTGGCTGACGTACTCAGAAAAAACAAGATTGGGAATGCCTGGGTTGCAGGACACTCCATGGGTGGATATGTGGCACAGAACTGCATCAAATGTTTCCCGGAACTTTTTAAAGGGGTAATACTTCTCAATTCAACTCCATTCGCAGACAGTCAGGAGAAAAAAAGCGATAGAGAGAGAGAAATTGACCTTATACTCAAATCCAAATTAGGCAGCCTCGCAGCATTGAGCATTCCCAAAATGTATGCTCCTGCAAACCTCAGAAAGTTTGATGAGAAGATAGAGGAGACAATCGAAATCTCTGAAACACATGATCCTAATGGAATAGTTGCATGTATCAGAGGAATGATGGAAAGAAGCGACTCAAAAGAGGTTCTTGCCAACACAGAAAATGTCATGTTCATTTTTGGAACAGAAGACAAGTTTATCACTGAGGAGGTACGCGAGAAACTGATAGGGGAGTTCCCTAATGCAAAAGCGGTTACAATACCTGGTACAGGTCATAACTCTTTCATAGAAGAACCTGAAACAGTAATTGAAGCAATAGAAAAGTTCGTAGAATAGGGGAGCCTCCCTTTACCAAAGGAAATTGTCAAAAGGATAGCGCCCTGCATGAATCTCCGCAACCATCTTGTACAGGTCGTTGCGGAGTTTGTCTATATGCAACTTCTCCCTGGCCGAGATGAATATGGCAGGGGTATTCTCCTTATACATCCAGGAATTTTTCAACTCCTCAAGCGAGTAATTCTCCCTTTTCTTTGGGCCAAGATCAAATTCATCCTGCTCAACATATTTATATGCATCTATCTTATTGAAAACCATAAAAGTAGGTTTCTTTCCGGCTCCAATTTCCTGAAGGGTATTCTTAACCACCTTTATCTGCTCCTCAAAATTAGGATGGGAAATATCCACCACATGCATAAGAATATCTGCCTCCCTAACTTCATCCAATGTACTCTTGAAAGATTCAACCAGCTGATGAGGAAGTTTTCTTATGAAACCTACTGTATCACTCAAAAGGAAAGGAACATTCTCAATCACAACTTTTCTCACAGTTGTATCAAGGGTTGCAAAAAGTTTGTTCTCTGCAAAAACCTCACTTTTCGCCAGCAAATTCATTAAAGTACTCTTGCCTACATTTGTGTATCCCACAAGTGAAATCCTCACCATATTACCCCTGTTTCCCCTTTGTGAAGCCATCTGCTTGTCTATCTTCTTCAACTGTTCCTTCAGACGGCTGATCTTGTCAAGGATAATACGGCGGTCTGTCTCAATCTGGCTCTCACCCGGTCCCCTCATTCCAATACCTCCACGCTGCCTTTCCAAGTGTGTCCACATACGGGTAAGTCTCGGCAAAAGATACTGGTATTGTGCCAATTCCACCTGAGTCTTGGCATAGGCAGTTTTCGCCCTCTGTGCAAAAATATCCAGAATAAGATTTGTCCTGTCCAATATTCTGCACTCAAGTTCCCTCTCAAGGTTCCTCAGTTGTGAAGGAGAAAGCTCATCATCAAAAATAACAAGAGGGATTTCATTCTCAACAATATAAGCCTTAATCTCCTCAAGTTTTCCGCTTCCAACGTAGGTTTTTGAGTTTGGCCTGTCTACCCTCTGCACAAACCTCCTCTCACCAACTGCACCTGCTGTCTCTGCTAGAAACTGCAATTCATCCAAATACTCATTTACCTGTTCTTCTGTATTGTTTGGTGTAATTACACTGACAAAAATTGCTCTCTCCATAAAAAATTTGGTCTCTTTACTTACAAACTACAAAAGTAAAAACTATATTTGTATAAATATAAATCTTTATCCCGATGAATATAAAAAAATTATCCATTATGGCCATTGCATTGGCATTTGGACTCAATTGCAATGAACTTTCTGCACAGCAGAAAACCCTGAGGGAACACGGATTCCCTATTGGTATATTTGAAACTGGTAAAAACAATGCAATCACAGATGTACCAGGCGTAACAGTAGGACAGGTAACCTGCATTGAGGGAGACAGCATCCGTACAGGTGTAACAGCAATCATCCCTCACCCGGGGAACATATTCAGAAATAAGATTCCAGCTGCAATATATGCTGGAAACGGTTTTGGAAAACTTGCCGGTGTAACTCAGGTTCAGGAACTTGGCAACATAGAAACCCCAATTGTACTTACCAACACACTTAATGTGGCAGCCGGTATAGACGGTCTTATAACATACACACTACAACAACCTGGAAATGAAAATGTAAGATCTGTAAATGCGGTAGTAGGCGAAACAAATGACGGTGGTCTGAACAAAATACAGCAGCGCTATGTAACCCCAGAAATAGTGCTTCAAGCCCTTGCAAATGCAAAACCAGGTCCTGTAGAGCAGGGATGCGTAGGTGCAGGTACAGGAACAGTTGCATTCAACTTCAAAGGTGGCATTGGTACTTCATCACGCGTATTGCCAAAAACTCTCGGTGGATATACTATTGGTGTAATAGTACAGTCAAACTACGGTGGTATTTTGGAAATTGACGGTGTACAGGTAGGGCAAAAACTCAACGAATACTCATTCAAAAACCACGTAATCCCTCAAGCAAAAACTGCAGACGGATCTTGTATGATGATAGTTATCACAGATGCCCCTATAGATGCCCGCAACCTTGAAAGAGTGGCAAAAAGGGCAATGATGGGATTGGCCAAAACTGGCGGCATTGCCTCAAACGGCAGCGGTGACTACGTAATCGCCCTTTCTGTTGCCCCAGAAAACCTTATCAAAGACGGCAAGTCAATGCATACACAAACCGTCCTTGACAACGGGGAGATGTCATCAATCTTTGCTGCAACCATAGAGGCAACCGCAGAGGCCCTCTGGAACTCAATGTTCATGGCAAAAACCACAAAAGGCTATAAAGGCAAAGTCGTAGAGGCTCTTCCTGTTGAGAAAGTCCTTGAAATGCTTAAAGACAGGAACAATTAAAACACCTCCTCCTGCACATAACGCAGGCAGATAACACAAAATCCCCGCCAGACACCCATCTAGCGGGGATATTTCTTTCCTGACACCCCTCTGCGCACCTCTGCGCACCTCTGCGCATCCCAGCACACCCCAGCACACATCAGTTGTCACCGGAACCCCGCAATCTGTGACAAATGCCTCCACACACTCCGCAGTTGTCACAAAAATCCAACTCCCCGTGACAATTGCGCCTGCCTCCTTGGACTTTATCGTCGGGAAGGGGGAAATAATGAATTAAGGATATCTGTATCCAATCTTAAAAGCCGCCTGATCTGCTGATTATTGGCGTTATATTTAAAATGCAGGATTTTTGCCACCACCAGTTTTCCATCCTTATCAAGCTGCAGGGGTTTCTGCTTGAATTTTTCCATTGAAATGGAATACATTACCGAAGATAACTCCTCATCTGTATATACAATCTTATCGGCCTGTTCTTTTGCTATATCGGAAAAACTTTCCACCAGTCTGGAAACCAGAGAGTAATAATGGTGTGCATTATTGAACAAACTCTCAACATCTGATATGGCTATATATGAGAGTGGAGAAACATATTGGCCTATCAGAAAGAAGCATGGAGGAAATGTGTTAAAATGTGAATGGAACATCCTCCTTTTCTCATTTACCGGTACCTGCTGCAGACTGAACTGCAACTGGCTTTCATATTCCTGCAGCATAGAAAAGAAATATCTGTTGGATCCCCATGGATATGAAAATGGGGTATAATTGCTATCTATCAGATACCCGTTCCTGTTTACATACGCAATGACATTCCTCAAGTATACCAAATCAGTTATTTTAATCAACTTATATGAAAATCCTTTCATGTCGGAAAACCGCCCCTCAAACACAAGGAACTTTTTCAGACGCCTGTACAACTCTGAATAAAAAAGCAGAACCTCATCCTTATCCCCATAAATAATGAAATGAAAATGATTGCTCATAATCTGAAATGTGTAAATCTTCAACCTATCCCAAAAAATTGCAGCAAGCAATCCAACCATATTCATTCCAAACACATAATCTGATCTTTTTCTGAATAGTACTCCCGACAACTCTCCAGGTGTACACAAATGCCAGAAACAGCCCTCCCTTGAAATTAAATCTCTCATAAATGACATTTTTATTGCGCAATACTACCAACATTATTGCACAACAGTTGTCAAAAAAAGAAATTTCCTTGCCAAAAAAAGAAAATGTTTCCACACCCAATCTTAAAAAAAGCAATTTGGCGTCACAGAAACCTCCCTCCGCATGACAAATACCCCTCAGCACACCCAAGTTGTCATGGAATCACCGCAATCCGTGACAAATCAACCTCTGCGCACCTCAGTTGTCACAGAAACCTATCTCCGCGTGACAAATACCCCTCCCCGCACCGCAGTTGTCACAGAAACCTATCTCCGCATGACAAATACCCCTCCAAGCACCCAGGTTGTCACGGAAAACCCACTCTCCGTGACAAACGACGGAGGGTGATTGTGGGCAACAAAAAAACCGGACCATCTGGCCCGGTTTTTATTGGATAGGGGAGTCCCCTTTTTCTCAGCATAGATCCCTTTTTCTTAGGGAGCCCCTCACTTTTTAGTCTTTAAGTTTTGCACACAAGAACTCTCTGTTCAATCTTGCAATGTGTGCTACTGAAACATGTTTAGGACACTCCATTTCGCAAGCACGGGTATTGGTACATGCACCGAATCCCAACTCATCCATTTTGGCAACCATTGCCTTAGCACGTCTTGCGCCCTCAATTCTACCCTGAGGAAGCAATGCCAATGAACTTACCCTTGCAGAAACGAACAACATTGCTGAACCGTTCTTACATGTAGCAACACAAGCACCGCAACCTACGCAAGAAGCAGCATCCATACTTTCATCTGCATCTTTCTTAGGGATAGGAATAGCGTTACCGTCCGGTACACCACCTGTGTTTACTGAAACGAAACCGCCTGCCTGAAGAATCTTGTCAAATGCAGTTCTGTCAACTACCAAGTCTTTGATAATTGGGAAACCTGCACTTCTCCAAGGCTCAATTGTAATGGTATCTCCATCTTTGAATTTACGCATGTGCAACTGGCAAGTGGTAATCTCATTGTCCGGACCATGAGCCCTACCGTTGATGTATAGTGAGCAGGCACCGCAAATACCCTCTCTACAATCGTGGTCGAAACTTACAGGACCGCTGGCTTTACAGCCCTTGTTCACTGCTACAGGATCAATGTTCTCCTTAATCAACTGCTCGTTAAGGATATCCATCATCTCAAGGAATGAACTGTCAGGAGAGATATTTTTAACCTGATAGGTCTCAAAATGCCCCTTTTCCTTTGCGTTTTTCTGACGCCAAACTTTTAATGTCAAATCCATATCTTGTACTTTTTCTTAGTCTTTATAGTTTCTTGTTGATGGTTTTACAAACTCGTAGTTCAGAGGCTCCTTGTGAAGTTCAGGCTCTACGCCCTCACCTTTGTATTCCCAAGCAGATACATACATGAAGTTCTCGTCGTCACGTTTTGTCTCACCGTCCTCGGTCTGCATCTCCTCACGGAAGTGTCCACCGCAAGACTCTTTTCTGTTAAGTGCATCCAAAGCCATAAGTTCTCCCATCTCAAGGAAGTCTGCCAAGCGCAATGCCTTCTCAAGTTCCTGGTTGAACTCACCGTTATCACCTGCAACATATACATTGCTCCAGAACTCTTTCTTAAGTTCTTTGATAAGTTCAAGGGCTTTCTTAAGACCTGCCTCGTTTCTTGCCATACCAACATAATCCCACATGACAAGACCAAGCTGTTTGTGGATCTCATCAACAGTCTTCTTACCTTTGATTGAAAGAAGTTTGTTGATTTTCTCCTTAACTGCTTTCTCAGCCTCCTCAAATGCAGGGTGGTTGATGTCTGTCTTAGGCTCCTGGATCTTGTGTGACAAGTAGTCGCCAATAGTGTAAGGAAGGATGAAGTAACCGTCAGCAAGACCCTGCATCAAAGCGGAAGCACCCAAACGGTTACCGCCGTGGTCGCTGAAGTTGGCCTCACCAATTGCATACAAGCCAGGGATGGTTGTCTGCAGGTTGTAATCTACCCAGATACCACCCATAGTGTAGTGGATAGCAGGATAAATCATCATAGGCTCTTTATATGGATCTGTATCGGTAATCTTCTCATACATCTGGAACAGGTTACCGTAACGCTGTGTAATCACATCTTTGCCAAGTCTCTCAATTGCAGTCTTGAAATCAAGGAATACTGCAAGACCTGTCTCGTTTACACCATAACCGGCATCACAACGCTCTTTTGCAGCACGTGAAGCAACGTCACGAGGTACAAGGTTACCGAATGCAGGATATCTTCTCTCCAAATAGTAATCTCTGTCCTCTTCAGGAATCTGTGAAGGTTTAATCTGTTTTTTCCTGAGTTTCTCAACATCCTCCATTTTCTTAGGAACCCAGATTCTACCGTCATTTCTCAATGACTCACTCATAAGGGTAAGTTTACTCTGCTGTGTTCCGTGAACCGGAATACATGTAGGGTGGATCTGTGCAAAACATGGGTTGCCGAAGAAAGCACCTTTCTTGTAGCACTGCCATGCAGCAGAACCGTTGCTGTTCATTGCATTTGTTGAAAGGAAGAATACGTTTCCGTAACCGCCGGATGCAATTACAACTGCATGTGCACCAAACCTCTCAATCTGGCCATTCTGCAAGTTTCTTGCAATGATACCTTTTGCCTGACCGTCAATAACTACAAGATCAAGCATCTCATATCTTGGATATGATTTTACTGAACCTTTGGATACAGCCCTGTTAAGTGCAGCGTACGCACCCAAAAGCAACTGCTGTCCGGTTTGGCCCCTTGCATAGAATGTACGGCTTACCTGCGCACCTCCAAATGAACGGTTGTCCAACAATCCACCGTAATCGCGGGCAAAAGGAACACCCTGAGCCACACACTGGTCAATGATATTGTTACTTACCTCTGCAAGACGGTAAACGTTTGCCTCACGAGCTCTATAGTCACCACCTTTGATTGTGTCATAGAAAAGACGGTAAACAGAGTCATTGTCATTGGTGTAGTTCTTTGCAGCATTGATACCACCCTGTGCAGCAATAGAGTGTGCACGTCTTGGTGAATCACTGATACAGAATACTTTTACATTGTATCCAAGCTCTCCCAATGAAGCAGCAGCCGCTGCACCACCCAAGCCTGTACCAATTACAATAATTTCCAGTTTGCGTTTGTTAGCCGGGCTGACAACGCGAATTTGAGCCTTATGCTTTGTCCATTTTTCAGCCAAAGGCCCTTCAGGAATCTGTGATATTAATTTTTCGGCCATTTTATGTTTTTTAAGTGTATAGTTACCCAATGATAATTTTCTACAATTTTAGTCACTTTTTACCAAATAAGCAATTATTCTCAAATATTTATTGCCAGGAGCCCCATTAATTGACATTTTTCCTATCTTTACGGGATATATACGGAAAATCATAACTTTGAAAACATGAAAATCTCCATCAGAATTTTTGCTTTTGCGGCAATTTGCGCCTTATTGTCGGGATGCTCAACAGTCCAGGAACCCAATCTTGTACCGCTTCCACAGAAGATGACAGCCGGGAAGGGCACATTTGCGGTAGACAACAGTGTTTCCATAAGTGGAAATGCGGAATTTGCAAAGGAGTACCTCAAAGGGAGACTTGCCCAGGGTGCATCAATCACACTCCAGCAGGAGGGGAAAAGGAACATAGAGATAAACATCAACCCAAAATCAGACATAAAGAGGGAGGGATACAGGCTTTCTGTCCTTCCCGACAAAATTACAATTGAAGCAGCAGATGAAGGGGGGGCTTTCTACGGCGTACAGACCCTGTTGCAACTCATGCCGGCAGAGATCTATTCCAAGGGAGGCAACCTTGGAAAGATAAAAATCCCTTGTGTGGAAATAGTGGACTACCCAAGATTCGGATACCGTGGAGCCGGCCTTGACGTTTCAAGGACATTCTTCCCTTTGGAAACAATCTATGACTTCATTGACTGGATTGCATACCACAAGATAAATACTTTCCACTGGCACATAACAGACGACAACGGCTGGAGGATAGAGATAAAGAAATACCCACTCCTTACAGAGAAAGGTGCCTGGAGAGGTCCCGACGAGGTACTCCCTCCTGCATATGGTTCAGGAAACAAAAGATATGGAGGATTCTACACCCAGGAAGAGATAAAGGAGGTTGTAAAATATGCAGCCGACAGGAACATTACCATCATTCCTGAGATTGATATGCCGGGACACAGCAAGGCTGTGATTGAGACTTATCCTCAAGTTGGATGTACCAACAAGGAGAAGACCATGAGTGTAAACGGTGAGGTGAACAATGTATGGTGCATTGGCAAGGAGTCCAACTATGCCATGATTGAGGATATAGTTGCCGAACTTGTAGATCTCTTCCCTTCAAAACTCATACACCTGGGAGGAGATGAGGTTAATATGGACAACTGGAAAAACTGCCCCCACTGCCAGGCCTTCATGAGGAAAATGGGTATGAAACAGGAGATAGAACTGCTCAACTACTTTGTCCGCAGGATGGAAAAAATTGTAAACAGACACGGAAGAGTGCTTGTAGGATGGGATGAGATTATCAAAGGAGGTGAACTTGAGCCTTCAACCACAGTTTACGGCTGGGGATCCATGAAGAGGGGAGCAAATGCAGTCCGCTCCGGACAGCCTACCGTATTCCTTCCTGGAGAATACTGTTATCTTGACATGAAACAGAGCCCATATGAAAGGGGGCACAACTGGGCTGCAATTGTAACTTTGGACAGTTGTTACAAGATAGACCCTATAAACATGAATGAGTTCACTCCGGAAGAGGAGAAACTCGTGCTTGGTATACAGGGTAACCTGTGGTGCGAACTTCTGGACCGTCCTGAGAGGTTTATGGAGTACCAGTTCTTCCCAAGGCTTTGTGCAATTGCCGAGGCAGCATGGACAAATCCTGAACTGAAAGACTACAACAATTTTTACGGAAGGATAACCTCAACCCATTATGACAGGCTTCACAATATGGGAATAAAATTCCGACTCCCTTTCCCTGAGGTTATATACGAAGATGGCATGCTCAAAGTTACCCCACCTTATGAAGGGGCCACAGTAAGATATACAACTGATGCATCAGATCCTACAGTATCATCGCCTGTACTAAAAGGGGAGATTGAAACTGCTGAACCTGAAAAATACAGGTTTGCAACTTTCTATAAGGATTGCAACCAGAGTATAACTGTAGGGGCTTCAAACATTGAACTGTACCATTATCTTACACCTGAGGTAACCATTGAGAGTTCATACAAGGAGAGTGAGTCCAACAGGAGTTTTCCTATGAGCAACATTACCTCATACAACATGAAGAAATACTGGAGAATAAACAGGAGGTCATATCCTGGAGACTTTGTACAGTATAATTTTAAAGAGCCTGTAGAGTGCGGAAAAATTACTGTTGAAACCGGAGTTCCAAACATAACATTCTACAGTTGTACAGAGGGTCATGTTGAGTACTCATATAACGGCACAGATTTCATTAAGGGAGATGAGTTTGTTTATGGTATTGCCGTAATAAAACCACAGGAGAAGGTAAAGGCTGTTAAAATTGTTTTTGACGGAATGTCGGACGCCCTTATAACCTCATTCCAGAACTTGAGAATTGAAAAATAGATGAAACAATACGATTATCTTGTAGTGGGAGCAGGGCTGTTTGGAGCAGTCTTTGCCCATGAAGCAAAAAAGAGGGGAAAAACCTCACTTGTCATAGACAAAAGGGAACATATTGGAGGAAACATCTATTGTGAAAACATAGACGGTATAAATGTACACAAATACGGTGCCCATATTTTCCATACAGACAACAGGGAGGTATGGGATTATGTGAACAGTTTTGTAGAGTTCAACCGCTTTACCAATTCGCCTGTAGCAAACTACAGGGGAGAACTGTACAATCTTCCGTTCAACATGAACACCTTCTACAGGTTGTGGGGGGTGAAGACTCCGCTGGAGGCAAAGGCAAAAATAGAGGAGCAGAGGGGAGAATATGCCCATATTGAGAACCCTGCCAACATGGAGGAACAGGCCCTCAAACTCTGCGGAAAGGATATATATGAAAAACTCATAAAAGGGTATACAGAAAAGCAGTGGGGGAGGGGTGCAAAGGAACTTCCTGCCTTCATTATAAAAAGGATCCCTTTCCGTTTCATTTATGACAACAACTACTTTAATGATACATACCAGGGTATTCCAAAAGGTGGTTACAACAAACTCATAGAGGGGCTGCTGGATGGCATTGAGGTGAGATTGGGTACAGATTATTTCAGTTGTCGGGAAGAAATGGATTCCATTGCAGAAAAAATACTCTTCACAGGATGTATTGATGAATTCTTCAATTACAGTTGCGGTGAACTGGATTACAGAAGCCTCAAATTTGAACATAAACATCTGCAGATGGAAGATTTCCAGGGCAACGCCGTTGTAAACTACACAGAAAGGGAGATACCTTATACCAGAGTTATTGAACATAAACACTTTGAGTTTGGTACCCAACCTTCAACTGTTGTAACCTACGAGTATCCCGACAATTATGAGAAGGGGAAAGAACCTTATTATCCTGTGAATAATGCCAAAAATACTGAAATCGTAAACAGGTACCGCAAGTTGGCAAAACAGTATCCCAATGTAATTTTTGGTGGAAGGTTGGGATTGTATACTTATGCCGATATGGATGATACCGTTGCTGCAGCTCTTGAATTATGTAAAAAGGAACTGGTATAATATGGGACTATTGAATTTTAGGACAGAGGTTATCCACCCGAAATATTCCACTGAAAAGGAATTCATATCCTCAATCCCCCAACTGTTTGAAAAAGGGGAGGGAAGTGTAATATATAAGGGGAGGAATGAACTCAGGTCATTTGTCCATAATGGTATTGAATATATTGTAAAGTCTTACAGGAGACCCAATTTCATAAACCGTTTTGTATATGGAATTTTCCGTCCTTCAAAAGCAAAACGTTCATATGAAAATGCCTTGCGCCTGATTGATGCAGGTGTAGGTACCCCTTTTCCTGTAGCATATATGAATATAAGATCTTGTATGCTTTTTGACAAAAGTTATTTCATATGCCTCAAAAGCAAATGCTCACATGTTTACAGCCAATTGTTCGAGCATAAATTTGAAGAGGAAGATGAAATTTTACGTGAGATAGGAAGGGTTACAGCCATTCTGCACAACAATGGTATGGCCCATTTGGATTATGGCAGGGGAAATATCCTTTTTGAGAATAAAGGGGGTAAAATAATGATTGAACTGGTGGACCTCAACAGAATGTATTTTGGACCTCTTGACATAATCAAAGGGTGTAAAAACCTTGAAAGGCTCCCTGCAACACCAAGAATGCATGAGATGCTTGCAGAAGAATATGCAAAAGGGAGGAATTTCAATCCAAAAAAATGTCTTGAACTCATTAAAAAATTCAGAAGTACCCAACCGGGAAAAATTGACAACTTATACTGATTATGAACATATACGCAGTTACAGTTACCTTCAACAGAAAGGATCTGCTAAAAAGGACCATAGATTGCCTTAGGAAAAACAGCCCCATATCAAAAATTGTGGTGGTAAACAATGGCAGTACAGATGGAACAGGGGAGTGGCTTGCTTCCCAGAAAGACCTTATTGTAATTACCCAGGAAAATGTAGGAGGTTCCGGCGGTTTTTACACCGGTATCAAATATGCCTATGAAGCCGGTGCAGACTGGATATGGTGTATGGATGATGACGTTTTTCCAAGAGAGGATTGTCTTGAGAAACTGCTGAAAGAAGCAAACGATTCATCAATTGGAATACTTGCTCCACGCAGACTGATGGATGGGGAGATATTCTGTCACGATTTTCAGGGATACAACCTCACAAATCCTTTCAAATCCATGTATAGGGAGAGACTTGAGAATGACAAGGTAAACTCCCCTGTGTTTATTGCAGGAACTGCCTTTGAAGGGCCATTTATACGCAGGGAAGTGGTAGAGAAGATAGGTTTGCCGCAAAAAGACCTTTTCATATTCTGTGATGATACCGATTACTGCATAAGGACCATACAGGCAGGCTATAAGATCTTATATGTGCCTGCTGCCCTGATGGACAAACAGAAATTCTTCTCAAATGATACATGGAGCCAGAAAAACCAGAAAAAGAAATGGAAGAGGTTCTACCAGGTAAGGAACTCGGCATTCCTGAACAGCAAATATGGAAAAAATTGGGGAGTCAAGTATATAAGGAGTTTTATAAATGTTGCAGGTTATATTGTTACTGCATTTTTCACTTTTCCTTTTTCCAAGGCGTATAATTTCTCTGATATTCCCAAATTGTGGAAAGCATATAAGGACGGTATAAACCAAAGATTGGGAAAGATGTAAAAAAGGGGCTTTTCGAAGCCCCTTTTCCTTTTAGAATATTTTCTCTATTTCTACGTAAACTTTCTCTAAATCTGCTGATTTTGCCTCTCCTTTCCTTATTTTTTCAATTATAGGATCCGCGGCCTGGAACACCTTATTCTCAATTTCTATTGCAGGTTTCATATATTTTTCAACTGCATAATAGTTGAGGTATTTGTTTCCGTTTCCTCTTGTTATAGGGAAAATCTCCTTTTTCTTCTCCAGTACCCAATCACACATTTTTGCATTTTCTGTCTCTTTTGCAGTCATAAAAGCAGGTATATTGTCACCGTTTGAAACCATAAGAGGAACTGCCACTCCCACAGGAGGGTAACCTAAAATTGTCCACATTACAGTATTTTTTGCATCCTCACCAGGTTTTACACCTGCAACCACAATTGAACAGGTTGAAGATTTTCTTGGAATGAAATCCTGATCAAAGAACCATCCGTTACATTTGTCAACCAAATCTTTGTCTTTATTGAGATCAATTCCAAGAACTGAGTGGTAAAATGTACGTGAAAGGTTCTGCATTATCCATTGAGGAGTTATGGCTCCGTTCCTGTTTATCTGCTCCTTTACAATCTTGTCTGCATTAGTATATCTTACATAACCGGAACCTTCATTGATTTTACCTGTATTTGAATGGTTTGTATATACAAGATATCCCTGAGGGGCAATTTTTGGATCATTTACATCTATCTTGGTCCAAGAATCGTTGTTCACCTCATAGTACGCTGCACCACCCTCTGCATCTATAACTCCAAAGTTGGCCTCAACTCCCATTGGCCTCTTATACTTGTCAAGCATTTTTTCAAAATCCTTCAATGTTTTGCAGGTAGCAAGAGCCTTGAACATTACAACACCCTCCTTATCCATCATACTTGAAGGTACATCATCATATTTTAGATTATATGAAGCTGTATTCATAATAGAAAATCCCACTTCATTGGTACCGCTCCATGCTTCATTTTTAAAGAAGTCAGGTGAGTTGATTAAAGCATAGAATGCATATTTTTCACCTTTGTAATATTGGATCCTGTTGTTTGGTTCTCCTGTATCCCTGTGTTTCCATAAAAGAGGTCTTCCGTCTGGAGTAGCCTTTCCTGTAAAAATTGCGGATGTACATGCCAAAACATCTCCTGCAAGCATCAATGCAACCGCTAAAGCAACCGTTAGAATTCTTTTCATAGTATAAAATGATGTTTTTAATTATAAATCTAAAATAGAGTACCGTCGGGAATATATTTGTCTATTCCAAGGTGTTTGTATGCGAGTTCCGTAACTTCCCTTCCCCTTGGTGTCCTGTGTATGAACCCCTCCTTTATGAGGAAAGGCTCATATACCTCCTCCAATGTTCCGGGATCTTCTCCTACTGCCGTTGCAATTGTATTTACCCCTACAGGGCCTCCCTTGAATTTGCTTATTATTGTAGTGAGAATCTTATTATCCATAAGGTCAAGTCCTCTCTTGTCTATATTAAGGGCATCAAGGGCATATCTGGTAATTGCAATGTCTATCCTTCCTGTTCCCTCTACCTGGGCAAAATCCCTTACCCTCCTCAGCAGAGAATTGGCTATACGTGGTGTACCACGGCTCCTGCATGCTATTTCAAGTGCTGCCTGGCTGTCTATACCTATATTGAGTATCCTTGCACTCCTTTCAACTATCTTCTGCAATACTTTGGAATCATAATACTCCAGATGGCACTGGATACCGAACCTGGCCCTCAAAGGGGAGGTGAGCAGACCGCTTCTGGTAGTTGCTCCCACCAACGTAAAAGGATTAAGGGATATCTGTACGGATCTTGCTCCAGGACCTTTATCCAGCATTATATCTATCCTGTAATCTTCCATTGCAGAATAAAGGTACTCCTCCACAACCGGAGAAAGCCTGTGTATTTCATCTATAAAGAGTACATCCCCCTCATCCAGAGAAGTAAGCAATCCTGCAAGGTCTCCAGGTTTGTCCAATATGGGACCTGAGGTTATCTTCATGGAAACCCCCAACTCATTTGCAATAATATTTGCAAGAGTTGTCTTTCCCAAACCTGGAGGGCCGTGGAATAGAACATGGTCCAAAGATTCTCCCCTCTGCTTTGCCGCCTTTACAAATACTTTAAGGTTTTTGAGAATTTTCTCCTGACCAGAAAAATCTTCAAACTCCTTTGGCCTTATTACACCCTCTATATCCCCTTCTGATTGGACAACTGCTTTTCTGGGATCAAAATTACTTTCAAAACTATTCATAACACAAATATAATCTTTTTATAAATTTATTTAATATGTTGTTTATATATATTGTGTTGATTTGTTGATAAAAATTCTTTTCAACAGAGCTGTTTATAATTAACAGAGTTATCAAAAACTTTAAATTTTACAAATAATTGATTTTTAAATAATTTATATAACTTATCAACATATGTTGATAATATTGTAAAGAGAAATCAACAATGTTGTAATGTTGATAAAGTATTAAAAAATGGATGGAATTTTTTTCTTGCATGTTCATTGTTTTATGGGATAAAGTTTTATTTATACAAAAATCCCATATTCCATATTTTTTCTTTTTATAACTTTTCAACACAGTTATCAATATAATAAAGGGGGTTTTCAACAGGTTTTTATATGTATTGTTAAAAACTTGATTTAATTTTGCAGGGCATATGAAAAACAATATTCTTTTATCTGAATTCACTGCCCAGAATTCCCAGAAAGAACTTCTTGAGTTGTTGGAAAACAATGTTACAACAAAAGTTCAAGTAAAGGGGCTTTACGGTTCTTCCAAATCTTTTGCTTTTTCAGGGGCTGCAGGAAAAGGTGTTACTGTAGCAATAATGGATACAAAAGAAGAGGCCCAATTTTTTACCAATGACCTTTATAATCTTATGGAGGAGGAAAATGTCTTCTTTTTTCCTACATCTTCCAATCTTGTTTCCAATAGGATAAGCACTATAAAAGATTCTTCGCAAAAAGTTCAAAGAAGTGCCGCAATAAGTGTGCTCAATGGTTTTATTACAGGCAAAAGTAAGGAAAAGCAAATAATACTTGTTACATATCCGGCAGCAGTTTATGAGAAAATTCCCAACAGGAAAGTGTTGAAAAAAAACATATTGTCAATAAAGAAAGGGGAATTGGTTACTCATGAATTCATAAAGGAAACACTACAGGAATACAAGTTTGAAAAGGTGGATTTTGTGGGGGAGCCGGGTCAGTTTGCGCTAAGAGGAAGTATTATTGATGTTTTTTCATTCTCTTCGGACAAACCCTTCAGGATAGATTTCTTTGGAAATGAAGTGGAAAGTATAAGGGAATTTGAAACAAATACCCAAAGGTCATTAAAGGAAATGCCGCAAGTGGAGATATTTCCAAATATATATGAAGAGGAACTTGAACAGGGGGAGGGAACAGATGTATTTGAATTTGTCGGGAAGGGGAATTGCAGTGTATGGATAAATGATATATCTGTGCTCCAGGGAGAACAATATGATAGTGTAAGGGAGAATATCTTTTCAAATAAAGTAATAAGTTTCAATAATATAGAAGGGGAAAATGTGGAGAGTGTAGAATTCGGTATTTCTCCACAGCCCTCTTTCAACAAGAATTTCGGACTTCTCCTTTCTGATATAGACAAGAAGATAAGGGAAGGCTATACCATATATATAAGTAGTGAGAATGAGAGGCAGTTTGAGAGATTGAGGAATATTTTTGCCCATAATGGAGAAGAAAAAGGGTACAATGTTCCAAAATTTACGGAACTTCTGTGTTCTGTCCATACTGGTTTTGTAGATACAGCAACAAAAACATGTCTTTACACGGATCATCAGATATTTGACCGTTATCATAGAGTAAAGATAAAAAGAGAAGTTCCAAGAAGTGAAAGACTTACACTTAATGAGTTGAGTGCTTTCCAGATAGGTGACTATATTGTGCATATAGACCATGGAGTTGGTATATTTGGAGGACTGGTGAAGACTAACCTCAATGGAAAGGTACAGGAGGCCATAAAACTTATATATAAGGATAATGATGTAATCTTTGTATCAATACATGGAATACACAGGATTTCCAGATATAAAAGCAAAGAGAGTGCACCTCCCAAAATATATAAGTTAGGTACAGGAGCATGGGAAAAACTCAAGACCCAAACCAAAAACAAGGTAAAGGATATTGCAAAGGACCTTATAAAACTGTATGCCGAGAGGAGGCAGGCAAAGGGTTTTGCATTTTCTCCCGACAGTTATCTCCAGCATGAACTTGAAGCATCATTCATGTATGAAGATACACCAGACCAGCTGAAGACAACCCAGGCGGTAAAGGAGGATATGGAGAGGGATTATCCCATGGACCGTCTTGTATGCGGTGATGTAGGTTTTGGAAAAACAGAAATAGCGGTAAGGGCGGCTTTCAAGGCGGCAACAGACGGCAAACAGGTGGCATTGCTGGTTCCTACGACAATACTTGCACTCCAGCATTACAAGACATTTAAAAGGAGGCTTAAGGATTTTCCTTGCAATATTGAATATATAAGCCGTCTTAAGACAACTAAGGAAATAAAGCAGATTTCAGAAAATCTTAAAAGCGGAAAGACAGATATTGTAATAGGTACTCACAGACTCCTGAACAAAGAGATACAGTTCAAGGATCTTGGACTTCTGATAATTGATGAGGAGCAGAAATTCGGTGTTGCAGCAAAGGAACGTCTAAGGCAGCTCAAACTTTCCGTTGACACACTTACATTAACTGCAACGCCAATTCCACGTACATTACAGTTTTCTCTTCTTGGGGCAAGGGACCTTTCAATCATTAATACACCTCCTCCAAACAGATTGCCTGTACAGACGGAGATTATAGATTTCAATGAAGATATAATAAGGGATGCCATAAACTATGAATTGGAGAGGGGAGGTCAGGTATATTTTGTGCACAACAGGGTAGAAGATATTCTGGCTGTAGAGGATATAATAAGGAGAATATGTCCCGGTATAAAGACATGTGTCGGTCATGGACAGATGGATCCAAAGGAACTTGAAGGGAAGGTACTTGATTTCATGGCTGGAGATTATGATATACTCATAGCAACAACCATAGTGGAAAACGGTATAGATATACCGAATGCCAATACCATAATAATAAACCAGGCTCAGAATTTCGGTTTGAGCGACCTGCACCAGTTAAGGGGTAGGGTTGGACGCTCCAACCAGAAGGCATTCTGTTATCTTATAGTCCCTTCAATGGCATCCATTACGGATGATGCCCGCAGAAGGCTCAGGGCAATAGAGGCCTTCTCAGATTTGGGAAGCGGATTCAACATTGCAATGCAGGATCTGGATATAAGGGGTGCAGGAAATCTCCTTGGTGGGGAGCAGAGCGGATTTATTGCAGATATGGGTTTTGAAACCTACCAAAGGATTCTGGCCGAAGCCTTTATGGAGATAAAACAGGAAGAGGGTGCAGCAGGTAAGGACCTTAAGGAGGCAAAGAAGGGTGTAAAGAATGGGGAGATGTACAGGGATGCTCTCAGGAAGAGCGCAGTGCAGGATTATGTTACAGACTGCACCATAGATACCGATATGGAACTTCTTATTCCCGACAGTTATATCTCCATAACATCTGAAAAGATAAGGCTTTACAAGGAACTCGATGCCATTGTTTCACAGGAGGCTCTTGACAAGTTTATTGAAGACCTTAAAGACAGGTTTGGAGAACTGCCTGAACAACTTGTACAGCTTACATATGTGGTAAGGTTGAGAAGGGAGGCAATAAGTCTTGGCTTTGAAAGGATTGTGCTTAAGAATAATGTAATGCTGGCCTATTTTGTAGGCAATCAGCAGTCGCCATATTACAGTTCTCCTGTTTTTGCGTCAATACTCAACTATATAAATGCAGCGCACGGCAATATGCAGGTAAGTGAGCAAAATAAAAAATTATTGCTCAAAATCAAGGGGGTAAATACAATAGAAAAAGGATATAATATTGTGTTTAAAATGAAAATTTCTATCTTTGCAGACTTGTAAAGTGTTATGCCAGTGACAAATTTACTTATTGATATAGGCAATTCTAACTGTAAGGTTGCATTTGGCAGCAAGGGTGAAATAGGGGAGATATATAAAAGTTCCAATGATAATCTTCTGGATTTTATCCTCTCTGTAATTGGAAAAAGTGACATTGATGTAATTGTCCTTTCAACCGTAAGGGAAGATGATCCGCACATGCAGAAGGCATTGGCTTCAAAGTGCAGGAAACTTGTTGTACTGGATTCATCTGTCAGGCTGCCTATAGATTTCAAGTTCGGTTTTCCGGCTGGCAGGCTGGGTTCGGACAGGCTTGCGGGGGCACTTGCAGTTGCAATGCTTTTCCCAGGTAAGGATTGTATAAAGTTTGACTTTGGCACAGCACTTACAGTAGATTTTGTGAGTGGGGATGGAGTTTTTTCGGGAGGAAACATTTCATTGGGCTTGAGAAGCCGGTTCAGGGCCCTCAATACCTTTACAAAACGTTTGCCTATGATAACTCCAGGGGAGAAAATTTGTGATTTCGGGACAAATACTGCCGAAGCTTTGGAAGCTGGAGTAGTTTTAGGAATGAAATTTGAAGTAGAAGGTTATATCAACAAATATCCAGACCATACAGTGGTTTTTACAGGTGGTGACTCTTTTTATTTTGCAGAAAAACTCAAAAGTTCCATCTTTGTAATTCCTAATCTTGTTCTGGTGGGGTTGGCTTTAATAGCAGATTATTATGTACAGAATTGATATTATATTAAAGAGTTCGCTGATTGCACTGTTCCTCATTGTGCTTGGATCTTCAGCAAGTGCTCAAAGTACCGATGCTTTGGGAACCTACACTCCGTACTCACTGTTCGGTTTGGGAGATATAGACAAACAAGGCACTTCATTCAACCGCGGTATGGGTGGCATTGGAGTTGGTGTGAGGGATAACAGATACATAAACTATCTTAATCCTGCTTCAATTACGGAGAGGGATACGTTGTCGTTCATGTTGGATTTTGGATTGAACCAGAAGAATTTTTTCAATACAGACGGAAATGTGGAGTCGGGATATAATACTGCAAATATGCAGAACCTGATTTTTACAGTTCCAATCTACAAGAAATCGGCATTCATTGTAGGAGTTACTCCATTCAGCAACATTGGCTACAAATTCAGGGAAAGCGAAACAAGGGCAGATATAATCTCAAAATATGGAAACATTACCTATGAGAAATATGGTACAGGAAGCATTAGCCAGTTGTTCTTGGGAGCAGCAATGAATGTGACTCCAAATTTGTCTGTAGGAGCGGAGATGATATACTATTTTGGTGCCCTTACAAGAAAAAGCAATGTTGTTTTCGATACAGATATGACAATGAGGGATATCAGTACCGGTTGGGATTATGATATGAATACCATGTCGGGAAGATTGGGTGTACAGTATTTCAGGGATATTGCAGAGAATACTGTACTTACAGCCGGTGCAACCTACAGATTTGCTACAAATCTTGATGGCAATTACACAAGATTTGCAACTGTAGATATGAACGGAACACCTGTTGATACCATATCAATGGATGCAGTGGACAATTATAAGGTAGAGATCCCTTCTGAACTGGCATTTGGTGTATCTGTAAAGAAAAAGGACAAATGGATGGTAGGATTTGATTATGTGAGACAGAATTGGGGTGATTCGTTTTTTGGTGAGACTCCGGGGGTTGATTTCAAACCTGAGACATACAGTTCTTTCAGAGTAGGATTTGAGTTTATACCAAACAGGTATGATATAAGATATTACCTTAAAAGGGCAACATACAGGTTCGGTGCCTATTATGATAAGACCTATCTGAGCATAGGAGGGAACCAAATTGATGCTGCCGGTATTACCTTCGGTATGTCTTTACCGGTTTTCAGATGGTACAATGCCCTTACCTGGTCGGTTGATTTTGGACAGAGGGGGTCATTGGAAAACAATCTTGTAAGGGAGAGATACCTTCAGTTCAACATAAATCTCAACCTGCACGACATGTGGTTCATAAAGAGAAAATATAATTAATAATAAACATATATAAATTAAACACGAGATTATGAAAAAATTGCATGTTTACTTTACTTTGGCAGTTGCATTATTCATTGGCATGTCTGTTTCTGCCAATGCACAGGGCAAATATGGTAAAGACAGCGCACAATGCGTAAGTTTCCTTAATTTCTACAAGGATTATATGAAACAAGGCAACTTGAATGAGGCTGTTGCCCAGTGGAGAGGTGCTTTGAAGTATTGTCCTCCTAAAGCCAGCGAGAACTTTTATCTTCATGGAAGAAGAATGTACAAACAGTTGGTTGGCCAGGCAGGTAAAAATGCCGAGTTGAGACAGGGTTATATTGACACAATTATGATGGTTAATGAGACCAGACTTGCAAATTACCCTAAACGTAAGGTTGCTGCAACTGAGAATATTGCGTATGATATGATTCAATATTACAGCAATACTGCCCCTGAGAAGGTTCTTCAGGCCATTGAGAATGTAATTGCACTTACAGGTCCAAGTACTAAAGCGGATTTGTTGGTTTCCTATATGGACAATGCTATTGAGATGTTCAAGAAACAGAATATTGAAGGTGAGATGGTGCTTAAGGCATACACCCAGTATTCAGCTTATCTTGATGAGCAGATTAAGGCAAACCCTGCAGATGAGAAAATAAAAGAGGCAAGGGCTGCTTTTGAGAATGCATTCATCACCAGCGGTGTTGCAACTTGCGACAATCTTATTGCAGTGTTTACTCCAAGATTTGAGGCAGAGCCTACAAATGTTGATGTTGTGAAACCTATCGTAAGCCTTTTGGGTGCAGATTCAGTTTGTGTAAATTCTGAGTTGTTCCTTAAAGCGGTTACTGCATTGCATCAGATGGAGCCTTCACACACTTCTTCATATTTCCTTTACAAGCTGCATGCAAGCAAGGATAATGTAGCTGAGGCAGTAAAATTCATGGAGGAGGCTATTGCAAGTGAGGAGTCTGATGAGCTTAGAGACGGTGAGCTTATGTTTGAGCTTGCAGCATACAATTTCAAGAACGGTTCAACAGCAAAGGCTGTATCATGTGCAAGACAAGCTGCTGAGAAGAATCCTTCTTTGGCAGGTAAGGCAAACCTTCTTGTTGCAAACGTTTGGGCTGGTCAGAAATGTACTGCAAACGAGATGGACAACAGGGCTAAATATTGGGTTGCTGTAGATTACCTTAACAAGGCAAAAGCAGCAGACGAGACTTTGGCAGAGGAGGCCAACAAGCTTATCTCTACTTACCGCCAGTATTTTCCTAAAACTGAGGATGCCTTCATGTATGACCTTACAGATGGCAAGTCTTATACAATTTCTTGCGGTGGTATGAGTGCAACCACAACTGTAAGAACTATAAAATAGTGTTCTGCAGTAATGTATAGGGGATTTCCCAATATGAAAATTATACAGATGGTAGTAATCGCATTTGCGGTTACTACCTTTGTTATATCTTGTAAGGGGGAAGAACAGACAGATCCGGTGGATCTTTCCAAAGTACCGGTGCAGGTTGTGGAAGGGATGAATGCAGTGCAGACCAAGGATGGTGTTCTGCAGATGAGGATGGAGGCTCAGTTACTGCAAAGATTTGAAAGTGACACTGTTTCATACGAACTGTTTCCAAGCGGTTTTGATGTTTATGCCTACAATGAAGAGGGATTGCTTGAGACACAGATAAAGTCACAAATAGCCAGGCATACTGTTATGAAAGAGGGGAAAGAGAAGAAGGAGAAATGGGAGGCATTTGGCAATGTTGTCATTTCAAATTTCATAAAAGGGGAGAGGCTTGAGACCGACACCCTTTATTGGGACAGGGAGAAAGGGCGTATTTTTACCCATTGTTTTGTAAAGATGTTTACTCCGCAGGGATTTATGCAGGGGTATGGTCTGGACAGTGATGAGAGGGCCCGCAATGCCAATATTATGAGACCTTTTGACAGTTATGGAATAATAAGACAGGATTCCACCAAAGTTTATGTGGATACGGTCAATTTTATAGGACCGGTGAGGAGATAGTTATGGAAGGAAATATTGTTATAGTCTTTTTGTCGCTTTTGTTCTCGGCTTTTTTTTCCGGCTATGAAATAGCATTTTTGTCGGGAAATAAGCTTAAAGTGGAGCTGGACCGTAAGCAGGGGAAGACATATGCCCGTGTCATGGACTGGTTCATAAAGAATCCGGAAGAGGTGATTTCCTGTCTTCTGGTAGGAAATAATGTTGCCATTGTAATCTATGGTATGGCTGTCGCAAAAATCCTGGATCCCCTTATTGAGAGATTCATAACAGATTCGGTTGGAGGTATTCTTGCCATTGATACAATTGTGGCTACCCTTATTGTCCTTGTTACGGCGGAATATCTGCCAAAGGCGCTCAGTAGGCTCAATCCTAATGGCGTTTTCTCGTCCCTGTATTGGCTCTTCATTTTCTTTTACTATCTGTTTTATCCTATAACATTTGTAACCAATAAGTTGTCGGGAAGGTTCCTGAGAATTTTTGGTGTAAAGGACCTGCATAGGACAAACAGGATTCTGTTTGACAAGAGTGATCTCATGTTCCTTTCAGGTGAGGTTTCTTCCGACGATGACCAGGAGGAGAATGAACATCCGAGTGAGATGGTCATTTTCCAGAATGCACTGAACTTTTCATCGGTAAAGGTGAGGGAGTGTATGATTCCGAGGACTGAGATAACTGCCCTTGACATTCAGGATAGCGTGGATGAACTTGCAAAATTGTTTGTAGAGCAGGGCTACTCCAGGATTATCGTTTACAGGGAGAATATTGATGACATTATTGGATATGTCCATTCCAAGGATCTGCTGGTTGTTGATGAGGATGAGAAGCCCCGAAGCATTGCGGAGGTGTTGCGTACAGTCACATATGTTTCAGAGGAGATGAGTGCACAGACCCTGCTTGCCTATTTTACCAGAAACAGGAGTTCCATTGCCGTGGTCCGTGATGAATACGGAGGAACCAGCGGCATTGTTACCCTTGAGGATATCATTGAGGAGATATTTGGCGATATTAATGATGAACTTGACAAGGAGGAGTTCATTGAAAAGCAGGTTTCAGAGAATGAATATGTGTTTTCTGCAAGACTTGAGGTTGGGGAGATAAACAGGAAATATAATCTTGATCTTCCGGAGAATGATGCATATGAGACCCTTGCCGGGCTTATCATGTATTTCAATGAGGCTATTCCTGGCGAAAAGGAGGTTGTGGAGGTGGATAATTTCTCATTTACTATACTTACAACAACCAAGAACAAGATAGAGACTGTGAGTGTGAAGGTGATGCATAAATAGTTTTTTTGCTGTATTCGGCAGAAAATTACTATCTTCGCACTTTGCTAGAAAAAATCTTAAAATTATAATACAAAATGGCATTACTAGAAAAAATACGCGTTAAACTGGGGGCTCTCATTACAGTCCTCATTGCTGTTGCGTTGTTATCATTCATCATTGACCCGTCAACTCTTCAGAGTGCTATGTCAATGTTCTCTTCAAAATATGATGTAGGAGAGATTAATGGAGAGGGTATTCCTTATCAGGAGTACCAGCAGAAGGTTGATTATCTTTCACAGATTTTCCAGATGACCAACGGTTCATCGTCAGATGAGCAGACCCAGGAGTTAATAAACAATACTGCATGGCAGAATGAGATTACTGAGAGAGTACTTGTTCCTGCTGTAGAGGCTGCAGGCATAACCCTTGGCGAGGAGGAACTTTATGACCTTACACAGGGTGTCAATATTTCTCCGGTACTTGCTTCGGACCCTTCTTTCATTGGTGAGGACGGACAGTTCAGCAGACAGAGGGTTGCTGAGTTTGTGCAGGCCATTTCCCAGGATCAGACAGGACAGTTGGGAATGTACTGGAATTATCTTGAGGACAACATTGTAAAGAGCCAGAAAGTTGCAAAATACCTCTCATTGTTGGAGAAGAGCATGTTTATGAGTCCTGTAGAGCTTAACAGGGCAATTGCAGAGAACAATACTTCATATAATGTCGATTTCATTGTGAAACCTTTCGGTTTCGCTGTAGATTCAACAATTACTGTTGACAATAGTGAGGTTAAGGAGTATTATGAGAAGAACAAGAACTCCTTCAAACAGGTTGAGAGCAGGGATCTTGAGTATGTAGTGTTCGAGGTTGTCCCTTCTGAGGAGGATATCCAGCTTGCACAGCAGGATATGGAGAAGGTTTACGATGAGTTCGTTTCAGAGGAGAATGTGAAGAGCTTCCTGGCAAGAAATTCAGACCAGCCTTATAACCCATATTTCTATAAGGAGGGTGACCTTAAGACAATTGCTGTTGAGCTTGAGGATTTTGCTGCAAAGGCAAAAGTTGGCGAGACTCTTCCTCCATTCCAGCAGGAGAATACATTCATTGCAGCAAAGGTTATTGACATCAAACAGTTGCCTGATTCAGTATTTGTAAAACATATCCTTTTGCAAGGTGCCGCAGAGGCTAAGGCAGACAGTCTTTTGGCTGTAGCCAAGAAAGGTGACTTTGCTCAGTTGGCTGCAGAGTATTCTGCCGACCGCAATCCTAATGTTGCAGAAGCCGGCGATTTGGGCTGGATGACACAGCAGTATATGATTCCTGGTATGGAGTCTGTTCTAACTGCAAAGAAAGGTGATGTATTTACATTAAAGACATCTTACGGAACACATATTGTTAAGGTTACAGATGCTACCAAACCTATGAAGAAGATGCAGGTTGCTCTTCTTGTAAAGGAGGCTGTGGCAAGCAAGGCAACTTATTCAGATTACTATGCAAAGGCTAATGACATTGCATCAAAGGCTGAGGGTAACCTTGAGATATTCAATGCAGTGGCTAAAGAGAACGGAGTATCTGTATATCCTGCTTTGAGAGTGCTTCCTGGTGCCAAGACTTTGGCAAACTACCAGCACACCAAGGAGATTTCAAGATGGGCAAATGAGAATGAGGTAGGAAGCGTTTCTCCTATCATTACAGTTGACAACAAATATTTCTTTGTTGTAGGCCTTAAAGCTATCCATCCAGAGGGTTATACCCCTTATAATGAGATTGCCCCTACTATCAGGACATTCCTTATGATGCAGAAGAAGGGTGAGAAGGTAGCTGCAGAGACAAAAGCTCAGTTGGAGGGCGTTTCTACAATTGAGGAGGCTGCAGAGAAACTTGGAACTACTGTAAGCAACCAGTCGGGAATTGCATTCTCTTCACTTACAGCACAGCAGTTGGATCCTAAATTCATTGGTGCAATTGCAGGTGCCCCTGAGAATACACTTGTAGGTCCTGTTGTTGGTGAGATTGGAGTTTATTACTTTACAATCAAAGGCAAGGAGACAGGTGCTTTCTATACTGAGGATGATGCCAAAGCAAGAAACCAGCAGATTTTTGCGGGAGTACAGAACATTGTTCCTGTAATCCTTCTTGAGAATGCAGGTGTAAAGGACCAGAGATATAAATTCTTCTAGAAAAGTATATAAGGTATTACAAAAAGGGCAGCCCCAGGCTGCCCTTTTCTTATTCTTCAACGTACAGTTTAAGCAGTATTGGAAGGTGGTCACTCACCCCGCCTGCATATCTCGGTCCTATGAACGTCCTTTTGAGTTTTACCCCCATGTATGTGTCGTCGGGACATAAAAGATTGTCGGGAGCAAAAATCTCCATCTCCTTTTTGCAATATATCCATTGCCGGGTGAATTCACCCTCAGCAGCCTCTCTTTGCAGGAGGTTGCCTGATACCAGGAACTGGTCAATTATATTCCACTCTTCTCTGTATTTGTAGGTTCCTTCTCCTCCAGTTGCCCATCCCGACAAATTTACCAGAGGCTCAAGGTTCTCCAGCGGACGGGTGGTGTATGTATCATTGAAATCTCCCATCAGGATTATGTTGGCATTGGAGTTGGTAGAAAGAATGGAGTCGGTTACATGCCGTACAGTGTGTGAAACGAGCATCCTTTTCATGGATGAAGAGTTTTCACCTCCCCGTTTGGAGGGCCAGTGGTTTACCAGAATGTGTATGGTGTCAAGCCCGTTAATTACCCCTTTTGTGTACAGGATGTCTCTGGTGGGGAAACTGCATGCAATGTATTCTTCTTTCAGGGGGGTGAATACCTCTTCCCGGTAGAGCAGTGCCACATCTATTCCCCTGTTGTCGGGAGAATCCTTGTGCAGAATGGAGTATCCTACCCGGGCAAGGGGTGTGTTCTCTGCAAGTTCTTCCAGTACAAAACGGTTTTCTACCTCACAAAGCCCTATTATTGCCGGATATTCTCCATATGAATCCGCTGCAAGGAGAATGGTTTTGGCAATATCATCCCTTTTCTTTTCAAACCTTTTCCATGACCACCGGTTGTCCCCCATAGGGGTGAATTCCTCATCGTTTGTAGATGGGTTGTCATAAGTGTCAAAGAAGTTCTCAACATTCCAGAACATTACAAGGAGCAGAAGTATCTCTTTCATAGTCCAATTTTTTGCAATTTACCTCTTTTTCTCCTTCCTGCCTTGCACCAGCGTAAAATTTACCCTATTTTTGCAGCCTAAAATTTTAAAAATTAGATATATGGCATTGAGATGCGGCATAGTAGGCTTGCCAAATGTGGGCAAATCTACACTTTTCAATTGTATCAGTTCCGGAAAGGCGCAATCTGCAAATTTCCCTTTCTGCACAATTGAACCCAATATTGGATCTACCATTGTTCCCGACGACAGGCTGGAAGTTCTTGAGAAAATAGTGAAACCACAGAGGGTTGTTCCTGCAACTGTGGAGATAGTTGATATAGCCGGACTTGTAAAGGGTGCAAGCAAGGGTGAGGGTTTGGGTAACCAGTTCCTGGCAAACATCAGGGAGACCGACGCAATCCTTCATGTTTTGAGATGTTTTGATGATCCCAATATTGTACATGTTGACGGTTCTGTAAATCCTGTGAGGGATAAGGAGATTATTGATACTGAGTTGCAGTTGAAAGACCTTGAGACTGTTGACAACAGAATAAGCAAGGTGCAGAAACAGGCTCAGACAGGAGGTGACAAGAATGCGAAGAAACTGTATGATATCCTTGTAAAATACAAGGAGGTTCTGGAGCAGGGCAAATCTGCAAGGACTGTCGTTTTTGATAACGCAGAAGATGAAAAACTTGCCAGAGAACTGTTCCTTCTTACAAACAAGCCTGTAATGTATGTGTGCAATGTAGATGAAAACAGCGCAAAAGATGGAAACCAGTATGTGGAGCAGGTAAGGGAGGCCGTAAAGGATGAGAATGCCCAGATACTTGTAATTGCTGCCAAAATTGAGTCTGAAATTGCAGAATTGGAGAGTTATGAGGAGAGGCAGATGTTCCTTGAGGAGATAGGTCTGGAGAAATCCGGTGTTGTAAGACTCATCAGGAGCGCATATGCACTGCTTAACCTTGAGACATACTTTACAGCCGGAGCACCTGAGGTAAGAGCATGGACCTACAACAAGGGAGACAAGGCCCCGGCGGCAGCAGGTGTAATCCACTCAGACTTTGAGAGGGGATTCATACGTGCGGAGGTAATCAAATATGAAGATTATGTACACTATGGTTCTGAGGCGGCATGCCGTGCAGCGGGAAAACTCGGAGTGGAAGGTAAGGAGTATGTAGTTCAGGATGGAGACATAATGCACTTCCTTTTTAATGTATAATTGTTCCCCATTATAAAATAAAAAGGGAAGGTTCTTTCAGACCTTCCCTTTCCTTTTTTAGAACCCCTGAATTTTATTACATAGGATTTGACCTTTTGTAATAGTTTGCGCCTTTGAGCGGCACAATAGGCCCTTGGAATTTGATTGGGCTTTTTCCCGACGGAGTAAAGATTACATCAGCAACGTTGGTATTGTTCCTCATAGTAATCTGATAAGTGCCTCTCATCATACGTCCGTTTACGATCAGCCTCATTTTGAGACCGCCTTTTTTGTCTATAGTTGGAGCATACTCCTTAGCCTCCACAATATAATTGTTTCTTACTTGAAACCTGAGATGACTACTTCTTATGAGTTCGGTTTTGAGGGTGGTTTAAACTGTACCTTGGTATGATCAATCAGGAACAAGAATCAGGAATAGCGTAAAAAGTCAGATTTTTATCTGTCGGGAAGCAACTTTTTCTCTTTTAGAAAAGGTGTATGGGAAAATATTTCTATTTTGCGTGCTGATTGTTTAACCGAAGGAATGATTGTGGGAAGGACTGGTTTTGGTTGGAACTCACAAGAGTTTCTGCCAAAATATTATATAGAAATGAAAGAATATTTCCGTTATTGGTTGGAGGAGCCGGGAGAGGCCTATGTCAAGTCTGATTCAAAGGACAGATGCCGGCAAACAAATTATGGAAAAAGAGCATCTAGTATATATAATAAGTATAATGAATTTCTGTCTGCCGGAATTGAAGGGGAGAGACAGGATTTTATCGGATTTCAGGATGAACAACAAGAATATATACAAGCAATGAAAACAGAGAGGGATATACGTAACTACATTAAATTTGCCCATAAACAAGGCAGGGAAGAAGGGAAAATTCCAGTGGCAAGGAATCTTAAAAATTCGGAAATATCCGCAGATGTTATTGTTTTATCTACTGGGCTGACAATGGAACAGGTTTTACAGCTCTAATTTTAACGCACCAGGACATTGGTTTCAGTGGCATGGAAAATGGGAATCCATGCCATTTTTTAATTACACTCATGGGATATCAATTTATCAGAATTTGCAAAGTTTTTGACAAAATAGTGTTAGAAAAACCCTGCTGAACCTTGCATAATCCTCGCTTTTTTTTGTTTGATTTGAAAAAATATATACCTTTGCCTATTGTATGGAAAAAACCACCGTTTTTTCTGTGCAGTTTATTACTACGAAACTAAACTTACAGTAAACACTATTTATTAACCTAAAATTTATTTTATGTTCATTCACAAAAGTCTTAGTCGTTCATTGCGTCTTGCAGTGATGACTCTAGTGGC
>JAZNUM010000052.1:0-23955 GCA_045592325.1 Candidatus Egerieisoma sp.
CGTACTCCCCAGGTGGATTACTTATCGCTTTCGCTTGGTCGCTGAACGGTCTATCGCCAACAACGAGTAATCATCGTTTACGGCGTGGACTACCAGGGTATCTAATCCTGTTTGCTCCCCACGCTTTCGTGCCTCAGCGTCCGATAAGAGTTTGTGAGCTGCTTTCGCAATCGGTGTTCTGTGTAATCTCTAAGCATTTCACCGCTACACTACACATTCCGCATACAGCATCCCCATTCTAGCTCTGCAGTATCTATGGCACTTTTAATGTTAAGCACTAAAATTTCACCACTGACTTACAGTAACCGCCTACGCACCCTTTAAACCCAATAAATCCGGATAACGCTCGCATCCTCCGTATTACCGCGGCTGCTGGCACGGAGTTAGCCGATGCTTATTCGTACGGTACTCTCATCGTCCTACGCGTAGAACTTATTGCTCCCGTACAAAAGCAGTTTAAGACCCATAGGGCCGTCTTCCTGCACGCGGCATGGCTGGATCAGATTTCCATCCATTGTCCAATATTCCTCACTGCTGCCTCCCGTAGGAGTCTGGTCCGTGTCTCAGTACCAGTGTGGGGGATTAACCTCTCAGTTCCCCTAGACATCGTCGCCATGGTGAGCCGTTACCTCTCCATCTAGCTAATGTCACGCGAGCCAATCCGTCACCACCGTAGCTTTAATCAATACCAGATGCCTGGGATTGATACTATGGAGTATTAGGCCACGTTTCCATGGTTTATCCTCCTGTGACGGGCATGTTGCTCACGCGTTACGCACCCTTGCGCCGGTCGCCGGCTATGTATTGCTACATACCGCTGCCCCTCGACTTGCATGTGTTAAGCCTGCCGCTAGCGTTCATCCTGAGCCAGGATCAAACTCTTCATTGTATATATCTCAATTAAATTTCTTGCTCCTGTAACTCGTCTCTTTGTTTCCAAAGGAATTTACGCTCTCTTAAAGATATTCTCTTTAAGATCATAGTCTATTGACTATGCTGCTTGTCTTTTCAGTATTTTCAATGAACTTTATTCATCTGCTTGAGCACCTTCGTTTCTCAAACGGGTTGCAAAGATATGGGGCTTTTTTTTATTCTCCAAATATTTTTGAAAAAATTTTGCAAATATTTTTTTAACGCACTGATTTACAAAAAGAAAAAATTTTTAAATTTGCGTTCCCATTAACGCAGTACAATGAACATATACCTTAAAATATTTACCTGCTTTGCCAAAATAGGTGCCTTTACAATAGGTGGAGGATATGCCATGATTCCCATTATCCAGAGGGAAGTGGTAGAGAAGAACAAATGGATAAGTGAAGAGGACTTCCTTGATGTACTGGCAATTTCACAATCTGCACCCGGAATTCTGGCTGTGAACATTTCTATATTCCTGGGATACAGGTTAAGGGGGACAAGAGGGAGTATAGTGGCAACACTTGGAAGCGCCCTACCCTCATTCCTTATAATATTGCTGATTGCAATGTTCTTTGCCGGATATCAGGACAACCCTGCCGTTGTAAGCATATTCAAAGGTATAAGGCCGGTGGTGGTATCCCTTATTGCAGTTCCAATGGTAAATATGGCAAAAAAGGCCAAACTGAACATATACACAGGGATACTGGCTGCTGCAACTGCATTGCTTATAGTATTCCTTAATGTATCACCACTATATATATTGCTGGTAACTGGGGTTATATTCACAACTGTAACAACCTGGAGGAAAAGGAAATGATATATCTGCAACTCTTCTTTACATTTTTTGTGATAGGCCTATTCACCTTTGGAGGAGGATATGCAATGCTCTCCCTTATACAGAATGAGGTGGTGGTAAACCATGCGTGGATTACAGCACAGGAGTTTACAGATATGGTAGCCATCTCCCAAATGACCCCTGGCCCCATTGGCATAAACAGCGCAACCTATGTGGGATACGCCGTAAGCGGCAACATTTTTGGCTCCCTTACAGCAACATTTGCTGTATGTCTCCCATCATTCCTCATAATCCTCACAATCTGCAAAATCTACAACAGGTTCAAAAAGAGCAATGTTTTTGCCTCGCTTATGAAGACACTCCGCCCGGTTGTAATTGGAATGATTGGAGCGGCCGCAGGAATACTCATTACAAAGGAGAACTTCATAGACTGGACCAGTTGGGTACTTTTTGCAGCAGCATTCATTGCCAGCCAATGGTTGAAAATAAACCCCATCCTGCTTATAATTGCAGGTGGGGTTATAGGATACTTTATATATTAGGAGATATTATACCTCTTCGTAATCTGTAAACTCCCCTTCATCAGGTTCAGAAGGGTTGCCGGATGCTTTTCTGAGTTTCCACACTGCAATGAGTTCCGATACACCGTAAAGGGTTACCGCACCGCCAAAAATCATTGTAAGCATCTGGGTTGATGCTGTTGGGGAGAAAAACAGTGATATTCCGCAAAGTGTAAGCAAAGCAGGTATTATATACAATCCTCCCGATATGTGTGAATATCTTGAACTGTTGTACAACCCTACAATCTGAGAAATGCCTGCCACAAGCAGCACTGCACCAAACAGGAATGCTATAAGTCCCAGGAAGAAATTGGGGAACATGAAAACCAGCAGACCAAAAATCATATACACTGCAACATTTATCCCCACCAGCAACGGTATTGGACTCTTTGTCCTGGATGCTGCTGCAATTGCCGAAAAGAGTGTGACACACCCTATTGCCAGCAGGAATCCTGCAATAAGCTTTACAATGAGCCCGGCAGTGAAATCGGGCCAGCAAAGCAGACATATGCCCATTGCTATGGTTATGACTCCTCTCAAAATTGAAGAGGTCCTGTTTGTCTGATAAAATGTAAATTTCATATTATACGTTTTAATTATCTAAAAAGCTTTCCTTATAATCTCCCTCACATTATCTGCCTTTCCCATAGTATAAAAATGGACCGCCCTGGCCCCGGCTTCAAGAAGTTCCTTGCACTGCAGTGTGGCCCATTCAATGCCCAACCTGTATATTGCCTCATTGGTGGTACATTTTACCAGTTCCCTCATCAGTTCCTGAGGAATATCTATTGAGAACGCCTGCGGCAACAGTTCCACGTGTCTGCGGGTGGAAATGGGCTTTATTCCCGGAATTATGGGAACTGCAATTCCCGCCTCCCTGCACCTCTTTACAAATGAAAAGAACTTCCCGTTATCAAAGAACATCTGGGTTACAATGTAATCGGCACCACTGTCAACCTTCTTCTTCAGATACTCAATGTCAATGTCAAGATTGGCTGCCTCGCAATGCTTCTCGGGATACCCGGCAACTCCTACACAGAAATCTGTCGGCACCACATCCTTTAATGTGTCATCCAGATATTGTCCCCTGTTCATATTGGCAATCTGCTCCACCAGTTCATTGCTGTGCCTGTGCCCTCCCGGTGTAGGGGCAAAATATTTCTCTCCCGGAATGGCATCTCCCCTCAATGCCACCACATTCTGTATTCCAAGGAAATTGAGATCTAAAAGGAGGTTCTCAACTTCATTTTTTGTAGAGCCGCCACAAATCACATGCGGAACCACCTCAACATTGAACTTCTTCATAATGGCCGCCGCTATAGCCACTGTTCCGGGGCGTTTTGTTACGGTAATCTGCCTGAATGTCCCGTCGGGAGTACGGCGGTACTCTATCTCATCCCTGTGGGCCGTCATATTTATAAACGGAGGGTTGAACTCCATCAACGGCTCAATGGAACTGTACAGTTTGTTTATATCAGAACCCTTCAATGGGGGTACAAGTTCAAAGGATGCAAAAGGTTTGTGGTCTCCTTTGAGAATATCTATCACTTTCATACTCCAAAATATTCTGCCTGCGGATGGGCTACAAGCAATCCGCAGATGGTTGTTGCGGGATATACCGCATAACTTTCTGTAAGGGACACACCCAGTCTTTCCGGGGCATCTGTAAGGTCAAAGGCTATTTTCTTCAACTGGTGCGAAGGGCATGCAGGGTAGCCGAATGCCGGCCTTATAAGGTGTTGTCCCATTGCCACCTGGTCCTGAACCCAGGATGCGAGGGCATCTGTAAGGCGGGCGCATATGCTGTGCCTGAGCAGGAACTCAAATGACTTGTGGTCAAACTCATTCTCCCTCAAATCCTCTACAGTAACCGTAAATACCCCTATTACGGACCACTTCCCTTCAGAAGCCTTTGGAAAATAATCCGCAATACTGCGGTAACCGCTCCCTTCCCTCCTCTGGCGAGGCATAGGGAATCTGGAAACCACCTCCCCACCCGGCTTGTCATATATCAATATTGTATCTTCCCCATCCTCAACGGCAAATGCCGCCTCGTAGAAATTAACAATGGCAGATGCCTTGAACTCTCCTCCAACCATTGCCTCACCAAGGAGGTTCATCCCCTGTTCATAAATCTTCTCCGCCTCCTTTCCCGTTTCATCTTCCCGATAGATCAAATCTGTAAGTTTCCCCTTGAAACCCCAGAAATTCAGGAATGCATTCCAGTCTATATAATCATGGAGTTCATTCAAAGGGAGGTCCCTCACGGTAAGGTTATCCTCGCCGTATCCCTCCGGCTGAATGAAACTGTCGGGAAGAAAATCCTGCGCCATCTCCCTTGCCTGTTCTACGGTGTAATATTTTATCTTCCTTGCGGCATACGCATCCCTTATCCCCTGTTGCTCCTGCTCCAGGGCCATGAGGAACTCTTCCCTGCCACTTCCCAGAAGCCTCTTGCTTATTCCCGCTGTTCTGGATGCATCACCACCGTGGATTACCGGCCCGTCATACAGAGGGGCAAGTTTTACGGCCGTATGTACAGACGATGTGGTTGCCCCACCAACAATAAGGGGAATAAGGTAACCCAACTCCATCATCATCCTCTGCCTGTTCTCCTGAAGCATCCGGCACAAATTCTCCATCTGCTCCAAAGACGGGGTAATGAGGCCGCTCACCCCTATGAGCGAAGCCCTGTTCCTGAAGGCTGCCTCCACAATATCTGCATTATCCACCATTACCCCCAGGTCAACAACATTGAGGTTGTTGCAACTTAAAACTATAGATGCTATGTTCTTGCCTATATCATGCACATCACCCTTTGCTGTGGCAATAACCACAGTATCCTGCCTTGATACCCCCTGTTCCCTGTTATGCTCCTGTATATAAGGTTGCAGTATTGCCACCGCCTCCTTCATTACCTTTGCACTCTTTACCACCTGCGGAAGAAACATTTTACCCTCGGCAAAAAGATCTCCAACTTTATCCATCCCTTGCATAAGAGGTCCCTCTATTATCCCGACAGGTGTTTCATACACCTGCAAAGCATCCTGAATATCCTGATACAGGTACTCAGTTACACCTTTTACAAGGGCATATCCTATCCTCTGTTCAAGCGGATCTTCTCGCCACTGCTGCTTCTGGTGCTCAGGTGCAGTTCCTCCTGCTGCAGCCTCCTTGGCCGCCATCTCCCCAGCCTTTATCTCCTGCGCCAGTTCAATAAGCGCCTCCGTTGGGGTTGCATATCTGCCGGCATTCTCCCCCAGGATGGCAATATCATTGAGCACCACTGCCTCAACCCGTCTGAGCAACTGAGGTTCAATATTGTCATAAACCTGCAGCATGGACGGGTTTACAATTGCCATATCCAGACCTGCCGCTATTGCGTGGTAAAGGAAAACAGAATGCATTGCCTCCCTTACCGTATTGTTCCCACGGAATGAAAAAGAAAGGTTTGAAACGCCACCACTGGTCTTTGCCCCCTTGAGGTTCTCCTTAATCCACTTTACCGCTCTTATAAAATCAACGGCATAATTGTCATGCTCCTCAATGCCGGTACCTACAGCAAGTATATTTACATCAAATATTATTTCATTGGCACTGAAACCTACCTTCTCCCTGAGCAGCCTGTATGCCCTGCTGCATATCTCAATTTTTCTCCCATATGTAACAGCCTGCCCCTGCTCATCAAATGCCATCACAATTATTGCGGCACCAAGGTCCTTTATTGTCCTTGCCTTACGGATGAACTCTTCCTCTCCCTCCTTGAGACTCACAGAATTCACAATACCCCGTCCGGGACAATTGTGCAATCCGGCAACAATGGTATCCCAGTTTGAGGAATCTATCATAAAAGGAACTTTTGCAATATCAGGATCATTGGAAATGTACCTCAAGAACGAAGCCATCTCCTCTGTACCATTGAGCATTGCATCATCCATATTTATGTCAATTATTGTTGCTCCCCCCTCTATCTGCTTACGGGCAATATCCGCTGCCTGTGCATAATCCTTCTCCCTTATGAGTCTGGCGAACTTGGCACTTCCAGCCACATTTGTCCTCTCCCCCACATTCACAAAATTGCATTCCTGCCTGTTCACTCTCAGGCTCTCCATTCCGGAGAGATACATATCGTATTCATTGCCGGCCTCCATATCCTCTGCAAAACTCCTTGGAGCCACCCCCTCAAGTGCCGCCACTACTGCCGCAATATGCTCCGGAGTTGTACCGCAACATCCTCCCGCCACATTCAGCCACCCCTTAAGCGCCAGTTCCCTTATATATTTTGCCGTATATTCGGGAGACTCATCATACTGGCCCATCTCATTGGGGAGCCCCGCATTCGGATATATGCTCACTGCACAAGGAAGTCCCTGCATCCGTTCTATAAAAGGAGCCAGGTCACGTGCTCCAAATGAACAGTTCACTCCAAAACTCACAATTGGATAGTGTTTCAATGCAATATACAGCGCATCCAATGTATGGCCGCTCAGGAGCCTGCCGCTCCTGTCATTTACAGTTGCCGAAACCATCACCGGCACATCCTTTGCCTTATCTACCTGAGAGATGGCATAAAGAGCTGCCTTGGCATTCAAGGCATCATATACTGTCTCTACCAGCAGAATATCTACACCGCCATCAATAAGGGCCTCCACCTGTTCCCTGTAGGCATCAGCCATCTGCTGGAATGTGACATCCCTATATTGTGGATTGTTTACATCCGGTGAGAGGGAAAGGGACTTGACTGTAGGCCCCATACTTCCCGCTACCAAAACCCTGCGTCCTGCAGAATCAGCCACCCTGCGGGCAATCTGCGCCCCCTTGAAATTTATCTCATATACTCTTTCCTGCTCTCCATAATCCTCCTGGGAAATGGCATTTCCGCTGAAAGTATTCGTTTCAATTATATCTGCTCCGGCCTCAACAAACTTCCTGTGGACACTCTCCACAACATCCTCTCTGGTGAGATTCAGGATATCATTATTCCCCTTGCCCCCGAGAAAATCGTCGGGAGAAAGATTGTATTGCTGGATACTTGTACCCATAGCACCGTCAAGAATGAGAATTTTCCCCTTTGCCGCTTCCCTGAAATCTTCCCTTGTAAACCTTTGCTTCTCCATACCAATCAGTAATATTGCCGTAAAATACAAATGTATAAAAAATAGATAAAAGATTTATAACGGGAATCTGTAAGGTATCCTTTTTGTCCTCTGGACAGACGGATCATTATAATGTCTGTATGCACCATAGGAAACTCTGTAGACCGCCTTTTCAACTACATCTATATGCAGGGCCGAGAATGAGATGTCATTTATTGTACTCTCCTCCATATAAATCCTGTTCAGGGCAGTTCCAGGCCAACCTATCGCAGATTCCCCCAACATGAGGATATCATACTCCGTACCGTCACTTTTCCGGCACCGGTAATCGTTCTTGCTGTGGATATGGCCGAACAGATGGGCCACAAAATCAAGGTCACCCACCTGGGAAAAATCCCTGTCAATCCTCACATTCTGTATTCCCGACAAATCCTTGTATTCCCTGCACAACCTTTTCCTGTGCTGCACGGCATCTATGATGTCGGGAATCATGAAGGGATCCTGATAGAACAATGCGTCGGGATTAGCAGTCTGTTCATTGAAAACCTCAGCATCCCCAAAGGAGTAATGCATCATGGTCACAACATGATACCCCTTTGCCGCAGCATCTGCAAGGGCATCTGCAAACCAGTCAACCTGCCTCTGGCTGAACACTGCAGACATATACTTGTAGGGGTTTTCAAATTGGGCATCATCATAATCAAAAGGATCAAGCATTATTATCCTGAAATTTCCGGTATTGTCCCCATTTATGAAATCCACGTATCCATAAGACCTTCCACCTTCACGGTTCCCCCACACAACACCAGGATTGAACTCCTGCACCATGGCACTAATAGCATTGAAATACTCCTGCTTTGCCACTCCTGTAACATCATGATTTCCCGGGACCTGCAAATAAGGACATCTGTTGCAGCCTCTCACTGCGGCACTTGTAGCATCGAGCACTTCCCTTACGTGCGGAGCATCCGCAGCCCTTTTTCCATGGGCATCATCACCAGTATTGGCCACCACATCCGCCTTGTCTGCAGAAACAAGCAAAGCCTCCTCCAACTGTGAGAAATTGGAATGAATATCTGAAATGTGCATTATTGTGAAGCGTCTGAACCATCTCTTGCCTTCCCCTTTATCATTGTTGATTCTGCCGTACTTGTACGCATGGAACTCCGGCGCAAAAAGGATACTGTCATTAATCCTGAATGTCAATTTCCTTCCCTGCCGAGCCTCCTGCTGTCCAGCCTCCTGTTGCCCAGCCTCCTGTTGCTCAACCTCCTCCTGTTGCAGAGTCTCCTCCTGCTGAGCTCCGTTGGCTGCCTCAACAATACAGCCTCTTGCCCCACTACAAATCTCTGCCCGGACGGCACCTGCCTGCCCGGCCAGCACGCCCGAGATGGAAACTGCCATCAGCAACAAACACAAACCTATATGCCTCTTCATAAATTCCTTTTTCTGCAAAATTATGGTTTTTGGATTTTTCAGGCAAACGCTTTGTTGAAATTGTTTTTTGATATAGATTTGCAATACGCGACAAGAGAACCGTGAAGCATATCATGAAAAGAATTTTTTATCAGGAAGTGGCAAGATGTTCCAAGGACGGCAAATTGGAAATAACAGACAAAGAGACTTTTGAAGAGTACACCAGAAACCTGTTCAAGGCTCCGCAAACCATTTCAAAGATGGAGGAACTTATCCGTCTGGGGACAGTATGCATAAACCAGGGCTTTGAATCCGAAGCACTTGACATTTTTAGGGCAGCATATTTCCTCCTTACACCTCTTGAATGCGACAACAATCAGAAACTCCAATATGCACACACAATCTACCAATCTTTCTGCACATTGAGCAACAGCATGAGTGAGTATGTATGGGAATGTACCGGAGAATACATCATTGCCTGCCGGGACTTCATAAACGGGATCTGCCCCGGAACATTCAAATGACAGGCAAGATACCTGCCCAAATAACAATGAGGCACCGGTTGGTGTCTCACCATTATTCTCACTCGTCAGATTTCCTCTTCATAGGCATACTCTATTGCCATATTCAATTTCTTCAGGTAATTGCTGCACTTTCTGAAATCCCCTGCAATATTGTCCAATGCATCCGGTGTACACACATACTCCACCCCCACAGGTTTTATAAGGGCAAAAGTCTTGTACCTGAGCAGTGTGTGCCATTTGTCGGGAGCAAAGGAGAACTCTGCAGGAACCTTCCTGAGCATCTGGGACTCCTCCGGATAAAACCCTTCCTGCTGCGCCTGCTCCATTGCTTCAAGAAAAGAATCTCCGTTTACAGAAATCTCATCCCTGATACTGCGGAGTACTTTTGACTCATAGCGGTAGGTACCTGCAATTATGAAACACCCTCCCATAGAGAGAGGAGTCTGGGTATGTACACCTTGCTGACTAAGAGGTGTCTGAGTATCCACACCTGTCTGCCCGGTTGCGGCGCCATCTGAGCCGCAACCTCCCTCCCTGGAAGGAGATCCGGCACCCTCAGCACTGCAGGGAAAAGCATCTTGTGCAGGGGGCTCCAGATGGAGATAATACCCCGCATTGGGCGACTTCTTTCCCCCTTTGCATATGAAAATGCCCATATGGGTCTTGTACGGTTCCTTGTTCCTGCTGAACCTTGTATCCCGATAAATCCTGTAGGTACAGTCCTTTACCTGCAGTTGCGAGGCAGCAACATCCTCATCCCAACTGCTGATTTTTTCTATCAGCTGCTGGGCAAACGCCTCAAACTTCTCCCTCACCTGAAGGTATTTTTCCTTATTTGCATTGAACCACTCCCGGTTGTTGTTCTGCGAGAGCTCCGCCAAAAAATCCAGTATCTCTTTCATGATGTACAAATCTAGTGATTTTTTTCCACACCCTCCCAATGGCCTGCTTTTAGAGGGAACCATATTCTTTCTCCCTTCTTCATGAACACAATGGATTCCATATCCTCCGAGCCTTCTTCCAGATTTCTCTTTACATATACTTTGCCGGGCATCTCCTTCAGATTGCCGTCATAAATGATTACACCTTGGGGTAAGTATGACTGCTTCACCTCTACCAATATCCTTTTATTAAGATAATCCACATCCCTTATAAAGCCTTCGGGTGCCTTAACATTTGTGCTGTCTTTATATGCATTTGCCTCCTCCATTGAGGAATAGCCGTACGGGAAAGTGAATCTCACTTTTCTATTAGCACCAAACCCGGCCTCCAGCATCTCCTTCCGGTTCTTGCTCAGATTATCTATGAAAGCATCATTAAAGTTATAGTTTTCATACTTGGGCTTGGCAACAGGGTCTTCCTCCAACTTGGTCTCATATGGTTTTCCCTGTAAATAATTCAAATACTCGTCTATAATTATTGATGACATATCATCTGCATCCCAGGACCCGTGCTTGAGAAAATATTTTTGCAGCCTGGAATGGCCCCACAAACCCCAGTTGTTCCTTATCCACATTCCCAATCCAAAATGCAAATCAACAAATTGCGCCGAATCCCTGAGAAACTTCTTCTGCTTTGCATCCAGTTCCTTATCCAACTCCTTAATGGCATCCTCAAGATCTGCCGGGATATACCGTCCTCCCACCTTGGCAACAACAGAATGTACATCTTCAAATTTATATATCACCCCATTTATTGGCGCAATCCGGTATTGTCCATAAAGATTTTCAGAATGAAACAGCATTCCGCCTGCCACAACTGCCAACAGGCTCCACAAAAAGCGTTTTAAAGTTCCCATAAGCTACCAATTTGATTTTTGCATAAACAAATGTACACAAATTATGCCTGAACACTACTTTTTTTCTTTAAAGGAGCCTCACCGGCCTTTGCACTGCATTGGCAAAGGCTCCTGCCGAGGAAGAAGAAAATGTCTTTTTAAGGCAAAAGTTTGCACAAATGTCTATTCCAGGAAAAACCATCAAGGACATAACATCTGAAGATGCTGTTTACGGGACGAGATTCCGCCACTCCTGCTGGGGGAGGGATTGAGGCTCCGCCATTCCCTCGCTGGGAGGGATTATGCTCGCCCTGGCGGGCTGCGCATTCCCATTTCCGCTCGCCGCGGGGGCCCTTAAAAGCCTGTAGTACGCAATTCTGGGCTTTGTTGTTGCCGGGCTGTCGCAGCTCAATGCCTGCGGCATTTTTGGGCATTTTTGTTTCTTCCGTCCCGAGCAAGCTCGGTCAGAATTAAACAAAAAACGCCCAGCACTCCGTGCTGAGCTGCTTTGAATCCCGTCTTACACAAAAAAAGCCGATGCGTTTGCATCGGCTTTTGGGTGGAAGATGGGATTCGAACCCACGACCTCTGGTGCCACAAACCAGCGCTCTAACCAACTGAGCTACAACCACCATATTGTTTTTCCGCAGGGGAAAACCCCGAAACGGACTGCAAAGATAGATAAAATTTCTTTCCGCGCAACTTTTTTGTGCAAAAAAGTTAAAAGTTGCATCTTCTGCCCCCTTCACTACAAAATAAAGCCTGGGACAAAACACAACTTCTACGCCAAATTATCAAATTTTTATCGGATGTAAAATTATGAATTTTTTTGTCAAAAACTCAAAAAATCAGCACATTTTTTATTAGATTTGTGAATTGTATAAGAAACCGAATATAAAATCACTATAAAAACTAATTTAAATTTATGGCACGCGAAATTAAATTCTCTCTTTTGTACAGAGACATGTGGCAATCATCAGGTAAGTATGTACCTATGGTTCACCAACTTAAAGAGATTGCTCCCGTTATTGTAGATATGGGTTGCTTTGATAGAGTTGAGACCAACGGTGGTGCTTTTGAGCAGGTTAACCTTCTTTTTGGTGAGAACCCAAATAAAGCGGTGAGAGAGTGGACTGCACCTTTCAACAAGGCAGGTATTCAGACACATATGCTTGAGCGCGGTTTGAACGCACTTAGAATGAACCCTGTTCCTGAGGATGTACGTTTCTTGATGTACAAAGTTAAAGCAAAACAGGGAACAAACATTGCAAGATCATTCTGCGGCTTGAACGACCATAGAAACCTTAAAGGTTCTGTTATTGGAGCAAAGAAAGGCGGTATGATTTCGCAGGTTGCTCTAAGTATCACATATTCTCCTGTACACACTGTAGAGTACTACATGGGTGTTGTTGATAAAGTTGTTGAGTACGGTTGTGACGAGATCTGTCTTAAAGATATGGCAGGTATCGGCCGTCCTGCATTCCTCGGCAGACTTACTTCAGAGATAAAGAAAAAATATCCTCATATTAAAGTTCAGTACCACGGCCACTCAGGCCCAGGTTTCTCAGTAGCTTCTATGCTTGAGGTTGCAAGAGCAGGTGCTGATTACATTGACGTTGCTATGGAGCCGCTTTCATGGGGTAAAATCCATCCGGATGTAATTACCATCCAGGCAATGTTGAAAGATGCAGGTTTCCTTGTTAAGGACATCAACATGGATGCTTACATGGAGGCAAGAAGACTTACCCAGACTTTCATTGACGATTATCTCGGTTACTTCATTGAGCCAACCAACTACCAGTGCTCTTCACTTCTTGTAGGTTGCGGTCTTCCAGGCGGTATGATGGGTTCTATGATGGCAGACCTTAAAGGTTTCCACGGTGCTATCAACATGTCACTCAGGAACCAGGGCAAGAAAGAAGTTACCCTCAACGAACTTGCAGTAATGTTGTTCCAGGAGGTTGAGTATGTATGGCCTCGTTTGGGTTATCCACCACTTGTAACTCCATTCAGCCAGTACGTTAAGAATACTGCCCTCATGAACTTGATGCACACCCTTAAAGGTGAACCAAGATGGAAGACAATTGACAAGGATACAATGAACATGATCCTTGGCAAGACCGGTACACTTCCTGGCAAACTTGCTCCAGAGATCATTGAGATTGTTAAGGAGAAAGGCCTTGAGTTCTACACAGGCAACCCTCAGGATGAGTTCCCTAACGAACTTCCTAAGTTTGAGCAGATGATGAAGGAAGAGGGTTGGGATAGAGGCCAGGATGATGAGGAATTGTTTGAGTTTGCAATGCACGAGCGTCAGTATAGAGACTATAAGAGCGGCATAGCCAAGAAACGTTTTGAGACTGACCTTGAGGCTGCAAAAGCAAAAGCAGGTGCTCCTATCATCGTTACCCGTCCGGTTGTTGAGATGCCTAAGTTTGACATTGATGCACTTGTTGCAAAATATCCTAATGCCAAACCTATCCAGTCTCCAGTTAAAGGTAAAGTTCTATGGCAGTATGACGTTGCTGATGTTTCTACAGCACCTAATATTGGCACAGAGTTCAAACAGGACAAACCGGTTTGCTACGTTGAGGCATACTTCGGTCCAATGGAGGTTCCTGCTCCAATCACCGGCCGCATAGTTGCAATCACTGCAAAACAGGGCGACAATGTTGAGAAAGGTGAAATCCTTGGTTTCATTGAGTAATCATCTTCCCGACAGATATATCAAAGGGGCTGACATTGAAAGTCAACCCCTTGTTTTTATGGCCTCAAAGCAGACAACTCAAACGGATACGCCGGCAACCCCGCACTATTATAAATGCTTCCTTTGCAATAATCTGGAGTACAATATTTCAACCGCACAGGCTCTGGAACCGAAGGGCTCCAGGCAATGAGTCTGCCCCTCTCAATACGGGATTGTGCCGGATGGTAAATCCCGTCTGCACCCGCTATGTAAAGGTATTTTATCATCAGCCCCTGAGGGAGTGGAGAGATAGTGTTGTCGGGAAGAAAATCTCCTGCAAAAAGTCCCTTGCCGTACTTGAATGATACCACAAGTTTGCTTCCGGCAGCCTTAACCTTATTGGCAACCGGGCCGTAGCACTCCACATTCCTCCCATATTCATTTGCCAGTGCCAGTGCCACAAAACGCTGGGCAGGGATGAGTTTCTCACGCGGATGGATATCCAGAGAATCTCCAACATCTATGGCGGTGGTCATACCTATGTCTTCCAGCATCTTCCGCTCCCAAACCTTAGCCTGTTCCATCCGGATACCTCCGGGAAGGCTGCCATAAGGGGCAACCTGCATATAATAGAACGGCAGCCTCTCCTGCCCCCAAAGGAGCCTCCAGTCATTTACCAGATCTACAAAAATTGGGGCATAATCCTCGCTCCTCCATGCATTGGACTCCGCCTGATACCAGATATTTCCTTTAATTGTATAACCTGCAATAGGATTCACCATTCCGTTCCACACAGCAGCAGGGACCTTGTGCAGATACCCCTTAGGAGCCATCTTGTCGGGAGTATAATTCCTGTACACCCTGTTGTAGATGGTGTCCTTGCGCATCACCTCATCCCTTATCCAGGATTCTGCGTGTGTTCCGCCAACTGCGCAAAGAATTACTCCCACAGGTTGTTGCAAAGCCTTGTGCAATTCCCTTCCAAAAAGGAATGCCACTGCAGAATAATTCTTCACGTTCTCCTTGCTGCATACCACCCACTGCCCCTGGCAATCCTCATGTGGTGCAGTGTGGTCCCAACATTCTCCCACCTTAAACAGATGCACATTCGGATACTCGGCATCCTCAATCTGTTCCTCCCATCCCTTCATGCCTGTCATCCATGCAGAACCCCTCTTTGGGGTGGTCCAGAACTCCATATTGCTCTGCCCGCTGGCCAGCCACACTTCTCCAATGAGAATATGTTCTACGGTAATTTCTTCTTCACCGCTTCCCGACAAGAATTTCAAAGTCTGCCCCGTGCAATGTTTTGGAGTTTTTATATAAATGGACCATTTTCCGTCCTCACCTGCCTGCACAGAATAAACCTTCCTGCTCCAGGAGGTACTGATGCAAACCTCCTCACCCGGATCTGCCCATCCCCACAACTTTACATCACTTTTCTGCTGGAGAACCATGTTCCCGGAGATGATTGCAGGCAATTTGATGCGCCCCTGAGCCCCAAGGCATACCGCCATGGAGAGAAGTAAAACAAGAACCTTTTTCATACACTGTAAATTTTGTACAAAGGTAACATTAAAAAAGCAGCACCAATATTTGGTGCCGCCATTTCTCTAATATAACCTTTATGAGAAACCTGTCAATCTGCCTTAAAGACTACCGGATATACATAGCGTACATCTACCGGTTTCCCGTCCTTCATACCCGGTTCCCAATCTGGACAGGTAGAGAGTACCCTCATTGCCTCTGCATCAAAGAAGTCATAACCGGAACTCTGTATAACCCTTATGTCTTTTACCTTACCGTCTGCGCCTACAACCATTAACATTATAACGCGTCCGCCCAATTTCTTTTCTTTTGCTTCTGACGGATATTTCAGGTTTTCCAGAACCCATTTTGAAAACGCTCCTGCTTCTTTACCCTGAAATTTCGGTTTTACATCTACGGCAAACAGTGCTGCAGGTTTATCCTCTTTAAGAGAATCTTCTGCTGCCTTTGGGAATCCCCTCAAGTCAAATATCAGCGGGAAGACATATTTTACGTTAACCGGTTCTCCCTTAACTTTTCCTGGTGTCCAGTCCGGAGATTTGGACACAACCCTTACAGCCTCCGCATCCAATAGCGGATGTGCACTTCTGAGAACCTTTACATCAGTCACTTTACCCTCCTTGGTAATTACAAATTCCAGAGTTACACGTCCCGTAATATATTTGTCCCTGGCCTCTTTAGGGTAAACCACCTCCATGAATGCCCATTTTGTAAACTCATTAGGGCCTTTCCCCTGAAACATCGGCTTCTCATCTACGAGTGCGTATTGGATGGCATCTTCAGATTTATCCTGAGCAGCCATCTGGTTTGAAGTGGCAAAAACAGCCACCGCCAAACACATGATAATAATGATTCTCTTCATGATTGATTCTTTTTTAAAATTTTTAACCCTTTATTTGTTCCGATGCTTCCGGATTGCATCAGTTTGTTTCTTATCCTTGATTTTATTGCCCTCACAGAGGCTTCAGACGAACCTATATATAAGGCTATTTCCTGCAGAGGATACTCTTCCTCTGTAAATATGAGCACTATTTTCTCATATGGGGAAAGAAAATCCATCTCCTTTATGAACGGATACTGCCGTATAAAATCTGTATCGTTTACAATATCCACAATTCCGCTCCTGTTCTCAGTCTTCACATCATTTATGGCCTGCTGCAATTCGTCATACAAGGCTGCGGAAAGTTTTATGCTCTTGCTTGAGATCTTGTTCACCTTGTCTGTTAGGAGAGGGAGGTTCCCGGCCTGGCGGCTGAGCAATCTCTTTGTGAGTTTTTCCTGCTCCATTTTCTTCCTGTACTTCCTTATAAGTACAACCCCCGCAACAATAACCGCCAATACCAGTGCCGCCACCACACAATACATTATAAAGTTGCGCTGCTGGGCCTGGTGCAAATCAAATACTATTGCATCCAGGTCATATTTATAAATGACTATGGTTTCAAGGGTGTCTCTGTAAATCTGTTCCATTCTTCTGTTGTTTCTGAAAGCAAATTTACACATCCTGCAATAAAAGAGATACGGTGTCTGGAGTGTTGCGGCCGAAACAGGATAAACACCCTACAATTCAATACATTGCAATCTCCTTGCTACATTTGTTTCACCCATTTTCCCTGCTATCGGGAGAATCTTTTTATATTTGCACCCGCTTACAATTTGAAATGAAATGAAGAAAAACAACAACTGGTTTGCCCTTACTCCGCTGGCAGTATTTCTTGTGGTGTATCTGGTATCATCACTTGTAGCCGGTGATTTCTATAAAGTTCCAATTGCAGCGGCGTTTCTGGTGGCCTCCGCATATTCGCTGGCCTTTTGCGCCAAAGGGAATATTGAGGAGAGGATAAACATATTCTCACAGGGGGCAGGACACAAGAATGTCCTCCTTATGATTTGGATATTCATCCTGGCTGGGGCATTTGCCACCACAGCAAAAGAGATTGGGGCAATTGATGCAACTGTAAACATAACCCTGCAGTTGCTCCCGGGCAAACTGCTGTTTGCAGGACTCTTTCTGGCATCCTGCTTCATATCAATGGCAGTGGGAACAAGCGTGGGGACAATTGTGGCTCTGGTTCCGGTTGCCACTGGAATAGCGGCCGAGACCGGCATCTCCGCCCCGTTCATAACTGCAATTGTGGTTGGAGGATCATTTTTTGGGGACAACCTCTCTTTCATTTCAGATACAACCATTGCCGCCACCCGCACCCAGGGGTGCTCCATGGCAGACAAATTCAAGGCAAACATTCTAATTGCCGCCCCTGCAGCAATTATAGTTGCAGCATTCTACATATTCAAGGGGTTGGAAGTGGATTTCACTCCGGCTGCCCAGAGTACAAATCTTGTGCTGCTGATACCATATTTACTGGTTATCGGGATGGCAATAGCAGGAATAAATGTAACGCTGGTGCTTGTAGCCGGCATTGCCACAAATGCCATAATTGGTTTTGCAACCGGTAAAATCACATGGATTACATGGCTCGGCCACATTGGGAGCGGCATTGCAGGGATGGGAGAACTCATAATTGTAACAATGCTTGCAGGAGGTATGCTGGAGGTTATCCGCACCGCCGGCGGACTGGACTGCCTCATTGCCTCAATGACCTCCCGCATCAACGGCAAGAGGGGCGCCGAATTCAGCATTGCAGCACTGGTTTCCCTTGCCAACCTCTGCACCGCAAACAACACAATTGCCATAATCACAACCGGAGGAATAGCAAAGGATATCTCGCAAAAATATGGCCTTGACTCCCGAAAAGTTGCCAGCATCCTGGACACCTTCTCCTGCTTCATACAGGGGATCATCCCCTACGGAGCCCAGATGCTTATGGCCAGCGGCCTGGCAGGAATCTCCGCCATGGCAATCCTGGAGTATCTGTATTACCCGTTTGCACTGGGCATCATTGCGGCTGTGGCAATAGCATTCAGATTCCCAAGAAGAATGTCATAATAAACTACAAAACCTCTCCACAAATATTTGCAGAGAGGTTTTTTGTACCCCCATGCGGAATCGAACCGCAACCGTCAGAACCGGAATCTGAAATTCTATCCATTAAACTATGGGGGCCAGACCTTAGATTCACCTAAACTACAAAGTTACGTAAAAATTACGGATCCTTTGATATTTTTTTTCAAAACTCGGTCCCCGACTTAAGTCGGTCCCCGGGTTTTGAAAATTTTACTATATTTGCGCCGGATTTTAAATTATTGATTATGAAAGCATATGTATTTCCAGGACAGGGTTCTCAGTTTACCGGTATGGGTGAGGAGTTGTATAACAGCAATCCTGTTGCAAAAGAGATGTTTGAGAAAGCCAATGAGATTCTTGGATTCAGAATTACAGATATCATGTTCAAAGGCTCTGCAGAGGAGTTGAAACAGACAAAGGTTACGCAGCCTGCTGTGTTCCTGCATTCTGTGATACTTGCAAAGTGCCTGCCTGACTTTAAGCCTGAGATGGTTGCAGGCCACTCGCTTGGTGAGTTCTCTGCCCTTGTTGCCGCAGGTGCAATGAGTTTTGAGGACGGGCTCGTACTTGTTTCAAAACGTGCAATGGCAATGCAGAAGGCATGTGAACTCAAGCCTTCTACCATGGCAGCAGTTCTTGCACTGGATGCCAAGACTATTGAAGATATATGCGCTGCTACCGAGGGTATTGTTGTTGCGGCAAACTACAACTGCAACGGACAGGTGGTAATCTCCGGTGAGGTTGAGGCTGTTGAAAAGGCTTGCGTTGCCCTTAAGGCTGCCGGAGCAAAGAGAGCATTGGTACTTCCTGTGGGAGGTGCATTCCACTCTCCACTTATGGACCCTGCACGCGTTGAACTTGCAGAGGCTATTGAAAAGACTACTTTCAACACTCCGGTATGCCCTGTATACCAGAATGTTGATGCAAAACCTCATACAGACCCTGCAGAGATTAAGGCAAATCTCCTTGTGCAACTTACCGCACCTGTAAGATGGACCCAGTCTGTAGAGAACATGGTTGCAGACGGTGCAACCCATTTTACCGAGGTTGGTCCCGGCAAGGTACTTCAGGGATTAATCACAAAAATTGCAAAAGATGCTGAGGTAGAGGGTATTCAATAACCTTCTTCCCGACAGTTTCCATAAGGTTGGCCAAATTGTGCCAACCTTTTTTTTGTCGGGAAGACAATATGTCATTTTTTCTTTCCCAAATTGGATTTTATTTAGTATTTTTGAACGATTTTTCATTACTTGTATGGAATTCTGGTTACTCCAAAACAAGTAATTAACTATCAGATTAATACATAAAACTTAATTATACAATTTTTAATTCAGTAAAAATGGCTAAAGAGAAACAATTCATTACCTGCGACGGTAACTATGCTGCGGCACACGTGGCATACATGTTCAGTGAGTTGGCAGCCATCTACCCTATCACCCCATCTTCAACAATGGCTGAGTTGGTAGACGAGTGGTCAGCTTTTGGCAAAAAGAACATTTTTGGCGAGCCTGTAAAGGTTGTTGAGATGCAGAGTGAGGGTGGTGCAGCTGGTGCTGTTCACGGTTCACTTCAGGCTGGTGTACTTACTACAACTTTCACTGCTTCGCAGGGTTTGTTGCTTATGATTCCTAACATGTACAAAATTGCAGGAGAGCTTCTTCCTACAGTTTTCCATGTTTCAGCAAGAGCCCTTGCTTCACACGCTCTATCTATCTTTGGTGACCACCAGGATGTAATGTCTGCAAGACAGACCGGTTTTGCATTCCTTGCTTCTGCTTCTGTTCAGGAGGCTATGGATATGGCTGCTGTTGCACACCTTGCTACCATCAAATCTTCTGTTCCATTCGTTCACTTCTTTGATGGTTTCAGAACTTCACACGAGATTCAGAAAATTGAGGCTATTGACGCTGAGGATCTTAAGAAAATGGTAAGCACCAAATCTTTGGCTAAATTCCGTGCTAGAGGTCTTAACCCTAACGCTCCAGTAACCAAAGGTACTGCACAGAACTCAGACGTTTACTTCCAGAACAGGGAGGCTTGCAACTCTTACTACGAGGCTGTTCCAGATGTAGTTGCAAGATATATGGGTGAGATCAGCGAACTTACCGGCCGCCGTTACCTTCCATTCGACTACTACGGTGCTGAGGATGCAGAGAACGTAATCATTGCTATGGGTTCTGTAACCGAGACCGTTAAAGAGGTAGTTGATTATCTGATGGCTAAAGGCAAGAGAGTTGGTGTTGTTACTGTAAGACTTTACAGACCATTCTCAGCAAAATATTTCTTGAGAGCCCTTCCTAAGAGTGTAAAGAGAATTGCTGTTCTTGACAGGACCAAAGAGCCTGGTGCAGTAGGTGAGCCTCTTTACGTAGATGTAAAGGCTATGGTTGCCGAGCACGACCTTAACGTTAAGGTTGTTGGCGGAAGATACGGTCTTTCATCTAAAGACACTTCTCCTGCACAGATCCTTGCAGTTTATGACAATCTTGAGGCTAAAGAGCCTAAGAATGACTTCACAATCGGTATCGTTGATGACGTTACTTTCAAATCACTTCCACAGCAGGAGGAGATTAGTTTGGCAAAACCAGGTACTGCAGAGCTTAAATTCTACGGTTTGGGTTCAGACGGTACTGTAGGTGCAAACAAGAACACCATCAAGATCATTGGTGAGAACACAGACAAATACTGCCAGGCTTACTTCGATTACGACTCTAAGAAATCAGGCGGTTTCACCTGCTCACACTTGAGATTCGGTGATGCTCCTATCACTTCTCCATATTTGGTATCAACTCCAGACTTCGTAGCTTGCCACGTTCCTTCATACCTTGGCAAATATGATGTTATGAGAGGTATCAAGAAAAACGGTACTTTGTTGCTCAACAGTTTGTGGGACACTGAGGAGACTCTTAAGAGAATTCCAGACCACGTTAAGGCTGAGATTGCACACAAGAACGTTAACCTTTACATCATCAATGCAACCAAGATTGCTGAGGAGATTGGTTTGGGCAACAGAACAAACACTATCCTTCAGTCTGCATTCTTCAAGATCTCTGAGATTATCCCTTACGAGGTTGCAGTAAAAGCAATGAAGAAGGCTATTGACAAATCATACGGCAAGAAAGGTGAGAACATCGTTAACATGAACTACGCTGCTGTTGACAGGGGCGGTGAGTATGTAAAAGTAGAGATCCCTTACGAGTGGAACAACATCTCAAGAAGCAAGTTCGTTCCAGATTCATTCAAACGTATGGCTCCAGAGTGGGTTAAGAACGTAGCTGACATTGTAAATGCACAGTGCGGTAATGACCTTCCTGTAAGCGCATTCAAAGACGCTGCTGACGGTGTAATCCCTGCAGGTACTGCTGCTTATGAGAAACGTGGCATTGCAACACATATCCCTGAGTGGAACGCTGAGAACTGTATCCAGTGTAACCAGTGTTCATTCGTATGTCCTCACGCTGCTATCCGTCCATTCCTTATGACTGAGGAGGAGGCTGCAAAAGCTCCGATTGCAATCAAGAGAGTTAAAGGCAACGGTCCTCTTAAAGAGTACTACTTCACTATGCAGGTTGACCCTGCTGACTGTACAGGTTGCGGCAACTGTGCTGATGTATGTCCTGCAAAAACTAAGGCTCTTGTTATGCAGCCAGCTGCTACTCAGGATGCCGAGCAGTCTAACTTCGACTATTTGCACTCACACGTTGGCTACAAGGACAATGTTGTTGCAAAAGAGCAGAACGTTAAGAACTCTCAGTTTGCACAGCCATTGTTTGAGTTCTCAGGTGCTTGTGCAGGTTGCGGTGAGACCCCATATATCAAGGCCATTACCCAGTTGTTCGGTGACAGAATGATGGTAGCAAATGCTACAGGTTGTTCTTCTATCTACTCTGGCTCATATCCTGCTTCACCTTACTGTAAAGATAAGAACGGCAGAGGTCCGGCTTGGGCAAACTCATTGTTCGAGGACAACGCAGAGTTCGGTCTTGGTATGAGAGTAGGTTCTGAGAGACTTCGCGAGACTGCCGCTAACCTTATGGTTAAAGGTATGGAGTGCGACTGCTGCAGCGCTGAGATGAAAGCATTGTTCGGCGAGTGGCTAACCAAGAAAGATGACGCTAAAGCTGCTAAAGTGATTGCAGAGAAACTTGTTCCTATGATTGAGGCTTGCAACTGCGATATCTGCAAACAGTTGGCACAGTATAAAGATGTTCTTGTACCTCGCAGCCAGTGGATCTTTGGTGGTGACGGTTGGGGTTACGATATCGGATACGGCGGACTTGACCACGTACTTGCATCAGGTGAGAATGTAAACGTAATGGTAGTTGATACCGAGGTTTACTCTAACACCGGTGGACAGTCTTCTAAATCAACTCCTGCAGGTGCTGTTGCAAAATTTGCTACCTCAGGTAAGAAGATCCGTAAGAAAGACCTTGGTATGATGGCTATGAGTTACGGTTATGTTTACGTTGCACAGGTTGCAATGGGTGCTAACCAGGCTCAGTTCCTTAACGCTATCAAAGAGGCTGAGGCTCATGACGGTCCATCTCTAATCATTGCTTACGCTCCTTGTATCAACCACGGTCTTAAAGCCGGTATGGGCAAGAGCCAGAGAGAGGAGAAATTGGCAGTAGAGTGCGGTTACTGGCATCTTTACAGATTCAACCCTGCTCTTGAGGCTGAGGGCAAGAATCCGTTCACTTTGGACAGCAAAGAGCCAGATTGGAGCAAGTTCCAGGACTTCATCAAAGGTGAGGTACGTTACGCTTCATTGCTCAAGACATTCCCAGCAGAGGCAGGCGAGTTGTTTACTCTTACTGAGGAGTTCGCTAAACTTCGTTTGGCTTCGTACAAACGTATGGCAGGACAGGCTGAGTAATCATCCTACCTTATATATAAAAAGTAGGTGACTAATAAGTGATTTAGTCACCTACTTTCGTATTTATATGGATATGACAACAGTGGCGGGAGGGTAAGTTTGGCTTGGTTCCGTCGGAACGAGTTCCGACTTCATCCCTCCCATCGCAAGCGATGGGCCCCTCCCGTTCACGAGGCCACGGGCGGCCACGCCATCCAAACTTACCCTACCGCCATTTCAGAGCATACACAATAGCCTTTTGCTATCATCTTTCCGATATTATGAGCGACAGCTATTGCCGCGAACTCCGCCTTTACGAGTCGCTTCCATCTATAACTGAACCTCTTGAAGTGATTATCATATTCGATCTGTCCGAACACGGCTTCCGGCTCTATCGGTCTCCTGCTTCTATGCCTCAGGCCTTCATTACTTATCAGCAGTTCTCTGGCCATAGCACGGAGCTCATTGTTGCGATGGTTCACCTCAATGATTCTCGCATTGTATTTTCCTTTATAGCACATGCTTCTCAATGGCCATCTAGAGCAGTCTTTCGCGCGATATACGCTCTTCGTTGACTCATATCCCGACATTAACAATAGCTATTCCTTTGACTACCAAAAGAATAGCTATATTTTTTATGCCATATATTCAAGAGGGAGGATGGTAGGGATTGCGGAGGCGTGTCCACCCCCGGACACTGACATGCACCCCAAAAGTTGGACAGTTATAATAGATTATTTATATGTTCTGAGTTCGGTATTGCACCGGACTCAGTCCGTTTAGTCGAAGTTTGATTCTCCTGTTATTGTAGTATTCT
>JAZNUM010000053.1:0-61929 GCA_045592325.1 Candidatus Egerieisoma sp.
GGATATACAATAAAAAAGAGACCCCTTCTGGAGTCTCTCTCTTATATCTGCATACGCAAAATTATTTCTTTGCGAAGAAGTCTTTAACCTCTGCTGTTGGAACCATCTCCTCGTTGAATACGTAAGCGCCAGTTCTCTCAGATTTAACCATTTTGATGCATTTCACAACGTTTTTCAACTGTGATTTGTCACCACTAAATGTTGCTACCGCTTTCTTTGCCATTTCTTAAAATCTTTTAAAAGTTTTTAAAATTATTTAATCTCACGGTGCACAGTCACTTTCTTTAGGAAAGGATTATATTTTTTGCGCTCCAATCTTTGAGTTGTGTTCTTTTTGTTCTTAGTGGTAATATACCTGGACATTCCTGGTACACCACTCTCTCTTTGCTCAGTACACTCTAGAATAACCTGTACTCTGTTGCCTTTACCTTTCTTTGCCATAGTCCAATATATTATACCAAGTTAATTAAACCTTTTTTCTCTGCGGTTTTAAGTGAAGCAGCCAAACCATTCTTGTTGATATTTCTGATACCAGCTGCAGTAACCTTTAGGGTAACGAATCTACCCTCCTCCTCCAACCAGAATTTTTTAACTCTTAGGTTTGGAGCGAACTCACGTTTAGTGCGGCGTTTAGAGTGGGAAACATTGTTTCCTACCATTCTCTTTTTACCTGTAATTTGACAAACTCTTGCCATCTTATATATACGTTTTTAATATTATTCAAATTTGAGGTTGCAAATATCCCTCTTTTTTTTTAATAATACAAATGTTTTTTTTAGACAAACTTAAATATCCTCTTCCACCTTATTCCTGACGGGAAAGATTTATACTTATCCGTTGAGAACCAAATGACTGACGGCTTCCCAACAATGTGATCCTCCGGTACAAATCCCCAGTAGCGGGAATCAAGGGAGTTATGTCTGTTGTCGCCCATCATAAAGTAATAATCCTGCTGGAATGTATACTTTCCGGTCTTCTCTCCGTTTATATAAAACTCACCATCCTTAACTTCAAATGTGTTGTGCTCATAGGCTGTTATTATCCTCTCGTACAACTTGTAGTTTATGGTGTCCAACTCTATAGTTTTGCCCTTCTCAGGGATCCATATAGGGCCGTAATTGTCCCTTGTCCACTTGAACTCTTCGCTGAAAGGAAAGAGCATTGCCGGTGAATCGGGATAATCCGGTGGATATATGTCAATATTCTGTCTTACTTCAACTACATTTCCCAAAGACTTCACTTTCTCAAGTTCAGCCCTGGTAAGCGGAAGACTTGGGTATCCCGGCATCTGCGGATCATACCAAATCTCCCCCATATTCATCCCGAAATCAGAAATAATCTTGGGATTGATAGCTGTTCCATTTGTGTAAACGGCGTAGGTGTTCTGAATCCCTTCAAACTGAGGTTGTGGAACTCCATTTACAATCACCTCACCGTTGACTACTCTTAGTGTATCACCGGCAACTGCCACACATCTCTTGACATAATTGTCCTTTTTGTCGTTTGGCCTTACAACTACAGGTCCGTACATCTTTTGGGTGTATTCCCTGCCGTTCAGCCTTACATGTGTGTAGTAGTCATCCATCGGTGCCTTTCTAAGGATAGTATCACCATGTGGAAATCCGAATACTGTTATATCATCCCTCATTACTTTGGAGAAGCCTTTAAGCCTTCTGTAATCATTCTGTATTACAGTTGAGTATGACTCTCCTCCAACAATTGGCATAACATTATGCACAAGAGGGAATGAAATTGGGGTCTGAGGAACTTTTGGACCATACTGCAGTTTGCTCACAAACAGATAGTCTCCAACCATAAGTGTCTTCTCCATTGAAGACGTAGGTATTGTATAAGCCTCAAAAAAGAACATTCTTATGAAGGTTGCGGCAACAACTGCAAAAATCAGAGCGTCTATCCACTCAAATATGCCGTTTGCCTTGCTCCCCTCTTTAGGTTTCCTTCTCCAGAAGGCCCACTTCACCTTTTTGGTAACATAAATGTCAAAAATTACGGCAAGACCCAAAAGCCACCAATAATTTCCGAGCCATATTACCCACAGGAGGTAAAGACCTCCCCAAAGTGAAAATTTAAACCATCTATTTCTCAAGAAACCTGTGTTCAACCCCTATTGTATTTGATTTTATTTACTTTACAGAATTGATGATAGCCTCAGACGCCTGTGGGTTGTTCAGGGCAAGGTCTGCAAGAACTTTACGGTTAAGATCTACATTGTTCTTTGCAAGTTTGCCTATAAACTGAGAATAGTTCATACCGTGAAGGCGTGCTGCAGCGTTGATTCTCTGGATCCACAATGCACGGAATACTCTCTTTTTGGTCTTACGGTCTCTGTAAGCGTAAGTCAAACCTTTCTCATAGGTGTTCTTGGCAACTGTCCAAACGTTTGCTCTGGCAAGGAAGTTACCTCTGGTCTGTTTAAGAATTTTTTTACGGCGCGCTCTTGATGCTACCGAATTTACCGATCTTGGCATACTTTAATGTTTTGTGGTTGTCAGCGTTCTTCCCATTAAGAAACTTGGTCTGCTGATCACCCGGTTAATAAATAATTAAGCTAAAATTAGTTCTTTTACCCTCTTCTCATCTGCACTTGTCAAAACAGCAGAATAAGTAAGATTTCTTTTTTGCTTAGTTGTCTTTTTGGTCAAAATGTGACTCTTGAAAGCGTGCTTTCTTTTTACTTTACCCGATCCGGTAAGCTGGAAACGCTTTTTGGCACCGGAATTGGACTTCATCTTAGGCATTGCTTAAATATTTTTAGTTAGTAATAAAATTAAAGTTTCTATTTCTTCTTAACGGGGGCAATCATCATAATCATCCTCTTGCCCTCAAGTTTAGGCATCTGCTCTGCCTTGCCATAGTTTTCAAGTTCAACCGCAAATCTAAGGAGCAGTTTCTCACCCTGCTCAGAGAAGAGGATTGACCTTCCCTTAAAGAACACATATGCCTTCACTTTTGAACCCTCTTCCAGAAAACTCTGCGCATGTTTGAGTTTGAACTGGAAATCGTGCTCGTCTGTATTAGGACCGAAACGTATCTCCTTTATGGTTACCTTGCTGGCATTGGCCTTCATCTCTTTGGCCTTTTTCTTCTGCTGGTACAGATACTTCTGGTAATCAATTATCTTACATACCGGCGGCTCAGCATTTGGAGAGATCTCTACAAGATCCAGTTCCATATCGGCAGCCATCCTGAGTGCCTCCTGCAAAGGGTACACTTTCTGTTCCGGAACATTGTCACCAACGACTCTTACCTGTGGAGATCTGATCTCCTCATTGATTCTTGGGCCTTCATCTTTCTTCTTTCCAGCCTGTGCCCTTGAGCCGTTATTATCAGGGGCATTATTTGTTTTCTTAACAAATCCCCCTGGACGAGGTTTGAATGGTGTTGCGATAAATTTGTCCTCCCGCTAATTTTAAATTGTTTATCAATAGTTAAAGTCTATATCATTTTTATTTTGCCAACTGTGCCTGAATCTCTTCCCTTATGTATGCAATGAATTTCTCTACCTCCATTGCACCCAAATCTTCACCACCCTGTTTACGCACAGAAACGGAGTTTGAAGATACCTCTTTCTCACCTACAATAAGCTGGAAAGGCATTCTCTTCAACTCGTTCTCCCTAATTTTCTTACCGATAGTTTCGTTACGGTCGTCAATTGAGGCGCGAATATCGGAATTATTTAGCAAATCGCAAACTTTTTTTGCGAAATCGTTATATTTTTCACTTACAGGGAGTACCGCTACCTGGTCAGGTGCAAGCCATAGAGGCAATCTGCCGCCTGTGTGCTCCAACAATACTGCAACGAACCTCTCCATTGAGCCGAACGGTGCACGGTGAATCATGATAGGACGGTATTTCTTGTCATCGGCTCCTGTGTACTCAAGGTCGAACCTCTCAGGGAGGTTGTAGTCAACCTGGATTGTACCCAACTGCCATTTCCTTCCAATTGCATCTTTAACCATGAAGTCGAGTTTAGGGCCATAGAATGCAGCCTCACCGTACTCAACTACAGTATTGAGACCTTTCTCCTGAGCAGCCTCAATGATTGCATTCTCTGCCTTCTCCCAGTTCTCCTCAGAACCTATATATTTGTCACGGTTAACTTTGTCGCGCAAAGATACCTGTGCTGTGTAGTTCTCAAATTTGAGGGTCTTGAAGATATAGAGTACAATGTCAATTACCTTGCAGAACTCATCCTTCAACTGGTCTGGACGTACAAACAGGTGGGCATCATCCTGGGTAAAGCCCCTTACCCTTGTAAGACCGTGCAACTCACCGCTCTGCTCGTAACGGTAAACTGTACCGAACTCTGCAAATCTCAAAGGAAGATCCTTGTATGAACGTGGTTTTGTCTTGTAAATCTCACAGTGGTGAGGGCAGTTCATTGGTTTGAGAAGGAACTCCTCTCCCTCCTGCGGAGTTGTAATTGGCCTGAATGAATCTGCGCCGTATTTTGCATAGTGACCAGAAGTTACATACAGTTCCTTGTGTCCAATGTGCGGAGTGATTACAGGTAGGTAACCATGCTGTTTCTGCACCTGTTTGAGGAAGTTCTCAAGTTTCTCACGCAAAGCGGCACCTCTTGGCAACCATAAAGGAAGGCCTGCGCCAACCCTCTGCGAGAATGCAAACAGTTCAAGTTCCTTTCCAAGTTTACGGTGATCGCGTTTCTTGGCCTCCTCAAGCATCTGCAGATACTCGTCCAACATGGATTTTTTAGGGAATGTTACACCGTAGATACGGGTAAGCATCTTGTTGTTCTCATTTCCCCTCCAGTATGCACCGGCAATTGAAGTAAGTTTCACAGCCTTGATTACTGATGTATCCACAATGTGCGGTCCACGGCAAAGGTCAGTAAAACTTCCGTTTGTATAGAAAGTGATGGTACCGTCCTCAAGATCCTTGATAAGGTCACATTTGTACTCGTCACCTTTCTCTGTATATGTAGCCATTGCCTCAGCCTTGGTAATGTCCTTTCTCACGAAAGTCTCCTTCTGGCGGGCAAGTTCAATCATCTTCTCCTCAATCTTCTTGAGGTCTGCCTCGGTAATGGTTCTGTCACCAAGGTCAACGTCATAATAGAAACCGGTCTCAATGGAAGGTCCGATACCGAATTTGATACCTGGGAAAAGGCTCTGCAAAGCCTCTGCCATAAGGTGTGAAGAAGAGTGCCAGAACGTCTGTTTGGCCTCCTGGTCTTCCCATTTGTGCAATTTTATTGTACAATCCTCGTTAATGGGTCTGAGCAGGTCAAATACCTTGTCATTTACACTTACTGCCAAAACCTCCTGTGCCAATCTTGAGCTTATGCCCTGGGCAATCTCCAAACCAGTTACACCTTTATTGTACTGGCGTACGCTTCCATCCGGAAAAGTTACATTAATCATATCTTTTATATAATTTACAGCGTGCTTACAACACACGCATGGTTTATTTTCGCATTACAAACTACAAAGGTATAAATTTTTATTATCTTTGTTCCCACTAAATGCGTTTATATATAATCAACAAACATAAAAAACAAGATTTATGGATCAGAACAACAAATGGAGCTGTGCCGCAATGGACGGACTTTATCTCTCAATTGTAACAATAATCTACTCCCTTGCAGTATCTGTACTCCAGCCGGAGGGATTCATCATAAAATCCATCCTATGGATTGCAAAATTTGGAGGCTGCATATATCTGCTGTGGATGTTCATGAAAAAATGGTCAGAGAAATTTGACACCATATCATACGGCAAAAGTTTCAACTACGGATTCCTTGTATGTCTGTTCTCTTCAATAATATGTGCATGTTTCGGATATATACAGGTTGAGTGGCTCTTCCCTGAGCAGATAGATGAGGCATTTTCAATTGCCCAGGAGACTATGGCTTCGCAGGGCACCCTCGATTCCACTTCAGAAAGCGCCATCAACATGGTTATGGGCAATTTCGGAAGAATCACCCTTTTCTTCAGCCTCTTCTACTACATAGTATTCGGGGCAATTGCATCCGCAATAATTGCAGTTTACACAAAAAAGGAGAACCCTTTCGGCCAGATGGGGAATGAGTAATTTCCTCCCGACAAATTGTCGGGAAGACAAACTTTTTGAGAATGGACATTTCAGTTGTAGTATCATTGTACAATGAGAGGGAATCTCTCCAGGAACTTGTAAGGGGAATTGGCGACGCCATTGCCCCAACCGGCCTTACCTATAATATAATAATGGTAAATGACGGAAGTACCGACGGTTCTTGGGAACTCATTAAGGAGATGGCCCTGACCAATCCACATATAAAGGGTATATGCTTCAGAAAAAATTACGGCAAATCCGCCGCCCTGTTCCACGGTTTTGAGGAGGCAGACGGAGAGGTTGTAATTACCATGGATGCAGACCTGCAGGACAACCCTTACGAGATACCTGCACTGTACGACATGATTATGAAGGGGGGATATGACCTTGTAAGCGGATGGAAAAAGAAACGCTACGACAGCAAACTTACCAAAAACCTCCCTTCTAAACTCTATAACGCAACTGCCCGCAAGGTTACAGGAATAAAACTGCACGACATGAACTGCGGCCTCAAGGCCTACCGCAACATTGTGGTAAAGAACATTGAGGTTTACGGAGAGATGCACAGATATATCCCTTACCTCGCAAAAAATGCAGGTTTCGGGAATATAGGGGAAAAGGTTGTACAGCACCAGGCACGCAAATACGGTGTAAGCAAATTTGGAATGGAGAGGTTTGTGAACGGATTCCTCGACCTTATAAGCCTGTGGTTCCTCTCACGCTTCGGCAAGAAGCCCATGCACTTCTTCGGGCTTGTAGGAACATTCACATTCCTTGTTGGAGCAGGCATCTCAGTATGGATAATAGTTGAAAAACTACTGGCCCAGGCACAGGGACTCAAATTCAGGGCAGTTACAGACCAGCCGCTGTTCTACCTGGCTCTTGTGGCCCTCATAATTGGAGTACAACTCTTCCTTACCGGCTTCATTGCGGAACTCGTCTCCCGCAACGCCCAGGAAAGAAATACATATAACATAAAAGAGAGGTTCTAACCTCTCTTTTTGTTCTGCGGTATAGCCCAAACGGGGGTGAGGAGCACCAGGCCCAACAACGAAAAGATCAGCCCCCCAATTGTTCCGAGAGCAAATGCAAACCAGAACACCTCATCAGGTCCGTCCACAAGGAATGGAATCAGGCCCAATACTGTTGAAATTACCGTAAGCAGTATTGGTATGATTTTTCTGTTGAAAGCCTTGAGATATCCCCTTATATTATTCTTCTGGCCTCTGAATTCGCACAACAGGTATATTCCTGCATTTACCACCAGTCCGCTCAACATTATGAGTGAAGCGTATCCGCCCTGGTCAAAACTGCATCCTGTTATCCCAAATGAAAGAAATACCCCTATAAAAGAAAAAGGGATGAGAATTATTATCAATAACGGCAGGAGCAATGACTCAAAAAGGATTGCACACATAAAATATATTATTGCTATAACAATGAGCAATAATATGAGATTTTCACCTGTCGCAAGATTCTCAGCATAGTTCCGCGCAGGTGCATATGCTTTAAACCCTACGGGAAGGATACTTGAGTTCAATCTTTTGGTTTCCTTTTCAATAAGCGCCGCAGCCATACTGTCATCACCCACATAATTGAATGCCACACTAAGTGTATACTGCTGGTCCTCCTTATAAATTGAGATTCCTGAATTCCTCTTCCGGATATCTCCCAGATTTGAGAACTTCACCATTCCCGCCCCTGTATCCAAATACTCATTTTCCAGATTCCACACATCAAAATCTTCCCTATTGCCAGACACGAGATCTATATCTGTAGCAATACCGTTCCTGTAACAAGTCCCTACATTAATGGAATATATCCTCTCCTTTAGTGAATTATAAGCATTGCTATAGCCCACATGATACCCTTCAAGCAAATATTTGTCATAGCCTATATAATACTCATGTTGAGTCCTGTCCTCATTTCTTCCAAAGTATCCATGAACAACCGGATTCTTCACCCTCAAATTGGAAGAAATCCGGTCTGCACTCGCCTGACAATACTCATACAGTTTGTCCAGATTATAACCTTTAACTTTAAATGAGTTGGTGTATCTTTGAGTGAGGACCTTATTGCTGAATCCTCCTTCATCTATTCCCGTTACTGTCCAGTTCGCTCCACCATATTGCTCCGCCTTCGATATTACCGCACTCTTTATAATTGACGGCTTATCTGTATTTTCAAATTCCTTAAAAAAAGAAACTGATATGATTGCATTGTCTGCACCGGTAATCTGAGTGCGGAACATTTCTATAGCATCAAACTGCTGAAGGTAATTCTCCATTACCATTACAACATCGTTCAACTGCTTTATTGTACACCCTTGAGGTAGCGAGGCCATAATATATAGGGTTGGCCTCTCAATTTCCCGATGGATATTTCCTCTCGTATTCTCCTTGAAAAATCTGTATGAGCCACCAAACACTGCGTTAAGTGTCTTTTTATAACTGTTGAATTTGTCGGGAAGATTATCTACTGGAAGTCCGAATGCCAAAACAAGAATTACAGGAATTGCCCACCGGAACCTCCTGGCAACTTCAATGTATTTTCTATACAATACATTAAAACCAATCATTTTCCTCACTGATCTCACGGAGATATTTCCGCTCCTGTATGAGATATTATATTCATCTACCAATGAAGGGATAAGGAGTATCGAAATGAATACCGCTACAGCCAGATTAATCATTATTACCTGCGCAAAATCTGTAAGGATAAGCTGCATATCTTCAGGTAGAAGAAAAATTACCGAAAGTGACCCTATGCTTGTGAGCAGAGCCGCCAGTATGGCAGAGAGGATGTTCCTATTCTTATAATAACTGTAATGGGAAATCATTATAATGGAAGTATCAATTACAATACCCAAAGAGACTGTAATTCCCGCCAATGAGTACAAATGTATTTGAACTCCAAACAACGCATAAAATATAAATGAGATAAGAATATTGGCCAATAGTGAACCGGCAATTACAGCAAGATATTTCAGACTCCTGCTTGAAACATATACGAACAACAGCAGAATTACAAGAGAAATTACAATCCTCCTTATAATTTTCGCCAACTCATCCTTAATATGCTCTGACAAATCACTTACAGCAAGCGCAGAAAAGTTCTCCGGGAAATCCTGCTGCAGCATATCCATAGCCTCTCTTATTCTGGCACAAAGTGTAACCGTATTGACATCTGACTCCGGCACAATTGATATGTTGATTGTATTCAATCCGTTTATTCTGTAATAGGACTGAGGCTGTTCCTCTGCATATTTTACTGTACATACATCCCCCAATCTTACTACCCTCCCGTTTACCGATGAAACAGGCAGACTTTCCAATTCTTCCACACCCATATCAGACTTGAGCACCAATGTCATATTATCTGCAGTCCCGACAGGTTCTCCCAAAGACAGTACTGTATTGATTGCAGAAGTTATCTCCCCTGTAGATATACCCCATTCATCCAATTTTGCAGGGTCAAAAACCACTAGTGTATGATATGGTGTGATTCCCCGCAAATCCACAGATTGTACACCATCTATAAGCGACAAAACATTCACTATATTCTCCTTCGCATACTCTCCTATCTGTAATGTAGACATATTGGAATTTATGGTATACACCATTACCGGCACCCTCTTCTCTCCCTGAATGGCAACCGACAATTCTGGATACGAAACCCCGTCAGGCAGTCTGTTGTAAATACGCCTTATAAGGGCGCTCAATTGCAGCCTTACACTTTGAATATCATTTTTATCCTTTAGTGTTACGGTTACAGAACCTCTTCCCTTTCTGGAGAGTGATTCAATACGCTTTATACCTTCAACAGATCCCGCCAACCCCTCTATTTTTGAAGTCACTTCCCTCTCAACAAGCCTTGCTGATGCATCCTTCCAATAAAAGGAGACAGATATTGCCGTCTTCTTTTCAGATGGAGAATACCTCACATCCAACAATGGAACAACTGCTGCGCCTATAACACTCAGCACAACAAAAACAAGAATTGTTGAAAAGGCCGGCAATCTATTCATAAATGGTATAGTATAAAACCGGTATAAAGAAAAGGCTCACAAATGTTCCCAGTACCATACCTCCTATAAGGGCTACAGAGAGCGGAAACTGCAAATCTGCCCCCATATTTCCCCTGACAAGGAATGGTGCTATGGCAAGGATTGTAGTCAGTGATGTCATTACAATGGAACCGAGACGTCTGGAACCACCAAGCATAATCGCCCTTTTCAAACTGTACTCTTTGCGGAGTCTGTTTATAGTATCAACTTTAAGTATGGAATCATTGATTATTATACCGCACATGACTACTATACCTATAAGGGACATTATATTGATGCCTGATCCTGCAATAATGAGTGCAAAGAGGGCTCCACTCAAGTCTGCAACAATCTCAGCCATAATTACCAATGGCAAAACCAGAGATTCAAATTGCGCCGCAAGGATAAAATAGAGCAGCAACAATGAAACAGCAAGTACTATTGCCAGTTCCCCTATCATCTGTCTGTTAGAGTAATGGCTTCCTGCAAAATCTACGGTGTACTCACTCTCCTGCGCAACTACATCCCTTACAGTTGCCTCTACATGAGACACCATATCATCATCAATATCAATATTGAGAGGATAATAATCCCCATTCCTGCCGGAAACAATACTCTTGAGATCCCTTACAATGCGCTCCTTCACTATATATCTCAAGGGGATATCAACACCCTTTGCATTCCTTACGGTCAAAGAAAGTATATCATCCAGCTGCTCGCCGCTACCCATAACCACAGGCACTTCTGTTGAACCAGACTTTATGGACATTATGGTATTCTCCCTGGTAGCACGCTTCAGTACTTTGTACACTTGCATAAAAGTCACATCATATAATGCCATCATCTGAGGATTTATCATCAGGACAATCTGCTCCTGCCATAAAACCGGATCAAAGAGTGCCTCAGGCAATTCTTCAGCAAGCCTCAATATCAAATCATTCAATTGGTCTGGCATAAGTTGCCTTGAATCCTTCCTTCCCAACATGGCAACCATTACAGGCTGATTGTCATCAAAGATTACATTAAATATATTTGCAGATTCACTGAAAGAGATTTTGGCCTTGGGATACTTTTCCTTTACCTTACCATACACAAAATTCTCAACCTCCTCCAACTGCTCCGGCGAATATGCCTCAACATAGATTCTGGCCTGTGTTTGGGTAATGTCACCTGAATGAGAAAGAAGAAAGTCCTGTTTGCCCACAAGCATATCAAAATGCTTTACCATATTTTGTGTCCCGTCCATCAGATGTTCACACCTTGCTTTGTTGCCAGCCAAATCTACAGATTCATTCCAATCGATATCAACAATGACATCACTGTGTGTAACAGGCGGCAATTTGCTCTTTTCACACATACCGTACAGGAGCACCGAAGCGGCGCATATAAACAGAAATACAATCCATGCCAGTTTTCTATTGCGCAACGCATACTTAAGCCCCATTTCATACCATCTCAGGACACGGCCCATTGCACTTCCCTTCAAAAAGCCGCTTCGCTTATAAACCTTATCCTTTCTGTATATCAAATTATAATAAACAGGTATAACAAAAACTGCGACAAACAATGAAGTGAACAACGCAACCGTAACTGCCATTGCCTGATCATAAAACAGTGCGCCCGATATACCGCTCAGAAAGATAAGCGGGACAAATACAGAACATGTAGTAAGTACCGAACTCAACATTGGCGCAATAACCTCCCTTGCCCCAATTGAAACAGCATCTTTCAGAGAATATCCTCTCTGCCACAATTGTGTAATATTGTCTATAACAATAATGGAATTATCCACCATCATTCCCAATCCCAATATCAATCCCGACAATGAAATGATATTTATACTTATCCCCAACAGATAGAGCGTCAATAGGGAGACTACCAGCGAAAGAGGAATGGTAATCATTACAAGCAAGGGAGACTTGTAATCATTCATAAACACAAATATCACAAGCACTGCAAGAATGGCCCCTATAATTATATTGGACTTAAGATTATCTATAGAATAATCCAGAAGTTCAGTCTGGTTTCTTGTAACCTTAAACTCAATATGAGGATACTCCTCTTCAAAATTGCAGATTAATGTCTCAAGTTCCTCCTTAAGCAACGGCATTCTGGCATCTGCCTGTTTTATAACTGCCATTGTTACAGCCCTCTTTTCCCCCTGCATAACCAATCCGTTGCCATCATACGGTTCCTCAATTACTTTGGCCAGGTATGAAAAAGGATAAACCCGTCCACCAATATTCAAATTTATCTGCTCTATATCATCCTTTTCTGTAATATTTGAATCAAAACTGATATTCCATCTGTAATGACCATCCTTTATGGAGAGATTACCCAATACCACATCATTATCCTTAATGGCATTCTCCATTTCCAATGCAGAAATCCCCAAAGGCTCCAGAATCTGAGGATAAGGCTCAATGACTATTCTTGTACCCAATACTCCACTCATATCCACAAACGCCACTTGCGGTATTTGCTCAACTCTCTTTGACAACACTTGCTGGGCAAAACGTCCCAAATCAATGAATAATTCTCTGGAACTCCCTTTTGAAGTGACATTTATAAAAAAAGCCGGAATATCTGTAACACTTGCTTTAATTACCTTAGGGCGCTCCATCCCAATTGGCAACGAAGAGAAAACTTTATCTACCTTCTCATTCACCTCAATGAAGTTCAAATCAATATCCGAATCATAATTGAACTTCATGTTAATTCTGCCTCCACCATTCTCAGCCTCACAAGTTATGTCAGACAATGCTGGTATCTGAACCAATTGCAGCCTTAAAGGCTTTATGACCTGCTCATCCACTTCCCTTGCAGAAGATCCCGCTAAAGAAACCTGCACAGTTATTTGCGGAATATCCACATCTGGCATGAGAGACACAGGCAATTTCCCTATAGCAACGGTTCCAACTATAAGAATTGCAATAATGGTCATTGTTACCGCAATGGGTCTCTCTACAAGTTTCTTTATCATTTCCTTTTATTCAATACAACTGGAGAGCCATCTGCCAGATTAAGATTCCCGTTAACTATAACTGCCTCTCCCTCCTTAAGTGTACCACCTTTCAATTCACTGCCTCTAACAACATGATGAGTGCTGTTTGAATGCAGAATATCAACATACCTCCATCTTGCCTCATTTTTTATTCCATCATATACAAACAGGACATCATAGCCATCCCTCATGACAACAGCACTCTTTGGAACAACCAGCACCTCATCCCCCTTACTGCGGATAATAATTTTCACATTCATCCCCTCCATAAGATAATTATCCGTTCCAATTACCTTTGCAACCACCTTCACCTGCCCTTTTGAATCCACAAACGGATTTACTTCGGTTATAGTTCCACTATAGTTTTTCCCCATATCCGCAAAGGGATGTACAACAACATTATGTCCCTTATTCAAATATGGCAATTCGGCTTCCAATACAGGAAACTCCACCTTAAATGAAGAGTTGTCAATAATTGAACAGACCGGGCCGGACGTATATTCATATGGATTAATTGAAAGGTTTGCCACAACACCACCGATTGGAGCAACAAGTTTGGCACTGTTGTAATTCAATAACGCAACATTATAACTGTTAAGGGCCATTGCATAGCCGGAACGTATCTTTGCAACACCCAAAATCTCAGACGGTACATTTAATGTATCACGCCCATATCCAAAACCAATGAGCGCATCATACAAGTCCAGTTGTGCCTTCTGTAAAGAGTGTCTGGAACGCTCAAGTTCCAATTCCAAAGATTCAGTATTCAGAACAGCAACAATATCTCCCTGTCTCACCTCAGAGCCATTCCTTACACAGACTTTATCAACAATCCCGGGCAACCGGAACTGCAATTGGGCAATTCTGGCACCTTTAAGCACTCCATTACTTACTGTTTCCTTAAAAAATGGCCTTTTATATAAATGGATTGTATCTACAATATTCCTCTCTATCTCATAACTGTCCTTAGCCATTGTCGCATCCTTTCCTCCTTCACCTTTACACGAGAATACAAATATTGCCGAAACAGCAAAACAATACAAAAAGATTCTCCTCATATCTAATCATTTACAATATTGTTAAAATCATACTCTATACTCCTGTCTCCAATAAAATCATACAGGGCAATCCTTCTCAAATCATAATAATATACCCAATAATTGCACAACTCATTCAAAAATCTCAACTGCGCATTATCCATCTCCTGCTGTGCATTGTTCAGTTCAAGCACCCCCACTGTACCATTGACAAACCGCTCTTTTGTTGTCTTATATCTTTCCTGTCCAACTTTATCTGCCCTATAGGAGACTTCACATTGCCCTCCTTGCATATTAAAACGCATAACCATCAAAGAAATATCCTCCATGAGTTTGCCCATAGACTGGTCTATCTGCGCCTGAATAACCTTTGCCTTTGACTTTGCAACCTTTACCTTACCTTTTCCCAAGCCCCAATCCATTATAGGAAGAGATAGTGTCAACCCCATTACCTCCTGATCCAATGGAGACCTGTAAGCATTATCAAATTTGTCCCCCACCTGATTCAATCCAAACTGGGCATACAATGATGCCTTAATCCCTGCAGCAGATTTTGCCTGAGCAATAGAACGCTGGGCTTCAACAAGTGCAATCTCATTGTTTAAAATATCAGGAGAATTGGTTCGCAACATATCCATAACAAACCCATAATCCAACTGAAAAGAATCATAATGTGGAGGTTCAAGCAATCTTATCTCCACTTTTTCATTATAGCCCAAGAAATTTCGCAACCTCTGCATTGCATTTATTTCCGCAACCATATTATCTGCTACAGCAAGACTGTCGTTAAGCAGTTTCAATTCAAGTTGGAGCAATTCATCTTTAGAAATTGACCCTATTGCAAACCTTTCACTTGCTATTCTGTACATCTGTCTGGTATTCTCACGGCTAACTTCCTTCATTACTCTCTGCTTTTGTGCAATAAGCAGATTGAAAAAATAAGATACAGCAGAAACCGTAATGTCCTCCATACTGGCTACATACTCTTTCTTGGCAACTTCAAACCGTTTAGGCTCAATACGCTTTTCCCACTTGAAGGAATTGAAGCCATTTATCGGTTGGGAATACGTAATTTTTACAGGCTGTGAGTTATATGTAATTCTGTCAAAAGGTGAAAACTGGTCCAACCGGTCCAATGAAGTAATAACAGATACAGCACCTCCCGTAAAGGGGATATTCTGATCTACAGAGAGACTCAAGGCATTTCTTAAAGTATTATTTTCCAGATATCCTATCTCTCCAGTCTCACTGCTTTGTAAAGGGACAAGAGATCTGTTGTAATTGCCTAAAGTACCCTGTAAATTCAATGAGGGGAGAAACTGGGCCTTATAGGTACGGAATTGCCAATAACTCACAATAAAATTATGGCGTGCCAAAATTGCCCCAGGAGACTGGCTATGGGCTACAGATATCACCTCCTGCAATCCCATTTCCACCTTATACATTTGCTCCTGTTGGGCATACACCCCAGATATTGCATACAAAAACAAAAAGGCAAATACTAATCTCCTCATAAAATACTACTTTACTAAATCCTTTACATACTCCTCAAGAAATCTCTTTGTCCTCCCCACATCCAATTTGTTAAAATATAGCCAAAACAATAATACATAATACTGTTGCACAAATTATTAAAAATTGTATTAATCTATCCTTTTTCACTTCTTCAAATAATATATAACCAGATACGGATTATCTTCCTCTGGATTATAGGATTCCACTAACTCTTTATTCCTACCAGATAGAGAAGTAGCTGGAACTATACTTGAAGGGATAGGCTCTTTCCCATGTAGTCTTATAGATCTGCCACTAACCAAAAACAATTTATTGTCATATATCTGAGCACCAAGCAATCTTACACTCTCTTTGGTTTGTTTAAAACTAACATATTCATTACTTTGTTTATCATATATGGCAGTCCAATAATCATCTCTAAATGCGTACTGTAAAATTCTATACCTTTCTGATTCATTCACATAACTCAAAAAGTATCTGATTCCCATATCCATATTCAACAAATCAAATACACTTTTCCTATTTTTAGCCAGCTCCTTGGAGTTATCCGTCGTATATTTTATCAAAGCCTCAACTTTTGTATCTTTAAAGTTATCTTTTCCAAAATCAACTTCATAAGTTAGCTTACAATCGTCAGAGCCAGATATATTCAGAATTCTATTATCTAATGGCATATATGAATATAAAGAGCCCTCAAATTCATATATTTCTTTCTTATTTATCAAAAGATATGGCCTTTCTTCTTCTACAGGATACAATTTATTAATTAATGAATCTTTGCTTCTTGAATAGTACACAATATTATAATCACTTCCTGCTGAATTAAACAAGAATGTATCTTTATTTAAGGCATAAACCGTATTGTATGCCTTAATTTCATCAGGTAATACTACTTTTTCCCTGAAACTGCCATCAAAATTATAACAGACCATCTTACCCCACGGTTCCTGAATAATTACCTGATTATTATATTTGTCTAAATAAAAATCCTCAAAATAAAGATGCTCTTCGGCACCCCTTCCATACATGCCTATCTGACAAACATATTTCCCCGAAGTATCAAACTTGAAAACCTTTTTTTGTCTCGTATCTGATATAAAAATCATCCCATCATGATACATAATCTTGGAAACGCTATTTAATAAGCACTCTTGACTCGTTTCCAATTGAACAATCTTGACACTATCTGCAAAATCCCATATTGAAACCTCATCGGGATTATCCAAGTCTATATACGAATTGTTCACCTCTGCATTACTGCATGAGATGAACAATAGACTCATAAGCAAGAACCTGCAAATTGAACTTTTGTACAGCATAACACAAATCAAAGATCCACACTCTCCTTAATGAAAATACTCGGCGGAGATTGTCTTGAACTCGGCCTCGTTTATTATAAGGCAACTGCCGGAATACTCTGCCCCCATTTCTATACAGATACGGATAGTCCTGAGGTTACCGGTAAATGAAGAACTGGCCTTAAAGGAGACAGCATCACCTACTGTGAGTTCTCCTTCCATCTTTCCCCAGATGTCGGCATTTGCACACATTACATTTCCACGTATTACGGCATTTTCGCCCACCACCAGTTTCCCGCTGGTAATGAGGTCACCTTCAAACACCCCATCTACCCTAATGTCTGAACGGGATACAAGACTGCCTCTTACTTCGGTACCTGAGGAGATTCTGCTCACCTCATTTATTTGGGGTTGTTCGTGTCGTGCCATAACATTCTGTTTTAATTGTTTGCTGGGAAGAAACTACATATGGATAACTTCTCCGTGCGCTGCTGCAGCCGCTTCCATAATTGCCTCACTCATGGTAGGATGAGGATGGATAGTCTTAATGATGTCCTTTGCGGTTGCCCCTACATTTCTTGCAAGTACTATACCAGAAAGCATCTCGGTAACATTTGCACCAATAAGGTGCGCTCCAAGAATCTTGTCTGTAGCAGCATCTATGATGAGTTTTACAAATCCGTCCTTTTCACCCGCAGTGGTTGCCTTGCCGCTTGCGGTGAACGGGAATTTGCCCACTTTGTACTCTATGCCCATCTCCTTCACCTTCTTCTCTGTAAGTCCCACAGATGCAATCTCCGGTGAGGTATAAGTAGCACCAGGGATGTTGCTGTAATCTACCGGAGCAACATCCATACCGGCAATCTTCTCCACACAGGCAATACCCTCTGCAGATGCCACATGTGCCAGTGCAGGAGTTGCAATTACATCTCCAATGGCATAAATGCCGGGCACATTTGTGCGGTAGAAATCATCAACCACTATCTTGCCCCTGTTCATCTCTACGCCCAATTCCTCAAGGCCAATACCATTGGTATTAGGAATTACGCCCACCGCAGAGAGAACCCTCTCAACCTCCAGTTCAACCATCCCTTTCTTGGTCTCAACTGTAAGTTTGCACAAGTCTCCTGTGGTATCAATTGCCTTTACACCGCTTGACACCATAACCTTTATCCCCATCTTTCTGAAACTGCGGCTCAACTGGTCCGCCACATCCTTATCCTCAAGAGGGACAATCTGGTCCATGAACTCAATAAGTGTAACATCTACACCCATTGAGCGGTAGAAATATGTGAACTCGCTTCCAATTGCCCCTGAGCCTATGATTGCCATACTCTTTGGAAGAGTTTCAGGAACCAATGCCTGGCGGTAAGAGATAATCTTCTCACCATCTATTGGGGCAAAAGGCAAAGAATTAGGTCTTGAACCTGTAGCAACAATGATATGTTTTGCCTCAACCTCAAATGGAGCCCCCTCCTCAACAGGAGTTACCTCCACCTTGCTTCCCGACAAAACTTTTGCCGCACCTTTAATTACAGTAATTTTGTTCTTCTTGAAGAGGAACTCAATACCCTTGCTCATCTGAGCTGAAACACCTCTCTCCCTCTCAACAACTTTCTTTATGTCTGCATATGAAACTACAGCATCAGCCTCTACAGGAGTACCGTCTGCATTTCTCAGTTCCACGCCATAATCTGCAAGGTGCTTTGTATAATTATATACCTGCGCACTTTTCAGAAGGGCCTTTGTTGGGATACATCCCCAGTTCAGGCATACTCCTCCGAGTTCTGCCTTCTCAATTACAACGGTATTGAAACCCAACTGCGACGCTCTGATGGCTGCTACATAACCACCCGGGCCTGCGCCAATTACTGCTACATCAAAAGTGTTTTCCATATTGTGCTATAAGTTTTTAGTTCTCTTTACCGTGGCAGTTCTTGTATTTCTTGCCGCTTCCGCAAGGGCAAGGGTCATTTCTGCCAACTTTCTTCTCTACATGCACAGGTGCATTTGATTTTGGTTCGCCGCCATTGGTAACCAAATCATTGCGGCTTGTACGCATATTTGTAAGGTCTGTGCGTTTCCTCTGCTGCTGCTCCCTTACAGGAATCTCGTCATTGCCACCACGCAACGGAATGTGTGCCCTTGTCATGAATGCAAGCACATCCCTGCTTATCTTCTCAAGGATACCCTTGAACAGGTTGAAACTCTCAAACTTGTAGATAAGGAGCGGATCCTTCTGCTCGTATGTTGCATTCTGTACAGACTGTTTGAGGTCGTCCATCTCCCTCAAATGCTCTTTCCAATATTCATCTATCAATACAAGGGTAACAGATTTAGCCATAGCCCTGTAAAGTTCCATACCCTGATTCTCGTATGCCTTCTTGAGGTTGATTACCAGTTGCATTATCTTGGCACCGTCAGATACAGGAAGTGCAATATTCTCGTATGTTGCCCCCTGAGTCTTGTAAACCTGCTCAATGATTGGCCATGCCTGTTTAACCATAACATCGGTCTTTCTGGCAATAACCTCCTTTATTGATTCTGCAATCTTCTCCGACAAATCATCTGCAGATGCCTTCTTGAAATATGCCTCATCAAATGAAGGTTCAATGGAGAGTTGTCTCATAAGTTCAAATGAGAACCCTTCGTAATCATAGTTATCTTTTGACTGGGCAAGAATATCTGCATAGTCACCTATCATATTCTTCACATCCACCTCTATACGCTCACCGTAAAGGGCATTCCTCCTCTTGTTGTAGATAACCTCCCTCTGGGAGTTCATTACATCATCATACTCAAGAAGTCTCTTACGGATACCGAAGTTGTTCTCCTCAACCTTCTTCTGGGCACGCTCAATTGAGCCCGAAAGCATTGAGTGCTGGAGTACCTCACCCTCCTTCATACCCATACGGTCTATGATTCTGGTCATCTTCTCGCCGCCGAACAGACGCATGAGGTCATCCTCAAACGACACATAGAAAGTAGATGAACCCGGGTCACCCTGACGTCCTGCCCTACCGCGCAACTGGCGGTCAACACGGCGGCTGTCATGTCTCTCTGTACCAATGATTGCCAATCCGCCAGCCTCTTTCACACCTGTACCAAGTTTGATATCGGTACCACGACCCGCCATATTGGTTGCAATTGTAACCGCACCAGGCTGTCCGGCCTCGGCAACTACCTGAGCCTCGGATGCGTGCTGTTTGGCATTCAGCACATTATGCTTTATACCCCTGAGTTTGAGCATTCTGCTGAGCAACTCAGATATCTCTACTGATGTTGTACCTACAAGCACAGGCCTTCCTGCATTCTTGAGTTCAACAATCTTCTCAATTACAGCATTGTATTTCTCTTTCTTTGTCCTGTAGATAATATCCTCCTCATCATTCCTCAATACTGGCTTGTTGGTTGGGATAGTCACTACATCAAGTTTGTAGATAGACCAGAACTCACCTGCCTCTGTCTCTGCTGTACCGGTCATACCTGCAAGTTTGTGGTACATCCTGAAATAGTTCTGCAAAGTAATGGTTGCAAAAGTCTGTGTTGCAGCCTCAACCTTCACATTCTCCTTTGCCTCAATGGCCTGGTGCAAACCGTCTGAATATCTTCTTCCATCGAGGATACGGCCGGTCTGCTCATCCACAATCTTAATCTTGTTGTCCATAATCACATACTCAACATCCTTCTCAAACATTGTGTATGCTTTCAGCAACTGGTTCACGGTGTGTACACGCTCAGATTTGAGCGCATAGTCTGCAAGGAGTTCATCCTTCTTCTGCATTTTCTCCTCAGGAGAGAGTTCCATCTTCTCCAGTTCAGAAATCTCTGCACCCACGTCGGGAAGAACAAAGAACCTGTTGTCATTGGTTCCCCTTGCAATGAACTCATGACCCTTCTCTGTAAGTTCAACCGAGCGCTGTTTCTCATCAATCACAAACAGAAGATCATCTGTAATCAGGTGCATCTGTTTGTTGTTGTCCTGCATGTAGAAATTCTCGGTATTTATGAGCAATTGCTTGATGCCCGGCTCACTGAGGTATTTGATGAGAGGATTGTATTTTGGCAATCCCTTGTATGCGCGGAGGAGTATCTTTCCACCCTCTTCCTTGTCACCTGCAGCAATGAGTCTCTTTGCCTCATTGAGCAATTGGGTAACATTGGAACGCTGCTGGGTATAAAGTCTCTCCACAAACGGCTTGAACTCCATAAACTGTTGGTCCTCACCCTTTGGAACAGGACCTGAAATGATAAGAGGTGTTCTGGCATCATCAATCAGAACTGAGTCAACCTCATCCACAATAGCATAATGGTGCTTCTTCTGAACAAGGTCCTCAGGCGATATTGCCATATTGTCCCTCAAATAATCAAAACCGAACTCGTTATTGGTACCGAATGTAATGTCGGCCCTGTAGGCCCTCTTGCGGGCATCCGAGTTAGGCTGGTGCTTGTCTATACAGTCAACCTTAAGGCCATGGAACTGGTAAAGGGGCCCCATCCACTCAGAGTCACGTTTTGAAAGGTAGTCGTTTACAGTTACAACGTGTACACCTTTACCTGCCAAGGCATTGAGGAATACAGGAAGAGTTGCCACAAGGGTCTTACCCTCACCGGTAGCCATCTCTGCAATCTTGCCCTGATGCAGTACAATACCGCCAATCAACTGAACCTCATAATGGACCATATCCCAAGTAATAGGATTGCCTCCTGCCAACCAGGTATTCTTCCAGATGGCATAATCACCCTCAATGGTAACAAAATCTGCCTTGGTGCTCAACTCGCGGTCTGCCTCTGTAGCCAGCACCTTTATTGTTGCATTCTCCTTGAACCTCCTTGCAGTTGACCTCATAATTGCAAACGCCTCCGGAAGCACCTCCATAAGCACCACCTCTATCTGCTCATCAATCTTCTTGGTAAGTTTGTCAACCTCTGTTGCAATACGCTCCTTCTCATCTGCAGAAAGTGTCATATCCTCAAGACGCCCCCTGAGTTCCTTCTTCTTTGCCTCATCCGCTGCAATGCGGTCTGCAATCACCTTTTTAATGCGCTGGGCCTCTGCCCTCAACTGGTCATCCGACATCTTCTCAATCTGCTCATAAGCTGCAAGCGCCTTGTTCAAAATTGGTCTGATCTCCTTCAAATCACGGTCGGCCTTGGAGCCGAACATCTTCTTCAATAAATCTGAAAATCCCATATCTTTATCTTCTCAACTGTTTTTATAATCCATTCCATTGCCAGCACATCTGCGCCGTGCCATTACTGGTACAAATGCACCGGGCCATTACTGGTACAAATGCACTGGGCATTATTGACTCAAATGCACCGGGCCATTACTGGCACAAGCACACACTGTGCCAATAACTCGCAAATATAGCAATTCTAAACAATTATACCTAATTTTGCATTGCAAACAAAGAGAAACATCGCCCCGCAGAGGCAGACAAATGGAACATAATATAACAACAAGCGGCGACGGCAGTTCAACACTGCGACTCACCCGTTTCAACGAAACATACCACTCCCGCAACGGAGCATACACAGAGGCCCAGCATATCTACATCCAGAATGGCTTGGGGCATCTGTTTCCACCTGTTCTCCGCAGAGCCGGCGAGGTTTCCGGCAATGCCGGCACTACCACTGGCGAAAATTCAGGATACCTGAACATCTTTGATGTGGGGTTCGGCACAGGGCTCAACTGCATCCTCTCATGGGTATGGCAACAACAGCGGCGGATGCAAGGGCTCCCCTATCCCCGCATCTGCTACTATGGAATAGAGAAATACCCAATATCCCTCCCTGAAATACAACAAGTCAACTACCACAATATAATTGCGGAGAAGGCAGGTTTCACTCCCGACAAACCTCTTGCCGATACACCGACACCCTCTTACCATAACATTTATGCAATTGACATTTCCGCAGAATCGGTTAAGGAAACTTTCCTGCAGATGCACAATTGTCCCTGGGAAGAAGACATTTCCGTAGGTGAAGAGACATTCATTATGCACAAATCCTGTGCAGACATTGCCGGACTTACGCAGGAATACTATCGGGAAGCAAAACACTCCGCCCATCCGGCACTTGTGCTGTATGACACATTTTCACCTGCCACCCAACCCGAATTGTGGGATGAGGCAATATTCCGTGCCATTGCCTCAGGATGTGCACCCGGTACCATACTCCTTACCTACTGCAGCAAAGGGACGGTGAAACAGGCACTTCGCAACGCAGGATTCACCCTTGAACGCCTCCCTGGCCCTCCCGGCAAACGGCATATCCTCAGAGCATCTCTTTAAACCAATTCCCAGGCACCAATTACCGGTACACACTCCAGAAACCAACTGCCTGCAGACATTCCAGGTACCAACTGCATGCACACACTCCAGGTACCAACTGCCTGCACACATTCCAGGCACCAACTGCATGCACACACTCCAGGTACCAACTGCATGCACACACTCCAGGTACCAACTGCCTGCACACACTTCAGGTACCAACTACCTGCACACACTATTCGTTAAGATAACTGGCCTTGGATCACTTCTGTAAAGATGATGCTATTCGTTATCCTTATCACATTTGCAAATAACGCTCTGCATGCGCGTTACAATAGGCTTTAAGAATATTCTTAAGGACAACGGGGCGATATGGGGCCGTTATCCTTAAGAGCAACTGCCAGGAATATCTGCGCCACAGTATTGTAAGGACAATGAATTACCATATGCCGTTGAGGAATACTTAATCAGCAGTTATGCTGCAAAGCAGGTACAGAAAAATGCACTAATCTGCAGAAAGGAAGACTAAAAGGGCTCCGGGCCGGTACAGGAGGCTGACATAGGGACTCCGGGGGAGATGGCAGACAACAGCAACGCCAGCACACCAACACAGGAACGGATCCGCAAACGCACGGCCGGAAGCACAAGACCGGAAGCACAAGGCCTGAAGCACAAGGCCTGAAGCACAAGACCTGAAGCACAAGGCAAAAACACAAAGCCAAAAGCACAAGACCGCAAGCATAAGGCCGCAAGCATAAGGCCGCAAAAACACGGCCGCAAGCGCGGAGCCTAAAGCGCACGGCTGGGGGCCGGGGCTGGGGGCTGGGGCTGAAGGCTGGGGGCCGTGGCTGGGGGCCGTGGCTGGGGCCGGGACCGGGGGCTGGGGACCGTGGCTGGGGGCTGGGGGCTGGGGCCGGGAGCCGTGGCTGGGGCCGTCTGGCAAATATGTACAAAAAAAGAGGTGACTCAATTGAGCCACCTCCTTAAATACTTGCTTATTAAAAATTAAGCCTGTACGATAGCACCCATTGGGCAAGCGTTTGCGCAAGTACCGCAATCAGTACACATGTTAGGATCAATTTTGTAAATATCACCTGCTGAAATAGCACCTACTGGACACTCGTCAATGCAAGTACCGCAAGCTGCGCAATCCTCTGTAATTTTGTAAGCCATGACTTTAAATTTTATTGTTTGTTAATTGTGTTTAAACCGGCGCAAAGATAGCAACTATTTGTTAGTATCCAAAAATATCTTCCAATGAAACCCTCTCCACTTTGCCATATTTCTCTGGATTAAGGGCTTTCATATCCAAATCTTTTTCTGTTCCAAGGATACCAATCACATACTTCCTGTCTTTTATTACCTCGCTCTGGAAATCTATAACATCCTGAAGGGTGAATTGTTGTACCTTCTCATACTCTGCCTTGCGAGGGTCAACGCTGCAGTCAAACCCGAGTTTCTTCAGGTTCTGGTAATAATTGATTACACTTGCTCCCAACATGCGCTGTGTCCTGTGGTATGCAATGAGATTCTCCTTGGCAATGTTGAAAGCAGCCTCTGATTGTGGCATCTGGTTTATGATTTCATCAAATGCATTAATGGCATCCATCATCTTGTCGTTCTGGGTTGCAATAAATGTAGTGAACGAATAAGTTTCACCTTTCTTGCCAGGGGTAGCATATCTTGCATTTGCGGAGTATGCCAGACCGCGTGCCTCACGCATCTCCTGGAATACGATAGAGTTCATACCACCACCAAAATACTCATTATACATAGTCACAATGCAGTCGTTCTGGGCAGGATCAAACACCTCTTTGCCTGTGTTTGAATACTGAATCATATAGATCTGTTTTGCATTGTAAGGGGCAATTACAATCTTAGGCTCATCCACAACCTGGAGTTTTACATCCTCCTTCTTAGGATATTTCTCAAGTTTCTCAGGGATGTTGTGGTGCTTGTCAACAATTGCTATAACCTCCTCCATGGCCATTGGACCATAGTAGGTGATGGTCTGCTCATAACCAAGGGCATTCTTGATCTCTGAAAGCAGTTGCTCAGATGTAAGTGCCTGTATCTCCTGGTTTGAAAGGACATTTGTTGCATTGTTGTTCTTTCCGTAGTTTACATACTGGGTAAGCATTGAGTAGCAAGCCCTCTGGTTGGTCTTGCTGTTAATCCTCTGCCTGAAGATATTCCCTTTGTAGTTTGCAAGTACAGCATCATCACCCTTTACATTTGCAATCTTGTCCTCAATTATTGCAAGGGCGGCCTCCATATTCTCGCTCAAACCCGATACACCAATATAAACCTTCTCACCTGCAGCATTTACACCTGCATTACAAGCCAGGTCATAAAGTTCCTTCTTTATCTGGGCTGCTGTCTTCTCAACTGTTCCAAGGAAATTGAAGTAACCTGTAGCAAATGAGATGGCTTTGTTGTCGTTGGATCCAAAGTCAATCTGAATGCTCAAGGTAAACAGGTCGTTCTTCTCATTTTTCTTGTAAAGTACCTCAATATCATTCTTTGCCTTACCTTTCTGCAAGTCTTTGCTGAAATCCACAAACACCGGCTCAATTGGCTGGGCAGCGGCTGCCTCTGCCTGAACCTGAACAAGGAAGTCACTCTGTTTGTCCCTGTTGGTAAGGATAGGGGTTATCTTAGGTTTGCTGATTGCTGCAGTCTGAGGAGCCTTGCCCTGCTCTTTATGGATAGAAACATAACCGTCTGTAAGGTATTTGTTTGCCATGGCAACAACATCCTCTTTGGTAACTTTGGCCATGTTGTCAAGTTCTGCAACCATATTTGCCCAAGGAATCTCATAGATGAATGAAGTTACAAATTTGTCAGCCCTGTCTGCATTGCTCTCCATTGAGGACATCTCATATTTCTTGTAATTGTTGATCACACTCTTGATCATTGACTCGTCAAACTCTCCCTTCTTCAGTTTTTCAACCTGCTCCATAAGCAGATCCTCAACCTCCTGAAGAGTCTGGCCATGTTTAGGTCTTGCAGTGATAATGAAGCAAGAGTGGTCTGCAAAGACATTTACACCACCACCGGCACCGCCAAGGACTTTCTGGGCCTGGTTGATGTTCACATCTATAAGACCTGTACTGCCGTTGTTAAGGATATTCTCCATTACTGTAAGTGCAGGCATATCCTCAGAGTTTGCTGCAGGCAATCTCCATGCAAGATACATGAACGGTGCCTCCTGTCCCTCCATTACAACTTTAACAGGCTCTGTTAGAGGAGTCTCCTGAGGGAACTCAAGTTTTTTAAGGTTCTTGTTAGGCTGGAAGTCACCCCAGTATTTCTCAATTGTCTCAACCATCTTGTCGGGATCAAAATCTCCTGAAACGCAGATGGCAATGTTGTTTGGAACATACCACTCTTTGTGGTAGTTCTTTATGTTTGTGATTGAAGGGTTTTTCAGGTGCTCCTGGGTACCCAGTACGCTCTGTTTTCCGTAAGGATGGTTAGGGAAAAGTTTTGCAAGCATCTCTTCCAATACCCTTCTGCTGTCCTGAGTGAGTGACATGTTCTTCTCCTCATACACAGTCTCCAACTCTGTATGGAATCCCCTAATGACATTGTTCTTGAAACGGTCTGCCTGTATTTTTGCCCATGTCTCAATCTGGTTGCTCGGGATATCCTCCACATATACTGTCTGGTCATAAGAGGTATATGCGTTTGTACCCTGCGCTCCAATTGCAGCCATAAGTTTGTCATACTCATTAGGGATGGCAAATTTTGAAGCCTCATAAGACAAACTGTCAATCACCTTGTATGCAGCAGCACGTTCAGCCTCATCAGTAAGAAGCCTGTATTTCTCAAACTCCTGCTCTATCTGGTCGAGCAAAGGTTTCTCTGATGCATAATCACTGGTACCAAACTGCTCGGAACCTTTGAACATAAGGTGCTCAAAATAGTGTGCAAGACCTGTGGTTTCACTAGGATCATTCTTGGCACCAACCTTTACGGCAATATATGTCTGAAGGCGCGGCTTGTCGGGATTAACGGTCATATAAACCTTAAGTCCATTGTCCAATGTGTAGATTTTTGCGTCAAGCAAATCACCCTCTACTGTTTCATACTGGTATTTGCTTCCACAACCGGCGGCAAAAACAAGAGCGGCCGCCACAACAAATAATTTAAATAGTGGTTTCATATTTTATTAGTTTAATTCCACCACAAATTTAGTGTTTTTGCACTATCTTTGTAGGATAACTTGGTAAAATGAGAAGATTTTTATACATATTGTTGTTCCCGATAGCCGCAATTTTCAGCAATTACGCTGTGGCTCAGGGAGGAAGCGCACCAGCGCAGGCCATTGAATTTACAAAGAGAGTGCACAATTTCGGTAAAATTTCCGTTAACGAAGGGGCAAAACACTGCTCATTTGAGTTCAGGAACATATCAGACAAGCCGGTTGTCATAAGCAATATCCTCTCCTCTTGCGGCTGTACCACTCCAAAGTGGCCCAAAAAGCCCATAATGCCGGGAGAGGGGGGCAAGGTGGAGGTAACTTACCTCAATGACCAGGGCCCTTACCCTTTTGACAAGGCCCTTACCGTATATACCTCCGCAAGCACCAAACCAATCATTCTGAGAATAACAGGTCTGGCATATGAAAATGAGCGCTCCATGAAGGAGATATTCCCAATAGCCATAGGGCCTCTCGGGGTAAAGAACAACATCATAAGGGGTGGCCAGATTGCTCAAGGGCATTCCAAAAGTGGCAGTTTCAAGATTGCAAATATCTCCGGGAAAAGTACAAAGGTACAATTTGCAGAGGTTTCTCCAGGTCTGGAACTTTCAATTGACCCCGTAACAATACCAGGCAACGGAATAGCTGATGTGAGTTACACCATTGACACAAAAGAATCAAAGAATTGGGGAAATACAACGTATACAGCATCTGTTGTATGCAACGGCACCAAAGCATCAACCCCAGTCTCAATTGAATGTATGATAATTGACAATTTTACAGGAATGACAAAAGAGGAGAAGAACAAGGCTCCCATGCTCCTTGCAGAAAACAGTTCCTACAACTTCGGCACCGTAAAGAGAGGGGAAAAAGTAAAGGCTTCCTTCAATTTGCGCAACACAGGGCATTCACAACTTCTCCTCCACAAGATTGAGAAGAAGGATGAAATTGCAATAAACACAAAAAAGGAAATCCAGGCTGGTGAAAAATTCACATTAGAAGCGGTCCTTGACACAAAAAGCCGCAATGGAGAAGTGGTCTACACACTCACCCTTGTAACCAATTCACCAAACCGCCCCCTTGTAAACCTGTTCATTACAGGTACAATTGAATAGATTTTAATCCCGACAAAAAAATACTTGAAATATGAGCGCAACAACTGGAGAGTGGCCTCCTAAATGCCACGAAAACCCCGACACAGCATTGGTAGTGAATGAGGGAGTGGAACAACCACCTATCATCAATCCATATATAAAGAATTTCTTCAAAAAGAAACCTTCCCTACTCTCTGTAGAGGAGTATATGGCCGGAATCACCTCCGGGAACACCACAATCCTCAGCCAAGCAATAACATTGGTTGAGAGCAACCTCCCAGCCCACAGGGAAGTTGCCCAGAAGATCATTGCAGCGTGCCAGGAGCATGCTGTAAAGAGCGGAATAAAATCCATGAGGATTGGAATCACAGGTGTACCAGGTGCTGGAAAGAGTACATTCATTGAGGCATTCGGAAGTTTCATCACCTCAAAGGGGCACAAACTGGCAGTATTGGCCATTGACCCCAGCAGTGAGAAGAGCAAGGGAAGTATCCTGGGTGACAAAACCCGTATGGAGACCCTCTGCAACGACCCCAACGCCTTCATCCGCCCCAGCCCGAGCGCAGGCTCGTTGGGTGGCGTAGCAAGAAAAACCCGTGAGACAGTAATCCTGTGTGAGGCTGCAGGGTACGATGTAATATTCATTGAGACCGTTGGTGTAGGACAGTCTGAGATTGCAGTACACTCAATGAGCGACTTCTTCCTCCTGCTGATGCTCAGCGGTGCAGGAGACGACCTTCAGGGAATAAAGAGGGGTATCATGGAGATGAGCGACCTCATTGCCATAACCAAAGCAGACGGCAACAATGTTGAAAAGGCATCCATGGCCCGCGCATTGTATGCCAACGCCCTTCACCTGTTCCCTCCTACAGAGTCAACCTGGGTACCTACCGCCCTCACCTCCTCATCTGTAACCAAAGAGGGATTGCCGGAGATCCTTGCCAAGATAGAGGAATACTTTGATCTTGTAAAGGGCAACGGCTACTATGAGCACAAACGCCGCCAGCAGGCAAGGTTCTGGATGTATGAGAGCATAAACGAATCACTAAAGAACAGTTTCTATGAGAATCCTGTAATAGAGAAACTCATGGTTGATTATGAAGATGCAGTACTGGAGGGTAAAATGGAATCATTCATTGCCGCCGGTGAACTGCTGGAGAAGTATAGGAGTTTGAACAAGTAAAGATGACCTGGCATTTATTCATTGACGTATTGCGGAACAGCATCCTCATTACCGGGCTTGTCCTCATAATGATGCTGATGATTGAGTATTTCAATATCCACTCCCACGGCCGTTGGTTTTCAAGGATACAGGATTCCAAGATTAAACAGATCCTGCTCGGATCTCTCCTCGGGCTTGTACCAGGGTGCATAGGAGGTTTTGCAACCGTATCCCTTTATACCCACAGACTCCTGAGCCTTGGGGCACTGGTTGCTATGATGATAAGTTCCTCGGGAGACGAGGCATTTGTCATTATGGCAATGATTCCCCGGGAAGGACTCATCCTCTTTGGGATACTCTTTGTAATTTCAATAATCACAGGAGTGATTGTAGATTATGTCATTTACCGCAATCCGCAGAAGGACCTTTGTCCCGACGATTTTGAGATACATGACACCCATGCAGGGGAAGACAGGAAGATACCTTCCATATTCCGTCTGGAGTCATATAAAGTTATGCTGCACCCCTCAAAAGAGAGGATTGCAATAATGTGCGGAATAGCCTGTTTCATAGCCGCCGTAATAATGGGAATTCTGGCCTGCGGCCATGACCACTCAGCAGATGCCACCGGACATGTACATACATCAGAATGCACCCATGTACACACGGCAGAATGCACCCATGCACATGCATCACAAGAGCATTATGCACATGCACACACTGATGCATGCCAGCAGGAGCATACACACTCCCACGGGTATGCACATGGCGATGTTACATTGAATATCCTCAATGAGAAGAGCATAAATATAGTGTTTGCCATAATCAGCATCATCACCCTCTTCTTCACCGCTACCGCAAATGAGCATTTCATAAAGGACCATCTGTGGAAACATGTAATAAAAAGGCACATGGTATCCATATTCCTCTGGACATTCGGCACCCTTCTGGTATGCAATATAGGTATGCAGTATCTTGATGTGGCACACTGGATAAACCACAACATGGCATTTGTAATACTGCTTGCAGTACTTATAGGTATAATTCCGGAATCGGGGCCGCACCTTGTATTTGTAACACTGTTTGTACAGGGTGTACTCCCTTTTTATGTACTTCTGGTAAATTCAATTGTACAGGACGGACACAGTGCCCTGCCTCTGTTGGCAGAAAGCAAAATGAGTTTCGCCAAAGCGAAACTCATCAATATTGCTGTGGGACTACTGGTTGGCTACACCTGCCTTATCCTCTTATAAGTTTCATTGCCTCCATAGGATCCTGTGCCCCAAATACGGCACTTCCGGCAACAAGGACATCAGCGCCAGCCTCTTCAAGAGCCCTGGCGTTTTTTGTTGTAACTCCGCCATCTACCTGAATAAGGCATTTTGCCCCTTTTTCATCTATCATCTTCTTGAGCCTGCGCACTTTATCCAAAGCATTCTCTATAAATGACTGCCCTCCGAATCCTGGATTTACAGACATTATGAGAACATAATCCACATCCATGAGTATATCCTCAATAAGGGTAATGGAAGTATGCGGATTAAGTGCTACACCTGCCTTCATACCAAGAGCCTTTATTGCCTGTATTGTCCTGTGCAGATGGGTACATACCTCATAATGGACACTCAACCACTCAACCCCAAGTTCTGCAAAATTTGAAAGGTACCTGTCGGGATCCACAATCATAAGATGTGCATCAAGGGGTTTTCTGGCCTTTTTGGCCATTGCCTTCACTACAGGAAATCCATAAGAGATGTTTGGAACAAACACTCCATCCATAATATCCAGATGGAACCAGTCTGCAGCCCCCTCATTCACAAGTTCAACATCTTTATCCAGTTGTCCGAAATTTGCAGACAACATGGAAGGTGCCAATAAAATACTCATATTGTTATTACTTTAAACTTACCAGAATCTCCTCAAGCAGCATCCTGAACTTGTCCAATGATGCAAGGTCAAGACGCTCACCAGGTGCATGTACTCCCCTAAGTGTAGGTCCGAACGATATCATATCCAACCCAGGGAACTTGTCCAGGAACAGTCCGCACTCCAATCCTGCGTGGATGGCCCTTACAACCGGCTCAACACCAAACAGTTTCCTGTATGCTGCAACTGATATTTCAAGAATATCTGAATTTACATTCGGCTTCCATCCCGGATATTCACTCTCATGGGTAACGGTTGCCCCTGCCATCTCAAAACATGCCTCCACCATCTCTGCAGCATATCTGCGGCAACTGTTTATTGCACTTCTCTGGCTTGTACCAATTCTTATCACATTTCCTTTAAGCATCTTTATTGATGCAAGATTGGTAGAGGTCTCAACAAGCCCCTTTACATCGTTGCTCATGGCAAGTACACCATGAGGGGCACAATACAGGGAGTATATCAATGATGCGGCAGTATTCTTGTCTATGGCCTTTTTAGGGGTACCGAAACATGTCCCCTCCTTCATATCATGTATTCCAACCTCCCTTGCAATACCGTCAACGGCAGGATCGCTCACTCTGAACTCATCCTTAACCTCTTCTATGACTTCCCTGAAAATCTTGAGGATTGCCTTTTCAGATCTTTTTGCAAAACCTATAACGGCGTATGCCTCACGGGCAATGGCATTCCTCTTGTTGCCGCCGTCTATTTCATAAAGTTCAATATCATGCTTTGCCAATACCCTGTATAGGAAACGGGCCAGTATCTTGTTTGCATTTGCCCGGTTCTTGTCTATGTCATCCCCACTATGGCCACCCTGCGCCCCAAAAATCTTGAACTCGCATTTAACATACTCTTTTGTAGCGGGATATGTTGAATATTTGAACTTGGCAGTTGTATCTATACCGCCGGCGCAACCTATGAACAGTTCACCCTCATCCTCAGAATCCAGGTTTATGAGGGTCTTCCCGGTAATGAAACCTGGCTGGAGGGCCATTGCCCCATCCAGGCCGGTCTCTTCACTAACTGTAAAGAGGGCCTCTATCCTGCCGCAATTGAGATTGGGATCTGTAAGGGCAACCAACTGGGCCGCAATACCTATACCACAGTCTGCACCTAAAGTTGTATCCTTGGCAATGAGCCATCCATCCTCTTCTACAGCCACAATAGGATCTTTGGTAAAGTCATGTTCAACACCGGCATTCTTCTCGCAGACCATATCTGAATGGCTCTGCAAAACCACTGTAGGGACATTCTCCTTGCCTGGAGCAGCCTCCCTTACTATAAGTACGTTACCTGCTGAATCTGTATGGCACTCCAGGGAGTGCTCTTTTGCGAAATTTTGCAAATACGCTATAATGTGCTCTTCGTGACCACTTTCACGTGGAATCTTAAGGATATCCTTAAAGGTATCAAGTATCTGTTGTGTCTTCATAAAAAAAATGTATCAAATTTTCCCAAATTTAATACATTTTTTCTATTGTTCCACCTTTAAAAGTTTTTCTATGTCTGCAACATATTGTTTGAAGGTCCTGTCCGTTGATATCAGATCGCTCACCGTATTGCATGCATGAAGTACAGTTGCATGATCCTTCCCCCCTATCTGGGCTCCTATAGCCGCCAATGAGACTTTTGTAAAATTCCTTCCGAGATACATTGCTATCTGACGGGCCTGTACTATCTCCCTCTTCCTGGTCTTGGACAACATAAGGTCTCTTGTTATTCCAAAATAGCAGCATACCGCATCCTGTATCTTTTCTATTGAAACCTCCTGCGATGCCGGAGTTACAATCTTGTCGGTAAGCCTCTGGGCCAGTTCCATCGTAATGGTCTCCCTGCTCAAGGTTGCGTGCGCAATCAGCGAGACCAGTGTCCCCTCAATCTCCCTAACACTGCCAACCACTTTGGATGCAAGGAAATTGAGCACGTTTTCAGGCAGTTCAATGCCATCCTTAAGGCTCTTAGCCTTGAGTATCTCCAGACGTGTTGTATACGAAGGAGGTGTAAGTTCCACAGACAGTCCCCATTTGAACCTTGAAAGAAGTCTCTGTTCCAATCCCATAAGATCTACAGGAGCCTTGTCTGATGTAAGAATCAGCTGCTTGCCGCTCTGGTGCAAATGATTGAAGATATGAAAAAATGCATTCTGCGTTCCCTGCTTCTCCGCAAACTCCTGTACATCATCCAATATAAGGACATCTATCATCTGATAGAAGTTGAGGAAATCTGTAAGTTTGTTCTTTACGTTTACAGCATCCATGTATTGCGTCATGAACCTGTTTGCAGTAACATAAAGCACTATCTTGTCGGAGAACTTGGATGCAATTTCAATTCCAATAGCCTGTGCAAGGTGAGTCTTGCCCAACCCTGATCCACCATAGATGAACAGAGGATTGAATGCATTCTTACCCGGACTCTTTGCAATGGCAAGACCTGCAGATCTTCCCAACCTGTTGCAGTCACCTTCAATAAAGTTTGAAAAACAATAGTTGGGGTTGAGTTGGGGATCAATGTCGAGTTGCTGCAACCCCGGAATCACAAAAGGGTTCAACAGGCTCGTATCTCTCTGCGGTACCGGAATAGGCTTGTTCTTTGGAGCAGCAACTTCAGATGCCGGTACAGTTACCTTTGAATCGGTTGTCACCTGCACTTTATACATCAACCTTGCATCATTGCCAATCTCCTTTCTCAGTGCCCTGCTGAGGAAATCTATGTAATGGGCCTCAAGAAATTCCCTGAAAAACTCTGACGGCACCTCTATTGTAAAAGTATTCCCGACAAGGCTCACCGGTTTTATTGGGGCGAACCAGGTCTTGAACTGGGTAGGATTGATTACCCCCTGAATCATCTGGAGACAATTATTCCATACCTGTATATGTTGTGAACCGTTCATTAAGTTTTAGGTTAATTTAATGTGAATATCTTGCTTGTGATTGCGATACAAAAGTGAGGAAAAATTTATTATAAAAAAAAATAAAAACTATTGTTTTTTTCAAAAACACTATAACGTGCTATAAATCAGCATTAAAATTTTAGCAAAAATTTAACCGCCTGATTACCAGACGGTTAAAACTTAAGTGTCTAATAATCTACGACATACATTTAAAACCATTTACAGGGCTAAAATACACTCACCTTAATGTATTTTTTCGGCTGCCCGGTGATGCGTTTTACCAGTTCATCCATATCCTTTACCAGCGCTGTAACTGCGTTGTGCAAAGAATCCGTAACAAGGAGCTTCCCGACTGAGCCATTCGGATCCTGCAACTTCTCAGAAAGTGACACCAGACTTTCGACAGCCTTTCCAATATCTGCCTTTGACAATTGTGAGGTTATTTCATTTACATTTTCCAATGATCCCTGTATATCCGATGCGCTGCTGCCCAAACCTTCTGACAAAATATGAAGATTCTTTACCATCTCCTTAAGTTCAGGTGATATATCATTGAGAGCAGCACTCAATCTGGCCGCATTGGACAGGGTCCTGTTAAGATTTGCAAAAGTTCCCTGGAGGTCTTTTCTGGCTGTTGAATCGAGAAGAAGGTTTACATTTTCCAAAGTATTCCCCATATCATCCATAAGTTTTATGGCCTGATCTTTCAACGGCATTATTTCGGCAGTAAGGGCAGTTACCATATCAGGCACAATGGATGTTGCCAAAGTATCACCCGCCTTGGCATACACATGGGATTTGCCCATATTGATCCTCAAGGCCCTGCTCCCCATTATATCCGCACTGTATATCTCGGCTACGGAATTGTCGGGAATATTGAACTTTGATTTCACCTTGAACTCAACTTCAAAAAGATCCCGTTCCATATCATACTCAATTCCTTCAACCATACCAACCTTAAGACCCTTTATATAAATGGGGCCCGTTACTGCAAGACCGTCTACGGTATCAAACTTTGCATAATAGGTAGTACTCTTGTTGAAAAGGTCCTCACCTCTCAAAAAGTTGATTACAGCAAACGCTGCAATTAATGTAAGCAGGACAAATAATCCTATTGCCTGCAGTTTGGTAAGCTTGAATTTTTCCATATTACTTTACAATCTTGTTATCCTTAATATGAATTACAAACGCTCCCGGGAACTTCTTGCGCAACTGCCCCATCTGTGCAACGGCATCTTTCCTCTGCGGGTGCCTTCCCACATAGTATTTGTACAGATTCCCCACCTTTATGCAGGATGCGTCATCCCTTCCTCTCAAATCGTATGCCCCTTTTTTCAACGGTTTTGCAACAGACAGTATCTGCACTGCATAGAAATCGGTGCAAGGGTCCTCCGCAACCGCCCCTCCCGTTTTTTCCTGCACTGGAGAAACTGGCTCCCGTTGCGCTGACTCCTTTTCTGCAGGTTTCCGTGATGTCTCTGCAGCCACCCCTTCATAACTTTTCTTATATGCTACAAAAGCATTGAACAATCTCCTTGCAAACTGTTCCTGTCCGGATCTGGTTACAAGGACAGCGCAATCCTTGGGATTTGATATGAATCCCAATTCAGTAAGCACTGAAGGCATTGTGGTTTTCCACAAAACCAGCAGTCCACCCTGCTTAACTCCACGGTTTACAGGAATCGGCCCCTTGGCAAACTGCCCCTGCACCTGGGCTGCATATCTGATACTCTGCTCCTGGTGCACATTCTGCAGGAGGGAAAAGATGATATAGGACTCCGGTGACCCGGGATTAAAGCCCTCATATTTTGTCTGGTAATCATCCTCTATGACAATCACCGAGTTCTCAGTCTTACAAACTTCAAAATTATCCTCACTCTTATGCGGTCCCATTACAAATGTTTCTGTACCTCTGGCCTGGGTTGCCTTTGCAGAATTCACATGAATTGAGATGAACAGGTCCGCCCTGTTCCGGTTCGCAATCTCGGCTCTCCTTGACAGTTCAACATATTTGTCAGAACTTCTCGTATATATGACTTTGATGTCGGGATAACTGCTTTTTATAAGATTTCCCAGTTTCAATGCAACGGAGAGGGTTATATTCTTCTCCTGATATTTGCCGTTACGGCTGATTGCCCCAGGATCCTTGCCGCCATGTCCCGGGTCAATGACTACTGTCTTTATACGCATGGCCTCCTCCACTTGCCTTGCGGAGAGCGGCAGCTGGACAAAGCACAACAGCAGCGCACATAAAATAATATTTGGGACTTTGAGTTTAAGTGGCATATTAGTTGCAAAAAAAGTGTTATTTTTGCGTTTTGCAAAAGTACAAAAAATTTATCCATCTTAAAGTGGCATACAAGATAAAATATACATTGGCTGTTATGCTGGCTGCAATGCTCTTCCACATGGAAGGCCATTGTTCTGTACATGATTACAGCTACCTTGATACAATAAGGACAAAAATCCGCAATCTGCAGGTTCCGGAGCAGGCTACACCATTCCAGCCGCAGGATACTCTCATGATTGACACTCTTGCGGCAAGTGCTGACACTCTGGGAAGTGATTCACTGGTAAACAGAAGCACACTGGAGGCACCGGTATTTTCGGGAGGAAGGGACTCAATAGTGAAGGACTTCAATGTAGACGGCAAAAAGATGATATACTATTATGGAGATGTGAAGGTCACATATGGAGACATGGAAATATCTTCAGAGTATATGGCGTTTGATGTGGATTCAAAAACCGTTTTTGCCAAAGGTCTTCCCGACACAAGCGGCAATATCATAGGACAGCCAAAAATGAAACAGGGGGAAAAGACCTATGAAATGGAGAGTGTATACTACAACTTCAACTCCGAGAAGGCCAAAATCAAGAATATGATAACCCAGGAGGCCGAAGGATTCCTGCATGGAAAGTACATAAAGAAGATGCCCGACAACTCAATAAACATATCCAAGGGCAAATATACCACATGTGACCACGAACACCCGCACTTTTACCTCCAGATGACCACAGCCAAGGTCATTCAGGATGAAAATGGCGGACAGAAAACCGTATTCGGGCCCGCATATGTGGTTCTGGAGGATGTACCTACCCCATTTGCCCTACCGTTCGGATTTGTACCCAAATTTGGAGGAAGAGCCAGCGGACTGCTTATGCCTACATATGGAGAAGAGGCTGCCAGAGGTTTCTTCATGAGGGGATTGGGCTACTACTTTGTATTCAGTGACCATTTTGATGTTGCTGCAACCGGAGACATATATACTATGGGATCATGGGCAGGACAACTCAATGCAAGATACAATAAAAGATACAAGTACAACGGAACACTGAGCATAGCATACCAGAATGACCAAACTGGAGAAAAAGGCCAGCCGGATTTCTTCCAGACAAAAAACTTCTCCATGCAATGGAGCCACTCCATGGATGCCAAAGCCAGACCCGGTACATCTTTCAGGGCCTCTGTAAACTTCTCCAGCCCTTCATATAACCAGTACAATAACCAGACAGATATACAGACTGCTTTACAGAACCAGATTTCATCATCTGTATCGTTTGGAAAAAGTTGGGCCGGGACTCCGTTCAGTCTGAGCATAAATGCTTTGCACAGCCAGAATTCAAGGGACAGTTCCTATGCTGTCACCTTCCCTAATGTAACATTTACAGTAAACAGGATATATCCGTTCAAGAGAAAAGAGAGGGTAGGCAAAGAGAAATTTTACGAGTCATTTGCATTCAACTACAACACTACTCTCGACAACAAGATAAACTTCAAGGCTAAAGAAGTGAAGGAGCCTGATTTCTTCAAGAAGATGAAAAACGGGATGAGACACAACTTCAGCATCTCACTCCCTTCTTTCACATTGGCAAAATATATACAGGGTTCACCATCCATCAATTATGGAATGAACTGGTATTTTACAGATTGTGAGAAAATATTCAATCAGGAGACCCAAAGGGTTGAAACAATCTACTCTGACCCTTTCAGCACTTTTGGCATTACTCAGACATTTTCTGCAGGATTGTCACTCAGCACACGTCTGTATGGAAAGTTTGTATTTGGAAAGGGGAGAAAGGTAGAAGCCATAAGACATATGGTAACCCCGTCAATCTCTTTCGGCATACAGCCAGAGATGGGAACTGCGGCAAACGGCTTCTCCCAATTGAGTTATGTTGACATCAACGGAATACAGCACTCCGTTACATACAACAAGTACGAAGGACAGATAAACTCCCCTCCAGGACGTGGAAAGAGTGCATCCATGAGTTTCTCTCTTGGGAACAATGTGGAAGCCAAGCTCCGCGACAAGAACGATACCACTGGAACAGGGATAAAGAAGGTGAAGATTATTGACCAGCTCTCCTTTGGAGGCTCATACAATTTCCTTGCAGATTCATTGAACTTGTCAAACATTTCAATGAATATGAATACTACAGTCTTCGGGAAGTTGGGATTGAATGTGAATGCGTCATTTGACCCATATGCAATAGACAGTAGAGGCAAGAAGATAAATACATTCAACATTGTACAGGAAGGAGGGTTCAAACTTGCCAGACTGATGAATGCCAGCGCTTCATTCTCTTACTCGTTCTCGGGAGAAGGAAAGGGAAGGATGGGTTCAGACTATAAGGATCCCAATGCTGTCACATCACAAAGCAGCAGCTATCCCAGAATATACCACAATCCGGTTACAGGTGAATATATACCTGGAGGATGGGTATACTATATGAACCCTTCTGTTCCGTGGTCCGTAAACATGAACTACAGTTACAGTTACAACAGAAGTTACCAGTATGCCAATGAAAGACTCCTTACAAAACACAACCATATGATGACATTGGGTTTGTCGGGACAATTCAAACTTACTGATGCATTGAATGTGAATTTGAACTCAGGTGTAGATCTTATGAAAATGCAGCTCACCACAACCCAAATGAGCGCCACATACGACCTGCACTGCTTCAGCATATCCGTTTCATGGGTCCCTAATGGACAATGGGAGAGCTGGAGCTTCAGAATCAATGCCAAAGCTTCGGCATTGGCGGATTTGTTGCAGTTCAAGAAAAATGCAAGTTACTGGGATAACAGATTCTAATAAAAACCAAATAGATTTGAATATGGAAAAGAAAATTGTCGCTAGCGCAAAGGCTCCTAAAGCTGTTGGTACATACAGCCAGGCCGTAATTGCAGGAAACACCATTTATGTTTCAGGCCAGCTTCCTATTGATGCACAGACAGGAGAATTCGTTCCTGGAGGGATTAAGGAGCAGTTGCACCAAGTATTCAAGAACCTTCAGTACGTTCTTGAAGAGGGTGGATATACATTTGCTGATGTAGTAAAGACAAACGTATTTTTGTCTGACCTGGCAAACTTTGCAACACTTAATGAGGTATATGCACTATACTTCAAGGAGCCATATCCTGCACGTGTAGCATATCAGGTTGCAGCACTTCCAAAAGGGGCATTGGTTGAGATAGATGTAATTGCAGCAAAATAGCGGAAGGGAATATCCTTTTTTAAGAAAAGCAACAAATGGGTAAAAGATGAACTTTTACCCATTTATTTTTGTTTATAAAAAAATAGTTTTACCTTTGTGATGCTTGTAGGATATCTCCCTACTGCGTTCTCAATAAAACATCCCGCATATTCATATCTAATTGTAATATATGTACGACATAATGGAATTGAGCAATAAAAGTTTGGAAGAACTTTATACTATTGCTGAAAATTTGAATGTAAAAAAGGTAAAGTCATACTCCAAAGATGAGCTTGTGTACAAGATTCTTGATGAACAGGCAATACAGGGAGTAAATAAGCCTATACAGAAAAAGCAGAGAAACAGGATTGTAAACCCCAAATTGGCAAGGATGGAGCAGTCAGTACCTGCCGACAATAATACCGGCAATGCCGCAACACCTGAAGAGATAAAGACAAATGAGTCTGAAAATGCCAAACCGGCTCAGGAGGGGCAACAACAGTCAAAAAGAGAAAGGAAGCCAAGACAGCGCATCGCCAAATCAGAACCCACTGCAACTGAAGAGAAGGCTGCTGCAGAGCAAGATGTACAGGAAACTCAAACTGTCCAGGATAAAAAGCCTAAAATGAAAGGGCGCAAAAAAATGGACAAAAACCAGCAGAAGGAAAATATGGAGGTTCCCCAGTCCAATGAGGTAGCCGCACCTGTTGCAGAGGAAGATGCTGTGAAGGAGGAGATTCAGGCTGCAGAACCGCAAAGTGACAATTCCCAATCTGTTGAACAGAAACAGGAAAACAGTCATCCGGAGCATGAGGGACATAAAAAACCTCAACAACAGAAAATCGAATTTGAGGGAATAGTTGAAGCAAGCGGAGTACTTGAAATTATGCCCGACGGTTACGGATTTCTGAGATCATCTGACTACAACTACCTTAACTCACCGGATGACATCTACGTATCACAATCACAGATAAAACTCTTTGGACTGAAGACCGGAGACACTTTGTTTGGAGAGATAAGACCTCCAAGGGAGGGGGACAAATACTTCCCGTTGGTAAAGGTAAACCAGATAAACGGAAGGAGTCCCGAGTACATCAGGGACCGCGTTCCATTTGATTTCCTAACCCCACTCTTCCCCGACGAAAAATTTGAACTCCTCGCAAACGGCCACAACAACCTCTCATGCCGCATAGTTGACATGTTCACCCCTATAGGAAAGGGACAGCGCGGACTGATTGTTGCACAGCCAAAAACCGGTAAGACAATGCTCCTTAAGGAGATTGCAAATGCCATTGCAGACAACCATCCTGAAGTATATATGATTGTACTCCTCATTGACGAGCGCCCTGAGGAGGTTACAGACATGGCCCGCAGCGTAAAGGCAGAGGTAATTGCCTCCACCTTTGACGAACCTGCAGAGAGACATGTAAAAGTTGCAAACATTGTACTTGAAAAGGCAAAAAGGCTTGTAGAGTGCGGACACGATGTCGTTATCCTACTGGATTCAATCACCCGTCTTGCAAGGGCTTTCAACACAGTACAGCCTGCATCCGGTAAAGTATTGAGCGGTGGTGTTGATGCAAATGCCCTCCACAAGCCAAAACGTTTCTTTGGTGCAGCCCGCAACGTGGAGAACGGAGGTTCGCTTACCATCCTTGCAACAGCCCTTACAGAAACCGGTTCAAAAATGGATGAGGTCATCTTTGAGGAGTTCAAGGGAACCGGCAACATGGAGTTGCAGTTGGACCGCAAACTTGCCAACAAGCGTATCTTCCCTGCAGTTGATGTAACCTTGAGTTCTACCAGACGTGATGATCTTCTTTACAAACCGGAAGATACCAACCGGATCTGGATTCTGAGGAATCACCTTGCAGACATGACCAGCATAGAGGCAATGGAGTTCATGAAGGAGCGCCTCCAGGGGACCCAGACCAACGAAGAGTTCTTCAAATCAATGAACGGATAAACCGACACATTCCACAATACAAAAAGGGGCTGACTAAATTTGTCAGTCCCTTTATCTTTATACCAATCTTTTCTATTTGAATTTGGCAAGAACTGTCTCACAAGCCCTCACATTGTCACCAACCTTTACATTTACCTCTGTACCAAGGGGAAGGAAAACATCCATTCTGGAACCGAACTTGATGAATCCTACCTGTGAACACTGCTGTGCCTGATCACCCGGCTGGGCGTAACAGACAATCCTTCTGGCAATATATCCTGCAATCTGCCTGAACAGCACCTTTGTGCCGGAAACTGTCTCAACCACTATACTTGTACGCTCATTCTTTTCTGAGGCCTTTGGATAGGATGCAACAATATATGCCCCCTCGTGGTGTTTGCTGTAGAGGATCTTCCCCCCCACAGGATAATAGTTCACATGCACGTTGAAGACACTCATGAAGACAGAAATCTGGATACACTTTGTATTGAGATACTCATCCTCCACAACTTCCCTTACCTGTACCACTTTGCCGTCGCAAGGTGCTACAACAAGGTCCTTGTCTACTACAAGCATCCTTTTGGGGACCCTGAAGAATCTTACTACTAATGCAAAAATGAACAGGGCAACTCCCGACAATATTTGAGTGAACAGGTTCCACCCCAAAAGGTAATATGACGCAAGTACTACAGCAGATGCCAAAATGAAAGCAACTGCTATAATATTGTATCCCTCCTTATGAATCTTCATAGAATAACGTATAATAGGTTAAGTTTTCAGGCTGCAAAAAATATAATGTAAAGTATTGCCACAGGGAATGCAAGCAACGCACCGTCAAATCTGTCAAGCATACCGCCATGACCGGGCATAATTCTGCCGGAATCCTTTACACCAAAATTACGTTTCAATTGAGACTCCACCAGGTCACCCAGCACGCCAAAGATACAAATTATTACGCCAACTGCAATAGCATCTGCCAGATAAAGTTCAAGTAGCCCTACTGCCCTCAGTGCAACGGCACCTGCAACTGAGCATATAAGACCTCCAAAGAAACCCTCCCAACTCTTTTTGGGTGATATTGAAGGGAACAGTCTGTGGCCAAACATCTGGCCCAAAGTTGAGCCCAACAGATACGCACCTACATCTGTACACCACAGCATCACCATAAGGGAGAGCAACATATTTCCGTTATATACCCCTGTCTTGTCATAAAGGGCCAGGGACATGATTGAAAACGGCAGTGCCACATAAACCAATGCTCCCAATGTAAACGGATATGTTTCATAACCGTTTGGAACTCTCTCCTCTTTCCCGTCAATATCTCTTGTCTGGTGTATATTATAACTTTTCACATACATATTTGAGATGAATATGCCCAAAACAGGTATAACGGCAAAAAGGAGGTACAACGGATCATATCCATATGCAACAACCAGAAACATATTCACAAAGAGTGCAACTGCTGCAACCATAGTGAATGTTCTGGCAAGGAGTGTCTCCTTAAGGTTACCTTTGCCCATTGTAATATTGAGATACTCCCAAACTGCTACTACCATTATAGTTCCAAATACAACAGCAAAGGCAACAGGCCCATATAAAATTGAGCCTATTACCAATATTGTAAAAGCAAGGCCACTGAGTGTCCTTATTATAAAGTTCTTCATTTGTCAGATAAAGTTTTTTATGCGGTTTGCTCCGGAGTCTCTTCAATTTCCGGCGCTATAACTTCAGGCTTTACCTCCTCTCCTTCCTTGGGTTTTCTTGGCCCGAAGATATTCTCCATATCCTCTGTAAAGATAACTTCCCTCTCAAGAAGAAGGTTGGCAAGTCTGTTAAGCCCCTCCATATTTGCCTCAAGCACCTCATGTGCCTTTTTATGGGCTGCATCTATGAGAGCCTTGGCCTCTTTGTCTATGAGTTCTGCAGTCTTCTCGCTATATGGTTTGCTGAAACCATAACCATCCTGCGAATCATAGAATGAGAGGTGCCCAACTTTGTCACTCATACCAAAGTAACTTACCATTGCGTACGCCTGTTTTGTTATCTTCTCCAGATCAGAAAGGGCACCTGTAGATATTCGTCCGTTTACAATCTCCTCTGCCACACGGCCTCCTATTGTGGCTGCCATCTCCTCCATCATCTGCTCACGGGTTGTAATCTGTCTCTCTTCAGGAAGATACCATGCTGCACCAAGTGCCTTGCCCCTTGGGATTATTGTAACCTTAAGAAGCGGATTTGCATTAGGGAGAAGCCAACTTACTGTTGCATGGCCAGCCTCATGGAATGCAATTGTCCTCTTCTCCGCAGGAGGAATAATCTTGCTTCTCTTTTCAAGGCCACCCACTATACGGTCAATTGCATCAAGGAAATCCTGTTTTTCAATAGCCTTCTTGTTTCTTCTTGCAGCAATAAGAGCAGCCTCATTACATACATTGGCAATATCGGCTCCTGAAAATCCGGGAGTCTGTTTTGAGAGGAATGTTGTATCCAATGACGGCTCCAGTTTCAATTTTGCAAGATGCACCTTGAATATCTCCTCCCTCTCCTTGAGTTCCGGAAGATCAACATGAATCTGACGGTCAAACCTACCGGCCCTCATAAGGGCTTTATCCAGAATATCCGCACGGTTGGTAGCAGCCAGTATGATTACTCCGCTGTTTGTACCAAAACCGTCCATCTCCGTAAGCAACTGGTTAAGGGTATTCTCCCTTTCGTCATTTGAAGAGAAACCTGTATTCTTGCCTCTGGCACGTCCTACAGCATCTATCTCATCTATGAACACAATACATGGGGCCTTCTCCTTTGCCTGCTTGAACAGATCCCTCACTCTTGAGGCTCCCACTCCTACAAACATCTCCACAAAATCAGATCCTGAAATTGAGAAGAAAGGGACATTTGCCTCTCCGGCAACCGCTTTTGCCAACAGAGTCTTACCTGTACCCGGAGGCCCTACAAGAAGGGCACCTTTAGGTATCTTTCCGCCCAAGGCGGTATATTTTGCAGGATTCTTGAGGAAATCCACAATCTCCATCACCTCAACCTTGGCCTCTTCCAATCCCGCCACATCCTTGAATGTGACCTTTGTATGATTATCCTTGTCAAACAGTTTGGCCTGCGATTTCCCCACATTGAAGATTCCACCGCCACCGGCACCGCCTCCCCCTACATTCTTGGACATGTTCCTCAGAAGGAAGAACCACAATGCAAGAAGAATTATCGGGAAGAGGAGCCAGTCCATTATCTTTCCAAAATAGTTTGTCCTCTCCTCTGTCTCTACTGAAAACCTCTTCTCTACAGGAATTGAATTCCTTGCCTGTTCAAACTGCTGCTCCGCCTCAAAATTGCCGGAAACCTTAAAGAAGAAATGAGGACCGTATTTGGGCTCCCTGCCACCGAACATGTTCTTGTATTTGGAAAGGCTGTCTGTCTTTATTGTAACCTCTGCCAGATTCTGGTTGGTAACAAATGTTATCTTCTCCACATCTCCCTGCGGAATCATCTGTTCCTTAACCTTAAGCCACTCTGTTTTCACCGGATCACCGCTGTTGGCTCCAAAGAAATACATGTACCCTATCATTACCAACAGGGGCACATATATCCATACTGCATTGAATTTAGGTTGTTGTTTCTTTTTCTTAGCCATCTCTACTACTCCTCGTCTTCATAAACTTTCTTCTGCGCATCTGCCCACAAATCCTCCAGACGGTAGAACTCACGGTACTCGGTCTGGAAAATATGCACTACTATATCCGAATAGTCCATAATGATCCAGAAGGCATTCTCCTTGCCCTGCTGGCGCAGCACTCTTGTATTGCATTTTACAAGCATCTCCTCCTCAATATTGTCTGCAATTGCAAGTACATTGGGGGTTGAGTCCGCATTGCATATTACAAAATGGTCACAGATTGATGTGCCCACACCGGTAAGGTCCAATGAGCACACATTCTTTCCTTTCTTATCCTGTATTGCCTCTACAATTGTCTTGAGCGCAAGTTCTGTAGGATTCAGTACCACCACTTCCTTGTTCTCCTTTTCTGCAGATGCCTTTTTCGCAGCAACTCTCTTCTTAAGGGATGTTGCACTCTTTGTTGTTTCTTTTTTAACAGCCACTTTCTATAATTTTTAAGTGTAAATCATTATTTTTGTCCTACAAAGATACAGCAAATATTTGGCCAATAATAATTATGGATAAAAATCTTGGCATAAAGTGGTACCAAACATTGGACTCAACAAATTCCCAGGCTGCCAGAGAATTGGATCAGGCACCTGAAGGGTCCGTATGGATTGCGGATTTCCAAAGTGCAGGAAGGGGACAAAGGGGAAACAGATGGGAAAGCAAAGCGGCTGAAAACCTCACATTTTCAATACTTTTCAGACCAACATTCCTATCCCCTGCCCAGCAGTTCAAGGTGAGCCAGGCGGCCGCTTTGGGGGTACAGAGATACCTGCAGGAAAAGGGGTTGGATGCCAAGATAAAATGGCCCAATGATATATACATCGGGAACAAAAAAATTTGCGGAATGCTCATTGAGCACTCAATAAGCGGTGACAAATTGGCAGGAAGCATTGTGGGGATAGGGCTTAACCTCAACCAGAAGGAATTCTCACCATATGCACCCAATCCTACATCCCTTATTCTGGAAAAGGTGCCACAAACAGGTGAATACAGCCGAAAGGAGGAACTCACCCAATTGCTCGGTTACCTCTGCACTGCATACGAAGAACTTGAAGAGGGTTTTGCTGAGGAACTGGATGCAGAATATACTGAGAAACTCTATAGGCTTGGAGAGTTCCACCAATTTATGGAAACCGATGCAGATGCACCGGCAGACATGCCTGTTGAAAAAATGGCACCCGGCAGGGAGATTACTGCCCGCATAACAGGGGTTGACCAATATGGATGTCTGGAACTGGTGTTTCCCGACGGTAAAATGAGAACATATCCGTTCAAGGGAATAAGGTATGTAATCTAACCCTTTATAACCTTTTTCTTTACCCACCGGCCCATAAGGAAACATCCGGCCACGGCAAAGAGAATATACATTACAGGGACCGACTTGTCTTCCTCTATCCCTCCCACTGGCCTTCCATCATACAACGCCCCCCGTTTGAGATAAGATGCAAACGCCTTCCACTCAGGAATTGCCTTTCCTCCCCCATCCACCACTTTAGGAAAAGTCCCGGTCCCCATCACATTGCCTACAGAGTCCTTTGGTACGGCAGAAAGGAGTCCGAACGACTCCTCTTTCATCAATCCTATCAGATTTGCCGTATATTCTCCTGTAACAATCATGTACAGCGAATCCTTTTCTACCGGTTTCCCATGCAGATACACATCTGTAACCTTAAAGAATGGAGGTCGCGCACTGTTGTATGTGTACTCCACTCCGCTCAAAAAAAGGCGTGTATCCTCAAGATACGGAGCCACTGACTGTGACAACTCGCACAAATTTTCCACTTCACGGCCACTCAGCCAGGCATACACAAGGGGATAACCGGTAAAGTCTCCCTCATTTTCCCCCAAAGAGAGAACCTCAAATGCGTCTTTTGCAGTAACTGCCCCCTCTACAAGTCCACATCTCACCAGCCCGTACGGTACAACACCAATAATCCTTCCTGAGAAGGATGGGAAAGCTCTGGTACCCTCGTCCGCATAACTTTGCGCAATATGCTGCCCAAGAGCCATCATTCCGTCGGGGCCAACCTCTTTGGGAAGTCCCTTTCCAAGAATTGCCAATGTATCATCCGGAGACATTGCCAGAGAAGCCTCAAACCCGGTGCTGATACAGGTATACAGGGAATCCCGCCACCTGCAGATCTCCATACTGCCATCCTCAACCCCTTCCATTCCATAAATGGCATATGTCTCCACCTTTCCTCCTCTGAACACTATCTTCCCGACAAACTCTCCAAAAGCACCCACTGCTCCTATATAAGTTTTTCCCATTACCAGTGGTTTACGGAGCAATATATGGTCGTGGGCACTCAAAACAAAATCTACCCCTGGCACCTTCTTCACCAAGGAAATGTCATCTCCATTGAGGGTTCCGCCATGCGATATGGCAATTATATAGTCCGCCCCCTCCTTCCTCAGATTTGCCACAGCCTTTGCTGCAGCCTCAGCCATATTGGAAAAAGCCAGAAGTTCCTTATCCCTGCCAATCACATTAAAGGCATTCTTACCCATAAGGCCAAACACACCCACCTTTATTCCGTTGCGTTCAAAGATACTCCAACTGCGTACCATCCCTTTCCAGAATGTGGAACCGGAAGAATCTACCGGAACCAGATTTGCAGAGAGCAGTTGCGGAAAAACAAGTGCCGGATCCTTTGAATGGGCTGTTTCGTACATTTTTCTCAAAGCCCCAACCCCATAATCAAAATCATGGTTTCCAAAGGTAATTGCATCATACCCAAGACGGGCCAACGCCCTGTACTCAATGGCATCCTCACAGAATGCAGTATGATACACCGTACCCATAGCCATATCACCCCCATCTATGAGCAGCAGCGCATCACCATTCTCTGCAGCAAGTTTCCTCTCCTTCCCTACAAATTCTGCAAGATTCCCTATCCCCCCTTTCCCCTCCCGGGAAGGCTCCAGACGGGAATGGAGGTCGGAGGTAAACAAAACGACAAGAGCCTTCTCCTCTCCCGATAGAGGAGAGGCAAGGCTCAAGAGAATACCCAACAGTATTATTGCCGTTCTTATAACCATTTGGCCATCTGGTCTGCCAGTTCCCTGGCTTTCTCGCCTGCAACGGCAGCAAAGTTCTCACTCTTGTCTGCAAAGATGATTCCGCGCGAAGAGTTTACCAAAAGTCCGCAATGGGAGTTGAGTCCGTATTTGGCAACCTCATCCACTGTGCCGCCCTGCGCACCTACACCCGGAACAAGGAAGAAATTGTCGGGACAATACTGGCGTATTTCTGCAAGTTTCTCCGGGCGGGTTGCACCAACCACAAACATGATGTTCTCACGGCTTCCCCATGTCATGGTGGTTTTTATTACCTTCTCGTAAAGGGGTGTCTCCCCTACAGGAAGCATCTCAAAATCATTTGCACTTGAATTGGAGGTAAGTGCAAGCACTACAGACCATTTACCCTCATAATCCAGGAATGGCTGTACAGAATCCTTACCCATATAAGGGGCAAGGGTTACTGCATCGCAAGGCATGCTCTCAAAGAAACATTTTGCGTAGCGTTTTGCAGTGTTTCCAATATCGCCGCGTTTTGCATCTGCAATAATGAGAATCTCCGGATATTTTTCAGCAATGTATTTTACTGTCATCTCCAGTTGTCTCCAACCCTCAAGCCCCTCTGCCTCATAGAAGGCTGTGTTGGGCTTGTAGGCAACAGCATAAGGTGCAGTTGCATCAATTATTGCCTTGTTGAACTCAAAAATAGGATTCTCCACCCCTTTGAGGCACTCCGGAAAGAGGGCAGGATCTGAGTCCAAACCCACGCACAAGAACGATTTCTTGGCTTTAATCTGCTCGTATAATTGCGTATATGTCATATTCTAATAATATTTATAGAACAATGCTATAGATTCCATCCCCTTGTAGAACTGGCTCAAAAGATAACTCTCATTCGGAGAGTGGATAGTATCCCTCTCAAGGCCGAATCCCATTAGCAACGGATTTACATTGAGAATATTCTGCAGGTCTGCAAGGATTGGAATGCTTCCGCCTCCGCGGCTTGGCACCGGCTCAATGCCGTAAACCTCCTCAACAGCCTTTGCAGCCGCCTTGTAGGCAGGGGAAGATATAGGCATCAGGAATCCGTTTCCTCCGTGGTGAGGGGTAACCTTAACCTTTACGCTCTTAGGGGCAATCTTAAGGAAATGTTTTGTAAACTTCTCTGCTATTTCCTCGCAGTCCTGGTTAGGGACAAGCCTCATTGAAATTTTTGCATGGGCTACAGAAGGGAGTACAGTCTTTGCACCCTCTCCAGTATAGCCTCCCCAGATACCGTTAACATCAAGGCAAGGGCGGATACCTGTACGCTCAAGGGTGGTATAACCCTCCTCCCCTTTCACTTCGTCTATATCAAGCGACTCCTTATACTCTTTCATATCAAATGGAGCGCGGGCAAACATTTCCCTATCCTCTGCAGAAAGTTCAACCACATTGTCATAGAATCCCTCAACGGTAATGTGTCCCTTCTCATCTATCAATGAATCAATCATTGTACACAGGGCATTTATAGGATTATGCACCGCACCACCGTAATGGCCGCTGTGAAGATCCTTGTTAGGACCGGTAACCTCAACCTCAAGGTATGCAAGACCCCTCATTCCGCAATTGATGCTTGGAACCTTCTCAGAAATCATTGTAGTATCCGAAACAAGGATAACATCACAAGCAAGCATCTCCTTGTGCTCTTTTGCCCAGGCTGCCAAAGAAGGGGAACCAATCTCCTCCTCGCCCTCAAGGATGAATTTTATATTGTGGCGCAACTTGTTCTCCTTTACAAGGTATTCAAACGCCTTCACATGCATGAACAACTGACCTTTATCATCATTTGCACCGCGAGCATAAATTGCCCCGTCCCTAATCTCAGGCTCAAACGGCTGAGACTTCCAAAGGTTGATAGGATCTACCGGCTGCACATCATAGTGTCCGTAAACCAGCACTGTAGGGAGCGAAGGGTCCACCTTCTTCTCTCCAAAAACCACAGGATGCCCTGCAGTCTCATATACAGCAGCACTGTCTGCACCTGCAGCAAGGAGGAGTTCAACCAGTTTATTGGCGCAGGTTACCATATCACCTTTATTTGCCTCCAGAGAACTGATGCTCGGAATTCGCAGAATCTCAAACAATTCCTCCAGGAACCTCTTCTCATTTTTCTGTATATACTCTTTCATATATCTAAGTGTTTTTAATTTTTATCTGATATCCAGATGTGTTTATAAAATTGGGATGACACAGTCTCCTCTGCTTCGTCATAGCATTCTGCTATAACTCGCAACCGTCGAATGAGGTCCTCAATTTTTAAACACCTCTTCTGTATTACATTACTTCATGGTTATTGCCCCGGTGAATTTGGCCACCTTCTCCCTGGCATAAGGCAATGTAATCTCCAAACTCTTCTTTCTTCCCGACGGAGCCTCATACATTGCATCCAGCAGAATTGCCTCACAGATAGAGCGCAATCCCCTTGCACCCAGGCTGTACTCAATGGCAGTATCCACTATGAACTCCAGCACATCATCATTTATTGTGAGTTTTATCCCGTCCAGTTCAAACAGCCTTGTATATTGCTTTACAAGGGCATTCTTAGGTTTTGTAAGGATATCCAGCAATGCCTCCTTCCCAAGGGGATGGAGATATGTAAGCACCGGCAGACGGCCAATAATCTCAGGGATGAGACCGTACGACTTCAGATCCTGCGGAGCCACATATTTGAGCAGTTCCTTCTTGTCAATTGAAGCGGTCTTCTTCTGCGCACCGTAACCCACCACCTGAGTGTTGAGCCTCTGGGCAATCTTCCTCTCTATCCCCTCAAAAGCACCTCCGCAAATGAAGAGGATATTTGTGGTATCCACGGCAATCATCCTCTGCTCCGGGTGTTTCCTTCCCCCTTGCGGCGGTACATTCACCACATTACCCTCAAGTAGTTTGAGCATAGCCTGCTGTACACCCTCTCCGGAGACATCCCTGGTAATTGAAGGGTTGTCGCTCTTGCGGGCAATCTTGTCAATCTCATCTATAAATACTATACCCCTCTGGGCCTTCTCCACATCATAATCGCAGTCCATAAGCAGGCGGGTGAGGATGCTCTCCACATCTTCACCTACATATCCAGCCTCTGTAAGGACAGTTGCATCCACAATTGCAAAAGGTACATTCAGCATCTTTGCAATGCTCTTTGCAAGGAGTGTCTTTCCGGTCCCGGTAGGACCTACAAGGAGAATATTGGATTTCTCAAGGTCAAGATCATTGTCGGGAGAATCATCCTTCTTCCTGTTCCCCTTCTCCTGCTGGTGAAGCACTCTCTTATAGTGGTTATATACCGCCACTGAAAGGAACTTCTTTGCCTCCTCCTGGCCAATCACGTAGTTGTCCAGAAATTCAGTAATTTCCTTTGGTTTGAGGAGTTTCATATCTGCCTTGGAAAGTTTCCCCTTCTGGACCAACTGTTCTTTGAAATAATCATTGGCCTGCTGGGCACACTCGTTGCAAATGTAGCCGTAATTGCCGGCCACAAGCATCTTCACCTCATCTCCACTACGTCCGCAGATGCAGCAGAACTCATCCACACTGTATCCTTTATTTTTGCTCATTGTGTCTGTTTGCCTTAGTTAGAATCTCATCAATCATACCATACTCCAGCGCCTCTTTGGCGGTCATCCAGTAGTCGCGGTCCGCGTCCTTGTGTATCTGTTTCACAGACTTGCCTGAATGCTCGGATATTATCTCATAAAGCTCCTGTTTCAGCTTTATTATCTCCCTTGCGGTAATCTCAATATCAGATGCCTGACCTTCTGCTCCGCCCATTGGCTGGTGAATCATCACGCGGCTGTGTGGAAGGGCACTGCGTTTCCCTTTTGCACCTGCAGTAAGGAGTACAGAGGCCATTGAAGCGGCCATACCGGTACAGATGGTAGCCACATCAGAACTTACCAGTTGCATGGTATCGTAAATCCCAAGGCCGGCATAAACGCTTCCGCCGGGAGAGTTTATATACAGCTGTATATCTGAGGTTGAATCTGTTGAATCCAGGAACAGCAACTGGGCCTGTATTATATTTGCCACATCATCTGTAACTGGGCAGCCAAGGAAAATGATACGGTCCATCATCAGACGCGAGAACACATCCATAACTGCAACATTCATCTGTCTCTCCTCTATGATTGTAGGATTTATATATGCATTCTGTGGAACTGCAGCAATTGCCTGCGGAACCCTGTAAACCGAATTTATCTTCTCAAACCTGTCCAATGCCAAGGAACTTATACCCATATGCCCTCTGGCAAATTTCTCAAACTCTGTCATATTTTCAAATGTTTAACACACAAAGATAATAAAAATGTGAAACTCTTTTTTACAGATACACTTTTAAACCTTTTTTATTTCAAAACATCTAAATGATAAACAAAAAAGAAGACAAAATGAAAAGATTTTTAATTGTAATTCTGGCACTTGCACTTACAGCACCTATTGTTCACGCTCAGTCGCAGAGAGAAGGCCAACGTCCAAATAAAGAGGAAATGGCACAGATGCAGGCAAAACGTATTGCAAAGGCCCTTGCCCTTGACAATACCACTGCAGATTCATTTGGGAAAACTTTCATTGCTTATAAGAATGAATGCAATAAAGTGAAGGAGAAATACCCTGTACGCAAAAATCAGGCAGATGCAGATGCTGTCAGAAAAGGGAAAAAGGGGGAATCCAAGACTGCACTCCCTACAGACGAAGAAGTTGAACAGCAAATACAGAACGGATTTGCCAGGGAGAGGGAACTTCTGGACATAAAAGAGAAGTACTATAAGGAGTTCCGCAAAATCCTATCTCCTCAACAAATCAAGAAAATGTACCAGATGGAGAATATGCCACGCCAAAGGCCTCAAAACGGCAACATGCCGGGTTATGGCAGAAGGACTGGCGGATTCCAAGGGGGACAAATGGGTGGAGAAATGAATCCTCCCGGAGAGATATGGTAAGCCAATTTAAAGCAGGTAAAAAAAAGGGCCGGGTCAAAAGCTTTTGATCCGGCCCTCTCTGTATCTGTCGGGAAGATATTAGTTGTTCATCTTCTGAAGGTCCTCAATTGAGATCTCCTTCTCCTCCAAAGTTACTACGCTCTTAACATAGCCGATAACTTTGTCCTGCTCGGTTTTCTCAACAATCCTTCTGCCCTCTTTCTCGTTTGCAAGGATGCTCTCTGCATAGTGGTTCAACTGCTCCTCTGGAACATCGTTCAGACCGTACATTGCAAACTGGTATTTTGCCATCTGTTTAGCAACTGCCAATACCTCCTCACGGGTGATCTCCATCTTCTGCTCACGCATGATGTACTGGCTGATCATCTGCCAACGGAAATCTTTGCAGAACAATGCGAAATCCTTCTCAATGTCCTCCATTGTGAATTTGCCCTCGTTGATGGTGAACAGCCATTTCTTCATGAACTCCTCTGGAAGTTCAATGTTGGTCTTGTTCAAAAGATACTCCCTTGCATCAAGTACAAAGCGGAAATCTGCCTCCTGTTTGTACTCCTGGGCAAGTCTCTCCTCAACTTTTGCATCAAACTCAGCCTCGCTCTTAACGTTGCCCTCTCCAAAGATTCTGTCATAAAGGTCCTGGTTCTGCTCAGCCTCAACAAAAGTCTTAACCTCCTTGATGGTAACTTTCCACATAGGCTCAACATTTGCCAACTCCTCTTTTTTAACTTTAAGAAGGGCAGCCCTGTCGGTCTCGTTTGAGAAAGTCTTATGTACATCTACCTCAAATGAGTCACCAGGTTTCTTCCCGATGAATTTTTTCTTGTTGGTCTTGTTCTCAATCTGACGTAGAGTAATGTATGTACCCTCAATCTTTGTCTCACCCTGCTCAAGGTCTGCTATAATGAAGTCCTCCTCTTTTACCTCCTCAGTATTCTCAAGTTTGCCGTACTGTTTCAGCATATTTGACTTGTAAGCCTTCTTAGCCTCCTCAGAAACAGCAACATTGTAAGATACAATCTTGTCATTGGCATCCAAAGTGAACTCAACTTTTGGAGAAAGTGCTATATCAAATACAAACTCGTAACTCTCGTCATTCTCCCAGTCAATTGATTTCTGTTTCTCCTCATTTGGAAGCGGCTCACCCAAGATATTGAGTTTATTCTCCTCAATGTGATTGTTGATTGCCTCAGAGATCATCTGGTTTACAGACTCAACCAATGCCTGCACTCCGTGCATCTTCTCAATAAGTGACATAGGAGCCATACCTTTACGGAAGCCTCTGATTTCTGCTTTTCTTCTGTACTCATTCAAAGCCTTTTTCTTCTTGTCCTGAGCATCAGCCTTCTCAATATTAACGTTCAACTGATATGTCAAATCGTTAATCTTAACTTGTTCAACTTTCATGTTTATATTTTATTTATTTTATTATTCAACAACTTGGGTGTTTCCCAAAAATAGGGCGCAAAGGTAGTAAAATTTTGCTTAATTAACAAGAAACTGCATTCTCCCGTATCCCCGGCAATTGCATAATTACACTTGATATGAAAAAATTAATTATCTTTACGCCCTGATAAAACCTAATCATATGAAAAAGACTATAATAGATTTATTTGAAAATTCAGTAAAACTTTACCCCAACAACACTTTCCTGCTGGAGAAAACCGGCAAGGAGTTTGAGCCTACAACATACACTCAAGTAAAGGAGCAGGTTTATACCCTTGGAGCAGGTCTGCAGGCCCTTGGTGTGAAGAAGGGCGATACAATGGCTCTCCTTTCTGAAGGAAGGAACATGTGGGTTATAGGTGAACTTTCAATGTTCTATGCCGGAGCAATAAATGTTCCCCTCTCAATCAAACTTGAAGAGAGCAATGACCTCCTTTTCCGTCTGGAACATGCTCTGGTAAAATACATAATGGTGTCGAAACAGCAACTTGGCAAGATAAGACTCATCCTGGACAAATTGCCTTTGATTGAAAAGGTGATTGTCCTGGACCAGATAGACTCTTATCAGGAGAAGGAGATTTATGTGGGCGATGTTGCCAAAATGGGTGAAGAATTCCTGAAGAACCATACAATGGAGGAATTCCTTGCTGTTCCAAATTCAATCCAGAATGACGATTATGCTACAATCACATATACGTCGGGAACAACAGCAGACCCTAAAGGTGTGATCCTCACCCACAGGAACTACACTGCCAATGTTGAGCAGGCACTTACACTTGTAGATATTGACCAGACATGGAGAACTCTCATCATCCTTCCTCTTGACCACTGCTTTGCACACGTTGTAGGTTTCTACATTATGATGTCACAGGGTGCAACGGCAGCAACTGTACAGGTTGGAAGAACCCCAATGGAGAGTCTGAAAAATATTCCTCAAAACATAAAGGAGGTTAAGCCTCATTTCATTCTGAGCGTACCTTCATTGGCAAAAACATTCAAGAAGAACATAGAGAACGGAATAAAGGCTAAGGGGCCTAAGGTTGTAAAAATGTTCAATCAGGCTGTTGCGGTATCACAATTGTACCACGGCAACGGAAATGCAGAATCTAAAGGGTGGAGAATTATCCTGAAACCACTCGTTGCCCTTTATGACAAGATCCTGTTCTCTAAAGTAAGGGAGAACTTTGGCGGAGAATTGAGATTCTTCATTGGAGGTGGAGCACTGTTGGATAAGGACCTTCAGAAATTCTATTGTGCAATAGGTATTCCTATGTATCAGGGCTACGGTTTGAGCGAGGCAACTCCGGTATTGTCTTCAAACGGCCCTAAGAGACACCGTTTCGGTTCAAGCGGTATCCTTGTAAAACCTCTTGAACTGAAAATCTGTGATGCAGACGGCAACGCGCTTCCTGTAGGTGAGAAGGGTGAGATTGTGGTAAAAGGCGAGAACGTAATGGCTGGATATTGGAGAAACCCTGAGGCTACAGCACAGACGGTACGCGACGGTTACCTTTATACCGGAGACCTTGGATATATGGGCAAAGACGGTCTGCTTTATGTACTTGGCCGCTTCAAGAGCCTTCTAATAGCAAGTGACGGCGAGAAATACAGTCCTGAAGGAATTGAGGAGGCCGTAGTTGAGCACTCATCATTCATTGACAACATAATCCTTTACAACAACCAGAGCGCATATACAACCGCACTGATTGTTCCAAACAAGGAGAAACTTGCTGCATATCTTAAAGAGCAGGGACTTTCATTGAATGATGAAGAGGGCAAGAAGGCTGCGATAAAAGGTATCAGAGAGCAGTTGGCTAAATTTGAGAAAGGTGGAGAACTTGAAACAATGTTCCCTCACAGATGGCTGCCAAGCACATTTGCAGTGCTTCCAGAGCCTTTTACAGAGCAGAACGGTATGATAAACAGCACCCTGAAGGTAGTAAGGGGCAAAGTTGAGAAAACTTACGCCAACAGGATAGACCATATGTACACACCTGAGGGCAAAAACATATACAACCAAATGAACATTGACAGCCTTTAATTGTTAATGCAATAGTGACGTTGTAAATACGGATAATGGGATTTTTCAAAAAAATATCAAATTATTTTATAATTATTATTGTTTAATAAAATATATTTACTATATTTGCAACAGAATTAGAAACCAATTAAAAAATAACTGATATGCTTAGCGAGAAATTATGTAAGGCTTTCAATGCCCAGATAAATGCAGAGTTGTGGTCTGCTTACCTATACCTTTCAATGTCAATGGATGCTGCCGCAAGGGGCCAGAAAGGAATTGCAAACTGGTTCAAAGTTCAGTTCCAGGAGGAGCAGGCACATGCAGAGATTCTGATGAACCATGTGCTGGCAAGAGGAAACGAAGTTAAACTTGCCCCTATTGATGCAGTACAGACAGAGTGGAAAACCGCTTTGGACGCATTCAAGGACACTTTGGTTCACGAGAAAAAAGTTACCTCCCTCATTACTGCCCTTTATGAACTTGCTCTTGAGGAGAAGGACTACGCAGCACAGAACATGTTGAAATGGTTCATTGACGAGCAGGTTGAGGAAGAGGAGAGCGCACAGGAGATCATTGACCAGTTGGATGCAGTTGACGGCAACAAATACGGTCTGCTTATGATTGACAAGGATCTTGCAACCAGAACCTACACTGTTCCATCACCATTGAACAAAGGCGAGTAATACTACTCTCACAATAACGGAAAGGCTCCCGTCACTGGGAGCCTTTTTTGTTCATCTGCCACAAAAAAATGTACCTTTGCAAAAATTTATAACCCAATGAGCAATTCACTTCTTCTTCCCGACAAAGACCCTATGGGGTGTGCCATAAAAGAGTATTTTCAGAAAGGCAAGGCTGCAAAACTGAGGGTGTTCTCCTCCCAGTTTGATGAAGATGAGATTCCGGTAAAGCACCTTTTCAGAAGTTTTGAGCAGATGTCTGCCCTGGAGCAGAAGGCCCTGCTGCTGGCCAAAGGGAAGATTCTGGATTGCGGAGCCGGGAGCGGTTGCCATTCCCTTGCACTTCAGGATATGGGAAAAGAGGTTGATGCAATTGACATTTCGCCGCTGTCAGTGGAGGTTATGGAGAAGAGAGGGGTAAAGAGTGTTTCCAATACAGACCTGTTCAGCCATCCGGCAGTTCAGGCGTATGACACTGTGCTTATGCTCATGAACGGCTCCGGAATTGTCGGGAAGGTGGAAAATATGGGGAAATTCTTTACCAAGATGAAACAGATTCTCAAGCCGGGAGGGGTTATATATATGGATTCCAGTGACCTGAGGTATCTGTTTGAGGATGAGGACGGCAGTTTTCAGATAGACCTCAACGGCAACTATTACGGGGAGGTGGATTTCCGCATGCAGTACAAACAGGTAAAGGGAAATGCATTTGACTGGCTGTACATAGATTTCCAGACCCTCTCCCTTTATGCATCGCAATATGGATTCAAGGCAGAAATGGTGGAGGAGGGGGAACATTATGATTATCTGGCGGCAATAACATTGCTTTAGGGAATCTGCAAGGAGTCCATCTACATTTTCAGTGAGTGGAGTCTGAAAGAGAAATGCCCCTTACCATCCAGATAGGCCAGGGCATCGTTCAGAATGGCCTCCTTTACAGAGTCTTCCAAATCTGAATTGAAAAGTATTTCCACAAAAATTTCAACGGCATAATCAGAGGCCTTCATCTGCTCCACAAGGAACCAGATTGGATTCTCATGCTTGAGGATTGCATCCACATCCACCGGGAAACCGGCATTGCCGAACTCCGCCTCCACATCCCTAACAGTGTAACCGGGAGTACCCCCATCCATCAGCCCCAACCTGCGGGCAATAAGGGTAAGCATCTCCCCCAAACGGTCTATTTCCCTAAGGATAAAGTCTTCCATGAACAGACAAGATTTACTATTTACATACAAAGATAGTTTTTTTTTGTTATTATCTTTGCACCCCAAATTTTCATAGAGATGGAGAGTATAAAAGAGATATTCAAGATAGGAAAAGGTCCTTCCAGCAGCCACACTATGGGGCCAAGGAAGGCAGCAATAATTTTCAAGGAGAGGAATCCCCAGGCCGCACGGTTTGAGGTTACATTATATGGCAGCCTTGCCTCAACAGGCAAAGGTCACCTCACAGATGTGGCAATTGAAGAGGTGTTCGGGAAGGAGAACCTGAAAATTCACTGGAGAGGCAACATATTCCTCCCCCAGCACCCGAATGGAATAATGTTTGAGGCTTTTTCTCCCGACAACACACTCCTGGACCACTGGACCACATTCAGCATTGGCGGAGGGGACATCAGTGATACCGGAGCCCGCCCCAAAAAGGAGTGCATATATCCTCACAGCAAAATGTCCGATATTCTGGAATGGTGTAAAAAGAACGGCACAACATTCTGGGAATATGTACAGATGCATGAGGAGAGCGACATCTATGATTATCTGGCAGAGGTATGGAAAGTGATGCAGGAGGCAGTGGAGCGCGGCCTGGATGAAGAGGGTGTACTTCCAGGAGGTCTCAAGTTGGCGCGCAAAGCATCATCGTTCTATTTAAAGGCCCAAGGGCACCAGGGCTCAATGCAGCGCCGTGCAATGACATTTGCCTTTGCCCTGGCAGTTGCAGAGGAGAATGCCGCCGGAGGAACAATTGTAACCGCCCCTACCTGCGGTTCATGCGGAGTACTCCCTGCCGTATTCTATGGTAACAACAAATTCTACGGCTTTTCTCAAAAAAAGATACTCAGAGGAGTGGCAACAGCAGGACTTATAGGGACAATTATAAAGACAAATGCCTCCATCTCAGGTGCTGAAGTGGGTTGCCAGGGAGAGATTGGTTCTGCATGCTGCATGGCAGCAGGAGCCTCAACCCAACTGTTTGGAGGTACCCCTATGCAAATAGAATACGCTGCTGCCATGGGTATGGAACACTTCCTGGGGCTCACCTGCGACCCCGTATGCGGCCTTGTACAGATACCTTGCATAGAGAGAAACGCCTTTGCCGCCACAAGGGCACTGGATGCCAATGTCTATTCCCTTATGACAGACGGCAACCACCGCGTCTGCTTCGACAACGTAATTGAAGTTATGAAACGCACCGGCAAAGACCTCCCAAGCCTCTACAAGGAGACCGCCGAAGGTGGCCTCGCATACCAGATGATGAAAGGGTGATTGGAGCCTGCCTCGGTTCTGCGCCTTGGCTCTGTGCCTGGCTCCACGCTTAGCTCTGCGCATGGCCGCCACACCTAGTTCCTCGCCTGACTGCCACGCCGATGCGAAGTCAGGCCAACGCAAAGCCATACCGATGCGAAGCCAGGCCAATGCAAAGCCATACCGATGCGAAGCCAGGCCAACGCGAAGCCATACCGATGCACATCCATGCCGATGCGAACAAAAAACGCCGCTCTACGTACATGTAATGTACTCATCGGGAAGAATTGCCAGTACGATGCGAACACCAAGTACCCCCCAAAGGGTCTGCAGAGCATATTAGTGTACGCATCGGCTTGCGTCAGGCGCCTCACCACAACTTGCGTAAACACTGTTCAGCATCGACTTGCGTCAGGTACCTCAAAACACTGTTCTGCATCGGCTTGCGTCAGGTAGAGGACTCAGGTAATATCACATTTTTTCTACACCTGAGTTCCTGCAATTCACCGTGGGCAGTGACCATGCCCACACTGCTTCCCGACAAAGGTATGTGCCCACGGCAGAACAATTTTGTTGCACCATGGGCAGCCACCATCTCCCAGATAGCCTCAGAAGCACACCATTGCCCACGGTGAATTGCAGGAACTCTTCCGGACCACATTGACCACATTCACATTAAATATGGCTCATTCTACTACCGATAGAAGCACATCTGATGTCTATGACCGTATCAATGATTTTTACACTATACCGAAAACTATACAAAAACCTTATCTTTATACTGGGAACCGTACGGAAATTTAACGGAATTTTGTACCTCTCTTGTACCTGATAAAACAGAAAAGGAAGGTAACTTGCTGGCTCAAAGCCTTAAACAAATTATCTTCCTTTTTGTGCGGGTTATGGGTCCCTACCAAAGAACACCAAACGAGAGTTCAAACTTTTCCCATTTTTCCAAAAGGCTTCCAAGTACTTACGTAAGTTAAGCGACTGAAAACAATTTTCTCGCTTTGGTAAATTTACAGTAGTTTTTGGAATGATTTGTACCTCTCGTGTACCTCGCACTTGCATTCCCCATTGCAAAGGGAACACGCAAAGATACAAATTTCCCTTCGCAAAAATGTACCTGTAGTGTACCTGAATGTAGATTTTTGCAACACTGCAAATCGCTAACTTACTAGTACATAAATTTTTAGTTTAACAATTAAAACTTTTTGTACTATGTTAACAAAAGTAAAGCTCAGACAGAAGCCACTAGCCGACGGCAAACTGTCATTGTACTTGGATTTCTATCCTCCTATTGCCGACCCGGTAACCGGCAAAAAGACACCCCGGGAATTCCTGCAGCTCCACATCTGGGAGAAGCCCAAAGGCTCCCTGCAGAGGCAGCACAACGCAGACACCCTCTTCGTCGCAGAACAAATCAGATTCGAGAGAGAAAACGCACTTCTGAAAAGCAACATCTACTCTGACCTTGAGAAAGAGCACATCGCCTACCTCGAGAGATCAGAAAAGAAATTCATCGAGTACTACGAAGAAAGCTTCAAAGACAAACCTCTCGCAAACTGGTACCGCTACAGCGGAGCATTCTACCTTCTCAAGAAATTCTGTCCGAAAGACATCAAGTTCAAAGACATAACCCTCAAATGGTGCGAAAACTTCAGGAACTTCGTCTTGAGAGCAGACAGCCT
>JAZNUM010000054.1:0-27172 GCA_045592325.1 Candidatus Egerieisoma sp.
ACAACTCCTTGGCTCACAGAACGACATGGCTACGATCCGACTTGGGTGCTCGCCATTGTTAAGAACTGTATCAATAGCCTTTATCTCGCCCTCCATAATGTAACCGAACATCTTGTCGTTAGGGAAGTATTTTGCAATAAGTGCTGTAGAGGCGTGTGCGCGGTGTGCAGTGCCGAATGCGTCGTTGATGTAGCAGTCTGCATATGATGCCAAAGTCTTTACAAACTCCTTTTGGCTCTCTTTAACCTGAGCCTTGGCCTCTTTCTTCTGCTCGTCAGTTGCATCCTCTGCCAATCCGCGTGGTTTGCCCTCCTCCTCTGCGTAGAAACGCAAGTTCTCAAGAAGAAGAACCTCGCCAGGTTTAAGTGCAGCAGCAGCCTCCTGAGCCTTCATGCAGTCGTCGCAGAACTGGATTTTTGTACCAAGCAACTCCTCAATTCTGTAGATGATATGTTTTAGGGAGTATTTATCTGTAACCCCTTTTGGTCTGCCAAGATGTGACATGAGAATAAGAGCACCGCCACCTGCAAGAACTTTCTTGAGGGTAGGGATTGCTGCACGGATTCTGGTGTCGTCGGTAATTTTGAAATCACCATTCAATGGAACGTTAAAATCAACTCTGGCAATAGCCTTTTTGCCTGAGAAATTGTAAGTTTCAATACTCTGTTGCATTTCCTGTATTATTTTGTGTTATTGTTTTCAGTTATTTTGCGTGGCAAAAATAAGAAAAAATTCAAATATTAGCCGTATCTTTGAATTTTATAACCATTAGAAAGGCAATAAGTTGTAGTATGCTTTTACAATCACCGCAAAATTGGAAAGATTACGAGTTGATAGACTCGGGAAATTTTGAGAAACTGGAGCGTTTCGGTTCGTTCATACTGGCCCGCCCTGAGCCAAAGGCCCTTTGGACCCCTTCACTCCCTGCCAGGGAGTGGGAGAAACTGGCCCATACCCGTTTTACCGCGGGAGCGGGGTTTGGCAAGAGCGGCAAGGAGGATACCGGAACCTGGAAAATGTTGAAGAAGATGCCCGAGCAATGGTATATAAGGTACAATCTTCCCGACAGTTTCTTCAAGTTGCGTCTGGGACTCACCTCATTCAAGCATGTGGGGGTATTCCCCGAGCAGAGCCCCAACTGGGAGTTCATATATGAGCAATCAAAGAGGCTTGTGGAGAAATTTGGGGCAAAGGGTGTTGACCCTGTTACCGGAACTGTACGCAAGCCCAAGGTGCTGAACCTTTTTGCATATACTGGTGCGGCCTCGCTGGCTGCCAAATGTGCCGGAGCCGATACCACACATCTGGATTCCGTAAGGCAGGTGGTTACCTGGGCAAAGGGGAATATGGAGAGCAGCGGGCTGGACAATATCCGCTGGGTGGTTGAGGATGCCCTCAAATTTGTAAAGAGGGAGGCCAAGAGGGGCAACAGATACAACGGTCTCATAATGGACCCCCCTGCATACGGTCATGGTCCCGACGGGGAGAAGTGGAAACTGGACGAACTCCTTTATGAGTTCCTTCAGGAGGTTGCAAAGATTCTTGCCCCGGAGGATGCATTCATGGTGCTTAACCTCTATTCAAACGGATATTCCGCAATGTTGGGGGATACTGCAGTGAGAAGCGCTTTCGGGATGCTGGGAGGTAAAGGCAAGGGTGAACTCACTTGCGGAGAACTTTTGTTGCAGGACTCTTTCGGGAAGGCAATTCCTTTGAGTGTCTTTTCAAGGTTGGTAAGATAAATTGTGGGGAGTAAAGTTATGATGTTGGCAGTAAATTGGGATATTGATCCCGTCATTTTCAATATTGGAAGTTTCCAGTTGAGGTATTATGGAATCCTTTTCATCATTGGGTTCTATTTGGGTTATTATATGTTCAGGCATTTCTTCCGCAGGGAAGACAAGCCCCTTGAACTGCTTGATACTCTTTTGTGGACGCTGCTTGTTTGTACCATTGTGGGGGCGCGTCTGGGACATGTGCTGTTTTACCAGCCGGAGTATTACCTTGCAAACCCTATTCTCATCTTTAAAGTTTGGGAAGGGGGATTGGCGAGCCACGGCGGAACCATTGCAATTATGATTGGAATGTGGTGGTTTGTGAAGAAATATGGCAGGAGGTATGATTTCGGGTACCTGTGGCTGCTGGACCGCCTGGCCATTGCCACCGCCTTTGCTGCAATGTTCATCCGTTTGGGAAACCTTATGAATTCAGAGATATACGGGCATGAGACATCGCTTCCATGGGGATTTGTGTTCCTGCAGAATGGGGAGACTGTTGCCAAGCACCCTACCCAACTGTATGAAGCGTTGGCATACCTATGTACAGGACTGATTCTGTTTGCAATATATAAGTATGCGCTTCCAAAGATAAAGGAAGGGATGCTCCTTGGAATCTTCTTTATAGGAATCTTCTTCTCACGCTTTATGATTGAGTTTGTAAAGGAGAATCAGGTTGGATTTGAAGAGGGGATGGTCCTGAATATGGGACAGCTTTTGAGCATTCCGTTTGTCCTGTTGGGGCTCTTCCTCATTTGGAGAAGTTTCAGAAAAGATACACCTCCGGCATTATTTGTCGGGAACAGACAGAAAAAATAAAAAGTTGCACCTCTGGATTTAGGGGTGTTTCTTTTTTATGTGTATATATATGGTAACATTAAAAATTCACGGATATGAAAAAGATTCTTTTATTGGTGGCAGCAGTGTTCATTGCTGTTTCTTCATTTGCCCAGGAGGGAGTGAAATGGGAGACCGGAACATTCCAGGATGCCTTGAACAAGGCAAAAAACAATAAAAAAGGGCCTAATCTTGTATTTATGGATTGCTATACCACATGGTGTGGCCCTTGCAAGCACATGGCAAATGTAGTATTCCCAACCAAAGAGGCAGGAGATTATTTCAACAAGAAGTTTGTGAATTTCAAGACAGATATGGAGAAAGGTGAGGGTATTGAACTGGCAAAGAAATACAATGTAAGGGCATATCCTACTTTCCTTATTCTCGACGGCGACGGCAATGAGGTTGGCAGAGTTGTGGGTAGTGCGGAATTGGGCAAATTCATTGAGAATGTTGAGGCTGCATGTGATCCTGCAAAATCTCCAAAGGCATTGTTGGAGAAATATAATGCCAGCAAGGATGGAAAAGACCTTATGGCCTACCTCGATGCTTTGAATGCAGCATACAAGAAAGATGAAATTGCAAAATTCATTTCAGACAATTTTAATGACATTCCCACCAGAACAAAATATTCAAGGGATTTCTGGAAACACTGCAAAGGTGCAATAAGTGTTAAGGATTCCAGAGTATTGGATGCAATCCTTGCAAGCAAGACATCATTTGATTCCATCTACGGCAAGGATGAATTGGACAAGGTGATTTATGGCAATCTTTTCAGCAATCTTACAAGTTTTCTCCAGGGAAGGACAGAACTTACTCCAGAGCAGGTTGACAAGGCTTGTCTTCTTATCTCATTGCTTACAGACGGTTCTGCATATGAGACAACCATTATGAGAGCGGCCAAGGCTTATGCAACAAAGGATATGAAGGAAGTTGCCAAGGCTCTAAGTGGAAGATCGTTGTCATACAGCCATACCGGTTCCCAGATTTATGTGATACAGAGAATTGTTCTTGGAATGAAAGACCTTCCTGATGCTGACAAGGCAAAATTCCTGAAAGACTACAAGAAATCATTGGAGAGCAATGTAAAATCTGTTGAGAAGGCATTGGAGCCTTACAAGGATGTTGAGATTGCTGACAACGGCAACAAACCTGCAGAGATGGCAGCAATAAGGACGAACTAGAATTGCAACAATATATTTGAATATGAAAAAAGCAGCCTTCTAAGGTTGCTTTTTTAGTATCCGCGCTCCATGTCCCGGCGCATATCCTTTTCCTTAATGGTGTTGCGCTTGTCATATTCGCGCTTTCCTTTGGCCAGTGAGATGTTGAGTTTTGCGTATCCGTTTTCCGCTATGAACAGGCGGGTGGCTACAATGGTGAGCCCTTTCTCCTTGGTGGCGCGCTCCAGTTTGCGCAGTTCCTTGCGGTTGAGCAGGAGTTTGCGGTCCCGGCGGGGGTCATGGGCATTCCAGGTACCCCACCAGTACTCTGCCACATGCATGTTCTTTACATAAAGTTCACCCCTTACAAAATAGCAATAGGTATCCACCAGGGAGGCTTTGCCTGCCCTTATGGACTTTATCTCAGTACCGGTAAGCACTATTCCGGCGGTATAGTTGTCGAGGAACTCGTACTCAAACGAGGCCCTGCGGTTTTTTATCTCTATTTTGCTTTTTGCTTTAGGCATAACGGCACAAATGTAGTAAAAAAAACTAACTTTGTGTGATTGTAAACGTATGGAGAGTATTATAGGTTCAATAGTGCAGGGTGGTTGGGATGCTTTATGTATCCTTGGACCAACGGCCAGCGGCAAGACCAGATTTGCCGTTGAGGTGGCCCGTACCCTTACTGCACAGTGGAAACCATGTGAGATAATCTCTGCAGACAGCCGTCAGGTTTACCGCGGCATGGATATAGGTACCGGCAAGGATCTGGCAGAATATGGGGAGGTTCCTGCCCATCTGCTGGATATAGTTGATGCCGGAACCAAGTACAATATATTTGAGTACCAGAGGGATTTCTCAAAGGCCTACACCAGCATACTGGAAAGGGGGTGCTTCCCTATAATTTGTGGCGGTTCCGGTCTCTACATTGAGGCGGCTACCCGTGGATATGAACTTTATGAAGTTCTTCCCGACGAGCAGTTGAGAGCCCGTCTGGAACCCAAACCTATGGAGGAACTGGTGCAGATGCTCAAGGACCTGAAGGCTGCGAAGGGGGTAAAGCCCCACAATGATACAGATTGGGATACCAAAAAGAGGGTGATAAGGGCAATTGAAATTGAGATGGCCCAAGCGGAACCCAGGGAACCGCTGCCTCTTCCGCAGAATGTCCTTTTTGTTGGGGTTAGCGTAGACCGTGATACCCGCAATGCCAGGATAGATGCCCGTTTGGAGGCGAGGCTCCAGGAGGGGATGGTAGAGGAGGTGAAAAGGTTGCTGGAGAGTGGGATACCTGCAGAGGATCTTATCTACTATGGTCTGGAATACAAGTTCCTTACCCAATATCTTATAGGGGAACTCTCATACGTAGAGATGGTAAACGGCCTGCGCACAGCCATCCACCAGTTTGCCAAGAGGCAGATGACCTGGTTCAGGGGGATGGAAAGGAAAGGGATTGGGATACATTGGGTGGAGAGATAAACTGTCGGGATAAAAAATTTAAAGTATATGAAAATGAAGAACATTTTTAAACTGCTGTTTGTTGCAGCAGCCATATTGGCTTCTGCAGGTGCTTTTGCACAGAAGTCTTCTCAACTGAAATACTATGATGTAAGGGAGTTGGGGCTTCCGGTACTTGGAAAAGGGTTCCAGGATTGTGTAAGGGAGAATGACACAATAAGTGACGGTTATTTTACCCGTCTTCCGGCCGATTTGCAGGGTGTGGTGAGAAAGGCTGTGTGGGATTTGGGCCAGAACTCAGCAGGTTTGGCGGTGAGGTTCCGTACCAACTCAAAATGTATTGGGGCAGCATGGAAGCCGCTCAATAATTTTGGGATGAGCCATATGACTCCAACAGGTGTGAGGGGCCTGGACCTTTATTCCCTTACAGACGGCCAGTGGCTGTTTGTTGGAGCGGGCCAGCCCAACGGAAAGAACTCAAGGAATGTCTTTATAAGGAAGATGAATGGTGATATGAGGGAGTATATAATGTACTTGCCTTTGTATGACGGTGTTATAGATTTGGCCATTGGAATTGATTCTACTGCAGTTATAGAGAAACCTCAGGTGGTGGATCTTGTACCTTCTGCCCGGAACCTTCCAATAGTGTTTTACGGTACAAGTGTAACCCAGGGCGGATGTGCTACCCGTCCGGGGATGGCTTATCCTTCAATAATAGGGAGGGAACTGCACAGGGAGACAATAAACCTTGGTTTCAGCGGTAACGGCAGAATGGACAAATGCCTTGGAGAGAAGATTGCCGGAATTCCTGCATCAATGTTTGTGATAGATTGCCTTGCAAACTGTACTTCGCAGATTGTAAAGGACAGCACAGAGCACTTTATCAGGGCCATTGTTGAGGCAAACCCGGATGTTCCGGTACTTATGGTATCCAACTATTGCTACCCATACCAGTATTTGGATGCCCAGTTCCAAAAGGATACCCAGGAGGAGAATGCCATCTGGAAAGAGTTTGCCCAGAAATTCAGGAAAGAGGGTTACAATGTCCGATATATAGATGCATATGCCAAAGGAAACATGAAGAAATCTCCAATTGGTCCCGACCATGAGGGGACTGTGGATGGTGTGCACATGACTGACCTGGGATTCCAGAGATTTGCCAAGTTTTTGATGAAATATATTAAATAATAATCTCTCTACATAAGGTATCATTGGATTATGGAGGAACAAATACAGTTGGACCCTGTTGTGCAGCAGGAGCAGTTGGCGCGCAGGCAAAAAGTATTGGATAAATTGAATGAGTGGGGTATCCCATATACAATGTATGAGCACCCGCCGCTCCCTACAATAGAACTGGCATTGGAGTATTGGAAAAACATAGATTCAACCCACTGCAAGAACCTTTTCTTCAGGAACCATAAAGGCAACAAACATTACCTTGTAGTGTTTGAGTGCCACCAGCAGATGGCAATACATGATATAGAGAAGATGCTCAAACAGGGGAAACTGAGTTTTGCATCGGAGCAGAGGATGGACAAATATCTTGGTTTGCGTCCGGGCTCAGTATCACCGTTCGGGCTCATAAATGATGCCAACAAGGAGGTGAAACTGTTCCTTGACATTAACCTTAAGGATGCACCGTTGCTGAGTTTCCACCCTAACGATAATACTGCCAGTCTTGTGGTAAGGAATGAAGATTTTATGCGCTACCTGCAGTTGTGGGGAGGCGAGTATGAATTCCTTGAATTGTATGAAAAATGATTCCGGGAGGGAATTCTGATGCATTTAAGGCTGCGGCGTGTTCAGGATGGTTTCAAAGATATTGAGATAGTGTTCCCTCTCCTTTTTATTGAATCCTTTGTCCAGAGATAGGAACATCTCTTTTACAAATTGGATTTCGGATGTAGTGAGGAATCTTGTAAGACTTTGTCTGGAGCAAAGTTGTTTTATTGGTATGGTGTTGCCTGTCGCTCTGGTGGAGGCAAAGGCCATAATGTAGAGTTCCAGTCTGGAAGGGACTTTAAGTTCCTGAAGGTATTTGCATGCATCTGTGATTGTAACTTCATTTCCCCACAGTTTGCCAAATGCATATCCGGCCAGGCCCTCAATCAGTATTGTAGAGAGGTCTGCTTCTATCTGCTCAATTGGTGCCGCTTTTATGAAACTGTTGCGGTATTCCATAGTCCAGTCTATCATGGTCATGTACTCAATTGAGAGTGTGGATTTATAGACATTCCAGAAATTTGGAGATTTCAGCAGGTCATTGAAGAATTCGGATACAAAATATCCGATAGAATTGGGATCTTCTGCAATGGCTGCATATCTCAGGAATTCATAGGCAATGGCAGTATCTTTTGTTGTGTTGTATCTGTATCTGTAGGTTAATGTGGAATCAAGTTTTTCCAACCGGGAATCTAACCTTATGATAAGGCTCTGCGGGTTGTGTGCCACGGTGTTTACAAATTCCCTTTCCCCCTTGGAATTGATCAGATAAAATGTGGGGAATGTGTGTGTCTTAAAAGATTTGGCCAGGATCTTCCCATTTGGGGTGGCAGCATCTGCCATAAGGCATACAAACTTTTCATTCAAATATTTGCCTATTGCATCTTCAGAGAAATGTTCCACCCATTCTGTATCATAGGGGATATCGGTCCCCATATACAGGAAAATGTATTTTTTTCCGTTTTCATTCTTCTCTATTTTCTCAAGGGCCTCCATGTATGGGATATTTTCCCATTTTACTCCGGATTGTGCAAACATTGATATCGGGAAGAGGAATGCCAATATTGATATGATGAATTTTTTCATACTTGTGGGGTTTGTCTATTTTCCTTGTCAGTGCAATATAATGAAATTATATGAAATAAAAAAGGGTAGCCTTATGGCAACCCTTTCCATTATTTGTGTGCATATCTGCATTTACTGGCAGTTGCAGACAAGGTTCCTGTCGCCGAATCCGTTGTCAACGCGGGCAACGGCTGGTATCATGCTTATTGAGTTGTATGTATATAAGGAATTGCTTATCTTTGACAAGTAGATAAAATGGCCATGGTCCTACATTAAAACACAAGCAAATTAAAAACTATTCTTTATGAAAACTTTTCAGAAAAAATTATCACTACTGTTAGTAGTATTTATGTTATCAGCGGTTGCGTTAAGTGCGAAAGGATTTACCGTAATTATTTTTGATGAGATTAATCATGAATATGTACCTGGCTGTGTGAGGATTGTTACATATGAAGGTGGAGACGTATCTGAAGATATTGATGGATATGCGCTTATAGAAGTTCCAGGCGAGACATTGAATTATACCTTAGTTCTGCCAAGAGAAGGCTATGTTACGACTGATTGTGAGATAATTGATGATATAATTATTTTTTACATTAGGCCTGTAGAATAATTAATTAAATGAAACGGTGTTTCTTAGAATACTTGTCACTTACTCTTCTTTTGATTTTGATGTTCGCAGGTGGAATGTCTGCTCAAAAGAGGGGTGGTGACATTTATGTTATTGCAACGTATGAAACTGAGTTGAAAGAGGGGAATAGGGAGAATGTAGGTATAGTGTTCAAACAGGGCAAACAGAAATATATTTATGGGTTGGATGATGCTGTTGTTGTGTTGCGACAGAATACTGATACACTCAAGTGTCTTTTAACAGGGGTGGATGGTAGGTGTGTATTTAAGGATATACCATATGGCAACTATCATATTTCTATCAGTTATGTGGGTTATAATCAGTTTGAGGCGGATTTCAACCATTCATCAAAAAAGTCAAATATTGAGGCCCCTATGGTGGAGAGCAGTTTTATCCTGGATATGGTTAAGGTTAAGGGGAATATCCCTCTAACCATCTTTAGGGGTGATACTGTTATTGTAAATCCTCTTGCAGTGCAAACTAAGCAGGGGGCCGCTGCAATTGAGATTATAAAGCAGGTGCCAGGAGTGGAGATTAGTAAAAGCGGAACTATAATGGCTTTTGGTAAAATCCTTCAACGCAGTTATGTTGGGGGTAACTCCCTTTTTGGTAGTAATGTCCTTGCTGCTTTACAGGGGGTTGATGCGGATTTGGTAAAGAATATAAAATTTTATGATGAATATGAGCGTGTTGCCACAATAAATGGAGAGCATATTACCCAAGCGGTGCGTGTTATGAATATAGAAACTACCAGAGAATTGCTTTCCTCTGCAAATGGTCATTTACTTGTGGGTGCAGGTAGAGACATTAAAGATGACGGTGTGGATGAGAAAGGCCGCTATAAAGGAGGTTTGTCGCTTAATATGTACAATAAAGGGTTAATAATCAATACCAACATTTACAAGAATAATGTTGGACTCAGTAGAAATAAGGCTGATTATTTGAGCAATCTGATGTCGGGAAGAACAACTGGAGACAAGACTGTTGGTTATGCAGATATTAAGATAGAACGCAATAATGGGGAACCGAGGGATGCGGTATATTCTTTGTTGAGAGTGAATTATAAATACAAGAATGATAATACTCGTTCAGAGTTGAGGGAGGAAAGGATGTATTATGATACTGAATATTATTCTGATAGAAAATATGAAAGTTTGTCGGTAAAGGATATAGAGCAACAGAGTCATGATTTTAGCATAACTTTCAGAAAAAACTACAAGGAGAAAAAGTTGAAGTCGTATTCGTTAGGACACTCAATGAGATTTGATAATAATAACAATCTTTCAAATGTTTGGCAGAATGAATTATCAGATCTTACAAATATTACTTTAGAGGATATCAGCAATCAGAGGATTCGCAATTGGTCTGTAACTGAGAATGCTTCTTGTAATTTTTGGAGTAATGAATTGTCGCTTAACGGGTCTTTAACTATAGGAGAGGGTGATGGGACAGGAATTAGGAGCGTAAAGGAATCCGGGATGGAGAGGATATATGAATTTACCCCTATAGGTGAGAATATTAAGGCATCCGGCAGGGCTTCTGTTCGTGTGTTTGGGTGGAGCAACAGTGGGTATTATGGTATATTAAGGTTAAATCTGGCTACCTCTTGCAATAAGGAGAAAAAACAGGAGTTCAGATATGATTTGGGTGAGGAGACATATTTAGACTCTCTTAACAGTTATTATTATTCTACCAATAACTTTGAGAATTCAGTGGAGGTGAACCTTAATTATTCTCGGAAAGGTAATGGATGGAGAAAAGGGGTAACTACAACATTAGGGTTAAAACATATATATATAACTGATGACAATAGGTTATATTCAACTGAGCAGAATAAACGGTATTATGCACCAACTGTCCAAATTGATTATCAATATGGGTATGTATTTGGGGCTCATTATAAATTAAACCCAAGTGTACCGGCATTGGAGCAGTTGCGTAATAGAGTGGATGATACTAATCCGTTGTATCTTAGAGTGGGAAATCCTAACCTTAAACTTACCCAAAACCATTATGTGTGTTTGAGGAGTTCAACTAGTGATCCATTTAAATCTAGTTCATGTTTGGAGTTAAGGTTGGAAGGTTATCTTAAACGTAATGTAGTGATTCCTTATACTGAGTACTATCCATTGGGGGGAGAATTGATGCAATCTGGCAATTATCCGTTGATGCCAGGAGTTACTGTTCAGAGTTATAAGAATACAAAAAATGAGTATGAAGCAATGATGTCTACAGTCTATAGAACCAGACTACGTAGTATAAAGACAAAGGTGTCGGCATCTGTTTATGGACAGTATAACAAGAATTATTCATATGTTCAGGGTGAAGAGAATTGTACAGACAGGTATTCAGCATATATAAGGCTTTTGAGTGAGACATCGTACAAAAGAGTCTCCTTTTCATTGATGACAAAATCTGAATATGTATTTTCAAGTAATAGTGTAAGGGAAGATTACAAATATTTCAATCAAAGGATTGGAGCAAATATGGATTTGACACTTTTTAAATACTGGTTTGTTAACAGTTCATATGATTTGCACTTTAATATGCCAGTTGATGGAACAAGAGGCGTTATAAATAGAGATAATATACTAAATGTTTCAACTGGAGCAAATCTTCTCAAGAGCAGACTGAAGATAGGTTTTTCGGTGTTTGATATATTTAATTCCAGTTCAAGTTTCAAGACAATGCAGTATGCAGACTATGTGCAAAACAACTGGACACGCATGTTTGGAAGATATTATTCTGTTGATATATTCTTTAATCTGCGCAAACATAAGTTCTCTAAATAAATTATATTTCTAAATACATTGATATGAAAAAGGTTCTATTATTAATCCTTATTTGCTGTTTGCCAATATGTTTTTATGGACAAAAAGAGAAGAAAGTAAAAAAGCAAAATATTGTTTGCGAGGTAACATATTTTTCAAAGGAGATTCTTCCCGATACGAAATCTAAAGGGATCTGTTTTAGTGCATCTCATGGAAAGGGGCATTTGTATGCCTACGAGGGGGCTGATTTGTATTTGGTGCAGGGAACAGATACATTGTCTGTATTACAAAGTGATTTTGAAGGGGAGGTATTTTTTAAAAAGGTGGACCCCGGAGAATATATTGTTATAGCCAAACATGCTGGATTTAATCAAGCAAAATCTAAAGTTGTTGTTGCAGACAAACTTGCAGAGGCTAAATTAACCTTATTCCCAATAGAAAAGTAATAGGTACGCCCAGCATGGGCCTGTATTGCTCTTTGGGAATATTTTGTCGGGCATTCTGTATGCCAAGAGGGTCTAATTAATAGAAAAGAGGCCGGAGCGTAAATCAAACGCCCGGCCTCTGTCGTATGTAATGTAAGTTAACTCTTACTGGCAGTTGCAGACAAGGTTCCTGTCGCCGAATCCGTTGTCAACGCGGGCAACGGCTGGCCAGAATTTGTTCTCCCTCAACCACTCAAGCGGGTATGCCGCTACAGTTCTGCTGTAAGGGTGGTTCCACTCGTCTGCACAAACTTCATCTGCAGTGTGTGGAGACATTGTTACAGGGTTGTCTTTTGCGTCATACTCTCCAGATTTTATCTTCTCACACTCAATCTTAATCTGTTTCATAGCCTGGATGAATCTGTCCATCTCCTCTTTTGGCTCACTCTCTGTAGGCTCAACCATAAGGGTCTCGTGAACAGGGAATGAAAGGGTAGGGGCATGGAATCCGTAGTCCATAAGACGTTTTGCAATATCTGTTGCATCTACGCCGTACTCAGATTTGAAGTGCTGGCAATCTATGATGCACTCGTGTGCCACGCGGCCGGTTGCTCCGGAGTACAATGTCTTGAACTCAGGCTCAAACTGTGCAGCCATGTAGTTTGCGTTAAGGATTGCAACCTGGGTAACTTTCTTGAGACCTGCGGCGCCAAGAAGTTTTATGTATGCGTGGGTGATAGGCAATAGAAGCGGGTTGCCGTAGGCTGCAGAAGATACTGCCTCAACACCTTTGCCGCCACACTCAGGGTCGAGCGGATGGCCAGGAAGATATGGGGCAAGTGCTTTTGTACAGCAGATAGGGCCTACACCAGGGCCACCGCCTCCGTGAGGCATTGCAAATGACTTGTGAAGGTTCAGGTGACATACGTCTGCCCCAATGAAGCCAGGGTTGGTAAGGCCAACCTGTGCGTTCATGTTTGCACCGTCCATATATACAAGACCTCCGTTCTGGTGGATGATGTTGCAGATCTCTTTAATCTGTACCTCAAATACACCGTGTGTAGAAGGGTATGTGATCATAAGGCCTGCAAGGTTCTCTGCGTTTGCGGCAGCCTTCTCCCTCAACTCGTCAACGTTGATGTTTCCTTTGTCGTCACATCCTACAAGTACAATGCTGAAACCTGCCATTGCAGCAGATGCAGGGTTTGTACCGTGTGCAGATGTAGGGATAATCATTATATTTCTGTGGGCTCCGCCGTTTGCCATGTGGTAACCTTTTATTGTCTTGAGACCTGCGTACTCACCTGCAGCACCGGAGTTAGGCTGTAGTGAGCATGCGTGGAAGCCTGTGATTACTGCAAGGTCGTTCTCAAGTTCCTTTATGAGTTCCATGTAGCCCTCAACCTGGTTTTTAGGCTGCAATGGGTGTACGTTGCCAAGTTCTGCCCAACTTAGAGGGAGCATTTCAACTGCAGCGTTGAGTTTCATTGTACATGAGCCAAGTGGAATCATTGAGTGTGCCAATGAGATGTCTTTTCTCTCAAGTTTCTTGATGAATCTCATCATGGCTGTCTCCGAGTGGTATGTGTTGAATACCTCGTTGGTGAGGAATTCACTCTCCCTCTTCATGAATGTATCTTCTGCAGGGGCACCAGGGCAGCCGTTAGGCATTGCATCAAAGATGTTGGCAACCTTCATTGCCTCCATGCAGTTTGTAAGTTCGTCAAAACTTATCCTTACTTTGTCGGGAGCAGGATAGAAGAAGTTGATGCCGTCCATCTCGGCTCTGGCTTTGAGATCTGCGGCGTTGATTCCCTGTACCTCAATGGTGTCAAAGAACTTGTCTGTTGTAAGGGTATATCCTTTTGCTTTGAGCAGGCCTGCCACTGCATGTGCATAGTGTGATACCTGCTGTGCAATTGATTTGATTCCAGCCTGACCGTGGTAAACTGCGTACATTCCGCTCATTGTTGCCATAAGGGCTGTTGCGGTACATACGTTTGAGGTCGCTTTCTCTCTCTTGATATGCTGTTCGCGGGTCTGGAGGGCAAGTCTTACTGCACTGTTGCCCAAACGGTCAACAGATACGCCAATGATTCTGCCCGGAATCTGTCTCTTGTATGCATCTTTGGTTGCCATGAAACCTGCTGTAGGACCTCCGAAGCCCATTGGAAGACCGAATCTCTGTGCAGAACCAACTGCGCAGTCGGCGCCCCATGCTGCAGGCTCTTTAAGAACTGCAAGTGAAAGGAGGTCGCAATATGCTGTTACAAGGCCGCCGGCTGCGTGAACTTTCTCGCAGAATGCAGAGTAATCCCTTACCTCACCGTTTGCGGCAGGGTACTGTACCATTGCTCCATAGCATTTCTCTGAAAGTTCTGCAGTCCTGTAGTCTCCAAACTGTATCTCAATGCCAAGCCCTGCTGCGCGGGTCTTTAGAACCGAGATAACCTGAGGGAACATGTTCTCATCTACAAATACCACATTTTTGCCTGCTTTTACGGCATCGCGGCTCCTTACCTCGTACATCATTCTCATTGCCTCTCCTGCTGCCTGTGCATCATCCAGCATAGAGCAGTTTGAGAGAGGGAAACCGGTAAGGCTGCTTATCATGGTCTGGAAAATGAGCAGAGCCTCAAGACGGCCCTGGCTTATCTCAGCCTGATAAGGAGTGTATGAAGTGTACCAGCAAGGGTTCTCAAAAATGTTTCTTGTAATAACGGGAAGTACACCAGTTCCGTAGTTGCCCATACCAATGAGGCTCCTGAACGGTTTGTTCTTTGAAACCATCTTCTTGAGGTTGGCCAGATATTGGTTTTCAGAAACTGCAGGTGTAAGATTGAGTTCCTTGTCCAAAAGGATATCTGAAGGAACAGTCTGTTTTGTAAGTTCGTCCAACGATTGGACATTGAGCACTTTAAGCATCTCACCAATCTGTGAGTCCCTAGGCCCGATGTGTCTGTCAGTAAATGTAAGTGACATATTGTTATATTTTAAGTGTAACTAATTCAGTTGGTACGCAGTCTACAAATGTAATGTTTTTTTTGAAAATTTTGCCGTAAAAAAATTTCCATTATTTTTGCAGAAACTAAACCTACGGAATTATGAGTTTATTAAGCAAGAAAATCTCTGAGTTACAGGAGAGAACAGCACGTGCTGTTATGGGAGGAGGAGACAAGGCCATTGCCAAGCAGATAGCAATGGGGAAACTTCCGGCCCGCGAGAGGATAAACAAACTTCTGGATGAGGGTTCGTTCTATGAGTATGACCTTTTTATAGAGCATGATGCCAGGGAGTTTGGAATGGAGAAGAAAAGCCTTGCAGGAGATGGTGTGGTTATAGGTACAGGAACCATCAACGGCAAGCCGGTTGCAATCTATGCCCAGGACTTTACAGTTGCTGGAGGTTCTTTGGGTTCTATGCATGCAAGAAAGATTACCAAGATAATGGACTACGCCCTGAGGATGAGGATTCCACTCATAGGAATCAATGATTCAGGCGGAGCCCGTATTCAGGAGGGAGTGAATTCATTGGCAGGTTATGGCGAGATATTTTTCCGCAATACCATGGCCAGCGGTGTCATTCCGCAGATATCTGTAATTCTTGGCCCATGTGCCGGAGGTGCTGTATATTCACCAGCCCTTACAGATTATGTTTTTGTGGTTGACAAGATCTCCAAGATGTTCATCACCGGCCCGGAGGTAATAAAATCTGTTTTGGGTGAGGAGATAGATATGGAGTCGCTCGGAGGAGCAAGGGTCCATTGCGAGACTACCGGAAATGCCCACTTTTTTGCAGAGAGCGAGGAGGAGTGTTTTGGGCAGATAAAGAAACTTTTGAGTTACCTTCCGGCCCACAATGCAGAGAATCCGGCCCCTGTGAAGCCATCCCAGCCGTTGAAGAAGTACAAGATAGATAGAATTGTACCTGTTGATCCTACCACTCCATACGATGTAAGGGATGTGATAAGGTCCATTACAGATGATTCTGATTTCATTGAGGTTCAGGAGATGTGGGCCCAGAACATAGTTATAGGCTATGGCCGCGTGGAGGGACGTACAGTGGGCTTTGTAGCCAACCAGCCGCTTTATCTGGCCGGAGTTCTTGACTGTGATTCATCAGACAAGGCAGCCCGCTTCATAAGATACTGCGACGCATTTGAGATTCCTATTGTAACCCTTGAGGATATGCCGGGTTACCTTCCGGGAGTAGACCAGGAGCATGCTGGAGTAATCCGCCACGGAGCCAAACTCCTCTATGCATATTCTGAGGCATCAGTTCCAAAAGTTACCATCATACTCCGCAAAGCCTACGGAGGAGGATATATAGCAATGAACTCCCGACATCTGCGTGCAGACTTTGTATTTGCATGGCCAACAGCCGAGATTGCCGTTATGGGACCGGAGGGGGCCGCCAACATCATTTTCCGCAAGGAGATTATGGAGGCCGAGAATCCCGACCAGATGCGCAAGTTGAAGGTTCAGGAGTATAAGGACAAGTTTGCCAACCCGTATGTTGCTGCAGCAAAGGGGTACATTGATTCTGTGATTACCCCGCAGGATACCCGCAAGTTCATAGTGCATGCCCTTAACATTTCCGGCAACAAGACACTCAAGAGACCTGCCAAGAAGCATGGCATTCCACCATTTTAACAGAGGAGTGAAGAGATATGGAGAATCAGGAGATAAAATCCATAAGTGCAGATCTCGGAGATGCTGTACTTATGTCCAATGATCCCAACCTGTTTACAGACAAGATACAGGTTCATGTGTGCGGCAGGCAGTACAAGACCCGCTACACCCGCAAATTTGTGGAGAGGAAAAAGTGGGAGGCTCCAAATCCCAATGAGGTGCGTTCCATCATTCCGGGCTCAGTAACTGAGATTTGCGTAAAGGAGGGTACCAAAGTCAAGAAAGGTACTTGCCTTATGATCTATGAGGCCATGAAGATGAATAACCGCATAGTAGCCCCGTTTGATGCAACTGTAAAATCAATAGAGGTGAACAAGGGAGACAAACTTCCCAAAGGGGCGTTGCTGGTTGTTTTGGCTTAATCACGTCGCAATTTTGTACAATTCATTGATTGGCAATGAACTAAAAAATGGAGGGTATGGCAAGAGCCGTAGCCTCCATTTTTTAATTTCCTCAGTAAGAGGAAATTGTACAAAATTGCGACGTGATTTAAAAATTTGCTCAGGCAAAGAAGTTTTTGTAACTTAGTCAGTTGATAAAATGGGGGTTATGGATGATTTGTGGTGCAGAAACAGACAAGATTTGGGCAAAAGGGGAGAGAGTGTGGCTCTGGAATATCTTTTGCACAGGGGGATGAAACTGCTGGCCAGGAATTGGCACAGGGGTCACAAGGAATTGGACCTGGTAATGGAGGATGGCAAATTCATAAGGATTGTGGAGGTGAGGAGCAGGAATTTCCCGTCGCAGACGGATCCTTTAGAGAGCATAGATGCTGCCAAAAGGAGGAATGTCATTGCTGCCGCAAAGGGGTATATTGGTGAAAACAGGAGGTTGTCGGGAGGAAAAGAGGTGGTTTTTGATGTGGTATCAATCCTTTTTAACGGAGATGCGTTTAAGATAGAGTATATACAGGATGCGTTTGCACCTGAATGGTAGAAGAAGTTTAAATCAAGTTATGGGTAAAGAAAACAATTATTGTATCATTATGGCTGGGGGGGTTGGAAGCCGCTTCTGGCCTGTAAGCAGAAATGACAAGCCTAAACAGTTCCTCGATTTCTTCGGTACCGGGGTCTCTTTCCTCCAACAGACATACAACAGGTTTGCCAGAATAATCCCAAATGAGAATATTATAGTTGTTACAAGCAGCCAGTATGAGGACCTTGTAAAGGAGCAGTTGCCGCAGATGCTTCCGGAAAATATCCTGTTGGAACCGCACCGCAGGAATACTGCTCCATGCATAGCTTATGCAACATACAAACTTCAGAAGAAGAATCCCAAAGCAACGGTGGTAGTGGCTCCTTCAGACCATCTTATCATCAATGAGGATGTATTTCTGGGGACTGTGGAGTCTGCATTGGAGCATGCGGCGGAGAATGATGAACTTCTTACGCTCGGCATCAAGCCTATCCGTCCGGAGACAGGCTATGGGTATATACAGGTGAATACTGCAAAGACCAGGGAGATAGGTGGGGCAAAGGTGTATAGTGTAAAGACCTTTACGGAAAAACCTGACGAGGAACTAGCCAAAATATTTCTGGAGAGCGGGGAATTCCTGTGGAATTCGGGAATTTTTGTGTGGAATGTAAAGACAATTGCACAGGAACTGGAGAAGTATCTTCCCGATATTGCCAACCAGTTCAAGGATATCATCCCTTACTATTATACAGAGCAGGAGGAGGAGTATATAAAAGGGATTTATGAGGGGTGCAACGGCATATCCATAGATTATGGCGTTATGGAGAAAACCTCATGCAGTTGGGTATTTGAGACCTCGTTCGGGTGGAGCGATGTGGGGACATGGGAGTCATTGTACCATCTTGGACAAAAGGATGGCAATGGGAATCTATTGAGTGTAGGGGACAGCATGATTGATAAGGTTGAAGGGTCAATAATTGTTTCCAGTGAAGAAGACAAGCTGGTGGTTGTAAAGGGCCTTAAGGACTATATGGTGATAAATACGGATGATGTCCTCCTTGTGTGCCCGAGGGACAGCGTGAGGTTCAAGAACGTAATTACAGATCTTACAGTAAATGAATTTGATAAATACCAATAGGACAACGGCCATGTCAGAGATACTTAATTTGAATATACAGAGTGAGATAGGAGAACTTGAAGGTGTAATTCTGCACACTCCGGGTGCAGAGGTGGAAAATATGACACCCGGAACGGCACAAAGGGCATTGTACAGCGACATTCTTAACCTTTCTATTGCAAAGAATGAGTATGAGCAGTTGTCGGGAGTGCTGGAAAAATATACACGGACTTTTCATGTCTCAAAATTATTGGAGAATGTGCTGGCCAATTACAGCCAGAGGGAGTCGCTCATAAAGAAGATATGTGTGGCGGAGGGGGCGCTGGAGTATTATGATGAACTTATGGATATGCCATCAAAAGAGTTGTCGGGAGCATTGATTGAAGGGGTTCCTGCCAGAAAGAATACACTTACGGCATATCTGAGTGATGAATATTATGCCCTGTATCCTCTATATAACTTCTACTTTACAAGGGATGCTTCGGTAACCATTGGCAGCAATGCCCTCATCTGCCGTATGGCAAATAAGGTGAGGATGAGGGAATCGCTCATAATGGAGGCAATCTTTAAAGGGAGCGGGGCATTCAGCGGAGGCATTATAAATGCCCATGAGTTCTCTCCAGGGAGCAATGATATATATATGGAGGGTGGAGACATCCTTGTTGCCAGGGAAGATATCCTCATTATAGGCAACGGATGCAGGACCAGCACAAGGGGAATAGACATGCTTATAGGGAGGCTCTGCAAGGAGCATACCAGAGGGACAAGACATATAATTGTACAGCAGCTCCCTTCATCTCCTGAGTCATTCATACACCTGGATATGGTATTCACACTTTTGGACAGGGACAAATGCATGGTATATGAGCCGCTGGTGCTCAGGGACAACCAGTACCAGACCGTACACATAACAATAGAGAACGGGAAAGTTTCAAAAATAAGGAGTATCCCGACGATTCTCCATGCCCTGAGGGAACTGGGGATGGACCTTGAACCTGTAGCCTGCGGCGGCAGCACAGATGCATGGAACCAGGAGAGGGAGCAGTGGCACAGCGGGGCAAACTTCTTTGCCCTTGCACCGGGAAGGCTCCTCTCATATTCCAGAAATGTAAACACATTGGAAGAACTCTCCAAGCACGGATTTGAGATAATCCCTGCATGGGACATAATTAAAGGCATTAAGGATGCGGCAGATTATGCCAAGTGTGTAATAACCATTGAAGGAAGCGAACTCCCACGTGGTGGCGGCGGTGCCCGCTGCATGACAATGCCCGTAAGAAGAAAAGCATTGTAGGAAAAGATATTTTTCTGTAGATTTGCACCCTCAAATTGTTTTATATGAAGCAGAAAATTGAAGATTTGCTAGTTAAGATAGATTCCCTTACTGCTGCAAAGTTGCAGGAAGTGGAAGAAATAAGGGTAAAACTGTTGGGAAAGAAGGGCGAGATTACCGCTTTGTTTGACCAGTTCAGGAACGTTCCCCCTGAGCAGAAGAGGGAGTTTGGACAGAAACTCAATGTTCTCAAGACCAAGGCTGCTGAAAAAATAGAGGAACTCAGACAGAAAGTTGAGGAGATGGGCGGTTCCGATGCCCTGTCTTTTGACTGTACAAAACCTGGTGACAAGTTTGATCTTGGAACAAGACACCCTATATCAATTACAAGAGAGGAGATTATTTCAATTTTCAGCAAATTCGGCTATGCAGTGGCTGAGGGTCCGGAGATTGAGGATGACTGGCATGTATTTGGTGCCCTCAATTTCCCTCCTGAGCATCCTGCAAGGGATATGCAGGATACTTTCTTCATTTCTGCCGGTGGTGACAACCCCATTCTGTTGAGGACACATACTTCATCTGTACAGGTTAGAAGTATGGAGAAGATGCCTCTCCCTATAAGGATTGTATGTCCTGGCCGTGTGTTCAGGAATGAGGCAATTTCTGCCCGTGCCCATTGTATTTTCCACCAGGTGGAGGGTCTGTACATAGACAAGAATGTTTCATTTGCAGATCTCAAGCAGGCGGTGTTGCTTTTTGCAAAGGAGATGTTCGGTGAGGAGACACAGATAAGGTTGCGACCTTCATACTTCCCTTTTACAGAGCCAAGTGCTGAGGTTGATGTAAGTTGCAATATCTGTAAAGGTAAAGGATGCAATATCTGTAAAGGTACCGGTTGGCTTGAGATTATGGGTTGCGGTATGGTTGATCCTAACGTGCTTGAGGCTTCAGGTATAGATTCAAAGGAATATTCAGGTTTTGCATTCGGTATGGGAGTGGAGAGGATTGCAATGCTCAAGTGGCAGGTTAAGGATTTGCGCCACTATTTTGAGAACGATGTGCGCTTCTTGAGGGAGTTTGAAACTGTAATTTAACCTTTATTTCAGGGTAAAAAGATAAAGAACTGCAAAAAGTTGAAAATTTTTTAAGTTTTTTTTGGAACTTTAAAAAAAGTGACTACCTTTGCAATCCCAAACGGAAACAACGGGTCCTAAACGGGAAAGTTCTTTACTTAATGCGGAAATAGCTCAGTTGGTAGAGCACAACCTTGCCAAGGTTGGGGTCGCGAGTTCGAGCCTCGTTTTCCGCTCTAAGAGCCTCAGAGAAATCTGAGGCTTTTTTTTGTATATTTGCCGAAGGAAAAATTATTTGATATGAGATTACTTATTTCAGTTACAATGATGCTCCTGTTCAGTTCTGCTTTATTTGCGCAGAAACAGGGCCAGGACAAGGATTGGGCTTTGTATAGCCGTTATGCAGAAGCCAATGACACAATAACAGTTGCCCCAAAGGCAGTTTTTATGGGTAACTCAATTACTGAGAACTGGTTGAAATTCCATCCTGATTTCTTCCGCAGCCATGGCTATGCCGCAAGGGGTATCAGCGGTCAGACAACATACCATATGTTGGCAAGGTTCCATAGTGATGTGGTGGCACTCAAACCGGAGGCGGTTGTGATTTTGTCGGGAATAAATGACATTGCCCGTAACAGCGGTATCATTTCATTGGAGAACATTATGGGAAACATCATCTCTATGTGTGATATTGCCCGTGCGAACGGTATTGTTCCAATTTTGTGCTCAATACTTCCTGCTGACCGCTTTTCGTGGAGACCGGACCTGAAGCCTGCGCCGCTTGTTGTGGAGTTGAATGGTATGATAAAGGCTTATGCCCAGGAAATGGGATTGGAGTATGTAGATTACTATACCTCTTTGGCAGATGAGAACGGAGCACTGAAGGAAGGGCTTTCCAAAGACCATTGCCATCCGTATCCTGAGGTTTATATTCCTATGCAGGAGACTATTGTAAAAGTTATTGACAAGGTGACCGGAAAGAAAGCGTCCAAAAAAAGGAGAAAATGACAATAGAGGATTTCCCTACGGTTCAGTTTAGGGGATTCATGCTTTTATGTGTATATTTAGTTGTGTATTTATATAATTGAGAAATGGTAAAAAAAATGTTTTTGGCCGTTTTGGCTGTGACTATGGCGTTTTCAGCCTTTGCCCAGATGGAGAATCCTGTCTCGTGGAGTGCAGAAGCCAATAAAGTGAGTGAAAATGTGTATGAGATCGTCCTCACAGGCGAGATAGAGGGCGACTGGCACATTTATGATTTGGGTCCGTATGAGAATGGCCCTATTCCTACATCCCTTGTTGTAAAGGGCAATGGTGTAAAGGTTGTTGGAAAACCTTATCTGAAGACCGAGGCCCACAAGGCATACGATGAGATGTTTGCAATGGAGATAGGTACCTGTGAGTCTGGTGTACAGATAGCACAGAAAGTTGAGGTTACATTGCCAAAGGCATCTGTGGCCAATGTTACAGTAGAATGGCAGACATGCAATAATGGAAGTTGCCTTCCTCCAGTAGATGAAGAGTTGAATGTGGATCTCCCTGCTGCTGTTGCTGCTCCTGCAGCCAAAACGGCATCAACTGCTTCAGCACCTGCTGCTCCTGCGGCATCTGCAGAAAAATCTGCTCCTGCTGCCAAAACTGAGCAGCAGCCGGCAAAAGCCGAGACAACTGCTGCAGTTCCTGCAGAAGTGCTTACCCCTGCAAAACAGGTTACAGAGAGTGCTGCACAGGAGGTTTTTGCCCCTGTTAAAGAGGACGGAAAATCAATTTGGGCCGTAATCCTTGAGGCAATTGCATGGGGATTTGTAGCGTTGCTTACCCCTTGCGTGTTTCCAATGGTTCCTATGACAGTTTCGTTCTTCCTCAAGAGCAAGGACGGCAAAGGCAAACTGTATGCATCGTTGTACGGCTTCTTTATTGTAGCCCTATATACAGTTCCTATTGCAGTAATCATCCTTCTTACCTATGTATTGGGCGGTGATGCTGTAACAGCAGACATATTCAACTGGCTGGCTACACACTGGATTCCTAATATCCTGTTCTTTATCATCTTTATGGTATTTGCAGCAAGTTTCTTTGGTGCATTTGAGATTACAATGCCAAGTTGGATGGTAAACAAGACAGATGAGAAGAGTGACAAAGGCGGTCTTATTGGCGTATTCTTCATGGCCCTTACATTGGTGCTGGTATCATTCTCATGTACAGGCCCTATTGTAAGTTCTGTACTTATAAAGAGTACCCAGGGTGATATTTGGGAGCCTATCATTACAATGTTTGCCTTCTCGGCTGCATTTGCACTTCCATTCACAGTATTTGCATTTGCCCCTTCATTGCTCAAGGACCTTCCAAAGAGCGGAGGATGGCTCAATTCAGTTAAGGTAGTGCTCGGTTTCATTGAGGTTGCCCTTGGATTGAAATTCCTGAGCGTGGCAGACCAGGTTTACCAGTGGAACCTTCTGGACAGGGAGGTATATCTTGCAATCTGGATTGTAGTGTTCTTCCTGTTGGGAATGTATCTGTTGGGCAAGTTGAGGTTTGCACACGACACACCGGAAGACCATTTGTCGGTGAAGAGACTCTTCCTTGCAATAGTGGTATTCTCATTTGTAGTATATATGATTCCTGGTATGTGGGGTGCCCCTCTTAAGGCGTTGAGCGGATATCTTCCTCCAATTGAGAGTATAGATTTCAACCTCTCAAAACAGAATGTGGTAATGCAGAGTGCAGCGGACCAGGGAGGTCATACAAACCACTATCCTGCAAAGAAATTTACTGACATGGGATTGAAGCACATAGACGGTATCCCTGGATTCTTTGATCTTCAGGAGGCTTTGGAGTACTCAAAGACCGCAGGCAAACCAGTTTTCATAGATTATACAGGTGCTGCATGTGTAAACTGCAGGGAGATGGAGTCGAGAGTGTTCTCAGACCCTGCAATCAAGAACCTTCTGAACAACAAGTTCATCTTTGTATCAATCTACGGAGATGTTAAGACAGAGGTTCCGCAGGAGGATTGGGTAACCCTTCCAAACGGAAAGGTACTCAAGAGCCTTGGCAAGATAAACACCAACTTTATAATGGAGAAGTACAAAGTTAATGCAATGCCTTACTACATTATTGTAGATGCACAAGGAAACCAGATTGTAGAGCCAAGAGGCTATGATTTGGACAAGGATGCATTTGTACAGTTCCTCAATAATGCTGTAGAAGTTTACAACAAATAATATGAATCTTAATGGGGGTGCAGAGCCACAGAGGTGCTGCACCCTTTTTCTGTTCCAATGCACAACAAAATCTATAAAACTATAAAGGAATACACGGTAATGGCCTTTGCCCTTTCCCTGTATGTTTTTTCCTGGACAGCGTTCCTTATTCCCAATGAAATAACTGCAGGTGGCGTTACCGGTCTGTCATCTATCCTCAATTATGCGTTCGGCATTCCCATATCGTACTCATACCTTGTCCTTAACGTGGTGCTTCTGGTAGCGGGAACCATAATTATGGGTAAAGGATTTGGATTCAAAACAATATACTGTGTATTGGTAAGCACCCTCTATTTTGAATTTTTCCCCATGATACCTTGGGCTTCAAACATAGAGGACAACCTTATTAATTCAATAATAGGAGGAGCCATGAGTGGTGTGGGCATATCACTGGTCTTCACACAAGGAGGCAGCACCGGAGGAGTTGACATCATAGCACTGGTAATAAACAAATTCAAGGAAGTGCCACCTGGAAAGGTATTTATGATAGCAGACTTCCTCATCATCTCATCAATCCTGTTCCTCCCAGGCAAAACCCTTCAGGACCTCGTTTACGGATATGTAGTTACAGTTGCATTCTCGTACACCATAGACCAGATCCTTACCGGAAGCAAGCAGTCTGTACAGATGCTCATAATAACCAGCAAATACGAAGAGATAGCCAACAGATTGTGCTTTGACCTTAACAAAGGCGTTACAGCCATAAACTCAATAGGATGGTACAAAAAATCCGAGAGTATGATAATAATGGTGGTAACCCGTAAGAATATGATGCATGAGGTTATGGCGGCTGTAAAGGAGATAGACCATCAGGCATTCCTTACTGTCTCAACCGTAATGGGTGTTTATGGCGAAGGTTTCGAACAGGTGAAGGCCAGGAAACTGGCCAAAAAGAGATTGGGCTAGACATTTTTGCACACATTGGCTTGATACTTAAAAGCGCAAATCAAAACAGAAGAAGGCAGTTTTGATTTGCGCTTTTGGTTTAAAATTGATTGTTGGTGCAATTATCGTTTCCTTCCCGACGAGTATAATTTTCTACTGTATTATTCTGGTTTTTCCCAGAAATAATAAGGTAAAACGTGTAATTTCTAAATGGAATCTTTCGCCATTGCGATAGAATAAATAACATTTAGATTTATGATTTACGGGTATATTAGAGTGAGCTGTGATAAACAGACTGTTGAAAACCAGCGTTTTGAAATAAACAATTTCTGCTGTAGGGAGAATCTTAAAATTGACGGGTGGATAGAGGAAACTATCAGTGGCACAAAAGCTTATAAAAAAAGACAACTTGGGACTCTTCTCAGAAGGATAAAAAAGGATGACTTGATCATATGTGCCGAACTGTCACGCCTTGGCCGCAATCTGTTTATGATAATGGAGATTCTGAATATCTGTATGTCAAAGGAGTGCCGTGTATGGACCATCAAGGACAATTACAGGCTTGGTGAGGACATACAGAGTAAAGTGCTGGCTTTTGCTTTTGGGCTGTCAGCCGAAATAGAACGCAATCTCATTTCCCAGAGGACAAAGGAGGCATTGGCCCGCAAAAAGGCCGAAGGCATTAAGCTCGGACGCCCCAGAGGGAAGAAAAATTCCCCCAACAAATATAAATTGTCGGGGAAGGAAAAACTTATCAGCAAATTGTTGCAGGCCGGGGTATCCAAGCGCCGGATTGCCATAATCTGCAAGGTGGAAAGGAATACTTTATACCGTTTTATAGACAGGATTGATGCTTGAATTTTGCCAGGAAGGTGCTTCTCTTGTTCGCATCGGCGCGGGATGCATCTGTAGCGAGGGGATGCACCCATAAAGGAAGAATGTACCCGATATCCTGGAAATGAACCTGAGGTAGGGGAATGCTGCCGGACGGCCGGTGGTGCCCGGGTGCTTTAGTTGATGCTGAGGAGGTATTGTTCTATAACGGTAGGGAAGTGCTGCTGTTCCAGGGCCTGAACTTTGGCAGCAACGTCTTCCGGAGTGTCGCAGGGAGTAACGGGACATTGGGCCTGAAAGAGAATCTTCCCGTTGTCATAGATGGTATCTACAAGATGAATGGTTATTCCGGAACAGGTTTCGCCAGATTCCACTACTGCACGGTGCACATGTATTCCGTACATTCCCTTTCCGCCAAATTTTGGGAGCAGGGCAGGGTGGATGTTGATTATCTTCTCTTTAAAGGCAGATACAAGTGCTTCCGGAATCTTCTGCAGATAGCCGGCAAGGATTATGATGTCAATATTATTTTCCTGAAGCAGTTTGAGCAGCTTTTGAGGCTGCGCTGATGTGAGTTCTTCCTTTGGAAGCACAAATGCCGGTACACCAAGGGCTGCAGACCTCTCAAGGACATATGCCTTTGGATTGTTGCAGATTACCACTCTTACGGCAGCAATATTGCCTTTGTTGAAGTGTTCAATTATGTTTTGGGCATTGGAGCCGCTTCCTGAGGCGAATATTGCAATATTCTTCATTTGTTTGATTGTTTATGTTTGCAAAAATAACCAATTTTTAATTTTTTTATTACCTTTGCACTTTGTAGTAGGTGAAAATAACTAAAATTATAAACTTATTTATTAACTAATTATTTTTAATCATGGCAGACATTACTTCTAAAGTTAAAGAGATCATCGTTGACAAATTGGGCGTTGATGCAGCAGAGGTTACCCCAGAGGCTAGCTTCACTAAAGATTTAGGAGCTGATTCTCTTGACACAGTAGAGCTTATTATGGAGTTTGAGAAAGCTTTCGAGATCACAATTCCAGATGAGGCTGCAGAGAAAATTGCAACAGTAGGCGATGCAATCGCATATATTGAGGCTAACCAGAAATAATTTATCTGAAGAGAATCTATGGAGTTAAGAAGAGTAGTCATTACTGGATTGGGCACAGTTAATCCGTTAGGTAACAGCGTAGAGGAGTATTTTACAAATCTTAATAATGGCGTCAGCGGAGCGGGTCCTATTACCAGATTTGATGCATCCCTTTTTA
>JAZNUM010000055.1:0-26329 GCA_045592325.1 Candidatus Egerieisoma sp.
AAGGATCTGGCCTTTAACCTCAACACGGAAACCTACACCAACAAGCTCCTGTCTTGTCTGGAAACCGGTTGAAACACCAACAACCATGTTGTTGATAAGTGCACGGTACAAACCATGCAATGAACGATGGCGCGGCTGATCTGTAGGTCTGCTTACAGTCACTACGCCTCCCTCTACAGCGACTTTGATGTCAGCATCAACTTTCTGAGCCAACTCGCCTAGAGGGCCTTTGACCTTAACCACATTGTCGCTACCTACTGTAACAGTTACCCCTTGTGGAAGGCTTACAGGTAATTTTCCTATTCTTGACATAGTAAAATAATGATTAAATAATTTTTAAATTAGTAAACATAACATAGTACCTCACCACCAACATTAAGAGTTCTAGCCTCCTTGTCAGTAATGATACCCTTGTTTGTTGACAAGATTGCGATACCCAAACCGTTCAATACTCTTGGCATCTCTGCAACGCCAGTGTACTGTCTTAGACCTGGTTTACTTACGCGAATAATTTTTTTGATAGCTGCTTTCTTGCTCTCTGGATGATATTTAAGAGCAATTTTGATTGTGTTGAATGGAGTACCCTCAACAACTTTGTAACTTAGGATGTAACCCTTCTCATGCAAAACGCGGGTCATCTCTACTTTCATCTTTGACGAAGGAATCTCAACCACTTTGTGGCCTGCCAATGATGCATTACGGATTCTTGTCAAAAAGTCTGCTATTGGATCAGTCATTTTTAATTAATTTTTTTTAGAATCGACTCCCGAAGAAGCCCGATATCCAACGTTAATACTTTTTTTATATAACAGAAGGTGTGCATCGCACGTAAATGCAATGCACTCCTGTATGTTTCTACCAGCTAGCCTTGTGAACGCCAGGGATAAGTCCTTTGCTGGCCATTTCACGGAACTGAATACGGCTGATACCGAAGATACGCATATATCCTTTTGGTCTGCCAGTGATTGAACAACGGTTGTGCAAACGAACTGGGCTAGAGTTTTTAGGAAGTTTGTCAAGAGCAGCGTAATCGCCGGCCTCTTTCAACTGTTTGCGTTTCTCAGCATATTTGGCACATAGTTTAGCGCGTTTTACCTCGCGTGCCTTCATTGATTCTTTTGCCATTATCTTTCCTCTTTAGTTATTCGTACTATTTTTTAAAAGGCAAACCAAACTCACGAAGCAATGCAAAAGCCTCCTCGTCTTTCTCGGTTGAAGTGGTGAAGGTAATCTCCATACCAAGAACTTTGGTAATCTTGTCAATATCAATCTCAGGGAAGATGATCTGCTCTTTGATACCTAGAGTATAGTTTCCTCTACCGTCCAATTTCTGGTTGATACCTTTGAAATCTCTGATTCGAGGAAGAGATACTGCAATAAGTCTCTCAAGGAACTCATACATTCTTGCACCACGCAAAGTAACTTTAACACCAATTGGCATACCTTTACGAAGTTTGAAGTTTGAGATATCCTTTCTTGAGTATGTAAGCATAGCCTTCTGACCGGTAATCAATGTCAACTCCTGCTGTGCAACCTCAATAAGTTTCTTGTCAGCAGTTGCCTGACCCATTCCCTGGTTAATGGTTATCTTCTCCAAAACAGGAACCTGCATAATTGATTTGTAACCGAAGTCCTTCATCAATTTGGCAACAATCTCCTCTTTGTATTTCTTTTGTAGTGAAGGAACATAGCCCTCTAGTGATACGTTCTCTACAGCAACGTTTTTAGTCTCTTTTGCCATTATTTAATTTCCTCCCCAGATTTTTTAGCATAGCGAACCAGCTTACCATTCTCGTTAAGCCTGCGACCAATTTTGGTAGCACCACCCTTAACTGGATCTACAACCTGCAAATTAGAAATATGAATACCAGCCTCTTGCTTGATGATACCACCCTGTGGATTCTGAGCATTTGGTTTGGTGTGTTTACTTACCATGTTGAGACCCTCAACGATGGCGCGATCCTTATTCTTATCAACGCTAAGAACTTTACCGGTTTTACCCTTCTCGTTACCTGCGTTTACATAAACCATATCGCCTTTCTTAATATGTAACTTCTTATTCATAATACAGTCCTTATTATTATAATACCTCTGGAGCCAGTGAAACAATCTTCATATAATTGTCACGCAACTCTCTGGCAACTGGTCCAAAAATACGGGTACCGCGAACCTCACCCTGGTTATTCAAAAGAACGCAAGCGTTCTCGTCAAATCTGATATAAGAGCCATCTGCACGACGAATCTCTTTTTTAGTACGAACTACAACCGCCTTAGAAACTGAGCCTTTCTTTGCATCAGCTCCAGGGATAGCGCTTTTTACAGCAACTACAATTTTATCCCCAACGCTAGCGTAGCGACGGCGAGTACCGCCCAACACACGGATACAAAGAACCTCCTTTGCACCGCTGTTATCTGCTACCATTAATCTTGATTCCTGTTGTATCATGGCTTATTTAACTTTTTCTACGATTTCTACTAATCTCCAGCATTTTGTCTTGCTCAATGGACGAGTCTCCATTATTCTTACAGTATCACCCTCGCTGCACTCATTCTTCTCATCGTGAGCAACAAATTTGGTGGTTTTATTTACGAACTTTCCGTAAATAGGGTGCTTCTCTTTTGTTTTTACAGCAACTACTATAGATTTCTCCATTTTGTTGCTAACCACTATACCTATTCTTTCTTTACGAAGTTTTCTTTCCATGAACCCTCAATTATTTGTTCTGGTTTTCCAGTTGGCTCAACACTGTAAGCATTCTGGCAATATTTTTCCTTGCTTTTTTAATTTGAGATGAATCCTCTAATGGAGAGATTGCATGATTCATCTTAAGTTGGCTTAGATTTGCCCTCTCAGCATCTATGCGCTCTTGCAAATCTTTTGCAGACAATTCACGTATTTCAGTAATTTTCATCTTTTCCGTCTCCATTAATTATTCAACATAGTCTCTACGAACTACAAATTTTGTAGTTACAGGAAGTTTCTGAGCACCAAGGCGTAGAGCCTCTTTAGCAACCTCCATTGGAACACCTTCTATCTCAATAAGCATTCTACCTGGAGTAACAGGTGCAACGAATCCCTCTGGAGCACCCTTACCTTTACCCATACGTACCTCAGCAGGTTTCTTGGTGAATGGCTTGTCAGGGAAAATACGGATCCAAATCTTACCCTCACGTTTCATATAACGAACTACGGCCTGACGTGCAGCCTCAATCTGTTGTCCAGTCATCCAGCAGCTCTCCAATGTTTTGATACCGAATGATCCAAATGCCAACTGATTGCCTCTCTGGGCTACGCCCTTCATACGGCCTTTCTGCTGTCTTCTAAATTTGGTTTTCTTTGGTTGTAACATAACTCTTATTCTAATTTATTGATTCTCAGCAACTTGGCTGTAACGGAGCCTAATTACCGGGTTGCAAAGATACACAAATATTTTTATATGCAAATATTTTTTGAAAAATTTCATCACTTTTGGGCAAAAAAATATGACACCCAACATCACCATTCTCACGCAGTTACAAAAATCAAAAAAAATTCCGTGCACCCAATTTGGTCAAAATTGGAAAGCACGGAACCTATTGTAAAAATTGTCTTCCCGACAATCAATTGTCCAATCTATTTTTTTCCTTTTGCAATCTCCTCTGCCACCCTGATGGTCTCCTCCCATACTCTCATAAAGTTGCCGCCCCAGAACATTTCAAGTTCCTTTTCTGTATAGCCCCTTTTCAAAAGTTCCACTGTCAGGGCCTTCATCTTTGAACAGTCCTCAAGGCCTACAACTCCACCTCCACCATCAAAATCAGTTCCCAGGCCAATATATTCGGGACCGACAAGATTCTTGATATGATCTATATGGTCTGCCAGATGTGTAACTTTTGTATCCTTTTTAGGGATATTTGTAAGGCACCATTTACCTGAAGCAACCTGTATAACTCCACCTGTTGAAGCAATGATCTTTATCTCCTCATCTGTAAGGTTCCTCGGATGCTCCTTCAGGGCCCTCACCGCAGAGTGTGAAGCAAAAAGAGGGGCCTTTGAAAGTTTTGCCACATCCTCCAGTGTTGAAGTGCTTGCATGCGAAAGGTCTACAAGCATACCAAGTTCATTCATCCTTTTTACAACCTGCTCACCAAACTCCGACAATCCTCCATACGGATTCTCAGAGGGGTATCTCGAGGCATCACAGATATCATTAATATAATTGTGGCACAAAGTGATGTACCTGCAGCCCGCATTGTACATTGAATCAACCCTTGCCACATCTGTACCTATACCGTAACCATTCTCAAGTGCCAGCACAACACCCCGCTTTCCCTCTTTCTTGAGTTTGCGCAACTCTTTTGGAGTGCAGGCTATAGCAGCCTCATCTGAATGTTCTGCAACATAATCCTTAAAGAGTCTTATCTCCTCCATGGCATACTTGAACACAGAGTCCCTTGAATAATCCCTGAGAGGACCCTGGTCGAGATAAATTGCAAAGAACGCGGCATCCAGACCTCCCTCCTTCATCTTGGGAAATGACACCTGCCCTTTATCCACACTCCAGTCATCACTGTCGGGATGATTAAGATACATTGCTGTATCATTGTGTGTATCTATGGTAAGATACTTCTTGTGAATCTTCTCTGCCTTCTGCATATATTGCTCATCTGTTTGTGCATAAGCACTCACAAGCAGCAGATTTGCAGCCAAAAAAATTAAAATCCTTTTCATTACAATATATAATTTACTTCTTTTTAATCCACCATCCCATCTTTACTGCCAACAGAATGAGCAGCAATGAAAGTACAAGACAGCCCAATGAGAGCCACAATCCCATTCCGTTCATGAACATGATTGGCACAAATGTAATAAGCAGTATCTCTACCGGTGCAATAGGAAGATATGCCAATGCATAGTCATCCATAGCCTTGCTTGAGAGTTTAGGGTCAACTATCCTTATAAGGGCAATTCCCATGGCCATTGTACCTGTCCACCATCCCCATGCAAAGATTGTCCTCTCAAACCAGTATGTCTTTGAAAGTCTTCTGCCAAAATAGAATGTAATTGCAAATACCATAAGTGCCCCAAAAACAATCAGCACCACCAATGGAAGAGCATATTTTACAACCACCCCAAGTTTGATTGAAGCCACGCCAAATGCCACCAAAAGGTCTGTACTCATGCTTCCTATCCTCTGGGTTGTCTGAGGGCATATATATTCGGTAACATTGGTTGCATCAAATATCTTCTTTAGTACAAGTCCAACTATAAATGCACAACTGAACACAGGAAGTTCCAGCTGCGGATACAATTGTTTTACCCCAAGACTCAGTGAGTATCCCAGGAATGCTACAATGAATACGAGGGCAAAATGGAATGTAAGGGGTTCAATGGATATTGCAGAGGTGGTTGCACTTCCTACTGAATCCCTTTTCTGCTCAGGTACAAGTCCCGAACGGAGTTCGTCGGGAAGATCTGCAAAATCTGAGATGAATGCTGTCTGCTTGTTTTTGGCCGCCCATTTTATAAATATGAGTCCACCTATAATTGCACATATTACTCCAACTGTGGCAGTTGTCATACCAAGGCTGGCTGCCTCATCCCATCCAAGGCCGTTGAATGCATCCCCAATTGCAGCGGCAGTTCCATGGCCGCCATAGAAGCCTGTTGAAAGCATTACACCAAATGCATCATTGAGTTCCGGCCATATGAGTTTGAGGACAAACAGGCCGAACAAGCCTGCCAATGCCCACTGCAACAGCATACCAAGTTGGGCAAAAACCCACATTGGGCCAACTCTACCTGCAACCTCCTTAACAGAGAACTTTGGAGACGAGAGCGGAAGGGCACCAAATACCAATGCAATAAGCACTGCAGCATAGGTTCCCATGCTTCCCGACAAAGGGAGCCATCCCAAACCGTTTGGCCCGAACGCCAGACCCAATACACCCGCAATGAGACTTGGCGGTATGAAGAGTTTCTGTATGAGTTTAACCTTTACTCTAATTAATTTCCCCACAAGTATGAGAGCCGAGATTATTCCCAGATCTGTAAGGAATACCCATGGGGTGAAGACTTCAGTATTGAACATTATTTTATGTATTTAGTTTCAACAATGTCTGTAAAGTTAGTATTTTTGTGAAATATATGGCCAATTTTTTTCTCAAATATTGTTTTTTCGCATTTGTTGCGCTTCTTTCTGCCACGTATGCCTATGGCCAGAAGCCGGGGGTGGCTATTGGCTATGAAATTCACGGGGGAGATACAATATATGTGGACAAAATCTCTCCTTTACACGTTTTCAACAGACCGGAAAGCTGGAAAAAGAGCAGGGAATGGAGAAAATTCTACCGCACAGTGTACAATTTTGCAAAAGTTTATCCATATGCACTGAAGGCAAAGGAGATAATGAGAGATGCAGACAGTACCCTGGCAAATTCAAACTTTACCAGACTGGAGAAGGAGAAATATATAAAGTCATACGAAAAGAGGCTCTTCAAAGAATTTGAAAAACCGTTGAGAAGCCTCTCCATAAATCAGGGAAAACTGCTGCTGAAACTTATTGACAGGGAGGCAGGTGTTTCATCCTATTACGCCATAAAGAACTATAAGGGTGGAGCTGCTGCCGGGTTCTGGCAGGGGGTGGCAAAACTGTTCGGATCTGACCTCAAAAAGAAATACGATATGTTTGGCGAGGACAAGATTGTTGAAGAACTTGTTCAGATGTACAGGAACGGAACCTTCTGGTACCTTTATTACTCAATGTTCAGAGACTGACACTCCTGCCCGTCAAAGACAATATAATCACAGGTATTTATCCACTCACCCATTATGAACATTCTGGATCCGCCACCCAAATCCATGGATGTCCTGTGATGGAAATGTCCGAATATAAAGTAATCTATATGCTGGCCTTTATCCAGTATCCCCTTTGCATATTTGACAATTCTTTCATCCTCCCCTCTCCACTGCCATGGATTTTCATGATGCATGAGCCTGTTATGCCTGCTCCACATATGGGCAAGGCCAAAAGCCCAGCGGGGGTGCACTCCGCTGAAAAGCCATTGCAGGAAACGGTTCCTGAAGCCCCAGTTGAGGAGTTTATAGCCAAAATCACCTTCCCCCAGACCATCTCCGTGCCCCAGACAGAACCTCTTCCCTTCAATGTCCGCCATATATGGCTGTTCCAGAATCTTAATACCCAATTCCTGTTCAAAATAACCGTATGTCCAGATATCGTGATTGCCGTTGAAGAAATATACTTCCACACCTTTGTCAGCCAGTGCAGCCAAAGCCCCCAGCGTCCTTGTAAACTTCCTTGGTATAACATTCCTGTACTCATACCAGAAGTCAAATATATCCCCCAACAGATAAAGAGCCTTTGTATTTTCTGGCAATCCTGAAAGGAAAGAGGCAAACTTGCGCTCCCTTGAGGCAGCATCTCCCACCTCAAGCCCCAAATGGACATCCGAAACAAAATAATAAAGGTTCTTTTCCATATCAGCCATATGTTAAAGCAGAGTACCCAAAATGCAGGCAATGCCGGCAATAAGGCAATAGACTGCAAATATCCACAACTTGGCCCTCTTGACAATATTGATCATAAGGGTACAAGCAAATAATCCCGACAAGAATGCTGAAATAAAGCCCAACACCAATGATGTTGCCGGAATCCCTGATGCAGCCACACTGAATTCACCTCCAACCAACTCAAGGAAAGCCTCTCCAAGAATAGGGACAAGGACCATAAGGAAAGAGAATTGTGCCACATCCGACCTCTTTACCCCAAGCATAAGACCTGTAGAGATTGTAGTGCCTGAACGGGACAACCCCGGAAGGACAGCAACAGCCTGTGCAAGACCAATAATGATTGCATCCTTATATGAGACCTGACGCCCCTCCCCATTATGTTTGTTAGACAGATATTCACTGAGAGTAAGGAGTAGCGCTGTAAGCAGCAACATGCACCCTACTACAAGGAGACCGCTGCCAAAAACTGCCTCTACATGCTCCTTGAAAAACACACCCACAATAAAAATGGGTACCATAGAAACCGCTATCTTGAATATATATTCCTTCTGAGAATTCATCTTTGGAGTGAAAAGCCCGCATAAAAGACTCCATATCTCCTTACGGAAAGCCACTATTGTACTGCACACTGTTGCGGCATGCACCATAACCTCAAACGTGAGGTTTCCTGTCCCGATACCGAAAAGAGCCTTTGATATGGTAAGATGTCCGCTGCTGCTCACAGGCAAGAACTCTGTAAGTCCCTGAACCAGGCCCAATACTATTGCCTCTATCCAACCCATTTCTGACCTCCTTTTCCTGGTTTTCCAATATGCATGATTGCCCAGATTTCCATCACCATCCCTATAAGGATGACAACAGGAGCCAGAACTATACGCCTGAAACTGAACATCTCTTCATTGAACACGTTGGGGTCATCACTTCCCCCACCTGCCATAAGCACATAGCCCAGAACCATGACAGCAAACCCGGCAATTATATAAAGTACATTCCTTTTGGGAAGTGCAAAACCTGCATCTTCTGTATTTTCCTTCATAAGCATATATATTTATTAATAATACAATTCGTCGTTTGTAAGTGAAACCATCCTGTTCACTACAAAAAATGTGCACACCAGGCAGATAAATGCCCCCAGCACCACAATTCCCCCCAAAACAAGAGCAATCAGCTCCATCTCAAATATTGCAAACATCTGTCTGAATTCATTCCTCAGCAGATACAATATCCCTACAATTGCCAATGCCGCCAATAATCCCGACAAGACTCCCTGGAACACTGATTTCACGAGGAACGGAGCCCTTATGAAACTTTTCTTTGCCCCTACAAGCCTCATTGTATATATGGAGAACCTCTTGGAATAGACATTGAGCCTTACAGTATTGTTTATCAGTACGAACGATATGAACATAAGGAGTGCGATAAAGACCATGAAAGCCATGGCTATCTTCTCCAGATTGTTGTTAAGTATCTCAAGCAGGGACTCCTGGTATGCCACCTCTTCTATCTGGGGATTCTCCAGCAGGGACTTTGTAATTATGCCTATACTGTCGGGATGAAAATATTCCCCCCTGAGGTTCAACTCAATTGATACCGGTATTGGATTGGAATCAAATGCAGCCAGAAAATCATCCCCCAACAGACGGCGCATCTCTTCTGTACCCTGTTCCTTTGAGACAAATGATGTATTCTTTATGGCCGGATGAAGATCCAACTGCCTCTGCAGCTTCTTTGCCTGCAGTTCCGGCACATTCTCCTTAAGTATGGCAGATATTTTAACATTTTCCCTGAAATAATCCTGTACCGCTCCGGCATTTACTGCAAGAATTCCGAAAATTCCTACCAGCAACAACACCAGTGCTATACTGATTATTGAGGAGAGGTATGAATGCACAAGCCTCTTTGCAATTATATTTTTCTCGCTCTTACCCATATGAAATAACTTTCAAAGATAAACACAAAATGTTTATTTAAAAATGTTTAATTATTTTTTATTATCTTTGTGCGATAAAAATTCCATTTCTATGAAGGAGACTAAAAAAATACTGTTTGTCAACTCTGAGATAACACCATATCTCCCTGAGAGTACCATTTCCACTGTAGGACGCTACCTCCCTCAGGGAATTCAGGAGAATGGCAGGGAAATCCGTTCATTTATGCCAAGATACGGCAACATAAATGAGAGGAGGAACCAATTGCATGAAGTGATAAGGCTCTCGGGGATGAACTTGGTTGTAAATGACATTGACAGACCGCTTATAATAAAGGTTGCCTCCATTTCTTCAGCCAGGATGCAGGTATACTTCATAGACAATGAAGATTATTTCCACAGAAAATTTGTCTATTCCAATGAGGATGGGAAATTTTTTGAGGACAATGACGAGCGTGCAATATTTTTTGCGAGAGGTGTGCTTGAGACAGTTAAGAAACTGAGATGGAAACCCGACATCATCCATTGCCAGGGATGGATTTCACATGTTCTTCCAATTTATCTTAAGAAGGCATATAAGGATGATCCCATATTCACAGACTGCAAGGTTGTCCTTTCATTATACGATGAGATAGCAAATGAAACCTTTGCAGAGGACATGAAGGGTAAAATGATTCTGCCTGGAATAAAAAATAAAGATCTGGACATACTCAAACCTGCCAATGGCATAAATCTTGCTAAACTCGCTATCCAGAATGCAGATGGTATCATTATGGGAAGTGCTGAGTTGTGCGGTGAACTCACAGATTTTGTTTCTGCATCACCACTGCCTGTCCTTCCGTATGTTGACCAGTCAGATCCTGCATACATTAAAGAGTATAACAGTTTTTACGACAAAATTTTAGGTGAAGATGCAATTTAGAAATACAATTGTTCTTGCTTTTGCAGCCATATTCATGGCTGTATCTTGTATTACAGTAGATAAAAGTATTGGAGAAGGACTTATCCCGGAAGACCAGGATATTCCTGTTTTTACAGCAGAACTTGACCTGCCTGTACAGATCAAATCAGCCCAGCCTTTGCAGGGGCTCTCATCTTCTGAAGCTGTATTTGGCGCAATAAGAACCCCGGAGAACGGACTTGTACAGTTTGCAACAGCAGCTGATTTCCGTCCCAACCTCGCCGGATGGAATTTTGGAAAGGATGCTGTGGTAAAAGAGGTGTACTTCCTTGCAAACATATCGGAGATTTTCGTTCCTGAAGATGACCAGGCCGGTATCCCACAGATAATTACCCTGCACAGGACATACAAGAATATAGATACTGCCACTGTGTTCAATAATGACTTCACTGAGGCCGACTATGATCCTGAGCCAGTGAACCTTTCGGAAACAGTATATTTTGGCGGTGACTCGCTGAAAGTAATCCTGAAGAATTCATTTGGAGAAGAGATTCTAACTGCAACCCAGGCGGAGAGGGATACAATGAGCCTATTCATGAAACGTTTCAAAGGACTTCTTATCAAGGCATCCGCTCCTGAAGAGGGAATTTATGGCGGAAGGGAGAATTTCTTGAACTTCGGTTCCGGAACCATTTATATAAGTGTGAACTTCCAGCCCACCTGGAGTGAGGGTCTTGTACGGAAAGACACACTGTTCGCACTTACATATGGCAATAATACCTGTCTGAATCTCTCCACATATGAAAGTGTATCACTGCAGACAGATAACCCTGGGGATGTCCTGAATTTTGAAGGTGCTGCCGGAAACAAGCCATACATAAGCAAAACTGCCCTGAAAAAAGTGATTGATGAATGGATCAAGAAAGAGGGCCTGGAGGGCAAGACTGTAATCATTGCAAAAGGATCGCTTGTTTTCCCATTTGAAATACCGGAAGATATGGATATGACAAAATATCCTCCAACTATATATCCTTGCAACAGGGAATATGACACAACCTATCATGCGAATGTTTTCTATCCTGTCATTGATGTAAACACCGGAGGTTACTCCATTGGCAACATGAACAGATCATTGAAGGAGTATAAGATGGATATTCCGTCAATAATCCAGGATTTTGTATCAAAGGACATTTCAGAGCTTGATGACCTTACACACAATCTGTGGGTTATGCCAATCAAGTCAACTACAGATTCATATTATGGAACTGTTACCTATAATCTTGATCATGGCACATATTATATGGGCAAACTGAACGGTCCGGCTTCGGCTAATGGAAGATGCCCTAAACTGCATCTGGTATATTCGGTATTGGATAACTGAAACCAACAAAATGGAATATAAAAAAAGCTCCGGAGTCCGGAGCTTTTTTTTGATACGCTGCGGGATTGCTATCTGTTCAAAAAGGCAACCTTCCCGCCAACCACTTTCAATGAGCTGTTTATCATTTCATTGTTTCCTTCAGCACCGTCATTGTCGGGACATGCCCTTACAATGTTGTAATTCACAAGGAAAGTGTCACTCTCATTCACTCTTTCAACAGAAACAATCTCAGCGTGCAATTGCGAGCACTGCTCCTTAAGCAAAGACTTGACATCATCATCAAGTTTGTCAAAATCATCAATTGCCCGTTTCAGATCCTTATTCAGATCTTCTTCACAAAACGATGCCGCTGCATTCAAGTCATTTGAAAGGAATGCATTGAGGAAATTCTGGGCACAATCCTGTGCCTTCTCTGCTTTGCTGGCACATCCTGCTGAAAGCAATATGGCCAAACCAATTAAAATTATTCTCATACGCTTGATTTAATCCAATTTCACTACTGTAATTCCGGAACCTCCAAACTGCACATCCTCATCCTTGCAACTCACAACACCAGGTACCGTTCTAAGATATTTCCTTATCTCCTCCTTCAATATGCCGTTTCCTTTTCCATGGAGTATCTTAACCTCCCCTATACCTACCATAAGGGCATCATCTATGAATCTGCTCACTATGTCAAGAGCCTCCATAAGCCTCTCCCCCCTAATGTCAATATTTGGTTTGAAGTTGAGCCTTCTCTCAGCCAACCCCTCCGAATGGGCACTCATCTGCTTAGGCATGCTCTTCACTGCATTGTTGTACTCATTATTGGATATATGTTCAACATCCTCCTTCTGTACTTTGCTTATTATGCTCCCGACAGCAACATTCACCCATGATCCCCCTACCTGCATAACTTCTCCTATAAGGTCTCCCCCCTTGATCCTCACTTTATCACCTGTCCTGATCTCCTCCTTCTGAATGGCCGGCTGCTGCACTTCCGACTTCTGGATTTCCCCTTTGCCTGCACCTCTCTGCAGACGCTCCTCCTTTCTCTTTTTCCTCTCCAGGAGCTTGTTCATCTTGGCCTCTATCTTGAGATCATTCTCAGTAAGATTCTCCTTTGACAGATCTTTATTAAATTCCTCAAGTTCCCTGCGTGCTGCCTTGGTCTTTTCTTTTTCCGCCTGAGCCTCCTTAATCTCCTTGATGGTTGCCTCAACCTTCCTGTTAGCCTGCTCTATTATTGCCTGTGCCTCTTTTTTTGCCTCCTGGAGAATCTGTTTCTTCACAGACTGGATATCAGACAATTCCTTTTCATATTTCTCTGTTATATTCTCCAGAGTCCTGTCTGTGTTCTTTATTCTGGCAAGTTTCTCGTCCAGTGCCCTGCGGTTCCGTGATATCTTTCTGAGCTGCTTCTCCAGATCTACATATCCTGTCCCTGCATTCTCTTCTGCAACTCTTATTATATGTTCAGGCAAACCTATCTTCCTGGCAAGTTCAAATGCAAAGGAATTGCCCGGCAGTCCCACTTCCAGTTTATATAGAGGCTGTATTTTGGCAACATCAAACAGCATTGCCCCATTTATTGCCCCATTGACCTTTTCCGCATAGAACTTGAGATTCGTATAGTGCGTAGTGATTACACCAAATACCCCTTTCAGTTCAATGTTCTCCAGAATGGCAAGTGCTATAGCCCCACCTGCCGTAGGTTCTGTCCCCGTTCCAAACTCATCTATCAATACCAGGGAATTGTCATTGGCCTTGAGGAGCACCTCCTTCATATTGGTAAGATGGGAACTGTATGTACTCAAATCGTTCTCCAACGATTGTTCATCACCTATATCTATAAATATTTCATCAAATATTCTGAATTCACTCACTTCACTTGCAGGCACAAGCAGTCCCCATTGGAACATATATTGGAGTATGCCCACCGTCTTGAGACATACCGATTTCCCTCCGGCATTAGGGCCTGAGATTACAAGTATGTGCTTGTCGGGAGTAAGGGTAAGGGTGAGGGGTACTATCTGCTTGTTCTCTTTCTTGAGTGCCGCTTCCAATATTGGGTGCCTTCCCTTTACTATCTTTAGGGTATCGTCCTGCGAAATGATAGGTTTTCCAGCCTCCATCTGCATTGCTACAAGTGCCTTAGCCCTTATGAAATCTATCTCACCAATGAACCTTGCCCCCTCCAGGAGTTCCGGAAGGTACGGTCTGAGGAAATCTGTAAACTCCCTCAGTATCCTGAGTATTTCCCTTTGCTGGGCAAACATGAGTTCCTTCACCTGGTTGTTCAGCTCCACAACTTCCATGGGTTCTATGAATACCGTTTTTCCCGTTGCCGACTCATCATATACGAAACCCGGCAGCTTACGCTTGTTTACGGCACTCACAGGTATAAGCAACCTTCCATCCCTCACAGAAACACTTGCCTCCTCGTCTGCAAGGCCATCCTCCTGTGCCTTGCGGAGTATTGACTGGATTTTTCTGGAAATGGACCCTTCCTTTTCTCTCAGTTGCCTGCGTATATTGAAGAGTTCCGCACTTGCATTGTCCCTTACCTCGCCAAACCTGTCTACAATGGATTCTATCCGTCGGGAGACTTCAGGAAAAAACATTATGGGTTCAGCCATTGCCTTTAGGGCAAGGTACGCCCCCTCCTTTGTCCCTTTGAAGAACTGAAGCACCCCTTTCAGGTTCTCTACAAAAATGTAGAGTCTGTTCATGTTTTCAAGAGTTATAGATGAATACTCCACCTCCAGAGGCTTGAGGAATTCTATGCTGTCAATGAATCCATTCTGGGGAAAACTGCTTTCAAACATGCAGATAAGACGCATCTCATCCGTGAGTACCAGCCTTTTTGTTATGGTTGCTGCATTGTGCGAGACCTTCTCATTCTTCACTCTTTCTTTGGCATAATTGGTGGAACAGCGCAACATCAGTTGTTCGCGTATCTTCTCAAATCCCAGTTTCTGCTCTATTTTTATGCTATTCTCCATTGCCATTATTTTTCCAATGCAAAGATAATATTATATATTTGCAATGCAGAAATTAAGTTTATGACGTTACCGTTAAGCATAACTTTATACGTTTTATTCATAGTATTGGCTTACCTGATGGGGTCTGTTTCCAGCTCCATCCTCCTTGGAAGGGCCTTTTATGGAATAGATGTAAGGGAATATGGAAGCCGGAATCCGGGAGCCAATAACACACAGCGGGTGCTTGGGTGGAAGATTGGGCTGCTTGTGCTGGCGTTTGACATCCTTAAGGGTGTGGCAGCCGCATCACTTGTGTTTTTCCTTCCATTTCCCAAAGAGACAAACGGCTTTGTAGGCACTCAGATAGTGTTCGGTTTTGCTGCAATCATGGGACATGTATTCCCTGTATTCCACAATTTCAGAGGGGGGAAGGGAGTTGCCACAATGTGCGGTGTATTGTTGGCCATACACCCATTTGCCGTGCTCATATGTACTGCTATTTTCTGTATCACCCTCTTCATTACAAGATATGTATCTGTAAGTGTGATTGCAGCTGTAACATGTTTCCCTTTTCTTGTAAATACCTTGTTTGCCCTATGGCTTGATCCAAAAGAGACACTTGTGATAAAGATTTTCAGTATTGTTGCAGGCTGTACAATATGGCTTAGCCACATAAGCAATATCAAAAGGCTATATCACGGCAAGGAGGAAAAGTTTGTGATAAAGAAACCCCTTAAAGAGAAGTCATGCCCGCTCCCGCCAAAAGAGAAGCAGCAGTAATCACCTCTTGTAGGAGTTCTCAATAGCAATACGCAGTTCTGAAATAGACCCCATCTTCCTTATCTCGCCATCACACACAAAAGAGATATTTCCTGTCTCCTCCGAAACTACAACCACACACGCATCTGTCTCTTCAGACAAGCCGGTTGCAGCCCTGTGTCGCATACCATACTGAGCAGGAATATTGGGATTTTCACTTATAGGAAGGGTACATCTGGCGGCAACAATTCTGTCATCTGCAATTACCATTGCCCCGTCATGCAAAGGGGAGTTCTTGAAAAATATATTCTCTATAAGCCTGTGGCTTATTCTGGCATCTACTATATCGCCTGTTTCCTCAACAAATTCCATAGATGACGTACGGGCCAGAACTATAAGGGCACCAGTCCTGGTCTCACTCATATTGCTGCATGCAGTTGTTATCTCATCAAGCACCTCAAGCTGCATTGTACTTGCCCTGTGCCCCAGGAATCTGCTCAGTATCTTTATTCTTCCATTGTTGAGTATGTATGAGTTGCCCAGGCTAAGAAGGAATTTCCTTATCTCCTGCTGAAAAAGGACAATGATGGCAATCACACCTACACCCAGCACCTGACCCATGATTTCTGAAAGCAGGCTCATATTGAGAGCCTTCACAACTGCCCAAATTATGTACAAAATTATGATTCCAAGGAAAATGCTGATGGCGGCTGTACCCCTTATGAGTTTATAGACATAGTAAACAAGAAGTCCCACCAACAGGATATCCACTATGTCCATAATGTGTATATCTACTATCTCAAACATGACTCTTTTATTTACATGCCAAAGTTACAAATAATTATACATTTAAAATATTGCTGCCACATATTTTGATTTCATCTGTTATATATTATATTTGTAAAAACTAATATAACGATATATGAAAAACAGATTATTACTAACATTGATTGCAATAGCTGCAGTTTTAGGCAGTTGTAGCAAGGAAGAGGTTGTTCCTGAGCCCAAAATACCTGCCACCACAACGGTTATGGGAGCAGGCAGTGTCCACAGCGGTTCGATAATCGTGAAATTGAATGAGGAAAGTACCCCTCTTACCAAATCCATATCAACATCGCTGCCGGAGTTGGGAATCACCGGTGTAAAACCGCTGTTCCCCGAGAACCGGAGATTTGCAGCAAGGCACAAGAAAGCCGGACTTGACCGCTGGCATATAATCTCCTTCAATCCAGAGGTTCCGGTTTCAAAGGCATATGGTGAGTTTTCAAAAATGGGCATTGCTGAAATAATAGATTTTGTACCTGTAATTTCTGCAGCCCAGACAACATCCCCTTTCAATGACCCTTATTTGGGGACACAATGGCATTATTACAAGGAGGGTAGTGATTACGGCATCAACCTGAAAAAAGCGTGGGAAATCAACACTGGAAACGAGTCTGTAATTGTGGCTGTCCTTGATGAAGGCATTGACTACAAACACGACGACCTGAAGGATGCAATGTGGAAGAATGAAGCCGAAGCTAAAGGAAGGACCGGCTATGATGACGATGGCAACGGATATGTAGATGATATCTACGGGTTCAATTTTGTAGATGCAGGAACCGGAAACGGCAATATGATTGGTACTGTATATGGAGGCACACACGGCACCCATGTGGCAGGAACCGTAGGCGCCATCAACAATAACGGCAAGTTCGGTGCCGGTATTGCCGGTGGAAACGGTACAACAAAAGGTGTACGCCTTATGTCTTGCCAGACAATTTACGGAGAGTCAGGAGCATACATAGGTGCAGCATTTGTTTATGCGGCAGACAATGGTGCAGTGATTTCCCAGAACAGCTGGTCTTTGAAAAACGCTACCGAAACTCCTGCGTTCATAATTGAAGCTATAGATTATTTCAACACCAATGCAGGTATGGATGAGACTGGCAAACAGGTTGGCCCTATGGCCGGTGGAGTTACTATTTTTGCTGCCGGAAATGAGGATGCAACTGTAGGATATCCTGCCATGTATGATGGGGTAATTGCAGTATCAGCAACAGGCCCGTCGGGAGCAAAGGCTTCATACTCAAATTATGGAAATTGGGTTGACATTGCAGCACCGGGAGGTGACGGCGGTGGAGCAAACGATGTATTCAGCACTCTTCCCGACAATCAGTATGGAGGGTTGCAGGGAACCTCTATGGCATGCCCACATGTTTCAGGTGCAGCTGCCCTCATAGTTTCGGAATACGGCGGTCCAGGATTTACAAATACGGCATTGAAGGACAGGCTTCTGGGCTCTGCCAATGAAGTTCTGCTTTATGGTGTCAACGCCAAATACAAGGATAATAAACAATTGGGTGCAGGTCTGCTTGATGCATATGCTGCATTGCTGCCAAACAAGGCCCCTGCTCCTGTAGATGAGAGCAAAATTACCAATTCAGTCTCTTCCAATGCAATTACCATCAATTGGAAGGCTACCTCAGACGGCACAAATCCGGCATACGGTTACAGAATCTTCTATTATCTTGAAGATCTGGATGCCGCTGCAGTGCTTGAAAAATACGGCAAAGGGGAGATTCCTTCAGAATATGTAAGTGGAGAGAAATACAAGGAGGGCGAAACTGTTTCACATACTTTCAAAGCAGATTTCAACAAGGAGTACCGCATAAGGATACAGGCATTGAATGTTTTTGGAGACGGTTCAGAATTGTCTGATGCAATAAAGGTACGTACTCTTGACAACAAGGCTCCGGAATTCAAACCGGCTGGAGACGTTGTATTGACCCTTAAAGCTTTTGAAAAGAGAAGTCTTGAGTTTACAGTTTCAGACCCTGACGGCCACAGTCTTGCCCCTGTTACATTTACAGCAGGCAGTGCAGCTGCCACATATGAAAAAACCGTGAGCGGAATTACTGTAGCCTTTGATGCATCAAAAGTTGAAGCCGGAACCTACAAGGCTGTCCTTACTGCTACAGATGAGTACGGGGCTTCATCTTCAATCAATTTTGAGTATACAGTTCTTCCTAATACCCCTCCTGCTGCAATAAAGAGTTTCAACAACTTGGCTCTTGGCAAAGGGGAATCTGCAAAATTTGATTTGAGTACTTATTTTACAGATGCTGACGGTGAGAAACTGAAATACTCAATTACCTCATCTGACGCTTCTATTGCAGATTATGGTCTGGTTGACAATACATTCACTTTGTCGGGAAGATCATTTGGAGAATCTACAATTACAGTTACTGCAACTGATGCCAAGAATGAAAAGGTTTCCTCTTCTTTTATTGTACTTGTAAGGGACAGCAATATACCTGCAGACATCTACCCTACCCAGATACGTGACAATCTGTATGTAAGGGCCGGTAGTGATGGCAGTTACACCGTAATAGTAACCAATGCCCAGGGTGGTGAGGTATTCACAAATGAATCTGTTGCTGCAGGGCCATTCAATCCATACAGAATTGATGCGTCAAAATGGGATGCCGGTGTATATTCAGTTACATTCAAGGGTAACGGAAGCGAATATAAAACTACAGTTGTAAAATTGTAATATATTGGAAGTATGAAGAAGATATCAATGATATTTGCAGCCCTGTTGTTTATGGCTGCCGAGATGAACGGTCAGAGCGGCGTTCCGTTCGTAAATATAAATGCAGACCCTTATTCACACAGTATGGGTGGTGCATCGCTTACAATAAATGAAAATGCATTTACCGCAGTAAACAATGCCTCATCCATGGCCCTTGCCCCTGAAAAGGGATATATTGGAGCGTCATATAACAGTTGGCAGCCAGATTTTCTTGACAACAGCAACATAGGCTTTGCTGCATTCGGCAAATTTGGTAAAGTTGCCATTGGTGTTGGTGGAAAGGTATTCGGATACCAGTCTTATGACATCCTTAACGATAAAGGAGGTAAGACAGGTTCATTCACCCCTAAAGAGATGGCCCTTGAGGCATCAGGAGCCTACTCCATTTCAGAATATTTTGCTGCCGGTGTCAATGTAAGATTCATAAAATCTGAACTTGCAGAGGGGGCAGACGGCTCGACAGTTGCTGCAGATGTATCCATCACTTATAAAAAGGATGCATGGAAATTGGCAGCAGCAGTAACAAACATTGGCTCAGAGATAAACTATGGATACGATCCTTTCAAACTCCCTTCAATGGCAAAATTTGGAGCAAACTACACATGTGAACTTGCCCCTACACATACATTGGGATTCAATGTGGAGGGTGATTATCTGCTGGAAAAATCTGATATCATGGCAGCCATTGGTGCTGAGTATTCATACAACGGTACCATTATGGTAAGAGCCGGATACCACGTGGGTGGAGAAGAGGTCATCCCTTCGTATGGAAGCGTAGGATTTGGTGTGAAACTTGCCGGGTTGAGTCTTGATGCCGCATATATTTTTGGAGGCGGCTCAAATTCCACACTCAACGGATCGTTCGGAGTAGCATTGGGATTCAGTTTCTAGAATCACTCCACATAAGCCAACGTGGCAATAAAACCAGGAAGCCTGTGTCAACGGATGTTGGCACAGGTTTCTTGCATTGTCAGGTGAGGGGGTCTTGACATATGAGTAATTTAAAATTGCATGCTTGATGCATTTCTGAAGGTTCAATCCATCAAGGATGTTACTCTCCTCATCTTAAGACAATTCATTTTATGAATTACTTGGTAAACTATCAACTTTTTAATAACTTGCAGAACGAAGCAGACCTTTCTTTGTAGGATTGTTGGGGTACAGATATGGATGGATTCCGTCTTATGATATTATAAATAGGAAACTGAATGAGCAGTGTGAATACATAGCATCGGTATTTGCGGCCGAACTCATTATGGATAGCCCTATGAATTCCATGATATTGAATGAACTGTGTGATGTGATGTGGTACACCAAAAAAAAACGTCCGGAATATTTGCACGAAATATTCACCCCATTGGAAAAGGACAATTCATTGGAAAAGGCAAGAGAATCGGGTTGCCTAAATCTTGCCATGAATTGTGAAGGTGAATATTGGCACGATATCTTGTCTGATTCATTTGAAAGATATTTCAACTACTGTAATGAAAATGGAATAGTTCCTGCAAATATAAAATGTATCTCCTTTAACGATTGCGTTCCATATCTCAAATATGACAAGGCAAAAGAGTTGATGATAAATGCATACAAAGGTCTTCTTGCTTTATATGCTGCCAATATCTTTCATGGGGAGGTGTCGACAAGATTTACAGATGATGAACTTCTAAAATTCATAGATAATTGCAATGATGGTGCACTGCAGCAAATGTTGATTATATTTGTAGAGATAATGATTGAGGCAGATGCTGTTATAATTTACAACAGTCTGCTTTCAGTTAAAATAGAAAAATGTTATCTGTATAAGAAAGCAAATGATGCCCAGGGATTCAAGTCAAGTGCAGAGGAGTTGGCAGGAGTTCTGAATACGTACATTGACAGACTGGAGGGCAATGAAATATCTCATAACCTTAAACGGTTTACTTACAAAGATATTTTATCTCATATAAATTAGATATATGAGTTATAAAAACATGAATCTACATAATTGGAATTAATAAAGTCTTATCTCATGAATAGAGAATATATCCCGCAGCCAGCCGATACAAGTCATATAAATTTGCCTAAAGAATTGGATTCTCTAGTGGAAGAAATGGCAAAAAATGTTCACGAGGTGTGGGCTAAAAGTAGAATGGAGCAAGGCTGGAGGTACGGCACAGAACGCAATGACACATTAAAACAACATCCGTGTCTTGTGCCTTATGAAGAACTCCCGGATGTTGAAAAGGCATATGACCGTGATACGGCTATCAGTACGCTGAAACTGATATGTAAGTTAGGTTATAAAATCAGTATCTAAAGAATTCTTCACGACAAGCCAGTCAAAGTGCTTGACAGTTTCATTAAGTTCTTCATATGGTTTGATGCACTTATGAAGTTTCTGGATATCATCCGTCCTGTCGGCAGCTTTATATCCCAATACGAGGTGCGAGGCTTCCCATCTGAGATGTTCACACACGGCAAGATATTCAAATATTTTGCCGTTTTCTCCAGTACAATGCACTTTACCGTCATTGACAGGAAGAATATCTTCGGCGTTGATATCAGACCCTTTACAAAGTATCTGCTTTGTGGTCTTATGAAGGCAGTTCGAGTAGTCCTGCATGATTTTTCTTCTCGACTCAGATCTCTCTTTGTAGTTTTCGCTATGGAACTTCCGTTCACGTTCTTCCCATGATTCCACAGGATAACCGTTTGCCTCATTGAGTTTTAATGCCAAAGCATTGTATGTATCAAAGAATTTTCGTGCTTCCTTATCCATCTTCTCATTGCTTATGATATCCTTTTGCCAGATATCAGCAAGTGTGCCAAAGGTATGCAGACAATGTCCGAAGATGTTGTTGGCATTTTCCAGCGTATCGTTATCAATGCTTGAAATAGCACTCATCTTCACTGCAATACAAAGCTTTTTATTCTCCTCTTTACCTTCAATGGTTGCAAGTTCTGCAATATTAAGAGCAGTTTCAAAGTTAAGCTTGTCGTTACCAAGACATACCACAATATAGTTCAAGTCCTTTATTATACTTCTTAAATCAGATATGAAGAAAGATGTCCCTATCTCGCATTGGTGTAGTGTAAACTCCTTGTGTTTTGTCTCTGGCGAATGGAGTGAATCGAGGTCAAGTCCCACTTCTCCTGCTACTCTATCTATATTATTGTCATAGATATGGCAATTGAATGGCGCTTTGCCTTTTTCTTTATTTGGGAATGCTCCAAATTCATATAAAAACTTCATTGCTTCCTTACCGGTTTCTCCGAATCCGATTATAGCACAGTTAAAACCGGAAGTGACATATCCCAAGTGAGCATCACTTCCTTCCTTTTTGGCAATATCCACAAAATTAACCGGCAAGAGCTCACCTGTATTATGCTTTTTAAGATATTCAACTGCAAGGAATGACGAATCTACAAAATTGATTCTACTGTCTTTATCTGGAATTATTGCATATCTATTTACAAGTCCCTCTCTTTTGGCATGGCAGAAAATCTTGCATCTGACCTTATCATTATTCTCCCAGAGTTCTTCAAGAATATTCATGTTTGACTCTTGGGAGTCTGATAAAATATATACTTTGTTGTTTTGGTTTTCAAACCATGGCATAAGTTTATCCATACCTTTGCCTGCCTTAAGGACAATAAATTTATCTAACCCTTTTGTCTCTTTGCTATCTTTAAAGAATTTAGAAATAATATCGAGTACGGATATCCCTTGAAGTTTTTCTTCTCCATCCGGAAGGTCTATGAATATGATCTCTTGTTCCGGATGTTTTTCATTTATATCATTTGCAAGAGTTTGGGATGCCGCATTACATCCAATGAAAATATGTGTTACTTTTGATTGTGCATCCGAAGAGTGTTTTCGTAGCCATGAGAGATTATGTATCCAACGTGATAAAAAATGGAAGATAGCAAAACAACTGGTTATTACAGCCATGCCATATATTGGAGTGTATATGAAAAATAGAATTGGATAATCTTTGAGTGCTGCCATTACCTCACCTTTAAATATAATGGTGTTACCAATGAACATCTCAAGAGAGTATTGTAAAGAGAATAGCACTCTTGAAGTTACATCACAGAATTCTGCAAATCCTGCTCTGGTCACAAGACTGAATATAATCATATGGATGACTACTCCTATGATAGCAACAGCACCGAATGCCCAAAGAAGTTTGTCCGCATCTCTATTCTTACCTATTATCCGATGGAGCGCAACTCCATATGTTATAAGAATTGTTGGTATGAGAATTCCCAATATATGTGTCATAAAAATTAAATTTTATACAATAAAAATTTGATGGTTGTCCGAAAGGCGAAAAATCCATAGAGAACTAAATTAGAATCCATCTTTCATATTCAAGCAATTATAGCCAATATATTTCATATTTGCAAGTAGCAGAACAACTCCTCTGCTTCCTTACACACCCTTTATATCCTTTCAAGACGTATCTGGTTTCACCGCCGGTATGAATCATGCAGGGCTTTATTGAGAGGGCCACAATTTCTGAAATGAAATTATTTTGTAACTTTGAAAACATTCGCTTGGCAATATATAAAAACACTTTACACTCTCCCATTTGAAAACAATAAAAATCTTCCTTGCATCTTCAGAAGAACTGGAAAATGACCGTAATGCGTTTGGCAACCGAAGAGTTCCGTAAGAAGGCCTCTCCTAAAGTGTATGTATATTGCAAAAATATAGAAGAGGGGGAAATGGAAAGCAAAGAATTGAAGGAATTCAAGCAGAGATTGATTGATGAGATGGGGCACTACTGGAGCCGTTATGCCAACAAAGACACGATGCAACTCCACTTTGTAATGCAGCTTCAGATGGTTGAAAGCAGTACAAACGAAAGCCTGAAAATAGAAGACGGAGTAGTAGTACTTGACGGTCAACCAATTGCCCGTATGGAAAACCTCCCTTTTGCCGGCCAAAATGAAGACTTCCAGAAGATGAGTGCCCACCTGATAGAATTACCTCAGAAGATTGAGAAGATTCGCCTCAAAATAGCTCTGAAAGCAAACCGTACTTAGGTGAATTCATCTCTTGAACAATCTGAAGCATTTCGGCAGGAGTTACAACAAAGTATTTATAGGAGGCAGGGAAAGTTCCTGCAATTCACCGTGGGCAACATCCGCCTATAGAGTGCTTCCCAACAAGGGTTACTGCCCACGGCAGAACAAATTTGTTGCACCGTGGGCGCTTACCATCTCCGAAGGCATCTCAGGAATGGTTGCTTGCCCACGGTAAATTGCAGGAACTCTGGGTGAGGAGGCTGCAATATGCGATAAATGTTATTTTTCCTTATTTTACTCCACATACGCCAATGTTGCAATATAGATCTTGCAGTCATAATGGGCAAGCAGCAGGTTGGCACAGGGCTTAAGGGTTGGTCCGATGGTGAGAGGCTCTGTACTGACTGGCAGAAGATAAAAAAACACCCGAACAGAGTCGGGTGTAATGGAAATTTTCTTGCTAAATATGCTATCTCTCGGGTCACAACTCTAGCACTCGGGATATAAATATAAGGAGCATGGTGTTATTCACCTAGCTGCCATTTGCTTTCAGCACCTTCAGTTTTTGGGCCATCCATAATAATGGCTGCACCGTTTTTTATTTTGCTTACGTAAGTTCCGCAACTAAAATCGCGTGAATAATTACCTACATAGATGGTATAAGTTTCATTGCTATCTACTCCATCCTCTTCATCAATACTGGCATAAATAGAAATGCCATCTGTATTGGCATGTGCCCAACAAGGATTGTAAAAACCTACATTATCATTTACCCTATTCAATTCAATACCATCGGCCGTAAATCTTCCACCGGCATAAGCAATAATATTTCCACCTGCTATGCCAACTTCCAGGCCGTCGCTTGTTTTGCCGGCATTTGGCAAGTATGGACTTTCTTCTATTGCAACATCCAAATCACGGATAGTGAATTGGGCTACTTGCGGTTTCATAGTAATGTTCAGCACCAATTCTCCATCGTTTACACTATAGGTACCATTCTCGCAAGTCATGATACATTCACCCCAAGCGGAGCCTTCGTCGTACTTCTTGTCGTCTTCTGAAATAGAAAGATACTTCGTTCCCAGAATGTTTTTATCTTCATCTAAAATTGGGTCAAAATAACTGAGTCCTGATGAACAATAAATGGCTTTTAGGGTGCCAGATCCTAAAGATGACAAATATTCGGCCTTTTTGACCTCATGCTGTCCTGCCGGATCATAATTTTCGTCTACTTCATACGGTTCATACACATAATATGTATTTCCATACTCTTCCACTACTTTATAGAAAAACAATTCTGACTCCCATTGAGATGCAGATTCTGAATAAGTAAGAAAAAACACGTGCTCAAAATCATTATTGAATATTATACCTACCAAATCACCTTCTTCCCAACCTTGACGGGCAGCACGGGTCCCTTCGCCAAAGCCCGGCTTATCCATATTTACCACAACCTTTACGGCTTTATTTTCATTTGTTTGGGTGTTCCCATCCTCCAGACCACATCCGGTAAAGGCCAGCATGAGTGCTGCCAATGCAAAAAATATCTTTTTCATTTTCGTTTATGTTTTTCAGTTGTTAGACACACTTAGTCATTAGTTCCAATCATCTTCAGGGCCAAATGGTGTAAATTCCGGGCCACCCGATGTGGCAAATCCCTGTTCTACCTCAATTTCTACAACATCCACCAGTGGAGTTTCGTAGTCTAATAGTCCCATTGTTTTCATCTACTTTTTAATTTATTGATAATTATTAATTTGATTGTCTGACATATTACACCATAGGGGTAATTCAACACTTTTCATATGTAAATTTCAGGTTCTGCAAAGTTACTTTTCCACCCAATCTGTGATTAATGATTTTTCAGTAATTTGGCCTCAGAACGCTACTGAATAGTTATATTTTAGTGAATTATCCATAATTCTATCTAATTTTGCTTGAAACAACCCATGGATAATTATGGCCAAAACATTACATCTTATAACTGTTTCTTTTGTCATTCTGTTATATATGGCGGGATGTAGCTATGAAGGGAATAATTCCGGACAATCTGACATGTCGGCAGAAGTATCATCCCTTGTCGGAGAGGCTACGCGGGATCTGGGTAATCAGGACTTCGATGCAGCAATGGAAAAGGCTCTGCGTGCACTCGAAATTTCCAGAACCAGCAAGGGTTTCCCTTTGGGCGAGGTACAGGCTTTATACACGATAATAGGGATTGACATAATGTCAAGCAGAGATGCTGATGCCTGGGAAAAGGCCATAGAGGCTGAAAACATTGCGCGTAAGCACGGGTTCAGC
>JAZNUM010000056.1:0-4607 GCA_045592325.1 Candidatus Egerieisoma sp.
CAAGTATATACGCTACTACAATAATGATAGAATCAAACTGAGGCTAAAAGGACAAAGCCCGGTAAAATACCGAGCTTTGTTTGAATCTAAGGTTGCCTCTTAATAATGTTAAACCGTCCAACTTTTGGGGGTCACATCAAAGGCAGCCTTTTTTAATTTATTTATCCAATTTCTCCAGCAGCCAATCAAGGAACGGGCGCAATGACTGAGCGGCCGGTTCTGCTGTCTGTACAGAGAGGGTGATTTCAGATCCCATGCCTCGGAGGATATCAAAACGGTGGTTGTCGTTCTTGTCTATCCCTTCAATTGATGACCAGGTTTTTGCAAAGGTTATGATATCAATCTTTGATTTGTCGGGAATAACAAGAGCATCTGCCATAACTGATGCATCCTGTGCCATTGTTTTGAGTTTGAGGAGCCAAGGTCTCAAATCTGCGTAGAAAAGGGTGTCGCTTGTACATCCTGAGTCCTTCATAGCCTCAATGGTGGCACATGCTGCAATAATTTTTGCCAGTTCTGCTTTAAGAGGCTGCACAGATGCTGTAGCGGGATCTTTCTCGTATGATATTTTGAATTCATTAATTATACCTGCAAGAGGGGAGAGGGAATCATAATAGCGCAGATAAGGGACAATGGTCTCGAAATCATTTGCTTTCTGCTTCCCGACAACTGCAGGCAATGATGCCTTCCAGTTCTCCATATTGTTGAAGGAGTCCATATTCCAGGTGTAGTCTGCAACCCCGAATAGAGGAATCTTGGAGAGTTCACCCTGCTGCATAGGGTTTATGATGATTGTCTTTAGGGAGAGGTTCTTCTCCAGATCTCCGGTGAAGTGGATATGGGTTTCGTCGGCGAAGTTGGTATAGGTATCTGCAACAAAGATTTTTGTTACATCCACATCATTGCAAGGATAGTTCCACCACCATGATACCTCACGTCCCAGGTAATCGTTCAACACCTGAAGATCATTGCTGTTAGGGACTGACCATACATTTTTGCCTGTTGTATAGATGTTCACTTTTGAAGGGATAGGGCTGAGGGATTCCCAGAATTTGCGGGCAAGTTCCGGCTTTACCCAACTGTAGGCATACAACTGGGGAACATACTGCAACTGTTTTACCATATCAGCAGGGGCGGTTCCCGGCTGGTTCCATTTAGTGTCAACAAGTTCCTGAAGGTTGGAAAGACGGTCTGCACACTGTTTAAGAGAAGGGTCATCGTATGGAACGCCACAATCATCTACAAATACTCCAAACTGGTGCACTCCAAGTTCATACATCTTCTCAAATTTTGACATTATCCTCTCCAGTACATCAGACTCTCCCAGTTTTGTAAATGTAGTTCCAGGGTGGATAGACCAGATGAAGTTCACCTTGCACCGGTGCGCTGCCAGTGCCAATTGCTTCATCATCTCCCGGGTCATCATGCCAAAACGTTTCTCCCTGTCATTGAGTTTGGTAGGGTAGGGCTTGTCCCAGTATTGGGAGTGGTAAGGGTCGCTCTTTGCTCCGTACATATACATATTGAGTTTGTAACGGGCCATAAAACGGAAAAGGTCTTCTGTTACCTCCATGCTGTAAGGGACACCATAGTACCCCTCAATTACACCACGGTACTGCACATCTGCATAATCATAGAATGTGGCACAAGGGAGGTTAGCGGTGCCATTGTGGAGCATTTGCTCCAAAGTGGCCAGGCCGCAGAAAACGGCATCTGTATTCTCTCCAAGAACTACCAGTTGGGCTTTCCCTCCGTTGGAAGTAAGGCTTACAATATGGCGGTCGTATTTAGGTTGCGAGAAAACATCCCTCTTGAGACCAAGTTGCGACGCCTTACGGTCCGCTTTACCTTTTGAGCCATTTACTCCGAGCCAAACTGTAGATTTCCCGGCTGAAGGTTTCTCTGTAAATTGGGCAGAAATTCCGTGTTCCTGCAAGATTTGGCCGAGTCTCTCTTTTGTATAGATATCAATGCCCTCTTCTGCCACCACATTGACAATTGGGGTAAAAGAGGCTTTACCTTTAACTGCATGCTGCTGCTGAGGAACAGGATACACTGTATATGGGCCTTGCTGTGCCCAACAGGTATTGCAGATTGAGATAAAGGCAAGTAACAAAGTAATTAAAAAACTTCTCATAAAATTTTCTTTTGTAAACTTCTTACGAAGATAAAGAATATTAAGAAAATAAAGAAAGGGCTTAACGCATTTAAAAAGAAGAAATAGGATCCGATATCAGCATTTCTATAACTTCCCGGTCGGCCGGCAGCCACTCCACTTCTTCCAGGGAGGCAGGTGCAAGCCATCGGGAAGATTTATGTTCCCTCAGTTCAATCTCAGAGGCTCCGGAGTTTGCCTCCAGAGTGCACAAATAACAATGCATGGTAAGATGGAATGACGGATAATCGTACTCAACGGTATGAAAAAGCCGCTCCACAGAAACATAAACCCCCAATTCCTCCTGAATCTCCCTTCTGAGGGCAGCCTCCGGACTCTCACCCGGTTCTATCTTTCCACCGGGGAACTCCCACATCCCCTCAAACTCACCGTATCCACGTTGCGTAGCGAAATATTTATTATCCCGATGAATTATAGCTGCTGCAACCTTTATAGTTTTCATAAAATTGGATTATATTCTATTCTATACGGGCTGCACCGCCTCCATGGGCTCCGGCAAGATTGCTGCCAAAAACAAATATTTCATTTGGCCCGAGTTGGGTAATCATTTCGGGAGTATATTTTGTTGTCATAATAAGTACTGTGTTTCCATTGTAAAGGTAAGAAGAAATATGTAACTTTGATTTGAATAAAAAGATTAAAATTATGGATAAAGGAAAATTCTACAGCGGGCTTTTCATTATGATAGGTCTGGTTATTATTGGGTTTAATATATCGGGAGCAGTGAGTGAATTCCGTTCTTATGACCGTACTGTAAATGTGAAGGGGCTTTGCGAGAAAGAGGTGAAGGCAGACAAGGTGATATGGCCGGTGGTTTATAAGGTGATGGCCAATGATATACAGGCAATATATGACCAGATAGATGCAAACAATGCCATTGTTGTATCGTTCCTCAAATCAGGCGGTATAAGTGGTGATGAGATCTCAGTATCGGTACCCACCATTTCCGACAAGTATGCAAATGAATACGGGAGCAATGACCGTACTTACCGCTATATAGCAACAAGTATAGTAACGGTATGCACTTCAGACATTGATGCAGTATTGGCATTGAGATCCCGACAAGCAGAGTTGCTGAAGAAAGGGGTGGTAACCGGCGGAAACAATTGGGAAAACAATGTTGAATTCAAATATGAAGGGCTGAATGAGATTAAACCCCAGATGATTGAGGAGGCAACCAGAAATGCCCGTGAAGCAGCAGAGAAGTTTGCCAAGGATTCTGACAGCCGCTTGGGGAAAATCAAGACAGCCAACCAGGGGACATTTACAATTGAGAACAGAGACAGCAATACTCCATACATAAAGAGAGTACGCGTAGTAACTTCAATTACTTATTATTTGAGGAATTAATCCTGAATTTTAAGGCAGAGCAATTACTGATTATTGCTCTGCCATCTTTTTACCAGCCTCGTATGCCCTCTGCAGATCCTCCTCCCAATGGGCATCACGCCATGCATGTTTGGCTTCTTCTGAGAAACCTCCCAATTCATAATTATCATATTTTCCTACCTGAACAGTGTTGTAGGCAATAATGCGTTCCGGCTCTCCGAGGGCTGTGTTGATGCACCATTCCATAGAGCCGAAATGGTTGCTGTTGCTGCGCTCTGGTGTTCCGTTCATAGTCTCAACAAGCACTACGGGCATACGCCTGGTTGCCGTGAGACTGTAATCATTGTAAGAAAGCCATGGAAAAGCCAGACGCTCCAGAAAGGCTCTCATCTGCCCTGTAACCTCTCCAAAATAAATAGGGGAGCCAAGGACCAGGCCATCTGCCTGGGAAATCTCCTCCAGAACAGGAGTAAGCGCATCCTTAAAGCGGCAAACATTTGATGCCTTGCCTTTAACCTTGCAAGCCATGCACGACACACAACCCTTATAATCAAAATCATAGAGCCGTACACTCTTAACCTCAACATTATTCCCGACAGATTTTGCCCCTTCTGCAAATCTCTGCAACAACTTTGCGGTATTCATATTCTTTCTGGGACCGCCATCAATAACAATTATCTTTTTCATAATCAATTCTCCATATAACAAAGATAACGATATATTTTCAAATATGTTCGTTATAAATTCAGTGGACTATTTTAAGCCCTATAACTGAAGCAATAAGTGTAAAGACAAAGAACAGACGCCAAAAAGAAGTGGGTTCTTTAAAAACAAGAATACAATTAGCTGCAGGACGGTCTTTTTATTAATAGTCAGTATCTGAGCGACTACCTGTCAGAGTCCGAGTCGGATAAGTGATCTGTCTGACTCAGTTTTCTGGACTGCCTTCTGCTTGAAGGAATTGAAGTTATATGAAAATCCAAACCAGAGCATACGGCTCTTGTTGCGGCTGATATTAGTAAGGTCAAAGATGTTATTGTGCGATGAAACCTCCCATTTTGCTGTTTTGAAAACGTCAGTCAGAAGGATCGATGCAGTCATC
>JAZNUM010000057.1:0-33968 GCA_045592325.1 Candidatus Egerieisoma sp.
CAAGTATATACGCTACTACAATAATGATAGAATCAAACTGAGGCTAAAAGGACAAAGCCCGGTAAAATACCGAGCTTTGTTTGAATCTAAGGTTGCCTCTTAATAATGTTAAACCGTCCAACTTTTGGGGGTCACATCAAAACAGAAGCCTTTCTTTTATTCGCCTAGGTTCTTCAGTGAGGAGAAGAAATGCATATCGGCTTTTAATGTTAAAACACTGCAGTAAGTTTCCTTATTTCATTTATTCTGTTGAGTATAGTGGAGTTTTTCCGGGCTGTTTGAAGGTTGTGGTCCGTTTGCATTTTTACCAGCAAGTCGGCATTGATACCTAACGCAGCTTCAAGTAACAAAGCCAATTCAATAGAAAGATGGCGCTTGCCATTCAATACTTCATTGAACATAGTTAAATAAACTTTTGGAATTCACAAATTTAGTGAATTTTTTAGGGGGAGCCCTGTTGCTGCTGATGTTTACAAGTGTGATGCTGTATGGGTTTATAACAGAGATTGTTATAGATGAATTTGCCGAGGCTGTGGGGTTGTGCAAAAAGGATCCATGGAAGGAGATTCACATAAGCAACAATGTTGTGCATCAGAAGTTCTACAATGCAAAGTCACGCCTGTGTAATGAGGCAACCGGAAAAGTGATGATTGAAGGTTTGGATTGGTTTGTCACCTCAGATGACAAGGATACACTTGCGAGGTCTATTTCAATGATGATGCATACTTTTTATATTGTAGGGTGTAAAACTTTTATGTAGTTTTGCACCCTATTTTTTATAAGTATACTTATCATATGAGAAAAATGTTTTTTGGAACTCTTGTGTGTGCGGCATTTCTGGCCGCTTGTGGCATGAGCATCAGTGCAAATGCCCAGGACCAGAATGGTAGCGTGCAGACCAGGAGTGTAGTTAAACCTGCCCTGGACCACTCGGTTTATGACAAGTGGGAGACGCTTGGCGGTTATGCCATTACGGATAACGGCCAATGGGCCGCATATTATTGCAACAGAGAGGAGAATGACGGTTCGGTAAATGTCATCAATCTTACAACTGAGAAAACCATAACCATCCCAAGAGGTGCAAGAATGAAGTTCTCTCCTCAGGGAAAACATCTGGTATTTACCATCAGACCAACCTATGCACAGCAGAAGGAGGCAAAACTGAAGAAACTTAAAGGAGACAAGGCTCCAAAAGATACTTTGGGTATCCTTGAACTTGCCACAGGGAATATTGTGAAGTTCCCGGCACTCAAAGGTGTTGAGATTCCTCGCAAGGGGGGCAATTTCATTGCATTCAAGGTTGATCACAAGGAGACTCTTCCCGACAATAAAGATGAGGCTGCCGCCGAAGGGAAAAAGAGTGCAAAGAAACAGCCTAAGCCAAAGACAGAGATTATTACCATTATATATGATCTTTCAACAAACTCTGTTGCAGATACTCTCAAGGAGGTTGATGTCCTTTCATTCAACAAGAAGGGAGACCGTCTTTTCTGCATAGCAAAAGGGGATAAGTACAAAAAACTCTATTCGTACAATCCTGCAACAAAATCTTCAGATGAGATTCTCCAGACAGGTAAGAAAGGGGAGATTCTGAAACCTTATCTCTCAGCGAATGAGAAGTTCATAATCTTTTATGCCAATACCGATACTACAAAGAAGATTGACGAGAATGTGGAGATCTATACATTCAATATTTATGCTGAGGGGGCAAAGGCCGAGAAAGTTGTTGACAACTCAATGGCCGGCATTCCTGAAGGTATGAGGGTTACCCGCAACAGGGCGCTTAATACCAGCAAGGCCGGTGACCGTCTCTTCTTTGGTATCACCCTTATCCCTCCACAGAAGGATACTACCATCAAGGAGGAGCAGGCCAAGGTTGATGTATGGCATTACAATGATGATTTCATCTCAACCCAGCAGTTGAACATGAGGGGTATGCTCACCAAGAGAAGTTACCTCAGTACCATAGATTTGGATACTGTATCACATAAAGCGGCCAGTGCTGAACTTGTGCGTCTTGCGCAGCCTGAATATCCGAATATTACCGTACCTGCAGAGTGGAGCGCAGATTATGCCTACGCATTCAGCAGTGAGAGATACAACATTCAGAGCCAGTGGGATGCAAACCCAATATGCGACCTTTACCTTATCTCTTTGAAAGACGGATCTTCAAGAATGGTGGCACAGAAGCTTTATGCCAGCAATATAAGTGCATCTCCAAAAGGGAATTTCCTTGTATGGTACAATCCTGAGCAGAAACAGTTCTTCTCACTGGATATGCGCGTAGCAAACACAGAGAAAGGTGTTGGCATAAGCAATGTGGCTGAGCCATTGGTTATTTCCAACGGAATCCATTTTCCTCTCTGGAAAGAGTCGCATGACAAGCCACAGATGGCCCCTGCATACGGCAATGGCGGCTGGAGTGCAGATGAGAGGACTTTCTACGTATATGACAAATATGATGTATGGGAGGTTGACCCTCTTGTACAGAATGCCCCACAGATGCTTACCCAGGGATTGGGAAGGGAGAAAGGCTATACCTTCAGGATGATGAGATGGGATGCCCTTCAGCTTCCCGACGGCACTCCAGGTATAAAGAAGGAACCCATAGGGAAGAAGGATAATGTATATTTCACAGCATTTGACAACAAGTCAAAGGGCAACGGATATTATATGAGACAGAACCGCAGGGGCAAACTCCTCCCTATGAAGGAACTGATTATGGAGCCCGATTTTGCTTTGGGATATCTGAATAAGGCCAAAGATGCAAATGTGATTACATATGCAAAGAACAACTTTGTGGAGAGTACAAACATGTGGGTTACCAAAGACCTGTTCAAGACCTCAAAGAAACTTACCAATTCAAATCCGCAGCAGGCAGATTACAATTGGGGAACCTGTGAGTCTGTATATTGGACAGCCTTTGACGGACGCGAACTTGAAGGTCTCCTTTACAAGCCTGAGAATTTTGATGCCAGCAAGAAATATCCTATGGTGGTCTATTTCTATGAGACATCCAGCCAGTACAAACATGCATACCGCAAACCTGCTGTAAGCCGCTCTACAATTAACATCACATATTTTACCAGCAACGGGTACCTTGTATTCATGCCGGATATCCACTATACCGTAGGGCATCCTGGAAAAAGTGCATACAACTGTATAGTTTCCGGTGTTGAGGCCCTCTGCAAGAACTCTTGGGTTGACAGGGAGAATATTGCAATACAGGGACAGAGTTGGGGAGGATACCAGGTGGCTTATCTGGTAACCCAGACAGACATGTTTAAATGTGCCGGTTCAGGTGCTCCTGTAGCCAATATGACCAGTGCATACGGCGGTATAAGATGGGGTAGCGGAGTTGTGAGACAATTCCAGTATGAGCATACCCAGAGCCGTATTGGCAAGACACTTTGGGATGAGGGAGGCTTTGACCTTTACATAGAGAATTCACCTCTTTTCTTCGCCGACAAGGTGAACACTCCTCTGCTCATAATGCACAACGACAAGGATGAGGCAGTTCCATGGTATCAGGGTATTGAGTACTTCACGGCATTGCGCAGACTTGGCAAACAGGTTTGGATGCTCCAGTACAACGACGAGAGCCATAATATAAGCAAGAGGGTGAATGCCCTTGACTACACAATAAGATTGTCGCAGTTTATGGACCACTTCCTTAAAGGGGCCCCTATGCCTGTGTGGATGAAATATGGAGTTCCGGCAACCCACAAGGGAATTGATATGGGACTTGAACTGGTTGAAGAGTAATTAATAGCATATATATGAAAAAGACAATGAAATTGGCATTGGCTGTATGCTCTGCACTGTTTGTAATGGGCGGTAGCAGTTGCTGCAGCAATGCAGATACAACCCTGGCTGTGGTTGTAGATGAAAAGACTTATGCAGCCATTCCAGAGCAGATTGACGCTTATGTGAAATCTGTTGATAATGACTACAGGAAAGGTGTCCTTGTGGTTGACAAATGGTTCAATCCCGATTCAATAAAGGCCCATCTGTACAATATGTACACAAATGAGAATCTTGAAGGGACAGTATTCATTGGGGATATTCCAATTCCAATGTTGAGGGATGCACAGCACTTTACAACAGCATTCAAGATGAACCAGAAAATGGATATGAAGAGATCTTCTGTCCCTTCTGACCGTTTCTATGATGATTTTGACCTCAAGTTCAAGTTCCTGAAGCAGGATGAGCAGAAGAAACTTTACTTCTACTATTCACTTCTTGCAGATGGGGCACAGGAAATAGAGTGTGACATATATTCTGCAAGGATAAAGGCTCCTGAGGGGGAGAACAAATATGAACTGCTTGCTGCATATCTGCAGAAGGCGGTTGCAGCAAAACAGGACTCAGCCCCAATGGACAAGATGCTTCATTTTGGAGGACACGGTTACAACTCTGAGAGTATGAACGCCCGTATAGATGAGGCTGTTGCCTTTTCAGAGCATTTCCAGTTCCTTAACCGCAAGGGTGGGGACCTCGATTATATAGACTTTACATTTGACGAGTATGTGAAAACCCGCCTGTTGGCTGCAGTGGCAGATAAAGAGTTGGATCTTGCTGTCCTTCACCACCACGGTGCAGATGATACCCAATATCTGAACGGCTCGCCATTTGTTGCTGATCCTACAGGATGGATTAATCTTGCAAGGAACTATTTCAGAGGCAAGGTGCGTTCTGCAAAGAATGCCGAGGTGACAAAAGCCCGTTTTGTAAAGAACTATGATATTCCAAGATCATGGGTAAATGACGCATTTGACCCTGCACGCATTCAGGAGGACAGCCTTCATGCAGCATCAATGGATATAGTAATTCCAGATCTTGAGGGGTACGAGTCAGGTGCCAGAATGATAATTTTTGATGCATGCTACAACGGCAGTTTCAACCAGGATGATTACATTGCCTGCCATTATATCTTCAACCCTGGGAATACAATTGTGGTTAAGGGCAACAGTGTAAACACTTTGCAGGATACCTGGACAACTGAACTTATAGGTCTGCTCAACTGGGGTATCTCTGCAGGAAACTGGGCAAAAGGGCAGATGACACTTGAATCACACCTTATCGGTGACCCTACTTTTGAGTTCGGAGCCCAGGATATTGAGTATTTCAACAAGGGAGGATTCAATATCAATGAGGTAATTGCATCCAGAAAGAATGATGTAAAATATTGGAGAAGAGTTCTTGATGCACCTGTAGATGATGAGTTGGTTTGTGACTTCAAGTCTTTGGCAATAAAGATGCTCTACAACAACAATGCAATCACTTCACAGGAGTTGTTGGATATCCAGAAAAACAGCAACAGCAAGGTTTTGCGTCTGGCTGCTTTCAATACCAACAGAAAGATAGCAGATGAGAATCTTCCTCAGGCAATTATCCTTGGATTGGCAGATGACTATGAACTTACCCAGCGCTTGAGTGCTATGTATGTGGGCAAGAACTTCTCAGAGGAACTTATCCCTGCAGTTGTAAAGACCTATATGGATCCTATGACCTCAGCCCGTGTACTATTCCAGTTGAAGGGTAACCTTAAAGGTTATGATGCACAGAAACTCATTGCAGAGTTCAATAAGGAGAACCAGGCAAATCCATATTGGGAGGGCCAGGAGGCTTTCGGGAAGCTGATCAATATGATAAACAATTACGATAACTCATTCCAGGAGGAGATTGCCGGTGTAATGGACGGCACAATGTCATTGAAAGAGCAGAAGAGTTTCGCCCGTGGCAGACGTAACGGTTGCGAGCCTAAATTGGTGGAGTCCTTGATGCATATTATAAAAACCGCCAAGGATGAGGAGTTGAAACTCACTGCAATTGAGGCTTTGGGATGGTATGAGTACTCATGTGTAAAGGATGATATCATAGCGCAGTGCCAGGCTCTTTATGATGCTGAGGGGGATGGTGCGGCAAAGGATGAACTTCTCAAGACACTCAACAGACTAAAATAATAACCTGCAAAACAATTATATATGAAAAAATGCAGATTTATAGCAGCACTTCTCTTATTGGTTTTGCCTGTTGCCCTTTTTGCCCAGCAGGGCAACAATGCAGCCAGGTATGCCCAGATTAAGGGAAAGGTTGTAATGGAAAACCCTCAGGGGGAACCTGTGGGCTTTGCAACAGTACATTTGTTGCCACAGGATGTATATACATCCACAGAACTGGACGGAACATACATGCTCAAGAATATTGAGCCTGGAAAAACCTCCATTGCCATACAGTTCGTAGGAATGGAGACTATAGATACACTTGTTACTCTTGCTCCCGGAGTTACATATACTTTCAATTTTACAATGAAGGAGACAAACTTCAGGCTAAGTGAGGTTACAGTGCTTGCGGAGCAGAGCAAGGCTGGAGAATCTACCGCTTCAAATATCTCCAGACAGGCCATTGACCACCTCCAGGCTGCTACCATAAAGGATGTTATGCAGTTGTTGCCAGGTGCCACATTGCAGAACTCCAACATGTCTGTGGCCAACAACATTTATATAAGGACAATAGCCCCTACATCAACATCCCGCAGTGCAACCACCGCTACTGATGATGCCCATGCCAACATGAACAGTTTGGGTACAGCGGTGATTATGGATGGCGCTGCGTTGTCCAACAATGCAAATATGCAGTTGTTGTCGGGAACAATGCAGGGGGCAAATTCAAATGTGGGTGTGGGATCAACCCCTGCCGCAGGTGTGGATTTGCGCGGTATCTCTACAGATAACATTGAGAGTGTTGAGGTTATCAGGGGTATCCCTTCTGCACAGTATGGTGACCTTACTTCCGGTGCTGTAATCATCAAGACCAAGGCTGGAAAGGAACCGTTGAGAATAAAGGCAAACCTTAACCCTTATACATACTCAGTTTCAGCCTCAAAAGGTATGCAGTTGGGAGAGAAGGGAGGTGCCCTTTCAATAAGCGGTGACTATGCATATGATGCCCGCCAGCAGGAGATGGCACACCAGTATTACCAGAGATTCACTTTGAGGGGTTTGTGGACAAAGACATTCTTCGACCGCCTTTCTACCAATACCTCATTGGATTTGAAGTTCCGCAAGGATACCCGTGAGAAGAATCCCGATGATGAGCGTTCGCAGATTGCCTACGGAGCGGATGAGATAGGATTCAGACTCAACAGCAACGGCTCTTACTCAACACCTGATGCCGGATGGTTGAAGAGGTTGAGTTATACCCTCTCGTTCTCATACGCAGACAAACAGTCGTACAGGGAGAGCATGCTTTCAAATGCATACGCACCATACCTTATGTCTTCTACTGACGGCTCTGTACTTACCAATATCCCTGGATTGAAGATTTATGACAAGGATGGAAAGGAGATTACAAACATTCCTGTAGGGGAGGAGTCATACTACGGAACATATCTCCCTTACAGTTATTTCTCAAGGTATGACATCTACGGCAAGGAGTTGAACTTCCAGGCCTCAGTGAAGGCTCATTTCAACAAGAGATGGGAGAACAGCAGCAATAGTATCCTTGTGGGTGTTGACTATAAGACAGACGGTAACCTTGGTAGAGGTACTGTATATAATATCAGTACACCTCCTCAAAGCAACAGCAGTTCATCTGCATACCGTCCGAGGGCATTCAAGGATATCCCTTTCATCAACCAGTTGAGCGTATATGTAGAGGATGTGTTCTCGCACTCGTTCGGAAACCATGAACTGAAACTTACTGCAGGTGCCCGTTTCGACCAGATAAACAGCAAGAATATCCTTACCCCACGTCTTAATGCTTCATTTGAGATTGTGCCACGTACCCTGTATGTAAGGGGTGGCTGGGGTGTCCTTGCAAAGGCCCCTACATCACTGTACCTGTATCCGCAGGAGGCATATTATGAGTTTGTAAATTACAACACTCTTGGTGATGACAAACTTCCTGCAGACCAGCAGCTCCTTTTGGGTACAACCAGAGTATTCAAGACTGAAAATCCGGATCTTAAGATTGCAAGAAATACCAAATCTGAGGTTGGATTTGACCTCAAATTCAATGGCGGAAAGATGGGATTGTCCGTTACCGGTTTCCATGAGGAACTCAAGAACGGTTATTCAATGGGTACAGACCTTTATTCAGGTTTTCACCTTATCCCATACGTAACCTACAAGAACCTGCAGAAAGATGCACAGGGCAGATATACACTGGAGGTGGATGAGGTAAACAACATTTTTGTGAGCCACACTATCCCAATGAACTCACTCTCTACTGTAAATAAGGGTATTGAGTATGAACTTAACCTAGGCAGGATTGATGCTATCCGTACCAGCATAAATGTGAACGGTGCCTATATGCATGTAAAGAAGGTGAATAACAACCATACTTACAGTTCAGGCACAAGTGCCAGCAATCTGGAACACCATATAGGAGTTTATGAGAAAGGTGTATCACGCAATCTGAATGAGGTGTTCAATACAACCTTCCGTTTTACACACAATATTCCTCAGGTTGGTTTTGTAGTGACTCTTGCTGCCCAGGCCAACTGGTTTACCAAAACCTGGACAGAGTATGGAAATGATACCATGTTCCAGTACTATATAGACTACAAGGATGGCAAGGTGAAGGATTTCCTCCCTTCAATGAAGGAGGATCCCGAGTTTGCAAACCTGTTTGAAACTCCAAACGAGAGAAGGTTCATAAAGGAAAAATATGATCCGTATGTAATCTTCAACATCAACGTTTCAAAAGAGATTGGAGACATCCTTACAGCATCATTCTTTGCAAACAATATCTTCAATACAAGGCCTTTGTATGAGAGAAAGATGTATCCGGGTTCATATCTGGAGTTGGGAATGCCTACATTCTTTGGATTTGACCTTAAAATTAACATAAGATAGGAGGAGACCCAGATGAAAAAGATATTTTTATTTATTGCAGCAGCATTTTCACTCCTTGCCTGTGAACAGTATGAGGAAGTTAAAAATGTTGAAACTATAGAGCCGATTTCCATGGGAATTGGCATTACTTTGGACAAGAGTGATGATATTCCGGCTCCTGCATCATATAGGGTAAAATTGAACAACTATGCAGAGAATATCCAGGTAATAAAGGAGGTTGCTGCAGGAGATGTCCTGAATCTTAGTGATGTTATTCCTGGAATATACACCATTTCAGTTTCTGGGGAATCGTATGTGGGTGATTTCAGATATATCTTCAATGGCAATCTGTCAAATGTAGATGTGATTCAGGATGGTGTAAAGTTCTCTATGGAGATGGCTGCTGCCAAATCCGGCAATATAATCTTTAAGGAGGTATATTATTGCGGCAGCAAGATTGGTGGCAAGACTTCTTATTTCAGGGACCAGTATTATGAACTGTACAATAACAGCAGCCAGGTACAATATCTTGACGGGCTTTGTATTGGAAACATCAACCCTGCCGGAACCTCTTCAATAAAATATGTGTGGAACAGGGAGAACCAGGAGGACTACATATATTTCCAGACAATCTGGCAGATTCCTTTTGACAGGGAGAATCCCGACAACAAACTCTATCCGCTTCAGCCGGGTGAGTCGGTAATCCTTGCACAGATGGCCCATGACCATAGGGCGGCAAACCTTAATCCCGACTGCCCTGTAGATTTGTCGGGAGCAGAGTTTGAATTTTATCTGAAGACCACTGCATATACAAAGGACAATCCTGCCCACAATATGATTGGTGCTTTCTGGAAACTCACTACCTCGTGGTGGCTGGTTACTGTGAACGGAGGAGCCTTTGCAATCTTCTATCCCGACGAGCAGATGGCATCTGTGATGTATGAACCTGACTATGAGAATATATATTCAGGATCATGGGTTACACCTGTAGGCTATTCTACAAAAGGCAAGGATGTTCCTATTGATTGCATTGTTGATGCAGTGGAACTTATGCTCAATGAGTCAAAAATCACCCAGAAACGTATGCCTGCAATATTGGATGCAGGTGCTACATGGGTAGGCGGAACTTACCTCTCCAAGAGTGTAAGCCGTAAGATCAGTGAGATTATGGAGGACGGAAGGGTAGTGTATCAGGATACCAACAACAGTCTTGAGGATTTCCAGGTGAATGACAAACCCGTTCCAAGGCGTGATGGGGCTAAAATACCATCTTGGAACACTTGGGCAAACTGATTGTAGAATTTAAATTCAGAATAGGATGAAAAGATTATATATACTATTGATGGCATTTGGTTTGTCTGTTCCTGCATTGGTTTCTGCACAGGAGGCTGTAAGGGAGCCGCAGATTGAGATGAACCTAGCCCGTAGCCTGTGGTTCAGCAGCAACAATGCTGCAGGTATGAGTGTAATGCCGCTCAGCAAATACAGCACAGTAGGTTTGGGATATGATATGATTTCAGGAGATTTCAAACTTACCCAGGATGGGGAGAAGGAGAACACCGTGGGGTTCAATACCAATGGCGCAACTTCAGTTGGCAAAACCCAGCTGTGGGGAACATTTGATTATAAGAACATTGTGGAGAAGGATGCAAGTTTCATTACAAACCTGTATGATCCACATAGGGATATGCCTTATTATGTGGCTGATGCCGTAATTAGCAAGTTCAAGAAACAGTCATATGACCTTGGTGTAAAGGCTGCATTTCCACAGTTGTGGGGATTTGTAACTCCTGGTATGGATTTGCAATATACCACCCAGACAGGTGCCAAACAGAGGGATCCCCGTTCGGTAACTTATTACCTCACAGTAAAGGCGGCACCGTCATTGCTGTTTGAATTGTCGGGAAGAAGCAGTTTGGGACTTACCTTCAATTATGAGTACCTGTATGAAAGAAGTACTTTCAACAGGAGTGATACGGAGATTGATTACCCTGTATTCATTATGAGAGGATTGGGCAACTATACTTCAGGAGTAGTTTCCGGGTCTGTAGGTGTGGGAACATTCTTCTATAAGGGTAACAGGATTGGGGGCGGTATGCAGTACGGCTATACCAATAATGATGATTTTTCTGCCCTTGTAGATGTGAAATACTCATATAAGGTTGAGGATGCATTCCAGACCCCTACCAAAAAGCAGAATATGGGTTCTACCAAACAGAATTTGTGGGGTGTGGATGTTCAGTTGCTCAATGACGGCGAGGTTTATATGAAGAAACTGGCCATCTCTTTCCTTGACAGGAAGACTGAGGGTATTGAGTATGTTCAGGAACTGGATTCTTCTTTTGATGTGGCAGAGTGGGTTACCCTTGCAAAATATGTGAGGAGCAAATACTCCTTCAGAAATTTGGGACTCCGTTATGATATGTATGCCAAGAAGGGTTCCGGCTATTCATGGATGGCAGGTGTGGAGATGAAACACTCCAAGCAGTCAGACAAATATCTTTTGCCGGTATCTTCTCTTGAGGCAGATAACTTTTTCTGGAATCTTTATGCAAAGAAGAATTTTGAATTGTGTGAAAAGAGTTCTCTTCTTGCAGGTGTAAATGTGGGTTACAATTCCAACTTGGAGGGTGAATACAACTATACCGGTGCATACGAAACTTCAGAGACTGTAACCCGTATGTACAACAATGATTTCATGTATCTTGTTTCTGACTACTACAGGTTTGGCGCTGAGGCAACATATTCAACATTTGTCTCAGATTTGACTTCTCTGTTTGTAAAGGCCCAGTTCCAGTACTGGGCTCCTAAAGACTCAGACTTTGACAGGAGAACCTATACAGGATTGTCGGTGGGGATTACTTTTTAATCACGTCGCAATTATGTACAATCTATTGATTCTCAATAGATTTAAAAAAACATCTTCCGTGGATTTCCGGAAGATGTTTTTTTTATTTGCTGATACTCAGCAAATTGTACATAATTGCAACGTGATTAAAAAAATTGCTATCTTTGGGTAAAACTTTTGATTATGGCAGACAATTATCTTGAGAAGAAGTTTGAGGAGTTACACGCAAGAAAAGGTGGAACAAAGCATAAAGTGGCGGCAGGCAATCCGAGCCTGGATTCTCTGTTGCTCAGGAACCGCAGTTACAGGGGATTTGACAATTCATATAAGGTGAGCAGGGAGGAGTTGGTCAAAATTGTGGAAGTGTGTACAAAGATACCTTGTGCAAAGAATCAGCAGGCATTGAGGTTCAAACTGGTTTATGGTGAGGATGCTCCAAGGATGCAGCAATATACAAAATGGGGCGGGGCGTTGCCTGAACTCAATCTGCCGTTCAAGGGAACAGAGCCAACAGCGTTCATAATAATCTGCTCAACTGTGGAGGAGAACAAGTGGGTAGATATAGATTTGGGAATTGCGGCCCAGAGCATGCTTCTCAAGGCTGTGGAATTGGGATTGAACGGCATCTGCATTGGCGCCTTCAACAAGGTTGAGACAATAAATGAATTTGCACTTGAGCATGAGCCTCTGCTGGTACTTGCCATAGGTAAAGGGGCAGAGAATATACAGTTGACCTGTATAAAACCAGGAGAACAGCAGGCATACTACCGTAAAGATGGCGTACATTTTGTCCCAAAATTGGGAGTTGATGATATCCTTTTGTAAAAAATTTAAAACTATATTGCAATGAAAAGATTTATGATGTTTGCAGCCCTTATCCTGTTTTCTATGGCTGCAGTTGCCCAGGAGTACCAGGTAATGCCTGAATCGGGCAAAAAAATGTCTTATGAGGTTAATGCCGTTACCCCAATGGGCGTTACTAGAATGTATGTTACCCAAACACTGGAGAAAACCGATGACGGCAAATATATTGTAAACAGTTCCGCTTCCACTGCAGAAGGGGTAGAAGGACAGCAAAGTTCCCTCACATATTCTGTCGCAGATGGAGAATATGTCATATCTGTAAAGGAGGTCCTTGCCGACCAACTTGCACAAATGGGTGGCAACCTGGAGATCTTTGAGGCTACAGACCTTCACTACCCTGTTGCCCTTTCAGAGAATTCGGAACTTAAACCTGCTACCATGCGTATCAAGGTCAATATACAGGGTATGGATCTGGATATGACCATTTCAATTAAAGAGAGGAAGACCGCATCAACAGAGGAAATTACCACCCCTGCAGGAACTTTCACCTGCCTTAAAATGACCGAAAAGCAGGTTATCTCCCTAATGGGCCAGGAGCAGGTTTCTGAGGTAACCTACTGGTACGGCAAAGGTATAGGCCTTGTAAAACAGGCTACCGTTGCCATGGGAGGAATGGTTTCTACTGAACTTTTGCTCAAGAAGATTGAGTAGTTACAGCAGGTTTATTGTGTATCCGCTACAGAAAATGGAGCATTGTTCTCCCAAGGCATCAGCAAGCAGTTGTCCTGCGCGGGTACATGTACAATGCCCCGTGTGGATTTTCAAATGAGGATATTTTTCTTTTATAATACTGGCCGTCTCAAGTATTGAGGCGGCCTCTTTTTCGCCCTGTCCCATAAGAAGATAATCCGCATAGTGGAGCCCTCCAATGAAATGTTTTATGCACCCCTTTCCAATCCACTCCCTGCAATCCTCCAGAATATTCAGTATCCCGTTGTGGCTGCATGGGGAGATTACTGCAAATTCCTCCGGAGCATACTCTACAAGAACGGCAACCTCGTGGGTGAAGTTGTCGCGAAGATCATTGCAGTAGAGAAATTCATTTCCCATTGGGGTGGAAAATTTTCTCCTTCCCGACAATGGTATTAGGGTAATCTTCTCTGTAATGCTGGTTGTTTCTCCAATCTCAGTAAATCGGTGACCGTAATCTGCAAAAAGGGCCTGCTCCATTCCAATGTTGCGGGCTTCGCGCACCCCGTTCTTTGGACGGCATGAATAGAAAAAGTTTCCCCTTATTGAGTTGTGGAGATACACAGGTGCCTCTGAATTATGCTCAAAGAACTTCCTCAGGCCCCCTGTGTGGTCGTTGTGCCCGTGGGAGATGAATACGGCATCTATATCCTCCACTTTGCATACTCCATTTCCGGAGAGCATCTCCATATTCTCAATGAATGCTCCGCTGGCTCCGGTATCCACAAGATAATGTTTCCCGTCCAATGAAAAGTGGAAACTCAGGCCGTGTTCAGCCGCAAGTCGGTCCCCGACTTTTCGCAAAAGTCGGGGACCGACTTGCTGGCTTGGTGCCTGATTATCAATGATTACGTCTATTTTCATTTTATCTGAGCCTGTATTTGTAGAAGTGTTTGCGGATTAGGGTAAGGAGGTATACCAGCCCCAGGATTGTGAGGGCAAATCCAACGGCGTATGCTGTTGAATAGTTTGAGTATTGGGCAATTATGCCGCCGCAGAAAACTCCTGCTCCCACTCCAAGATCAAAGAATGTGAGATAGGTGGCATTTGCGGCTCCCCGTTCTGTATCTTCACCAAGGTTTATTATCATTGTTTGGGCAGTGGGGGAGATGAGTCCGTAGCCTATGCCCATAAAGATGGCGGAGGAGTAGAATGCAGTGGGGTTAAGTATGAATGCCACTATAAAGAACCCGATAATGAGGGAGATTATCCCCAGTGCAAATACCATTATATATTTCCCGCTCCGCAGAATCATTGATGATGAGAGTCGTGCGGCTACAAGACCGGCGGAGAATATGGTAAAGTAGTATCCGGACCCTTGGGTAAGTCCAACCTCTTCCTTTGCGTAAATAGAGAGATACACAGTAATTATTCCGTATCCGAATGTAAGGAGCACCATTACGGCAGCAACCGGAAGACCCTTCCGCAGGAGCAGGCTGGAGATGCTGAACTTTCTGGTAGATCGCTGTACATCCTTGCCAGGCTTTATGTTTGCAGTGGCCAGAAATCCTGTCAGGCCAACGCAGAATACAGCAATGAAAATGGTATTGAATTCAATGCCGTTCTCATACATGAAAAGCGAAATGAGCGGGCCTGTGGCCATGGCAAGGGAGGTAGATGAGGTATAGATTCCCAATCCTTCACCTCTCCGTTCCCACGGGATAATATCTACAGCCATTGTATTTATCCCTACGGTTGAGCACCCGAAGGCTATGCCGTGTACAAAGCGGATTATAAAGAAAAGTCCCAATGTGGCAGCCAGTGTATAACTCAGGCACATTGAGATATAGAAAAGATAGAAGCACATCATAAGGGGCTTGCGGGAGGCTTTGTCGAGCCAGAATCCTGCTACAGGCCTTGTTATGAGTGCCGCTATAGTATAAAGGGACAATATTGTCCCTATTATTGATTCACTTGCGTGAAGATGGTTTGCCAGATATAGTGGCAAAATGGGCAACAACATGTAAAAAGCATTGTACATTAAGAAGTTGCCCAAATTTACCGATATGAAGTTTCTGCTCCAAAGCATTATTTTGCTTTCTCCATTTTTCTTAATTCCCTGTTTATACAACTCCAGGTATAAACAACTGAAACAATCATCGCAACTATTGTTGCGTAACCCACTGCGTTAAGTAAAAATTCTCTCATGACACCTGATATTTTAGTTTGTACTGTTTTAATTACAGTGCAAAAATATCCCGGTGTTTTGTCAACTTTTGACACAAGAAAATTTTCTGCAAAATATTTTAATATCCCAGATTGTCACCCCTCATAAGTTTCTGGAAGAAGGCGATATGCTGTTCGAGGGCAAATCCCCAGTAAGGCCATGAGTGCTTTCCGGGAGTGAGTAGTGCAAAATGTGGGATTCCCATATAACGGCATTTTTCAGAGAAAAGGTCTGTACATCTTACATAGAAATCGTCGTATCCGCAACTGATTATGAAAGGTTTGTTCTTCCCTTCAAGTTTGTGTACCCTGTTGATGGCGCTTTCCTGGGCCAACCTTTCAACTTTGTCTCCAATTACATCAGGAATCTGGTTCTTTTTTAGTGGAGTCAGTTCAAGGTCAAGGACACCGCTCATGCTTCCTGCAGACTTGAACATGTCGGGATTATCCAGGAAGAGGTTCATTGCACCGTGTCCTCCCATGCTCAAACCTGTAATGAAGGTCCTCTCGGGAACAAGGTTGAACTTTTTCTGCATCATAGGGAAAAGTTCGCTCCAGAAGAAGGTTCTCCATTGCATTTTTTCAGGGTCTGTATTATTGAGGTACCAACCGTTGTAGAAACCGTCGGGACAAATGATACGGAAATTGGTTCTGTTGCTTATCTCTTGAATGTCATGTTTTTTGCTCCAGTCTTTGTAGCATCCGCTCCATCCGTGAAGAAGGAACAAGGTAGGGGTCTGGTCATTTACATTTTCTGGGGTGAAAACTAGAATTGAATCATTGCATTTGAGGTTAGGACTCTCAATTACAATAAGTTCCTGGGCACTTGCTCTGCCCATTGCCATAATGCACAGCAATAATGCAACTGCAAAACGAATCATAATATTAAAAGTTATTTTTTGGTTATAAGCACAAAATTAGTGTATTTTTGTGATATGGATATTATAAATGTAAATAAAACGAAGGCCATTTTAAAGAAAAGGTCCGTTTATGTGAGCCTCTCGCTGGCTTTTATAGTAATGATGATGTTTTTCCCCAATGAGGGAAAATTCCCATATGAATACCATAAGGGGCGTCCGTGGATGTATGAAACACTTATAGCACCCATAGATTTTCCAATCCTCAAAACAGAAGCGGAACTCTTTGCAGAGAGGGATGCCGCAGCGGCAAAGGTTATACCTTATTATATTTATGATGAGGGTGTTGAACTTCAACAGAAGGGTTCAATGGCCCGTATGCAGGTCCGTTTCGGAATTCCTTCAGATATGGAGAAGGAATTGTCGGGAGCATTGGAGCATATATATAAGACAGGTATTATTCCCGACAATTATGATTTTGCTGCAGACCGTACGAGTTATGTCTTTGTCCAGAAGGACAGGAGGACAACAGAGCAGTTGCTGTCAGATCTGTTCACTGTTTCCTCTGCACAGCAATATATAAAGGATGACATTAAACTGAATCTGCCCCAATATGATGCAGATTCACTTCTGGCTTTATATGGAGTGGATAATCTGGTGCAGCCGAACCTTATTTTCAGTCAGCAGAATACAGATTTGCTCCATAAGGAAGCCATCGACTACATTTCGCCTACCAAAGGAATTGTTTATGCAGGTCAATTGATTGTAACGGAGGGTGAGACCATTACAGCAGAAATTGAACAACTTCTCGATTCATATAAGGCGGAATATGAGATTAGTTACGGATATACCGGAAATCTGTGGCAGTTGTATTTTGCCCATGCAATCATATGTGTTGTAATACTGTTGCTGGTATATGTAACCATATATTTTGTCAACTTCAATATCCTTACTGAGAGCAACCGCTTTAATTTCATCCTGCTGGTTGTGCTTATGGCGTTCCTTATAACAGTCTCAGCCAGAAGACTCGACCCTCACTTCATGTTTATGGTGCCTTATGCGGTATTTGCCCTGTATATGATGGCTTTCTTCAGGAATAAGCTGGTATTCCCCATCTACATGATTTCTTTGTTGCCATTGCTGATAATTTCAGAGAATGGAATTGAACTCTATATGCTCAATGCCGTTGCCGGAGGTTTGGCACTGGTTTCGTTCTCGTTCCTTTATAGGGGATGGCTGCAGTTCCTCAATTCCCTTATAATATTTGTTGGAATGTTTATCCTTCATCTTGCTTTCAGGATGATGGGAGGAGGTGTCTTTGAGGCTGCAAACTACACAATAATAGTATTCATCTTCTGTAATGCATTTCTGGTTGTGGCAGCATATCCTCTTGTATTCCTTCTTGAGAAGATATTCATGTTGGTATCTGTGGCAACACTCAAGGACCTTTCCGACACAAATAACAGACTCCTCCAGGAACTTGCACGCAAGGCTCCAGGTACTTTTCAGCACTCTCTTCAGGTTGCAAATTTGGCTGAGAGGGCTGTACTTGCAATCAGGGGCAACTCAAGGCTGGTTAAGGTTGGTGCCATGTACCACGACATTGGAAAGATAAACAATCCGCAGTGCTTCATTGAGAACCAGGCTCCGGGAGTGGAGTATCACAAAGGGCTTTCTCCACAGGAGAGTGCCAAAGAGATAATCAGGCATGTGGCTGACGGTGTGGAGATAGCAAGGAAACACAATCTGCCGCAGATAGTGATAGATTTTATAACATCACATCATGGGCGCTCCCAGACAGCTTATTTCTATATGCAGTATTGTAATAACGGCGGTGATCCTGCAAACAAGGAAGATTTTACATACCAAGGGACGCTTCCTACAGCCAAAGAACAGGTAGTTGTAATGATGGCGGATGCCGTTGAGGCAGCATCACGCACACTTAAAGACTATTCTGCAGAGAGTATCTCCAAATTGGTTGAAGGTATTACAAGCCAGAGGATCAACGATTCCCAACTCGCTATGGCAGACATCTCAATAAAGGAGATAAATGTAGTTAAGGCAGTATTCAAGAAACATCTTCAGGAAATATACCATGCCCGCATTGCATATCCTCCAAAAAAGGATGGAAACAGCAAGAGAGATGTGCTGGTGAATGAGGATACCGAATAAGAGGTGCCGGATGAGTAATCCGGCACCTCTTTTCTATTGTATCCGCTATTCCTCTACTTCGTATGGTAGAAAATGGAATTCCTTTTCGGCTTTTATTATCTTTTTCATCGTCTCTCTTTTTTTGCAAAAATAAAAAATCCGGCTGATGATCCAGCCGGATTACCGTTAAATGCCCAAAATAATTACTTTCTTACAAACTCACCTACAGGATCCACTATGTCAAATGTCAGTGACTGGGCGCGGTTCCCTTTTACTGTGAATGTAAGGTCAAATGTACCTGAGCCTTTTGCGTAGAAGGTAAATACATTTCCGTTTTTATGTTTCAGAGGGCTGTCTACCTTGCGCAGATTGAAATACAACTCCCCATCCTTCTCATAAACTTTGGCAGTACCAAAAGGCTCAAGGGTATAGTTGCCTACATAAGCCTTGTTTGCCAGTGCGGCAACTGGTGTAACCTCTTCTTTTGCCTTAGGCTCATCTTTGCTGAACAGATCCTCTTTATAGTCTGCAAAATACTCGTCAAAATAAGATGATTTGTTCCCTTTGTAAAGTTCAATCAGGTCACGGCCTATGGCAGACTGAGGGTCTGAAGAACTTCCGTTGTTTGTAAGGAATACAAATCCAAGGTCCATTTCAGGAACCATTCCCACCAACGCAGTATAGCCGTATGCCAGACCGGTATGCCTGATGTAGCGTCCCTGCTCTCCAAACTCAACTGTCCAACCCTGGGCGTAGTTGGTAAGGCGTGTAGAGTCACTTCCGGTAATGGTTTGAGGATACCACAGCATATCATGATTTTTGCGTGAGATAATCTCCTTGCCGTTGAATGTACCGTGGTTAAGGTGCATCTTTACCCAGTTTGCCATATCCTCAACTGTAGAGATTACAAAACCTGCAGGGGCAACCGCAGAAAGCCATGCAAATGCATCCTCCTTGTCTGTACGGGGAACAACAACAATCTCATCCTTCTCCTCAGCTTTCTTCATCCTGTAACCCTGTGCGAGGTTCTCAGCGGTGTAGAAAGAGATGTTTCCGGTTGTGGAGTTTTTCATTCCAAGAGGGGTGAAGATGCGCTCAATCAAAGCTTCATCCCAACTTTTGCCTGTATATTTCTCAATGATTTTGGCGGCAATTGTGTACATGCTGTTGTTGTAGGCATATTTAGTACGGAAACTATAGGTTGGCTGAAGTACAGAGTAGATCTTGTAAAGGTCATCCCTGTCATAGCCCCAAGGTGGAAGGTCATCAAGGGCATAACTGTTGAATCCGCTATGGTGCGACATTATCTCCCTTACCTGGAAATTTTTGGTAACCCAAGGGTCATACATTTTAAAATCAGGCAAGTAATTGATAACCGGTGCATCCCATTTTATCTCGGGATACTCATCCATTACATTTGCCAATAGTCCCGACGTAAATGCCTTTGAGGTTGATGCAATTACAAACTGGGTCTGGGGGGTAACCGGTACCGGTGCTGTAAGAGAGTCTCCAAGGTGGGCATTTCCATATCCTTTCATGAAAACCACCTCACCGTCCTTTACAACGGCAACGGCCATTCCAGGAACTTTCCACTCGTTAATGGCACGCTGGCACATTGCGTCAAATCCGTCGGGAATGGATTTATAATACTTCTGAGAAGGGTTGTTGCCGCAGGAAACAATAATTGCAGCCAGCAGTGCTGCAGCAACAAGATTGAATAGTTTTTTCATAAAGATAGAATTTATTTTGGTTCAAAATTAAGCAAACTTGCACACAATTATGGCATTTTTTCAATGTTTCTTATCTTTGTTCCCTATAAAAACTGAAAATTATGGACAAGGTATCGGGAAACCCTTTAAAAAACCGAGTGAAGGCACGTCTGCGTGCCGGAGGTCAGTCTGTGAGCAACCAGACTGCACTTATGGTGGTTACGGCGCTGTTCGTATCCTCATATCTCATCTCAAATACAATGGCCGTAAAGGTTATAGGCCTTTTCAATCTCTTTTATTTTGATGCCGGAACAATAACATTCCCCTTTGCATATATGCTTGGTGATGTGCTTACTGAGATTTGGGGCTTCAGAATTTCAAAGAGGGTGATATGGACAACCTTTTTCTGCAATATCCTTATGGTGGTGTGTACCCAAATAGGGGTTTGTCTCCCTTCTCCGGAGCATCTTGGTGAGACAGCGGCTGCATATGACCACATTTTCAACTATGTGCCCCGCATTGTGTTGGCTTCGTTGGTAGGATTCCTGTGTGGAGAACTCTCCAATGCATGGCTGATGGTAAAGATAAGGGAAAAGACAAAGGGAAAGCATCTGTGGGTGCGTACTATAGGAAGTTCTGCAGTGGGATATGTCTTTGACAGCCTGCCGTTTGTGCTTATTGCTTTTGCAGGAACGGTATCTGTAAGGGAACTGCTCCTTATGATAGCCTTCCAGTATTGCAGCAAACTCCTCATAGAAACGGTGTTTGGAACTCCGCTGGCTTATGCGGCAATAAGGTTCATAAGAAAATATGTAAGGCTGGAAGAGAGGGGAGGCAAGTCAAATGGATAGATATGCGGTAATACATGAAAAGTTCCCAAGGGAGTTCGTACTTTTGCAGGGAACAGGTTGCAAATGGGGGAAATGCATGTTCTGTGACTACCACAAAGATTTATCGGGAAGGCCGTATGAGGTGAACAGGAGTGTACTGGAAAGGGTAACAGGATGCTATGGTGTTCTGGATGTGATAAATTCAGGTTCCTGCACAGAACTGGATCCGGAAACCATTGTGCATCTGCAGCGTCTGGTGAAAGAGCTGAGGATTCATACCCTATGGTTTGAGGCGCACTGGATGTACAGGGAAAAGTTGGCGGAGTTTGCGGCGAATTTCCCCAAAGTTGCTGTGAAATTCAGGTGTGGAGTTGAAACATTCTCTCCTCAGTTGCGTAAAAAATGGAACAAGGGGATAGGGGAAAATGTAGAAGCAGGGGAGATTGCTGAGTACTTCCATGGCGTTTGTCTACTCTGTGGAACCCAAGGGGAGGGGAAAGAGCATATCCTTCCCGACATCAATACTGCCCTGCAACATTTTGAGTATGCCAGTGTGAACCTGTTCTGCAACAATTCAACTGGCTTGCGCAGGGATGAAGCATTGGTGGAGTGGTTTATGGAAGAGGTGTATCCTCTGTATAAAGATAACCCTAAATTGGAGATTCTGGTGGAAAATACCGATCTTGGGGTTGGTTAGACAACAATTTAATGAACTATACTTATGAAAAAACTGTTTGTATTGTGTATCGCCATTATGGCATTGAGTTTTGCCGCTGCCAGTGAGGCTAAGGCTCAGAACATACAGGTTCTGTATGATACAGAGCGAGAATGTGTAACTTCAACAATTGAGATGTTCCGTCCGGATGCATGGGGAAGTACATTTTTCTTTGTTGATTTAGACTACACCCCAAATGTGAGCGGAGCATATTGGGAACTTTCAAGGGAGTTGTGCTTCTGGAAGGAGAGCAACCTTTCATGGCTATCTTTGCACCTTGAGTTCAATGGAGGTCTTAATAATGTTGCCGGATCATTCAATAATGCCTGGCTTGCAGGTCTTACATACTCTGGACACTCAAAGGATTTCAGCAAAACCTGGTCACTCTCTGCAATGTACAAACTCATTCCGGATACAATAGGTCTGGATGGAGAGGAGCAGGAGAGCAATTTCCAGATTACCGGAGTGTGGGGAATTACCTTCGCCGACGGATGGTGCTCATTCAGTGGATTTGCAGATTTCTGGAGGGAGGCAAGACCTTGGCAGGATACAGAGTACATCTTCCTGGCAGAGCCTCAGTTATGGGTGAACCTCAATAAGATTGAGGGGTGGAAAGATGTTAACCTGAGTGTTGGCGGCGAGTTGGAACTCTCTTCAAATTTCTTTGAGAAGGGGTTCAAGGCAATACCTGCACTTGGCGTAAAATGGACTTTCTAATAAAACGATATGTATTTTACAGGAATAATAATAGGACTTGCAACCTTTCTTATTATTGGACTTTTTCACCCTATAGTAATTAAGGCAGAATATTACCTTGGAACAAAATGCTGGTGGGCTTTCCTGCTCGCCGGCATCCTGTTCTGCGGATTGTCCCTTATAGTGGCTAATGTAATTCTGTCCACAGTGTTTGGTGTTACTGCATTCTCTTCATTCTGGAGCATACTGGAACTGTTTGAGCAGAAAGAGAGGGTAAGAAAGGGGTGGTTCCCTGAAGGCCCGGGCCACAAGAGACAATTACCTTAATGTCTTGTACGAAAGGATATGTATTGTGATTCCTGCCGCAAGGAGGATGAACAAAAGACTCAATGCCCAGTGCCCTGCAATGCCAAATGCACAATAAAGCAGTGTAATCCACACTGTAGTTACTGATATTATCTTTACTCTCAATGGAATAGCCTTGTGCTTGAGGAAGTTTGTTATATAGGGCCCCAGACGGGGATGGTTCATTAGCCAGTCATACAATTTTCTGTTGCTTCTGAGGAATAATGCCGCAGAAAGAAGCAATAGGGGTGTTGTGGGGAGCAGGGGAAGAAAAATCCCAAGTATTCCCAATCCCAGTGAAATTGTTCCCAATATCGTAAGAAAAATCTTCATATTGTCTGCTGAACCAAAAATAACATGTTTACAGCGGGCAAAGATACTTTTTTTATGCTATATTTAAAGTTTCAAATAACAGGAATAGAATATATGAAAAGAATATTGTTGGCCGGTGCGGCATTGGCCTTATGTGTAATGGTGAATGCCCAGGAAATAAAGTCTCCAAAGTTGGGCAAGAGACTTTCCTCGCAGCAGGTGGTAGAATACCTTGCCCATGATGCCCTTCAGGGGAGAGATGGCGGCACAAGGGGGGATACCCTTGCATCGGATTTCATTTTGGGGCAGTTGGAGAAGTTGGGACTCAATCCGCACAAGCACCCCTTTACAGTAAAAAGGGGCAATATAAACACCTTTAACGTGTATGGAAGCATTCCGGGTCGCAGTGGAAAATACATTGTGGTAGGGGCCCATTATGACCATCTTGGAATGGGCGGGCAGGGGAGCGGCTCCCGCAGACCGGATACCCTGGCTGTACATAACGGGGCAGATGACAACGCCTCAGGGGTGGCAGGGGTACTTCATCTTGCAAAGCATTTTGCAAAGAGGAAGGATCTGCAGCATGGAATAATCTTTGCTGCTTTCGGTGCAGAGGAGAGGGGAATTGTGGGGAGCAAGAATATGGTGGAGAACCTGCATGAATTGGAACTGTCGGGAAGAAAAGGGGTTTCTGTGAATGACATTGTGGCAATGGTGAACTTTGATATGATAGGGCGCCTGCGCGGTAAGGCAATTACCCTTGGGGGAACCGGAACTGCAAAGGAGATGGATGCAATAATTGCCGGAGCCTCCCACCGGATGGGGAATGCCCTTAAGGTAACCCGTTCAGAGCAGGGACACGGCCCGAGCGACCACTCAGCCTTCTATGCTAAAAATATTCCGGTATTTTACCTCACCACAGGAGGAACAGAAGATTATCATACTCCCGACGATGATTCCCACAAGATAAATTTTGGGGGGCTTGACTCCGTTGCAACATTTGCAGCCCTGCTTGTGGAGCAGGTACAGGGATACCCTGAAGGATTGACATTCACCGAGACTGCCGCACCGGCAGCATCGCCAATGAGGGGCGGGTTCAAGGTGTCATTGGGACTTATGCCCGATGTTACCGGGCAGGTGGAGAACGGCCTGAGGGCAGAGATAATTGTAAAGGGGAAACCGGCTTATAAGGCTGGAATGAAGAACGGGGATGTGATAATTCAGGTGAATGATATTGCAATTAAGGATATTCAGGTATATATGCAGGCTCTTGGAACACTCAAGAAAGGTGATCTGGTAAAGGTAAAGGTGCTGAGGGAGGGAAAAGAGATGCAGTTTGATGTACAACTATAAAATTGTGTTATGAAGAAGGTATTGTTTTGGATTTTGGCAGTTGTTATAACATTGTCTGCCAGCATTTATCAGAGAAAGACCGGTCCCACAAACCCCAAATATGAAACCGTATTTCTTGCAGGGGACGAATACAGGTTCAAACTCCCTCGCAGCGGTGGTGAAACGGACTGCAGCGTAGTATTGAAAGGTTTTGGAACTCCTCAGATGATTGATTCTCTGGGATTGGATATAAATGCCGTAATGCACTGGAGAAAATATCCCGGTGGAGGGGAATATACTGCCGTACAGATGCTCCCTGCAGCAGAGGGGCTTACCGCATTTCTTCCGGTACAGCCTGCTGCCGGCAAACTTGAGTATTATATAGAACTTGAGACCTTCAGAAAGGATGATGACACTTCTTTAAAGACCCGTACAATGATTTGCTATGACGAGCCTCTGATAATCCGTTTCAAAGGGGATGTTCCGGCATGGGCACTGATACCGCATATCCTCTGCATGTTCATTTCAATGCTCTTTGGAGCCTATGCATTCCTGTGTGCCTTGGCAGATATGCCTCAATACAGAAGGTATACTCTATTATCATTCTGGCTGCTGGTGCTGGGAGGCTTTGTATTTGGCCCTATAGTGCAGAAATATGCCTTTGATATATTCTGGAGCGGCTTCCCGTTTGGCGGGGACCTTACAGACAACAAGACCCTGTTTGCCGCTGTAGTGCTGTTGTTTGCCGTGGTTACCGGCAAAAAGAAATGGAACAGATGGGCGGTTGTAGTTGCAATGGCGGTAATGTTTGCAATCTTCTCAATCCCCCACAGCATGAGGGGCTCTGAACTCAACCATGAAACAGGAGTTATAGAGTCTGCAAAATAAATTTGTTTGTGTCAAAAGTTGTCAAAACTGCACCCTAATTTTGCAGAAAAATAAGACAATAACTAAAAATTTTGACGCTATGAATACAAATTTATCTTTGGCAATGAACCTTCCTTTGTATGTAATCAACAAAATGATGGAGATAGCAGGACGCAATCCCCAATATCAGGAGTGCAGCGAGATTGAACTCTTCTGGGCAGCCGAAAAGGAACTGGCCCTCGACTAAAAGAAAATGGCAGCCGTCGGTGATGATGGCTGCTTTTTTTTATTTTATTGTGTATTTTTGCAATTGGAATTATGTTTGTAGACAATATACCGGAAATATTCCTGCTGGCTGTTGGGGCCAGTTTTGTACAGAGGACAACAGGGTTCGGGTTCGGCATTTTCATAATGACGCTGCTTCCGTTCCTTATGCCTTCGTATGGGGAGGCAACGGCTTTGTCGGGATTATTGGCCTTTACAACATCCCTTATTGCATCAATAAAATACAGGAGGTTCATAACCTGGAAAAGGCTCATTCCAATACTTTCAATATTCCTCCTTACCTCTACCGCTGCAATATGCCTCCTTAAGGTGATGCAGGACGGGACAATAAGGTTCATACTGGGGTTCATCCTCATTTTTGTGAGCATCTATTTTGCTTTCCTCAACAAGAGGATAAAATTTGGCACAACATTGCCGTACCAGTTGGGTGCAGGCTCTTTGAGTGGCCTTATGGGGGGCTTCTTTGGGATGCACGGCCCTCCGGCAGTCCTCTATTTCATCTCTGCAGAACAGGACAAGGAGCATTATATGGGAATGATTCAGACCTACTTTGTAATAACAAACGCAATGATGACAATAGCCAGGGCGGGGAACGGATTTGTAACCCCGGCTGTTGGGAAATGCTACCTGTTCTGTCTTGGTGCCGTTGCAATAGGCTCCACATTGGGAGCCTGGGCCTTCAGCAGAATTCCCGGCAAAAAGTTCCCGTATGTGGTTTATGGGTATATAGGAATCAGTGGAGTGATAATTTTGTACAGTGCAATGTAGTTTGCATTAGAATTCAGACCGTATTATGGAGATTGCAATAAAGAAAGCCAGTCCGGAGGATGCCCCAATAATTGCCAAGGCAGTTGCAATGGCAATAGGGGAGAAATCTGTGGCGGAGTATTGCGGGGAAAATTACCTCGCAGTGCTGGAAGAGGTTGCCAGTACTGAGGGGACCCAATACAGTTACGCCAATTCCCTTGTGGCATTTGTAGATGGGGAGCCTGCAGGTGCAATTGTGGGGTATGACGGGGCACTCCTCTACCCGTTGAGGGAGAATACCCTCTCCATTGTGGGAAAATACAATCCTGCCATTCCACATCTTCCCGACGAAACTTCGCAAGGAGAATTCTACCTCGATTCCCTTGGTGTGCTGCCCCAGTTCCGCGGCTGTGGAGTTGCTTCTGCCCTTATCCGGGCCATCTGCTCCGTTGCATCAGATGCAGATTGCAGTAGGGTGGGCCTCATAGTTGAGGTAGAACGGCCCCATGTGGAAAAACTCTACGCCTCCCTGGGTTTCAGGCGTGTTGGAACTAAAGAATTCCTGGGCCACCCTATGTGGCATATGCAGATGGAGTTGACTGCCCAATGATGGGTAATGTGTCTAAAAAATAGTACTTATTCCCGACAATTCTGTGGCGGCCGGCAACCCTTGCCGGGTAATCAGGTCCATCACTGATGCGGACAAAACCAGAAACTGGGATAGGTAACCCTCTCTTCAACTGGGACTGGTAGAACCCCTCTTAAATTGGGACTGGTAACCCCCCTCTCCAACTGGGACTGGTAACCCCCTCTCCAACTGGGACAGGAGAGGGGATTGTTTTGTGGTATGCCCTGCCTGCCGAAGAGATTGGGCACACAACCCTTGGATGCTGATGCATCAGATAGTGGGAGGCGTGCCCAACCTCACGGTATCTTTGGAGGTTAGGCACACTTGCTTCCGTTTGGCGCCTCCCTTGCCTTACTTCCCGTGCCCAACCTCTTGGCCCAAAGGGTAGAAGAGACCTATCCAAAATAAGCACTCATGGAAACATGCGCCGCCAGAAGAACATTCATCTGCCTTGCCCTCTCAAACGGCATTGCCCACAAGTAGTAATGAAGTGGACCGGTCACTCAGACTACAAAGCAATGCGCCCATATATAGACATAGCAGAAAAAACAAAATCCGACGCAATGAAACTCATAGACGGTGCGTGGGGAATGTAGGAAAATCAGTAAATTTGCAACAAGGAGATTATGCTTATGAAAGGAACAGAAATTACAGAAGTTAAGGTAGATGCCCTATTTGAAAAAATAGCAGGCTTGATTGAAGAGTCAAGGAAGAAGGTAAGTTCTGCAATAAATATTGCTGAGGTGTATACAAAGTACAATGTTGGAAGATACATCATAGAGCATGAGCAGGAGGGAAAGGAAAGGGCTGCCTATGGAAAGCAGGTACTCGGAGAACTTTCTAGGAAGATTGAAGAACGCTTCGGTGAGGGGTGGTCGGTAGATACATTGAAACGTTGCCGTAAATTTTATAGTATATACTCTGCTCCAGCAATTGGGGCAACAGTGTTGCACAAATTGGAGGCCACCGCAGACCATATGAATTGGGGCAACACTGTTGCCCCAATTCGTGAACGGACTGAAGAACTCTATAAATTTTCCCTCTCCTGGTCTCATTATCTGATACTTATGCGTATCTCCGATGCCAATGCCCGCAGTTTCTACGAAATAGAATGCGCAAAACAGAACTGGAGTGTACGTTGGTTACAGCGTCAGGTAAACAGCAGCTTGTATGAAAGATTGGCCCTTAGTAAAGATAAAAGCGAGGTGCTGCGCCCTGCTCAGGAAGGACAGACAATAGAGAAATCTGCAGACATCCTCAAGAATCCAGTAACTCTGGAGTTCCTCGGCTTGAAACCTGAAGCAGTTTACTCAGAAACAAAATTGGAGTCTGCAATCATTGATAAAATGCAAGAGTTCCTGTTGGAGATGGGAAAAGGCTTCCTGTTTGAAAAGCGCCAAAGACGATTCACATTTGATGAAGACAACTACTATGTAGATCTTATCTTCTACAACCGTCTGCTTCAGTGCTATGTTCTCATTGATCTGAAAATTGACAAACTTACCCATCAGGATCTTGGCCAGATGCAAATGTACGTCAACTATTATGACCGCTATGTGAAACAGGAGTTTGAAAAGCCAACCATAGGCATCCTGCTATGTAAAGAGAAAAAAGATACACTCATCAAACTCACATTGCCAGAAAATGCCAATATCTATGCAGCAGAATATGCCTTGTATCTTCCCGATAAAACAGAGCTTCAAAACAAACTCAAAGCATGGATTGAAGAGTTTGAAAAGAACGAAAATTAAATTTAAATTACTATTAATGAATGTCCCGTTTTGTAAAGAGTCGGGACATTTATTAATTTATATCTACACTATGCCGTAACCTCATAGACCCCATCCCAGCAAAATAAGTTCAACAACTACTTCTCCAGTGTTCAGACCTCACAGATGAATGCCCACGGAGAATACATTATTGCATCGGTACGCCGTTTAGGACTCTCTGCATTCAGAATCATCCTCATCCTCTCCGCTCTCCGCATCTTGGAAACAGGTGAGATTCCCACAAAACTCACCTGCACAGATGAAGACTTTACTACTGCACTCACCATCTGCAGTACCTTAATGGTGCACACCGGTAAAGTTTTTAATACCCGTGAGTTGGAGGGTCTCCGGCGTTTTGTACATATCGGGTCCCGACATCTATGGTGGGTATTGTTTTTAATACCCAGGAGGGTTGGCTGGCAGCGAATGAAGTTGCTGGCAGATGATCTTGAAGGATAGAGTTTTTGGACGCATGTTTGGAAAAATCGAAAAATATCCCTATATTTGACTCACGATCCGCAAGGATTGCCATATTAGATTGCATTTAGGCTATTGGCTTGCAACGAAAACGACCAATTTTAAAAGCAAACACGCCAATAGGCACGATAATGCCCTCGCCGTATAGCGTGGGTTGTGCTTATGTGTTTGTAGGTGCTTGGTCGTACCCCGTTGCAGTAAGTCCGATCCACGTTTCCTTTTTTGAGTTAAACGGTTGCCATCTGACAGCAAGCGTGCGCATAGCACAATTATATGTTTAACTTAAATTTTTGTACTATGAAGAAATTTTTCCTTTTGGTGGTTAGTTTGTTCTTTGCAGCAAACTTGTTTGCCCAGACCTCTGTTAAATATCAGGGAGAGTTTGATTTGGGTTATTCGTTTGGCGTTGGTACATTCGCTACCGATCGCGTGAACCTGAATACGATTCAAGGTTTAAAATTCGGTGATTATTTTTCGGCAGGTATTGGATTAGGAATCGATTATTTCTACGAATTCTACGGAGATGGGAAGCTGTTTACCCCTTTCTCTTTGAATCTGAAAGGTTATTTACCGATCTCGTTACCTGTCTGGGAGAAGAGCTCCTTATTTGTATCTTTTGATATTGGAACCAACCAAACAAATGTAGATGGGACAACAGTTAGTGGACTGTTTTATACGCCTGCCATTGGTGCCAAAATAGGAATGATCAAATGCCAATTTGGTTATAATATGCAGAAACTTAGTGGAGGCGGTGTTTCGGGGATTGATGTAAACAGCATACAGCTTAGGGTTGGTGTGATGTTTTAGAAGATCATGATGTGATTTTGATGATGAAGCTGTCTAACAAAGAGTGTTAGTCGTCATCGCGAGCGACCCTGTGGGTCGCGTGGCGATCTGAACAAGCGGTAATACGATTGTAATACCGGCTATTCGGATTGCCGCGTCGGGCAGGCCCTCCTCGCAATGACGGAATTAGCAGAAAAAGGGGCTGTCGCAACGAACTCGTTGGACAGCCCCAAATCTTTTAAATGTAGTAGAAGTCAGTATTTACTCCCCATTCACGCAGCAGAGGTTTCTGTCGCCGAATCCGTTGTCGGTCTTCATCACATAGGGGAAGAACTTCGCCTGCTTGATCCACTCGAGCGGAAAGGCGGCCTCCTGATGCGTGTAGGGGTGCGACCACTCGCCCGCAAGCTCTATGGCAGTGTGGGGCGCCATCTTCACCACATTATCCTCCTCGCCGGCAGCGGCAGTTCCTCACCTCCCTGCCTGAAGAGGCCACTTTTACCCGACAAACCTACCTCCAGGCTGCAGAAACTTTGGGGATTCCTGTACCTTCAGCCGACAGGTACATTAACCGCTGGGTGAGCAGTAGTGTGATTGAGAAAGTTGGGCATGGGGAGTTTAGGAGGGGGATTAAAAGAGTGAGTACTTAAAAGTGCTCATTCTATTTATATTATTACTGATAACGTGGTTATTATACTTGTTTATCTGAATTTTTGATTTTATTATCCTCCTCTATCCTTATTTTGCTTACCTTTGTGAGGAAGCAAGCAAGATTATTTACAAATAATTATATATATGGCAAAAGTGAACACTGCCGATGTAGGATTTGAGAAGCAAATCTGGAATGCGGCCGATGTATTACGTGGCAGTATGGATGCTGCGGAGTATAAACATGTTGTACTGGGACTAATTTTCCTAAAATACATATCAGACAGATTCGAAACACGCTATAAAGAACTTGTTGAAGAGGGGTATGGTATGGAGGAAGATAAAGATGAATACACAGCAGATAATATATTTTATGTACCACAAAAAGCTAGATGGTCAGTAATAGCGGAGAATGCTCATAAACCAGAAATAGGTATTGTAATAGATGAAGCAATGAGGTCCATAGAGCTTGAAAATGATAAGCTCAAAGGTATTTTGCCCAAGAATTTTGCACGTCCAGAATTGGATAAACAAAAATTGGGAGATGTTGTGGATTTATTCACAAACATTCAAATGAAAGAGCAAGGAGATAGTAAGGATATCTTAGGAAGAACTTATGAGTATTGCTTATCAATGTTTGCATCTGCTGAAGGTAAAAATGCTGGTGAATTCTATACACCTGCGTGTATTGTACGAACATTAGTAGAAGTCCTTAAACCATATCATGGTAGAGTCTATGACCCTGCATGTGGATCTGGTGGAATGTTTGTACAGTCAGCTAAATTTATTGAAAGACATCAAGGAAAAATAAATGATATTTCTGTTTATGGTCAGGAATCAAACCCCACTACTTGGAAAATGGCACAAATGAATCTTGCAATTCGTGGCATTGATGCGAATTTAGGTGATTTTAATGCAGATACATTCTTTAAAGATGTGCATCCAACATTAAAGGCAGATTTTGTCATGGCTAATCCACCATTTAATGCAAGTAATTGGGGTGCTGATAAACTCCAAGATGATGTAAGATGGAAATATGGTATCCCACCATCAGGAAATGCAAACTTCGCTTGGCTGCAGCACATGATTCATCACCTGTCTCCTAATGGAAAAATAGGTATGGTATTGGCTAATGGATCTTTATCTTCACAAAGTGGTGGTGAAGGAGCTATTAGGGAAAATATTCTGAAAGCTGATTTAGTGGAATGTATTGTAGCAATGCCATCTCAATTATTCTACTCAACTCAAATCCCTGTATGTCTTTGGTTCCTAAATAGAGATAAGAAACAGCCTGGCAAAGTACTATTTATCGATGCTAGAAATATGGGAAATATGGTTACAAGGAAGCTGAGAGAACTTTCTGAGGATGATATGATGAAGATTGCTGGCGTATATGATAAATATGTATCAGGAACTTTAGAAAATGAAAAAGGTTTCTGTGCTGTAGTTGGTATGGAAGAGATAGCGAAGCAAGATTATATACTTACACCAGGTAGATACGTTGGTATTGCTGAAACAGAAGATGATGGAGAACCATTCCAGGATAAAATGGAAAGACTGACAGGAGAGCTTTCTGAATTGTTTGCAAAGTCCCATGAACTTGAGGATGAGATAAGAAAGCAGTTGGCATCTATTGGATTTACGATAAAATAGTATTTTAATTCTATGGCAATTAAATCCATAGAATATGAAAGAACAATTTATCAATGAGATTACGGATGCTATGTCCGAATTGCTCAATTTTGAGCAAATGACTGAACTGAATAATGTGCTTCTTCAGGTAGTAAGTAAGTATGAAATTGTCGATAACACAGAGACTGTTAGAGAAGATGTAAAGAGCAATAATAGAGTCCTGGAAATCTTCCTCTCTGCTAAACAGGTAGAAGGATGCTCAATAAAGACAATCAAATACTACGAATCTACTGTCAAGCAGTTGTATAAAAAGATGCCGAAGAAAGTATCAGAGTATACGACAGAAGACATAAGAGCATATTTGGCAGTATTTCAGAGAAGGCATAAGTCCAGCAAAGTAACGATAGATAACATCCGACGGATATTTTCTTCGTTCTTTGCATGGCTAGAGGAAGAAGATTTTATAGTAAAGAGTCCTGTAAGGAGAATACATAAAGTAAAAACAGGAACTCAAGTTAAAGAAGTGCTTACAGATGAGAATCTGGAGCTACTTAGAGATAATTGCAAGACAATAAGAGATCTTGCTATAATAGATTTCCTGACATCCACCGGTATTAGGGTTGGTGAATTAGTTAAACTTAACAGGAATGATATAAACTTTGTCGAACGTGAGTGTCTTGTCTTTGGTAAAGGAAATAAAGAAAGGATTGTTTACTTCAATGCTAGAGCGAAAATCCATTTGCAAGAGTACTTGAAGTCAAGAAGAGACAAAAATCCTGCTTTGTTTGTATCCTTGGCAAAACCTCACAATAGGTTACAAATATCAGGAGTTGAAATAAGGTTGAGACAACTGGGCCGTAAGGTTAAATTGCCTAGAGTTCATCCACACAAATTCAGGAGGACATTAGCAACCATGGCAATTGATAAAGGAATGCCGGTAGAACAAGTACAGAAACTGCTAGGACATGTAAAAATTGATACTACCATGCATTATGCAATGGTAAATCAGACAAACGTAAAATTATCACATAGAAAATTTATAGGCTGATGCTGAATTATAATCAAACATATGGATATTCTTGTTTTTCTCGTCGAAACAGACGTAGAAATGATAATTTAGAGCAACAAGCACAAGTTGCTTTCAACAATATTGTAGCCCAATATTCTGAATGCGAAACCATTAATCTTTCTGAGATTGCCATCTTGAATCCTAAAAGAACCATTGTTAAGGGAACTTTTGCCAGAAGCATAGAGATGGCACAGTTGTCTACTTCCGGTAGTTTTCCCGCTGGTTGGGATATGAAGGAATATAACGGTGGTATGAAATTCCAAAACGGAGATACTCTTATGGCAAGGATTACACCTTGCTTAGAGAATGGTAAGGTTGCATATATCAATTTCCTCGAAGAAAACGAAGTCGCGTTTGGATCAACTGAGTACATTGTTATTGCATCTAGAGGAGCAATCGAACCTGAGGTATTCTACTTTCTTACTCGGCACACAGACTTTGTAGACTTTGCAGTCAAAAACATGAATGGTAGCAGTGGAAGGCAAAGAGTATCAGCTGAAACCATTGGCACATATAAACTTCCTGTCGTTTCACCAGAAGATATGGTCATATTAGAAACTATTGCTAAAGAAGCATTGAATAAGATCAAATATAACTCTCTTGAAAATATCAGATTGTCAGAGATCCGAGACACTCTCTTACCGAAACTTATGTCAGGAGAATTTAAAATTAACAAAATAGACTGCTAAATTCTCATTTATGGAA
>JAZNUM010000058.1:0-65898 GCA_045592325.1 Candidatus Egerieisoma sp.
GCAAAAGGGACCTCCATTGAGGAGAACATTGCCTTTATGGAGATTGCCAAGCATTTCAAACTGAAAGGACTTCCTGTTCCACAAGTGCTTTGCGCCAGCAGCAACAATGAATTCTATCTTCAGGAAGATCTTGGAGACATCACCCTTTTCAATTCAATTGAGCAGGGAAGGGAGACCAGCAACTTTTCTCCCGACGAAATTTCTCTTTTAAAGAAGACCATCTCCACCCTTCCACGCCTGCAGTTTGAAGGTGGAAAAGGGTTGGATTACAATATCTGTTTCCCTCAACCCGAATTTGACGAAAGGAATGTGTGGTTTGACTTCAACTACTTCAAATATTGTTTCCTCAAGACCACCGGAATTGAATTCAGCGAGATAAAGTTGCACGATGACCTTACAAAAATGGCGGCAGACCTGCTTGAAGGGGGAAATGAGGAGATTTTCATGTACAGGGACTTCCAGGCCAGAAACGTAATGCTTGTGGACGGGAATCCGTATTTCATTGATTTCCAAGGTGGCAGAAAAGGTCCACTCTATTATGATCTTGCCTCTTTTGTATGGCAGGCCAAAGCCAACTACCCTACAGAACTCAAAGAAGCCCTTATTGAGACATACCGCGAAGCCCTCAAGCCTTACAAGGACATTCCAAGGGAAGAGTTCTACAAGAAATTGAGGCTGTTTGTACTGTTCCGCACAATGCAGGTGCTTGGAGCATACGGTTTCAGGGGATATTTTGAGAAGAAGCCGCACTTTTTGCAGAGTGTACCGTTTGCCATTGACAATCTACGCAAACTCATAAATGAAGAGCCGTTTACAGAGTATCCGTATATACAGGAGATTCTTACGGAACTTACCAATATGCGCCAGTTCTCAGACCTGAGGGCAGAGAGGAAACTTGAGGTGAGGATATTCAGTTTTTCATACAAGAAAGGTATTCCTGTAGATACGAGCGGCAACGGAGGAGGTTATGTATTTGACTGCCGTGCCATAAACAATCCTGGGAAATATGACCACTTCAAGCACTTTACAGGCTTGGACAAAGAGGTGATAGAGTTCCTTGAGGAGGACGGAGAGGTTACAAAATTCCTTTCTCATGTATATGAGATGGCAGATGCCCATGTAACACGCTACATGGAACGCAAATTTACAAACCTCATGTTCAGTTTCGGCTGTACAGGAGGACAGCACCGCTCGGTTTACTGTGCCCAGCATCTGGCAGAGTATCTTGCAAAGAAATACAACATAAGTGTTATCCTGTACCATAGGGAACAGGATATAAAACAGGAGTTTTAAGGATTATGAGGGCCCTCATTTTTGCAGCAGGTTTGGGGACAAGGCTCAAGCCAATCACAGACACCATGCCAAAGGCATTGGTGCCGGTGTGCTCAAAACCTTTATTGGGGCATATCATTGACAAACTTAAAAGGAGCGGATACAATGAGGTTGTGGTGAACCTGCACCATTTTGCAGACAAAATCCGCAACTACGTGGAAGATAACGGCAATTTTGGAATAAAGGTTTTCTTCTCCGACGAGACCGACCTTCTCAGGGAGACCGGAGGCGGCATCAGGCACGCTGCCGCACTTCTGAATGACGGGGAGCCGTTCCTTGTGCACAACGTGGACATTATCTCCAACCTCAACCTGGAGGAGTTCTATGAGGCCCATATGGCAGAATCCATATCTCCGGATACACCGTTGGCAACCTTGCTTGTAAGTGAAAGGGAGACATCAAGGTATTTTCTGTTCGACACAGAAAACAACCTTACCGGATGGATGAATGTTTTGTCGGGAGAAGTGAAATCACCCTTTGAAGAACTAAGGAGGGAACCTTCTGACAATTTCAACAGCGAAGGGTTCCTCAAGGAATATGCATTGAGGAAACTCGCTTTTGCAGGGGTACACATTATCTCGCCTGCAGTGTTCGGGTTAATGGAAAATATGCCTGAAAGGTTCCCTATAGTGGATTTTTACCTGAAAATGGCAGATAAATACATAATAAAGGGTTATGTACAAAAGGGTCTGGAGATGGTGGATGTAGGGAAACTGGATTCCCTGGATAAAGCTGAAGAGCTTTGCAGAAAGTTTTTATAAAAGATTATGAAAGGAACAAATAGCATAAATAAATTGATAGGATATATGGTGCTTGCGGTTCTATGCCTTGTATTTCAAAGCGTGGAGGCCGGAGCCCAGAATACTGACACACTTGAAACGGCTGCAGATTCTCTGGCAACCAATGATTCAACTGCTGTAGTGACATACACAAAAAAGGAATTGAGACAGATGTACAGGGACAGCGTATGGAACTACAAGGACAGTATCCTGAGAAATACTCCGCGTATCCTGCATACATATGTGTTTGATGACACTACTAAAAACAAGAGGATGTTTTTGTGGAATGCCGATACATACTTCAACAAGCCTGTAAGCATAAAACCTGACACCACCTTCCACGAGTGGTTCTCCGAACAGCCACACCAAAGATATGATGCAGGAGCCAACTATCTTGGTGTTTCAGGTTCCGCAATGCAATACAACAACTGGTTTTTGAGGCCTCACTTCAAGGTATTCCCATTCTTTGACTATTACCTCCCGTATTCATACACCCCGGAGACACTCCCATTCTACAACACCAAGACCCCATATACCGAATTGGGCTATTGGGGAACATTGTTTGCCAACAAGCAACTGGAAGAAGCCAACATAAGATTCCTGCATACACAGAACTTCACCCCATCATTCAATGTAAATTTCCTGTACCAGAGATATGGTGCAGCAGGTATGCTTCAAAATGAGAAAACAGACAACAGGACACTCGCTATAACCGGCAATTACCTGGGCAAAAGATATGTAGCACAGGGTGGATATATCTTTAACCGTATCAGGAGAAATGAAAATGGAGGAATCTCTGATCCTTCCATGGTCCTGGACACTTTGGTTGACGCTAAAATAATCCCCGTATATCTGCAGGATGCGCAAAATACGCTCAAGAGGAATACATTCTTCCTCACCCACTCATACGGTATTCCTTTCAAATTCCTACAAAAGGGAGACTCTTTGGGTGTCAAGGAGGATAATGGGCTTGGAGAAGGTACCATGGCATATATAGGGCACAGTTTTGACGCTTCATTCTATTCCAAGAAATACACAGATGAAATCTCCCTTACAGACTCTCTTGGCAGGTCGTTGTACAACAACAAGTTCTACATAAATCCTACCACCAGTGCAGACTCAATGAGGGTTTTCAAACTTGAAAACAGATTCTTCATAAATATGCAGCCTTGGGCAAAAGAGGCAATTGTGTCAAACGTTAGTGCAGGAATAGGACACCAGTACCTGAGCCTTTATGGCTTTGAACAGCAGTTCTTCCTCCAGGGCAACAGCACTGAGAAGCAGAACAATATGTACATGTACTTTGGGGCAGGCGGCAAACTGAAAAGATATTTCTCATGGGACGGCATTGGTATATACAACTTTGCAGGGTACTACCAGAATGATTTTTCAATTGAAGGGAAAATGAAGTTCTCCTCATATCCCAAGGGGATGAGCCAGGGAATCCACCTTACCGGAAAACTCCATATTTCCCAAGAACGCCCCAACTATTTCTTCAACAACGCATACACAAACCACTATGTGTGGAAAAATGATTTTGGGAAGACCACCCAAACCAGAATTGAGGCAAAACTGGATATTCCCGACTGGAAAATGGAGGCTTTCTTCGGTTATGCAATGCTGAAGAACAATACTTATTTTGACTCACTCTCCATTATAAGGCAGAATCCGGAAGCAATGAGTATCCTTACAGCATATCTGAAGAAGGATATCAGACTGTGGAAATTCCATTTTGAGAACAAAATACTGTTCCAGATTTCATCTGATGAGGAGGTTGTACCGCTTCCAGAACTGGCATTGGACTTGAGATACTATTTCCAGTTCTGGCTTGTAAAGAATGTCCTTAATGTGCAAGTTGGAGCAAATGCAATTTACACATCCGATTACTATGCACAAGGCTACTCTCCTGCTCTTGGAGTATTCTACAACCAGAACGTTGAAAAAATTGGAAATACCCCTTATATAGATGCTTTTGTAAACCTTCAGTGGAAGCGTGCCAGCATATTTGTAAAATATGAGAATGCTGCACTCGGATGGCCCGACAGCGATTATTTCTCCTCATTCAGATATATCAGGACGCAAAAGGCCCTTAAGTTTGGTATCCACTGGCCGTTTTATGTAAAATAAGTGCCTATGGGCAGATTTTGGAGAAACAGATATTTCCAGTACACCCTCACTTTTGTACTAGCGTTCTCCCTTTTCTCATTCCCGAGATGGGAAGCGGAAAAGTGGGATATCCCTTCCCCTTTACTGTTTGCCGGAGATACCCTCAAATGTTCTATAATGCTCGACAAGACACTCCGCTCCAGCGGATACAATATTGGGTATCTGTACGAACTGTTCGACAAGTTCAAGCAGCACCAGCGTTGCGAGATAAGCCTTAACATTGTTGAACAGAATGCCATGCAGCAGTGGGTACAACTTATAACCGGGAAAATAGACATGCTGGTCCTCAACTCGGAAAGAGATACGGTACCCAACATCTTTGCCGATGAAGTGGTTTCAAGTTCAATCCTCGACAGCAGGGAGAATGTATGCGTAGTAAAAAAAGACAACTACAATATAGTGCAGACCCTTAACTACTGGTTCCCGTACTTCAAGCAGACCCAGGAGTATAACGACACACGCAGATACCATAAGAGTTACAGGATACAGGACCGCAATGGAGCGCCCATTTCCAGGACAACCATTTCGCCATATGACATTTATGTTAAAAAGTACGCGCATATTGTTGGCTGGGACTGGAGACTCATATGTTCACTCATTTACCAGGAGTCAAAGTTCAAGATGGGGGTGAGTTCCAGCCGCGGAGCCATAGGACTGATGCAGATAAAGGAGGCTGTAGCCAAGACATATGGAATAGATGACATTTATAATCCCGAACAGAACATCAAGGCGGGAATTTCGCATCTTGCACGTCTGCAGAGACTCTACAAACGTGCGGGTGCAGATTCAACAAACCTCATAAAACTCACCCTGGCAGCCTACAATTGTGGCGAAGGGCGTATGGATGATTGTATGGCACTTGCCAAAGAAAAGGGGCTGGATCCACTTGTATGGGATAATCTGGCAGAAATCATACCTTTGATGAAAGAGGAGGAGCACTACAAAAGTGACGTTGTAAGACTTGGCAGGTTCAACGGCGGCGAAACCCTCAAATTTGTGGAACTGATACTTGAAAGGTACGGGCAATACTGCCAAACCGTAAAACAATAAGTTATGGGACTGAATCTGTTTCTGGCAAAAAGGATAGGAAGCAAGGCTGATGCAACCGGCAGACTCAGCAAAATGGGGAGCAGAATCTCCTTTCTGTCTGTGGCAATAAGCATTGCAGTAATTGTTGTAGCCTGCGCCGTTGCCAATGGGTTCAGAAACGAAATACTTGACAAGGCCAGAGGCTATTCAGCCGACATTACACTCGCAGCCCTAGGGGAAGAGATTACAGGCACATCCAAACCGGTAAACTATCCCCTCTCATACCTGGGGGAACTGGAAAATCTCCCATTTGTCGGGAGTATAAATGGAGTTGCATACAGCCAGGGTATCCTGAAGGGGGAGAATGAGATAAGTGGTCTGATACTCAAGGGGGTGGACTCTACATACAACCTTAATTTCTACGAAAGGCACCTGATTGCAGGAGAGGTGCCCACATTTAAAGGGAAAAGGGCATCAAATGGAATTATGATTTCAAAATCTCTTGCCCAGGCACTCGACTATAAAGTTGGAGACAAGGCTACAGCATATTTTGCCGGAGAACAGGCGAGGGTGCGCAGATTTGAAATAACAGGAATATTTGACGCACAACTGCAGGAAATAGACAAATACCTTGCAATTGCAGACATACGCCAGACAACCAGACTCAACGGATGGAACGGGACAGTATCGGGATATGAAATAATGCTGGAAAAAGGGGTGGAATGGGGAGAAGAGATATCTGAAGCCCTGGAGGAAACCATATACAGATATACAACTGAAAAAGACACCTCCGTTGCAGCAATATCACTAAAAGAGAAATATTACATCTTCTTCGACTGGCTTAACCTCTTGGACCTTAATGTATTGATTATTCTCGCCCTTATGATGGCCGTAGCAGGATTCAACATGATATCGGCACTTCTTATAATGCTGTTTGAAAGGATATCACAAATAGGCTTGTTCAAGGCTATGGGAATGAGCAATTCTGCAGTATCCGGGGTATTTCTGACCAAAGCTGCCATAACCGTACTGCAGGGAATGCTCGCAGGCAACGCTTCCGCACTCCTATTGTGCCTTGCTCAGGAAAAATTGAAGATAATACCACTCGACCCGGAAAATTATTTTGTATCCCATGTCCCAATTTCCATTGAATGTGAATCAATCATCCTTATGAACGTTATATCATTTGTGGCAATAATGCTCCTAATGTTGATCCCGACAATTTTCATTGGAAAAATAAACCCTGCCACCACAATGCGTGTTAAATAAATTGGATGGCTTCTTTGAAACCAGACAAAAAATTCTTACATTTGCAATCTCATTTGCGGAAATAGCTCAGTTGGTAGAGCATCAGCTTCCCAAGCTGAGGGCCGCGGGTTCGAATCCCGTTTTCCGCTCAAGAAAACCGACGGATGATGCAAATCATCCGTTTTTTGTATCCGTACGGGACCGATGCAAGCTCGCTTGCAGAAGGGGCCGGATGGATACAAAAAAGGAGGTGCGCCAGCACATCCGGTTTTCTTGAAAGCGCCCCCGCGGCAAGCGGAAAGGGAATGGCGGAGCCCAAATCCCACCGGAGGCAAAGGGAATAGCGGAGTCCAAATCCCACCGAAGGCAAAGGGAATGGCGGAGCCCAAATCCCGCATTTCCCGAGTTCCCCAATTGGCCTACGCCTCCCAACTCTGTTCCTGCAAATCACCGTGGGCACTTACCCCCGCCAAACAGCACTCTAGCAAAGGTTACCGCCCACGGCAGAACAATTTTGTTGCACCGTGTGCACATATCCACTCTACAACCACCTACAACAACGTATACTGCCCACGGCGAATTGCAGGAACTCGCCAGTATACAATCTGCATCAATTACACGATTTACGTCACTTGCATAGTGTCTGGCAAATACAAGTTCTTATGCAAGATATATTTACAGTTTTAAGTAGCCTCACGCAAAATATATGGAAATGCCGGATGTAAAAATCCTCATTGCGGAGAGGAAATGTTATGGGAACGGTATCCTAAAGACTTTATATGCTCTTTTCAACAAATTGAAGATTGTGCAATTGCCCTTCAGCACAAAATATAGCATCAGTTTATGGTTATAGTCTTTTGCAAGCCCTAACAGTGATTTGACATTTCCTTCAATTTCCGGGAAAAGTCTGCTATAATGTTTCTGCGTGTCGCCACCTGTATACATCATGCACCAGTATCTTACTGTCAATTTCCTGAAATTCATGTAAGGGGTATATTCCGACAACCCTTTCCGATTCAGGTAATCTGACACACAGCCAACTGAATACAACCAACTTGAAATATGGCTCAGAGAGATATTCTTTGTTATGGAATTGGTGTTATACTGCACATAATGGTATACTGCCTCCGGAACATAGGCAATACTTCCGGCCTCTATGCAGGCTTGGACAATAACCGCATAATCTTCAGAATTATTATATCCCTCTTTAAGGACTTTTGCACAACTGGCAAGCAACTCACGCCTGACAAGTTTATTCCAAAAATAGACAGAGTTGCCCATAATTATTTTTGAAATCATTTTAAACTTATCTGCATCATATGGAGACTTGAGTAAAGTTGTTCTGCCGCTATATTCTTTCACGACATCAGACATCACCATATCTGCATCATATTTTTTGGCAGCAACATACAATTGTTCCAAAAAGCAGGGCTCTATATAATCATCCCCGTCTATGTAAATAACATATTCACCTGTAGCATTTTCCAACGCAGTAATCCTGGCAGCCGCAACACCTCTGTTTTTCTGATGGGAAAGGAATTTGAAAGAAATATTATCCTTAACTTCCGATATGCTGATCAAATCCTTTATTTGTCCTATACTGTCGTCTATAGAACAGTCATCAACAACAATAATCTCAACGTTGGAGCAAATTGTCTGCTCCAATAGAGATTTAAAGCACTTTGCCACATATTTGCCAGTATTATAAATTGGCACCAGAACACTTATTTCAACCCCTTTCTGCATATCAGTTCATATAAATATGACATTTCATTCCTGCAAATAAAGAAGGACAAAATGATATAGCCAACTACTCCAGATATTATTCCATATATCAATTTGCAGATTGCAGAATCAAATAGACCCATAATACAAAAAACAATGATACCCATAATTACAGATTGGATTGCCACAGGCATAATCTCCTTGAAATGGTTCTTAAGATTCACTTCCGGAAGCACAATCCTGGTAAATCTTGTTATAATAAAAATATCTGCAAATGAATATATCAGCAATCCGCAGCACATTGCCATTACTCCAGCGGGGATTGTTGCAGCCAAAATGGCAATTGCTGTAATCTTCTTTATTATCTCCGCCTTGAATGTATACTCACTTTTGCCTTTTGAATTTATCAATACAACAGAAAAATTCATTAATGGATCCCACATATATGCAATGCACAATACTTGCATATATGGGACACAATCTATCCATTTATCTGTAAGGACAACCTGGATAAACGGCTCGGCAACTGTTGCCAATCCAATCATCAGAGGAAAAATGAGATACGATGTGAGTTTTATTGAAGTATAGAATTTTTCGACCAGTTTATCATCATCTTTCTCCTTGCAGAAAACAGGAAACAGTACCCTGTTGACAAGGGAGGAAATATTATGTGAAAGATAATTGGAGGTAGTCTGTGCCCTATTGTATAATCCAAGTTGAAGAGTATTGTAGACCTTTCCAATAATGGCTGTGTACAAATTTGTAAATACCGTATGTATAAGGCCCCCTGCCAGAAGTTTTGAACCATATGAAAAAAGTGTCCTGAAGGATAGCATGGAGAACTCTGGAGATGGAACCCATCTTACAGAAATCCAAAGTATTACAGTATTTAATGTATTATTCAGCAAAGTCTGCACCACCAAAGACCATACACCATATCCGCCATAAGCCATATAGACTGCAACAGCACCGCTCAACAATACGGAGAAGAGCGAGACAAGCGCCTGTTTTCTAAAATTTATATCAATTATAAGAATAGCCCTCTGCACTGTAGCAAAGGAACTTATAATAAGATTGAGTCCAAACCAGATTATAATTTCCGTAAGCAACGGTTCATTGTAGAAACCGGCAATTAATGGAGCAGCCCACCTCAAAAGCAGGTAACATATACATGATACAGTCACACTGAAATAAAAGACTGTAGAAAAATCACTCTGCGACCTGTTTTGTTTCTGAATGAGTGCACTGGTGAATCCGGAGTCAATGAATGTTTGTGCTATGGCCATAAAGACGGACAGCATAGCTACAAGTCCATAATCTTGAGGAAGAAGTTGTTTTGCAATAATAAAAGAGAGGACAAATTGTACACCCTGAACAGAGAATCGTTCAATAGCGCTCCACATAACACCAGATATTGCCCTGCTGCCTTTACCCATTACGTTACTCTATTATAATTTCTATCTCAATACTGCAAATATAGTGCTAAATCTACAATTATTGCATGATTCTTCCTATTTTTGCCACATGGAAAACAAAGCATTCATTATAAGGAAACTGGTTGCTGGGGCAGCATATCCGAATGGTGCCGGGGGAGATCCACATATACATCCCGGCAGGGAAGGCTGTATGGGGCATAATCCCTACCACCACGGAAGCATATCTCCTACCCGTTCCCCCATGCATTATTTCTTTTTCCTGATAAAAGGTACGGTACTTGTTGAGATAGGAGGTAAAACTTACCTGGTAAAAGAACACGAACTGGTTATAATTCCGTCGGGACAAATGTTTTCCATAAAGTACTTTGAAAATGCAGAAGGTTACATGGGAGGGTTTGGAACAACATTCATTTCAGGGATAAATACAACGGAAAATGCTTTTGCAAAATATGATTTCCTGAGAATCTGGGGCTCTCCAAAAATTGAATTGGGGGAAGAGGCTTTTTCCCGACAGGTACCCCTGTTTGACCGCATTTACGAAGAGTCCGTTTCCGGGAATCCCAATCCGGAGATTATCCGGGCCTACATTACTGTAATCCTCACAGAGGCAGACATCATATACAGGAACACCATCAGGGAAGTCACCAACCATAACAACAGCATCTGCAACAGATTCCTCAACGAACTGTTCAAGGAGTCTGCAAATCAGGCAAAACTTTCAGTAAACGGATATGCAGACAAACTGGGGGTAACCCCCAACCACCTTAACAAGGTTGTAAAGGGGACAACAGGCAAATCGCCTTCAGTTTGGATTAAGGAGACCATAATACAGGAAGCCAAACTTCTGCTCAAGAAAACAGACCTCCCGTTAAGTGAGATTGCAGCACGGGTTGGAATACTGGACCAATCCTATTTTGCCCGCAAATTCAAGCAGCACGAAGGAATTACCCCATCTGAGTACCGGCAAAATGATTGATTTATCCTAAATCATGCATCCTTCTTAACATTTTCCGACAACAGTATACTGTACATTTGCAATCAAAACAGATATTAGACAAATATGTACAGAAAACTCCTCATCTGGGCACTTGCAGTTACAGTCTCAGTGCCGACATTTGCAGAAGGTGATGCTCTCAAAGCAGCAGAGAACAAAAAGGACACAATAAACGTACTCTCTGAAGTGGCTGTGGTTGCCAAAATGAAACAAAAGAATGATCTTAGGGAAGAGCCTCTCTCCTCTTCCACTATAAAACTGGGAGAAATTGAACGGAAACAGATTGTCTCGCTTCACGATGCTTCCATGCAGACACCAAATCTGCATATTCCAAATTACGGATCAAAGATGACCTCTTCAATTTATATAAGGGGTTTGGGAAGCAGGATTGACCACCCTGCAATAGGAATGTATGTAGACAATATCCCATACCTGAACAAAAATGGATTTGACACGGATTTATGGGACATTATGCGCATTGAAGTGCTCCGTGGCCCGCAAAGCACCCTATATGGGCGCAATACCATAGGCGGCATTATAAATGTATATACCCTTTCACCAAAGGTGTATCAGGGGGCAAGGGTTTCTGCAGGATACAGCAGCGGTGACACCTACAACATAAAAGGCTCGGTGTATATGAAGCCATCCGAAAAAGTTGCATTGAGCATAGGGGGAAACTACCTCAACAGAGGGGGATTTTTCACAAATGAATACACCGGCGAAAAATGTGATGACCAGGAGAGTGCAAGCGGAAGATTCAGATTTATATACACCCCAAACGGCAGGCTTACAATTGACAATTCCTTCTTCTTTGGAAAGGTGGACCAGGGCGGATATGCCTACAGGCTCTACAATGCAGGTAACGGGACCATCGGGCCAGTAAACTACAATGACAAGTGCGGCTATGAAAGGACAACCATATCCAATGGTCTCTCTGTAAACTACAATACCGGAAGACACACTCTCTCCAGCGTAACATCATGGCAATATCTGGATGACTGCATGACTCTTGACCAGGACTTCACTCCGGCGAGCATGTTTACCCTCAAACAAGCCCAGCATGAGAATACCGTTACCCAGGATTTCACTATCAAGAGGAATCAGGAAAACCGCAAATGGCAATGGCTTACAGGTATAACCCTTTTCTACAAGGATATGGATATGGATGCCCCTGTAAGGTTCAAAAAAGATGGTATCAACAACCTCATTTTAGGAGGAATCAACGGAATGTTCCAGGGGATGCCGGCACCTATGAATACTGCAAGACTGCAGTTTGTACAGGATGAATTTGACCTTTCAAGCAAGTTTGAGATACCGGTCAAAGGGGTTGCACTGTACCACCAGTCGCAACTCTCGGCAGGAAAGTTCACCTTTACCGCAGGCCTGAGGCTCGATTATGAAGAGGCCTCTCTCAATTATCTGTGCAACAGTTCAGTAGATTACATCTACACCATGAAGATTCAGATGAGCCCTATGATGCCTCCAAGGGAGATTAAAGTGGAAAGCGGAGTAAATACTGCAATGGATGACAATTTGTCTGAAAACTGGTTTGAGGTGCTTCCAAAATTTGGAATCCAATATTCGCTGGGCAAAAAAGGGAATCTATATGCTACCGTAACCCGAGGATTCAAGGCTGGAGGTTATAACACACAGATATTCTCGGATATCCTGCAGAATGAACTCAAATCGGACCTTATGGCAGACCTTATGGACAAGTCCGGTGGAGCCTTAGGTTCTATGGGTGGAGGAATGCCGGGTGGAACTGCATCACCAGACTACTCCGTAGATGAGGTTATCACATACAAACCCGAGTATAGTTGGAACTATGAAGTGGGAACACATCTATCCCTGATGGACGGGAAATTGAAAGCAGATGCAGCACTCTTCTACATAGACTGCACAGACCAGCAACTGACCGTTTTTCCAGACGGCAAAACAACAGGACGCATGATGACAAATGCAGGAAAGACAAAGAGCATTGGAGGGGAGATTGCATTGGATGCACAAATTACCCCGGCATTAAGACTTGGCATTTCCTACGGCCACACATCAGCCAAATTCGTAAAATATGATGACGGGATAAACAATTACAAGAACAATTACGTACCATATGTGCCCCAGAACACCCTGGCTGCCAACGCATCATACACTTTCTGGAATGCAGGCAAACTGGCAGACAAGATTCAACTCAGATTGGGTTACAACGGAATTGGCAAAATATGGTGGGACGAGGCAAACCTCAACTCCCAGAAATTCTACTCACTCCTGAACGCATCAGTTTATGCGGAAAAGGGAAAATTCTCATTGGAATTGTGGAGCAAGAACCTCAATGACGCCAATTATAACGCATTCTATTTTGTTTCTGTAGGAAATGCATTTTTCTCACAGGGCAATCCGGCAGAATATGGCGTTACAGTATCATTTCAACTATAAAATTGTTGAAAACTTACAAAAAAAGTGCCCTCAAAGGGCACTTTTTTTGTAGTGAAAAACTGTTCCATTTAACCTAAAAGACATGAATAAAAAAGCAAAGTGGGGATTGGTAGCACTGATCCTTGTTTCATTGGCGGCCTGGGGCATATATTCTTCGCTTCCTAAAGAGAATAAAGAACTTTCTGCCGCAGACAAAATTTCAAAGGGAAAGACTAACAAGAACATCCTTAATGTGAATGCGATTGTTGTTAAACCTCAGACTCTTTCGGATGAAATTTTCATTAATGGAAGTTTGCTTCCCGACGAAGAGGTTGACCTCTCTTTTGAAACATCAGGAAAAATTGTAGAAATCAACTTCAAGGAGGGATCCTTTGTAAAGAAAGGCGACCTGTTGGCAAAGGTAAATGACAGGCACCTTCAGGCACAGTTGCAGAAACTCACCTCTCAGGTAAAACTTGCAGAAGACAGGGTTTACCGCCAGAGTACCCTTCTCAAGAGGGATGCAGTGAGCCAGGAGGCTTACGAGCAGGTAAAGACAGACCTTGCTACCCTGAAGGCAGATATAGAACTTGTAGAGGCAAACATTGCCCTGACGGAACTCCGTGCCCCATTTGATGGAGTAATAGGACTCAGGGGGGTAAGTGCCGGTTCATATGCCTCCCCTTCTACCGTTGTGGCAAAACTCACAAAAATATCCCCCATTAAAGTGGAATTTGCAGTACCTGAGCATTATGCAGATGATGTAAAGGTTGGGTACAATGTGGAATTCTCACTCCCGGGCAAACTACAGCCGTTCAAGGCCAAGGTATATGCCAAAGAGTCAAAAATTGACCCTGTAACCCATACCCTTACCGTAAGGGCCCTGTATGACAACATCAAGGGGGAAACATTGGCAGGAAGATACGCCTCTGTAAATCTGGAAAAACAGAGGATAGAGAATGCCCTTGTGGTACCTTCAGAGGCAATTGTGCCGGAAATGGGTGTTGACAAACTATACCTTTACAGGAGCGGCAAAGCCCAACCTGTAACAGTAAATGTCGGTATAAGGACAGACAAGTCTGTACAGATAGTGGACGGATTGAAACAGGGTGACACCGTAATTGTATCCGGAACCCTACAATTGCGTATGGGGTTGCCTGTAACATTGGATAACATAGACTAGCCTGCCCTATGAACATTTCAGAACTAAGTATCCGCCGCCCCGTACTGGCAACGGTTATGACCGTAATAATACTGCTGTTCGGTATTATCGGTTATACCTATTTGGGCGTAAGGGAATATCCTTCTGTGGATAATCCCATAATTTCAGTACAATGTTCCTATGCAGGTGCCAATGCAGATGTTATTGAGAACCAGATTACAGAACCTCTTGAACAGAATATCAACGGTATCCCCGGCATCCGCTCCCTCTCAAGTGTGAGCCAGCAGGGTTCGAGCCGTATTACTGTAGAGTTTGAACTCTCCGTAGATTTGGAGACCGCTGCAAATGATGTGAGGGACAAGGTGTCCAGAGCGCAGCGTTACCTTCCAAGGGACTGCGACCCTCCTACCGTTTCAAAAGCAGATGCAGATGCCCGTCCAATCATTATGGTTGCTCTGCAGAGCGACAAACGCTCTCTGCTGGAGTTGAGCGAGATTGCAGACCTCACAGTAAAGGAGCAGTTGCAGACCATTCCGGATGTGAGCGGTGTAAGCATCTGGGGTGAAAAGAAATATTCTATGCGTCTGTGGCTGGACCCCATAAAAATGTCGGGATACGGAATAACCCCTATTGACATTAAGAATGCGGTTGACAAGGAGAATGTAGAGTTGCCAAGTGGAAGTATAGAGGGAAACACCACAGAACTTACCATCCGCACATTGGGTCTGATGCACACAGCCCAGCAGTTCAACAACCTCATCATTAAGGAAGTTGACGGAAAGATTGTCCGTTTCAGTGATGTGGGCCGTGCTGAACTCGGCCCTGCCGACATCAAAAGTTACATGAAGATGAACGGTATCCCTATGATTGGTGTTGTTGTGACTCCCCAACCGGGTGCAAACCACATTGACATTGCTGATGCCGTATATGAAAGGATGGAGAGGATGAAGAAAGACCTTCCTGAAGATGTGACATATTCATATGGCTTTGACAACACAAGGTTTATCCGCGCATCCATAAATGAGGTTAAGGAGACCGTATATGTGGCATTCATCCTTGTAATCATCATTATCTTCCTCTTCCTCAGAGACTGGAGGGTTACACTGGTCCCTTGTATTGTAATCCCGGTATCCCTTATTGGAGCCTTCTTTATAATGTACCTTGCGGGATTCTCAATAAATGTACTCTCAATGCTGGCGGTGGTGCTGGCGGTAGGTCTTGTGGTGGATGATGCCATTGTAATGACTGAGAACATATATGTGAGGATTGAGAGGGGTATGAACCCCAAGGAGGCCGGTATTGAGGGAGCCAAGGAGATTTTCTTTGCAGTAATCTCCACTACTGTAACACTGGTTGCAGTATTCTTCCCGATAGTTTTCATGGAGGGACAGACAGGGCGTCTGTTCAGGGAGTTCAGTATAGTGGTTTCAGGCTCTGTGATAATTTCATCATTTGCCGCCCTTACCTTTACCCCTATGCTTGCCACAAAACTGCTTGTAAAGAGTGAGAAGAAGAACCGTTTCTACCAGATGACAGAGCCGTTCTTTGAGGGGATGAACAGGATTTACAGCCGCTCTCTGGAGGCACTGCTCAGGATGAAGTGGATTGTACTCCCTTTTGTTGCCATAATGTTCGGCCTCATTGTACTGCTATGGACTATAATACCAGCCGAGACAGCCCCAATGGAGGACCGTTCCCAAATAAACATAAACACCAGCGGAGCCGAGGGTGTAACCTATGAGTTCATGAGGGACTATACAGAGGATATAAACCGTCTTGTAGATTCACTGGTTCCTGACGCAAAGGCAGTAACTGCCAGGGTATGGAGCGGTAGCGGCAACATTCAGGTGATGCTCAAGGATATTAAGGAGAGGGATTACACCCAGATGGATGTTGCAGAGAAACTTTCCCAGGCTGTAAGAAAAAAGACAAATGCGAGGTCGTTTGTACAGCAGACATCCTCATTTGGAGGCAGAAGGGGCGGTATGCCGGTACAGTATGTACTCCAGACCACCAGCATTGAGAAACTGCAGGAGGTACTCCCTACATTCCTTGCAAAGGTGTATGACAACCCTACATTCCAGATGGCAGATGTGAACCTGAAGTTCAGCAAGCCTGAGGTAAGGATAAACATAAACCGCGACAAGGCAAACATTATGGGTGTGAGTACCCGTAACATAGCCCAAGTACTCCAGTACGGATTGAGCGGCCAGCGTATGGGTTATTTCTATATGAACGGAAAACAGTATGAGATTCTGGGTGAGATAAACCGCCAGCAGAGAAATACACCTGCCAACCTCAAATCCATTTACATCCGCACAGACAAAGGAGAAATGGTTCAGATGGACAACCTTGTAGACCTTGTAGGAGGTATTGCCCCTCCAAAACTCTACAGATACAACCGTTTCGTTTCTGCCACAATCTCTGCAGGTCTGGCCAAAGGAAAGACCATAGGCCAGGGTCTGGATGAGATGGACAAGATTGCCAAGGAGGTTCTGGATGACTCGTTCAGGACAGCATTGTCGGGAGAATCCAAGGAGTACAGGGAGAGTTCTTCTTCCCTCATGTTTGCATTTGTACTGGCAATTGTACTCATTTACCTCATCCTTGCAGCACAGTTTGAGAGTTTCAAGGATCCGGTGATAATTATGCTTACTGTACCTCTTGCAATTGCAGGTGCTCTGGTATTCATGTATTTTGGTGGGGTAACAATGAACATCTTCAGCCAGATTGGTATAATTATGCTCATTGGACTTGTAGCCAAGAACGGTATCCTCATTGTGGAGTTTGCAAACCAGAAACAGGAAGCAGGCTTGAGCAAGGAGCAGGCCATAAAGGAGGCTTCAATGCAACGTCTCCGTCCTATCCTCATGACCAGTGTATCCACAATCCTGGGATTGCTTCCATTGGCATTTGCCGGTGGTGAGGGTGCAAACCAGCGTATTGCAATGGGTGTAACAGTTGTTGGTGGAATGCTGGTTTCTACAGTTCTTACAATGTATGTGGTTCCTGCCATTTACAGTTATATCTCAACAGACAGGGCAAAGAAGGCTGCGGCGGCTGCCCTAAAAAAATAATGATGGTAATATGAAGAAATTATTTACATATATTGCATGCGCATTGTTCTGTGGCACTGTTGCTGCCCAGAACAATGTATATACCCTTCAGGAGTGCCTCAAGGAGGGGTTGCAGAACAACTATTCCCTTAAGATTGAGAAGAACAACCAGCGCATTTCAGACAATAATGCCACATTGGGAAATGCAGGGTTCCTACCCTCTGTAAATGCATCGGGAAGATACTCCGGGAGTTCACAGGACACCGAAACAAAACTTAGGGATACCAGGGAAATTGTGGAGGAGAACGGTATCTTCAACCAGACAATTGATGCCGGTGTTGACCTCAACTTTACAGTTTTTGAGGGGTTCAATGTAACCACCACCTATAAAAAATTGAAGGAACTGCAGGGACAGGGGGAACTCAATACCCGCATTGCCGTAGAAAACCTTGTTGCAGAAATTACTGCCGAGTATTACAACTACATTCAGCAGCAGATAAGGCTCAAGAACTTCAGATATGCAGTTGCCCTCTCAAAAGAGAGGTTGAGGGTAGTGGAGCAGAGGTACAGGATAGGAAACTTCTCGGGATTGGATTACCAGCAGGCAAAGGTTGACTTCAACTCTGACAGTTCTGCCTTCATGAAACAGCAGGAGGCGCTGCAAAGTTCTGCAATTGCCCTAAATGAACTTCTTGCCAGGGAAAACCTTAATGTTCCAATTGCTGTGGCAGACACTGCAATTGAAGTGGCAGGAGAACTGGTATTTGATGATCTTATGGGAGATATGATGGAGAACAACACCTCCCTCCTTCGTGCCCGCATGGACAACAGGATAGCAGTGCTTGATTATAAAATAAAGGCATCACAAACATACCCATACCTGAGGCTTAATGCCGGTTACGGATACACCCTCAACAAATACAACAAGGGGGCCAACTACCATAGGGCAACCCTTGGGGCAGATTTTGGAGTAACACTTGGAATAAACATATTTGACGGCAACAATGCCCGCAGGGAGAGGCGCAATGCCAGAATAAACATTGAGAATGCCCGCCTGGAGCAGACAGATGTGGAGCAGGCACTAAAATCAGACCTGTACAATATCTGGCAGGCCTACAGAAACAACCTCCAGGTACTGGAACTTGAGAAGGAAAATCTGGTTACAGCCAAATTGAACCATGAAATTGCCATGGAGAGGTACATGCTGGGAGATTTGTCGGGAATAGAGATGAGGGAGGCGCAGAAAAGCCTCTTGGATGCTGAAGAGAGGCTGCTCTCTGCAAGTTACAACACCAAACTCTGCGAAATCTCACTTTTGCAGATAAGCGGTAGAGTACAGGAGTATCTGCAATAGACGAAGTGGCCTATTGCAGATACTCAATTGTACTTCTGGAACTTGTAACCCATTCTCTTGAGTTGCAGGCCGGCACCTATCTTGTACATCACCTTCATGGTGCGGGCAAGCATATAGAATGCCTTTTCCGAGCCAGGCTCAAAATCCTCTTTCATTATCATGGATATTGCCTTCTCTGCACAGGTGATGGTAATGTCCCTTATCTCCCTCTCCTCTGGGGAGCCAAGTGGATAACCGAGGATGTTCACCATTATATGGTCATCCATGTCATCCCACCCCTCAACACCGTAAAACTTGTCGTAGGCATTGAACTGGTTGGCAATCCAATCCACATCCCACCATTTGGCAACAGCCATTCCCATAAATGCCGGCCATGCAATTGAGGCATTGGGGTAATCATTTACCTGTTCAATGGCGTCAGTCATATATGGTGTGGCATAATCATTCCACTTCTCTGTTATATCTTCACTCTCTGCAAGCACAGAATCCAACAGCCCTGCCCCATTGCAAAGTTTGAGCAGTTCCAACTGCAGGCGCTCCTCAAAACTGTTATAATATTCCAAATCGTTCATAATTGTGCAAAGGTAATACATTTCAATAAATTTGCTTCCCGACAAATTATTGGGCATTATTCATTATCTTTGTTATCAAACAAAAACCACACACTATGAAAAGAAGAGTTGTACTTTTGACCGTATCCTTTTTCTTTGCAGCGGCAGCATTTGCACAAAATGATTCACTCACATTTGCCAATGCCAAATGGAATATAAAGGAGATAGACAAAGGTATTACATTAAAGGAGTACCACTTTACCGGAGATTCCAGAATCTTTGACTCAAACCAGTATATTTCAATCATTGAGATTGATTCCAGGAAAGCAAAAGGTCGTTTTGCACTGGCAAGTGATCCCGGCAAGATAACCCCTACCAGCAAATTTGCAAAGGACAGCGGGGCTGTTGTGGCAATGAACGGCACATTCTACAATATGAGCAAACCATACAACTGCGTATGCTACTTCAGAAAAAATGGTGTGGAGGAGTTCTCAAATACTGAGAAAATGGCCCAGAGGGACAATGGCGCCATTGCAATTTCCAAGAATGGAAAAATTGCAATCTATGCTGCAGACCCCGCAGTACCGGGCAATATTGCAGCAAACCAGACCTGGCCTTCCAAACTTGAGGAGCCTTCTGCAATGTCAAGCGGTCCTATCCTTCTAGTTGACGGCAATGATGCCCGCCTGGATGAAAACTCATTCAACCGTAACCGCCACCCACGTAGTGCAATAGGCACCAAAGGGAAGAAAGTATATCTTGTGGCAGTTGACGGCCGCAACAAAGAGAATGCACAGGGTGTAAGCCTATGGGAGTTCACCAAAATCATGCGCTGGATTGGTGCAGAGGATGCCCTCAATATGGACGGTGGCGGCTCAACTACCCTTTATGCAGAGGGAGAAAACGGCAACGGCATTGTAAACCACCCTTCAGACAACAGGAAATTCGACCGTGAGGGTGAAAGGCGCATTGTAAACTCGCTTCTGTTTATACTCAAATAGCCCGCCCGGCCAGTTTGTCCAGTGCCAGTATAACGAGTTTTTCTACCAGTTCCTTATAGTCCGGTTCTGCCCCTTTGTGATAGCGGTTGGCGATTATGCAGCAGACAGTACCTCCGCGGTGGCCGAGTTTGCGGGCCATACCTGCAAGGGCCGAGCCCTCCATCTCAAAGTTGGTAATGCGGTAATCTCCGAAGCGGAACTGCTCAAATTTCTCCATCATATCAGGCATTGCCAAAGGGAGGCGCAAAACTCTTCCCTGAGGGCCATAGAACCCTGGGGCGGAGATTGTAACACCTTTAACGGTTACATCTGCAAAAAGGTCTATGAGTTCCTGTGATGCCCCTACGAAATATGGTGCAGGGAGGTGGCTGTCCCAACCTGTAGCAGCCACAAATGCCTCTTCCATCTCTTTGTATGAAACCTCATCTCTGCCGGCATACCAGTTCATAAGGCCGTCGGCTCCAACCGAGATATGGGAGAAGACATACGACCCCACCGGAATATCGGGCTGTATTGCTCCCGATGTTCCTATACGGAGTATCCTCAAACTCCTGAGGTTCTTCTTAACCTGTCGGGAAGAAAAGTCTATGTTTACAAGTGCATCCAACTCAGTCATAACAATATCCAGGTTGTCGCACCCTATACCGGTAGAGATTACTGTCATGCGGGTACCTTTGTAGGTTCCGGTGGCCGAGACAAATTCGCGGGAAGCCTTGCGCACCTCCACCCGGTCAAAGAATGAGGATACAAGTTCCACCCTGCCCGGGTCCCCTACAAGGATTACGGTATCTGCCAATTCCTCCGATTTCAAATGCAGATGAAATACCGAACCGTCACTGTTGATGATGAGTTCCGATGCCCCTATTTTTTCCATTTTTTCCTGTTTTTGGTCATATCCCTTAGTGAGTTCATGGATTGCACCAATGCCTCATCCTCGGAAATTTTCCTGAATGCCATGAATACAAAAATTCCTGCAACTATTGGGAATACCGCAGAAATTGTAAATACAGTACCGTCAAGCCTTGTAAAGAACATGTACGCTATCCATGCCTGGAATGCAAAAAGTACCAGCATGTTGTAGATGCAAAGACGCATCTGCGAGATTCTTCTCTTGTATATGAAAATGCAGAAGAATGACAATACAAATGTTACAATTACAAAAATGAGGAATGGCCAATACTGTGTAAACTTCATCACAACATTACCATCCAGATCCCTCATGAGAGGTCTGAAAAACAACGAGAACAATATTCCCGACGAAGCAAGCAAATATAAACTCTGTAATCTCTGTATCATATCCTTTTATTTTAATTATCTACTGTTCTTCCTCTATACAATATTTCTTTATTACATTATATGCATCATGGACACCCAACTCTCCTGCCTTGCTCAAATCAATACACCCCTTCTCTTTATCCTTGAGATAAATCAGGACAAGCCCCCTGTTAAAATAGGCCTGACCCATTGCAGGATAAAGTTCAAGCGCCTTCGTATATTGGTTGATTGCTTCAGGAAGATCGCTTGAAAGGCAATAAAGATTACCCAAATTGTAATATGTAAACGGCAACTCAGGCATCAGTTTGGAAGCCTTGGTCATATCATGTATTGCAGGGGTATAGTCATAATTCATGGAATTACGTTCCTTGACTCTGGCACGTGCTGCTCCGGAATTGTCCAATGTAAGTATCTGCACATTGTTTTCCATTGATGATATGAAATCAATCATCTCCGCTTGCAGGGCACCCCTGTTTATATAATAGAATGTCTGCTCAGGTTCATTCTTGATGGCCTGTGTATAATTCTCAAGCGCTGAGTTGTATCTGTTGTCATTGCCGTCCACAATTGCCTTGGCAAAATACAGGCGCGCAATATCAGAACCGCTTTCGCCTTTGGCTTCCTTTCCCCTCAATTCCTCCATAATGTCGGCAATCCTGGTACCATAACCAAACTTGTCCAATTCAACTGTCTCCTTCCTGGCTTCCAACTCTACCGGCACAGGCATTTGTCCTATGAATTCATCAACTTTCCTGTCTTCCCACTTTTCTTCCAATGCTATCCTCATATTTGACGCATTGCTGAGATTGAATTTGAACAAAGGCTTGAGCCTGATGTCCACATCCCTGTGCTGCAACAGTTCATTGTCAAAATCCTTCTTCGCAAAATCTGCATCAAGAGCAAGCAGACTGTCATATTTTTTGGTTGTATCTGCAAATGCCACCCTTCCAAGACTGTCTCCAGTCCTCATCTTATACTCCTGTATCTTCTGTTGGGCAATCTGGGCATCCTTTCTGGCCGATGTAAACTGTCCTATCTGATTCTTTGCATATGAACGGTTCATATAGGCTTTGGCAAAGTCGGGATAAAGATTGATTGCCTTGGAATAATCATCCATTGCATCCCGGAACCTTCCCATCTCCATAAAGACTCCCGCTCTGTTGAAATATGCAAGCACATTATTGGGATTTACTGCAATTACACGGTCATAGTCATCCAAAGCATTGTTATAATCTCCTATCTGGGCCCTTATTATGGCCCTGTTGTACAATGTAAGTGCATTGCCGGGCTCATGTTCCAGCACTGTATTCAAATCCTCCAGAGCACCCTGTATCTGCTGCTTGTCGTACCGTATGAGGGCCCTGTTGAAAAAGGCAAACGTATTGAGTGTATCCAGTTCTATTGCAGTGTCAAGATCCTTCAATGCTTCATCAAAATTCTCCTGCATTGCATAAATCCTGGAACGTCTGACATATCCCTCAGGATCAAATGTATTTATCTTTATTGCCTTGTTGTAGTCGGCCAGCGCTTTTGTTGTATCCCCCAGATACAAATAACATGCGCCACGATTGAGGTATGCATCAGCCGCTTTAGGTTCTGCCTTTATGAAACGGTTGAAATCCTTCACGGCCTTGTCAAACTGCTGAGAGAGGAAATATGTTACTCCCCTGCTGAAATACAGGCCGGTATAACTGGGCCTCAAATCCACAGCCTCTGCCAGATCCTTAAGCGCCCTGTCATATTTGCCTGTACGGCTCAGGGTAATTGCCCTGTAATGGTATGCAGGAGTATAGATTGGATTGAGCCTCAATGAAGTATTGAAGTCTTTCTCAGCCCCAATAAAATCTCCCAGGTTATATTTTGCTATTCCTCTGAAAAAATAGGCGTCAAAAAGGGTACTGTCCAATCTGGCAAGTTTGTTGAAATTCTCAATGGCATTGGCATATTTGCCATCTATAAGCATCTGACGCCCACGCGCAAAAAATTGGTCTATATCATATTGTGCATTTGCCGCTAAAGAGAGCAACAGCAAGACAAGCACCGCAAATAATTTTCTAAAACTTCTCATACAACCTACAAAAGTACACAAAAAGGCTCACTATTCAAATAGTGAGCCAAATCTTGCATACTCCCGACAATCCTAAAGGCCATATGTAGCCATATGTCCCAACTGCTCCTCAATCCTTATGAGTTGGTTATACTTGGCCATACGGTCCGACCGGCTCATGGAACCGCTCTTTATCTGTCCGGCATTTACAGCAACGGCAAGGTCTGCAATGAAGGTATCTTCAGTCTCTCCGCTACGGTGGGATATGATGCATTTATACCCGTGTCTCTGGGCCAATGCAACAGTTTTTAAGGTTTCAGTTAAAGTGCCTATCTGGTTCACTTTAATCAGGATTGCATTGGCGCATTTCTCGTTTATCCCCCGCTCCAGATAACACGCGTTTGTAACAAAGAGATCGTCCCCCACCAGCTGACACTTGCCTGAAAGATCTGCTGTAATTTTTTGCCACCCTTGCCAATCATTCTCTGCAAGAGGGTCCTCTATTGAATCAATCGGATATTTCTGTATGAGGTTCTTAAGATATTTTATCTGCTCATCCGTACTTCTCTTTACACCGCTCTCCTGCTCAAACTTTCCATAATTGTAATATCCGGGGATATATATTCCATCTGAATTGTAATGTCCTTCCACATAAAACTCAGAAGCGGCACAATCCAATGCCAGTGTCACATCTTTTGAAGGGACATAACCGGCATTCTGTATGGCATACATAATGTAGTTGAGCGCCTCCTCCGCACTTGTGAAATTTGGGGCAAAACCTCCCTCATCCCCCACAGCGGTACTTAATCCGGCATGTTTGAGAAGTTTTTTGAGACTATAGAAAACATTTGACCCCATAAGTAGAGCCTCCTTTACTGTACGGGCTCCAACCGGGCGTATCATAAACTCCTGAAAAGCAATGGGGGCATTTGAATGGGCCCCTCCATTTACAATATTCATCATAGGTACAGGGAGGACATGGGCATCAACTCCACCAAGGTATCTGTAAAGAGGCACCTTAAGATAATCGGCAGCAGCTCTTGCCACTGCAAGTGATACAGCCAGAATGGCATTTGCCCCCAACCTTGATTTGTTTGCAGTTCCGTCAAGTTCTATGAGCAGATTGTCCACACCACGCTGGTCCAGGGCATCAAAGCCAATAAGTTCCGGAGCAATTATCCCCTGCACATTATCAACAGCACGCATAACCCCCATCCCTCCAAACCTGTTCTTTACTTTATCCCTCAGTTCCAAAGCCTCATTGCTGCCTGTAGAAGCGCCACTTGGCACACTGGCCCTCCCACAGGAACCGTCATTGAGGAATACATCCACTTCAACGGTTGGGTTCCCCCTTGAATCAATAATTTCCCTTGCTATAATGTTTGAAATATCCATATATCAGAATTTTATATGGATAGAACACCTGAACCTCCCGATTGTTCAACGGCGGGCTGTCATTCAACAAGCCACAGGAATCTGTATATTAACTCTATCCGCCTGAGCAGAACATCCAGATTAAGATTCTGCAAGGAATCACCCTCCTTGTTTGTAAGTTTTGTTATTCCCGACGTAAACAGCAATGCCGGCACATCCCTTTCCGTAAAACTCTGCTGGTCCGAGAGTTTATAGAAAATATCATAGAATTCCCTGCTTCCGTAATAAGAATAATCCAACTGCAAATCCAACCCGAAATAACTGTTTGCAAAATCAAGTTGTTCCTCCTGCCAACCTTGAAGTTTATCACTTCCCAGAACCAGCAGATACCCTTCTTTTTTTTCCACTGGTGCAAGTGTGCTTCCCATCTGGTCCAGATTCAGCATAAATGTTGTCCTTGCCGGATATGACGTAAAATGCGATGCAAAATATCTGCTTCCCTGCAGATTGAGATTATTGGCATCAAAAGCCACAAACACAATATTGTGGTTAAGGTCCCCTCTCTCACCATACCTCTTCCCGAAAGCCTTTGCCAACTCAAGCAAAGCAGCCACACCTGAAGCATTGTCATCTGCACCGGGATATACTTTTCCGTCTATTTTCCCCAAATGGTCAAAATGGGCACCCACCACTATATAATCTGCATTTTTCTTTTTTGCAGGAAGATAACCCACTACATTATACCCTTTGCCTTTGCCCTTGCTGAGATTGAACGGTTGCAGGAAACTCACACTCCTGAGCGGTTGCAGCCCGTACTTCTCAAACTCCCCGGCAATATAATCGGCCACCTGCTTTGCCTGCGGCGTACCGGCAGCCCTCCCTGCAATCTCCTCCGAAGTGAGAAACTCCAGATGCCTTTGCAACCCCTCCTTAGAGAGAAGGTACCTGTATGCAGATGAAGAGTGCACCTGAGCTTGCAGCTGTGATATGGTTACAAATGCAACAACTGCACACATCAAAAATAATTTATGGATTTTGACTGAATTCATCGGGAAGAATATATTATAAATTGTGCCTCATTGCCAGCCACATGGAATAAAAACGGTTTGTTATAAAATAACTGCCATTCATACTTGAAATGGTTTCCTCTTCTGCCAAAGGTTTCAATGCACCCTGCACGGCACTGGCACTGCGGAGGTTGTATTTTTTTATGAAATCAACACTTGTGGGAGATGATGTCTTCCCTTCCTTTGCCAATGCATACAGCAGTTCCTTCTGCCGTTCAGATACGCCCATATATATCTCCTGGAATATTGGAGCAAAAATATCTATGATATAGTTGATTGCACAATTGGCATCCCCAATGGTCAATGTTCTTCCGTCATACATTTCAAAAAGCCTGTTGAAAACATATTGTACAAACCATGTATGTCCCTCAAACATTTCATAAACATAATTGACAGCCTCCTTTTGTATCTGCCTGTTGTTTGCATTGAAATGCTTCAATACAAAATCTGCATATTTTTCCTTCTCTATTGCCTCCAGCGTAATGGGACTGCAACTCATAAAAAAGGGCTCTGATGGGGTATGGAATAATTTTCCCATCATACGTCTGTTGCTGCCTGCAAAGATAAAACGTGTCCTTTTGCACCCCTGTACAAAAGTCCGTAAAGTGGCAATATCCTTTTTGGCATTACCATACTCCGCAATCTGCTGAAACTCATCAATTGCAACAATACATGGCTTTTCCGCCCCCTCCAGGAACTCAAACAATTGTTCCAGAGTCTTTGAAGAAAACTTTGCATCTGTTAAAGAAAACTCCATTTCGGGTTGGCCTGTAAGTGGATTCTGTGCAAATCCTATTTTTACCGAATTTACAATTGAAACAAATTTTTCAAAAAATCTTTCCCCCTTATGCTGCAACCTGGCAGTAATCTCCTTGCTCAACTTGAGTACAAACTCTTCCAGACTTGAAGTATCGTATATATCTATAAAGAACGTTTCATATTTTTCCTTTATGACATCCTTATTGAAAACATGGTATATCAAACCTGACTTGCCCATTCTCCGGAGAGAGATTATGACTGTATTCCTCCAGTTCTCAATATTTGAGACAAGTTCTCCAGTCTCCTTTTCCCTGTCACAAAAGAATTCAGGCGCCACATACCTTCCCGTTATAATGAATGGATTGTTCATATTTAATTAATGTATTTACGCAGACAAAGATAATTATAAGTTTTATTATTATAACTTTTTTAATAATTATTTTTATTATAAATTTGTTCCCGATAGAATCTATATAATGGCATGAAAAGGAAAAAAGGGAAAAGATATTCAAAACTGCTCAGGTGGATACTGCTGTACATCCCTCTGTGGTTTATAGGGATTACTGTTTCCTGGGTGGTGCTGCTCAAGTGGGTTCCAGTGTATTACACCCCACTTATGGCAGTAAGGAGTTGGGAGTTCCGCAATGATTCCACCTACCACACATATAAAACATGGAAACCTCTTGAGAAGATCTCCACAAATATGGCAAAGGCTGTGGTTGCCAGTGAAGATGCCCGGTTCTACACCCACAACGGATTTGACTGGATAGAGATTGAAAAGGCGGTTAAGGAGCACCAGAGGGGAAAAAAGCTCCGCGGAGCCAGTACAATAAGCCAGCAGACCGCCAAGAATGTATTCCTCTTTCCCGGACGCAGTTGGATAAGAAAAGGATTTGAGGTATATTTCACATTTCTGATAGAAAAAATATGGGGCAAGGAGCGGATTCTTGAAGTCTATCTCAATGTGGCTGAAATGGGACGGGGTATCTTTGGAGCCGAGGCAGCCGCCGAACGTCTTTTCAACACCCGGGCAAGCAAATTGTCTTCCCGGCAGTCTGCCCTCATCGCCGCCTGCCTCCCCAATCCTCTGCAACGCAAAGCCAACAAGCCCACCCCGTATCTCCTCAAACGGGCTGGGGAAATTGAGCGCAATTTTTAATCACGTCGCAATTTTGTACAATTAACTCATTGACAGCAAATTAAAAAAAAGAGGTATTACTACCTCTTTTTTTTAATTATCTAATAATCTGCTAATTGCACAAAATTGCGACGTGATTTTACCAAATATTAATACGCTCAGCAGGAGCCATCCACATTGGGTCTCCCTCCTGGATGCCGAATGCGTCATACCAGGCCTGGATATTTCTCAAGGCACCGTTTACACGCCATTTGCCCAATGAGTGTACATCGGTTTTGGTTCTGCGCAGGATTTCCTGAGGGCGTACATTCTGGGCCCAAAGGTTTGCATAGCCAAGGAAGAAGCGCTGGTTGTGGTTGAAGCCGTCTATATCAGCAGGAGTCTCCTTGCCTTTGAGAGTATTAAGGTATGCCTGGTGTGAGATAAGCAATCCTCCCTGGTCTGCAATGTTCTCGCCAAGGGTATATGCTCCGTCTGCATGTACAGTATCAATTACAATAATCTTGTTGTACTGCTCTACAAGCACCTGAGCCTTCTCATTGAACTTGGCAGCATCCTCTTCTGTCCACCATGCGCTTATGTTTCCGTCTTTGTCATAGTTGCGGCCCTGGTCATCAAAGCCGTGGGTCATCTCATGGCCAATAACCACACCAATACCGCCATAGTTTACAGCATCATCAGCATCAGGGTTGAAGAAAGGAGGCTGAAGGATCGCTGCAGGGAAACAGATCTCATTGGTTGTAGGGTTATAGTATGCGTTAACTGTCTGAGGGCTCATTCCCCACTCTGTGCGGTCAACAGGCTGTCCCTCATCCTTCATCATATCCTTGTGGCGGAACTCGCTTGCACGGCACATGTTTGCCCAGTATGAATCATTCTTAATGTCAAGGGCAGAGTAATCTTTCCATTTGTCGGGATAACCCACCTTTACAATGAAAGTTCCGAGTTTCTCGTGAGCCTTGGCCTTTGTCTCTTCGCTCATCCACTCCAATGCAGAGATTCTCTCTCCAAGTGCCGCCTGAAGGTTAGAAACCATCTCAACCATCTTCTCCTTTGACGATGCAGGGAAATATTTTTCAACGTATTTCTGGCCAAGGGCCTCAGACAAAGTGCGGTTTACAACAGATAGAGAGCGTTTCCAAAGGGGCTGCAACATCTCACGTCCCTGAACGGTCTTACCAAAGAACTCAAAGTTTGCATTTACAAAATCATCGCTCAGATAGTTTGAAGCAGAATTGAGAAGTTTGAACAGCATATACTCCTTCTGGGTCTCCAAAGGGACATTCTTAAGAAGTTTTGTAAGTCCCGCAAAGAACGGAACCTGGCTTGCATTGAGTTCAGTTGATGATTTTACCCCTACTTCCTTGAAATATACATCCCAGTTGATGAAATTGTATTTCTTTACAAACTCCTTCACCGGCATCTTGTTGTAGTTCTTGTGCACATCCCTCAATGTTGCCCTGTCAACAGAAACCTTTGCGATCTCAGTCTCAAGATCAAGCACAGCCTTAACGGAAGCTGCCGCATCCTCTGCCGAATATCCTGCCAACATGAACAGTTTGTTCATATACTCCTTGTAGGCATTGCGGATCTTTACAGAGGTTTCATCATCCAAAAGGTAATAATCCCTGTCTCCCATAGAGAGGCCTCCCTGTGAGAACTGCAACAGGTTCATCATGCTGTTCTTCTCATCGGCGCCAATGTACATTCCAAAGTATGATCTGATACCCTGAGTCTGGAGTTTACCAAGCATTGCAGAGAACTCATCCTTATCCTTAACCCCTTTGATTGCAGCAATCTGCTCCATAACCGGGGCTGCGCCCTCTGCATTGCGTTTTGCTGTATCAAGGCCAAGTGCATACATAATCTGTATCTTCTCACCCACGCTGCCTGCCTCCTGCGGAACAGCATTCACCTCTTCAATCAAAGCCCTGAGCCTCTCTTGGTTCTCTTTGTCCAACTGGTCAAAAATTCCGTAACGCGCATACTCCGGAGTAAGCGGGTTAGCAGCCATCCAGCCGCCACAGGCATACTGGTAGAAATCTTCACCGGCAGAAACGGTATTGTCAAAATTTGCAAGGTCTATTGCAGGTTTTCCTGCATCCTTGCTCTGGGTACAAGCGGCAAATGCCATTGCCGCAACACCAAGTGCCATAAATAATTTTTTCATCTTATTGTTAAGTTAAATAATTTCTTCTTCCCGACAGATTATCTCTGTTGTGATGAGATTTATGCAACGGGGACGACGCAGTCTCCTCTGCTTCGTCATCGCTACGCGATAACTCGCAACCGTCGAATGAGGTCACCATCGCTTAAACCTCATCACAACCGTTGCCAGTTCATGTCCAGACCAAAAAATTCTCCAATCAGGGGAGATTGCAATATCACTTATTACCCCCCGGTTCCCCTTCGTAAGTGATCTGACCGCCGGCATCGCCGCCGTCGGGACCAAGTTCAATCTCCCAGTCTGCGGCTGCAATTACGTCGGGATTATGCTCCACCACAATAATGGTGTGTCCCCTCTCCACCAGGGCATTGAATGCCGCAAGGAGTTTCTTTATGTCGTGGAAATGGAGTCCGGTAGTAGGCTCGTCAAAGATGAACAGGGTAGGCCCTTTTACCGACCCTTTGCCGCTGCTGTCCTTGCTCAGAAACTGGGCCAGTTTCACCCTCTGGCTCTCGCCTCCGCTCAAACTGCTGCTGCTCTGCCCCAACTGCACATACCCCAGCCCCACATCGTCCAGAATCTGCAGTTTCTGGGCAATCTTTTTGGCATAACTCTCCTTCTGGGCCCCGAAGAATGCAATGGCTTCCTCCACACTCATATCCAGCACCTCATTGATGCTCTTTCCCTGATATTTCACCTCCAGCACAGCCGGCTTGAACCTCTTTCCGCCACACTCCTCGCATACCATCTTGATGTCTGCCATAAACTGCATTGGAATTGTTATGAAGCCCTCTCCCAGGCACTGCGGACAACGCCCGCCGTCTATATTGAAAGAGAAGTGCGAATGCCCGAAACCGTTAACCTTGGCAAACTGCTGCTCCGAGTAAAGTTTCCTTATATCATCATAAATCTTCAGGTATGTAACAGGATTGGAACGGGAACTCTTCCCTATAGGGTTCTGGTCAACAAATTCCACTCCCACAATCTTGTCCAGATCGCCTTTCAACTCTTTAAATGCCCCCGGCTTAAGCCCAAACTGCTGGAAATGCCTTGCCAGAGCCGGATACAATGTATCCCCAATAAGGGTAGATTTGCCGCTGCCGCTCACCCCTGTAACTGCAGTGATAACCCCAAGAGGGAACTTTACAGAAACATTCTTAAGGTTATGCTCCATAGCCCCGCAAACCTCAACCACATACTTCCATTCCCTTTTGCGGGAAGGGAAATCTATCTTCTTTATCCCACTCAGATAATCAATAGTAAGCGACCCGCTGGATGTTGTATCCCCCTTCTTCCTCCCCTTAAGGGCCTTTCTTATACCCTCTTCAACGCTTCCCTGATAAACCACCTCACCACCGTTCACACCAGCATACGGGCCAATATCTATAAGTTCATCTGCACTGCGTATAATCTCCTCATCATGCTCCACAATAAGGACGGTATTTCCAAGATCCCTCAAATCCTTTATAACTGAAATCAGCCTCCCTGTATCCCTCTGGTGCAGACCTATGCTGGGCTCATCCAGAATATACAATGACCCCACCAGGCTGCTTCCCAAAGAACTTACCAGATTTATCCTCTGGCTCTCACCGCCGCTCAAAGTGTTGGCATGCCTGCTTAAAGTAAGGTAACCCAGCCCCACATTCTCTATATAGCTCAAACGGCTGCATATCTCCTTAATTGCCCTCTGGGCCACAGCCGCATCATACGGCTCCAGCACAAGTTCCTTAAAGAAAGTATGGAGAGAGGTAATGCTCATATCCATAAGCTCCGCAATGGTCTTCCCCCCTATCTTTACATAATTTGTCTCCTTCCTCAAACGGCTCCCCTCACACTCGCGGCACACCGTCTTGCCCGAATATCTTGCCAGCAGATACTTGTACTGAATCTTGTAGCGCATCTCCTCCACCATCTTAAAGAACGGTGTAATCCCTGTAAACTGGCTGTTTCCGCACCACAGAAGTTTCTTCTGCTCTTTGGTAAGCTCTGCATACGGCTTATGGATAGGGAAATCAAACTTATGGGCACACATAATGAACTCCTTAAGGAATTTGCCCATAACCTCGCCCCTCCAGCAGGCAATTGCCCCCTCATACACAGAAAGCGAAGCATTGGGCACCACAAGGCTCTCATCAATTCCAATAACGCTGCCATAGCCTCCGCAAACCGGACATGCCCCTATAGGGTTATTGTAACTGAACATAAGTTCTGTAGGCTTCTCAAACCGGATACCGTCCGCCTCAAAAATATTTGAAAACTCCTTCAGTTCCACCTCTGCACCACGCCCTTGCTGCTGCGCCACAAACACATGACCTTTCCCCTCATTGAATGCAATCTGTACAGAATCCAGCAGCCTGGTAACATCCTCCTCTGCCAGTTCCCCACCACCCGGAGCCACCAGATACCTGTCAATCATTATGAACAGCCTGCTCCCCGCAAACCCCTCCACATCCTGCAGCACCGCATCAATCCTTACCATCCCCTTCTCAAGAGAGAAAAGTCTGGCGTAACCGGCATCCTTCACCGACAGAAGTTTCTCCACCCTATTCTCATTCTCCAGCCACTCAATCTCTGCAAGAATATATGCAGTAATATTGTCGGGAGTATCATTTTTCATATTCCCTATGAATTCCACCACATCATTTGCCGTATGGCACTTCACCTCCTCCCCGGTAATTGGGGAATAGGTACGTCCAATCTTGGCATAAAGGAGCCTCAGGTAATCATAGATTTCAGTAGTTGTACCCACCGTAGAACGGGGGTTGCGGGTATTCACCTTCTGCTGTATTGCAATGGCAGGCGGTATCCCCTCAATCTTGTCAACTGCAGGTTTCTGCATACGCCCCAGGAACTGGCGTGCAAACGAAGAAAGGCTCTCGGCAAAACGCCTCTGCCCCTCCGCAAAAAGGGTATCAAACGCCAGCGAAGACTTTCCACTGCCACTCAAGCCGCTCATAACTACCAATTTTCCGCGAGGTATCTTAAGGTCAATCCCCTTAAGGTTGTTTGCCCTTGCCCCCTTTATGTATATATATTCCTTGTTCCCCATAAAATTCACAATTCCCGAATCATGCAAAGTTACTAAAAACATACCACAATTCAGTCATATCCAAAACAAACAACTGCTGCGCCGGGGAAATCCCCCAATGCACAGCAGTTGTTTCATTTGCATCCGCTTCCCTGTACTGTAAGTTGCTATTCCTGAATCTGGACACAGCGGATAGAGAAGCCGGAAGCACGATTGTAATTAACGATAACTGAACTTTGAGGAGATTCATGGTACCATAAGCAATACGCAGTTGTAGAGCCTGAAGTGTAACTTTGAGGATCAGATGTCCAATAGAGAAGAGAAGAGCCTCTCGACCATATGCCTGAATTATCGGTACCACCTTCTGGCAAGATACAACCGGCAGCCGGCAAGAAGATTTTTGGGGCTTCATCTATAGGAGTGTACTCTCCATAGTAATAAACGCCAGGCTGACCATTTGGGCCCGTAGTCAGACCTTGCCAATTCATATTTAGATTTTCCAATTCACTTTTTGTGGGTATCCTCCACCCTGCGGGGCAAGGATCATTCTCTCTTTCATTTTCTATCCACATATATCCATTTGGGGATCCACACCAATCAAAGTGATTTCTACCCCAGTAATTATACGGCACCTGTGTGAAGAATACATCAGCATTCTCCTGAGCATTACCCTCTGCTTGTGTAACCGGACCAGATTTAATTTTGGCCCCAGAAGGGTAAGATGCATCATTATCATCATATCCCTGGCCATATTTCCTCCCCCACTGATAATATTTTCCGTAAGGATATCCCTTATAATCTCCATCTGCTGGCTCATATCCGCAGTTTACAGGTGCCCACACTATATCCCCTATAGGTATACCATATCCATAATCTTTATCTCCAACGACATATTTCTTAGTTGGTACTGCTGTAGTGGATTTTACTTTTACTGAACACTCTCCACTTATTGCGTACAGAGACAACTCAGCCCTAATGACAGACTCACCATCAGCCACTGCGGTAATATTTCCATTCTGGTCTACAGTAACCGCTGATGGATTGGATGAAGTCCATTTAACATTATGACCTGCAGCATTTGAAGGATTGACGTTTGTCTCTAAAGTATATGTTCTTCCCGGCAACATAGTCATAGATCCTCTTGAGAGGTTGAGAGAGTTGATTGGGTTCAACTCCGGCATTGTTAAAATCTTCGATTCAATAATGGTATTGTCAGAACTCGTCTCAATATTATAGGTATAAGGAGTATAATTGACATTTTTAGCTTCTACTTTCACTTTAAAGCCATTGGAAAAAACATCTGGAGGAAGGGCAATGATAAACTCAACAGCATTTGAGCCATCCAACTGAACTCCATTGCCACAAACCAATGACACAGATTTGGCAGATTCCTCTTCTGAGGTCAAAGTTATGGCAGGTGCTGTGCCATTGGTATATGTTGTAAAGGCTGCAGAACCTGAAAGCACCTCATTGTTCTTTCCTTGAACAGTAATACTGGTTACCTTATTGTCCCCTTTCAATTGAAGTTTTATTGCTCCAAAAAGATTTTCAAAAGCAATTGCACCTTCAGCATTCCCTGCATAGGCCGACATTGGAGATGCCCCTTTCCCAAAACTTCCGGCTGCATATGTCTGCTCCGCAGGAACTGTATAATTTATTGTTCCATCAAAAGTAACTCCTTCAAACGGATATATTGCCTGAACAGGTTGATCTACTTTAAAATCTTCTTCAGTATATCCGCAATTCTCAAACAGTTGCAAAGTAAAGGTACCACTGGTACTGCCTGCGTCCTCTGCATCCACAACAAATTTGAAAAGTTTGCCATTATTTATTACCGCTATTGCATCCCCTTCACTCCAAAATACAGGATACTCTCCATTATTCAAAGCACCCAAAGATGTCTTGGTTCCACCATTGTTGATTACTGCAGAAAGGGTGATATTTCCTTGTACAGAATTGTGGGAAAGATTCTCATTTTTCTCACATCCCACTGAAGCCAACATTGCCAATGCCGCTATCAGAATAGTCATCAGTTTTCTCATATTAACTCCTCCAATTTTTACCATACACCGTCACCTTCTCCAAAGCCTTGGGTTCCTCCACTTGTAGCAAAGCCTTGCTCTACCTCAACCTCAATAATCTCTACTTGAGGCGACTCATAACTATTTTCAAATTCATGTTTCATATAATTAACTCTGTTTAAATAAAGATATGTTGTCAATAATTTTTCTATTTTAGAACAAAAATAATATTTTTTCTGTAATAATAAAATTATGAGACTAAAATAAACAGATTTTTATGGATTGGAGGGGCACAGCCCCCTCCTTTACTTCCCGCTGGTTCTCAGGACGGTCTTTACCTCTCGGATTTTCTTGAGGGCGGAGGTGACGCGGTCCAGATGGGCGTTGTTGCCAACAGAAATGCCAATTTCTGCCACAAACTCGGTCTGGTTGCCCGGTTTGCGCCTCTCGTTTATATTGAACGACCTCATTGAGGCATCCTGTTTTGTAACACACTCTATAAGTTGTGCGGCAATTGTAGCGTCTCCGTCTCCAATTACCTTAAGGGCTGTCTGGAACTGGGTGGTATTGGATACTTGTCTCCATTTCACCTTCTGAAGCCTATACGGGTATTTCTCTATGAGCCTTGCAGCATTTGGGCAGGATATCCTGTGTATCTTAATGCCGCCAGTTGCCGAAACAAACCCGAACACATCATCTCCAAAAATTGGGTTGCAGCATTTGGCCATTGAGAAACTTATGTTGTTAAGTTTGTCGCTGATAATCAGATAATCTCCATCTGAGGACTTGCTGCGGCCCTTGCCAGTTCCCCTCTCCGGTCTGTTGTCGGGAAGATTATCCTCCTGTTCCCCTTTTGTAAGAAAATCCTTCAACTGCAGAAGGTCTATTTTCTCCTGATAGATTGCCAGGAAAACCTCTGCAGAGGCCCTCATCTTATAGTGCTTTGCAATATCTGCCAGGACATCGTCATTGAGTTCAAGTTTCCAGTTCTTCATCCTCCTCTCCAGCATCTCACGCCCCAGATTCATGAGTTTGTTCTCCTCCTCCTTGAGTTTGGCCTTTATGCGGTTGCGGGCCTTTGAAGAGACAACTATCTTGAGCCAGTCTGCCGAAGGCTTTTGGTTCTTGTTGCTCATTATCTCCACAACATCGCCGGTATGGAGTTCATCCTTAATGGAGGCTATCTTGCCGTTAACCCTTGCTCCGCTACACTTCACTCCAAGGTTGGAGTGGATATTGAATGCAAAATCGAGCACACTTGCCCCTTTTGGCAACTGCTTGAGGTCTCCGTTTGGAGTGAACACAAATATCTCATCCAGTTCTGTCTGAACAGCATTTGTATATGGATTGGACTCCTGGCTCTCCAACATGCTCTTCACATTCTTAAGCCACTCATCCAACCCCTGCACACTCTTTATACCTTTATAACTCCAATGGGAGGCATGTCCGTTTTCTGCCATATCATCCATACGGGTTGTACGGATCTGCACCTCAATATATGCCCCCTCCTTGTTTTGTACTGTGGTGTGGAGAGACTCGTATCCATTCGGTTTGGGATTGGTAATCCAATCCCTCAAACGCTTGGTATCGGGCTTGTACTCCTGGGTCACCCTTGAGTACACCTCCCAACAGTAGTCGTGCTCCTTCTCATAAGGTACATCCAGAATAAACCTCATTGCAAAAACATCATACACCCCCTCAAAAGGGACATTCTGTTTCTGCATCTTTTTCCAGATTGAATATGCTGTTTTGGTACGCACCTTCAGTTTGTACTTTATACCGCTCTCCTTCAACGACTGCTCCAGCGGCTTCACAAACTCCTGCGCCAGTTTCTCCCTGTCCTTTTCGGTAGCCTTAAGTTTGTTTGTAATGGCCCTGTAGTTCTCAGGATCGGAGTGTCTGAAATAAAGGTCCTCCAGTTCGCTCTTGAGGTTGTACATTCCCAACTGATGAGCCAGAGGTATGTACAGCATTATGGTCTCGGTAACCTTCCGCATTATACTGCTCTTTGGAAATATATCCAGGTTACGCATAATCTCCAGCCTGTCTGCCAGTTTAATGAGAGTCACACGGGGATCCTTTGAGTATGAAACAATAAGTTTCCTGTAGTTCTCCGCCTGCAGTTTGGTATCTTTTGGGGTTATTCCCGATATCTTGTTCAACCCCTCCACCATTGTTATAATCTCCTGAGAATACTCTTTTGAGATCTCCTCCAACTGTTCATCCTTCCCCCTTGTAGCCTCGTGGAGGAATACAGCCGCCACAGCCTCATGCATGAGGCCTATCTCATTTGCCACTATAAGTGCCACCCCCAACGGATGCTCAATGAACGGTTTCCCGTTACCCCTCTGCTGCCCCTCCAACTCTTTGCAGGCATACATATACGCCTTTTCAACCAAATCTTTCTGCGGAGCCTCATAATGCTCCATCACTTTCATCAGACTCTCCGGTATCATAATCGCCTCACTTTTTAGATATCAACTCTCCCAAAAATTTCATTTCATCCCTGAATTTGGCTGCCCTTATGAAATCAAGTTCGGCTGCAGCCTTCTCCATCTCCCGTTTTGCACTTGCCATAGCCTTCTGCAACTGCTCCTTGCTCATGTTCCTTATTACAGGATCCTGCAAAACATCAACTTTCTCCTCATCCCTCACATATTCCATACCAACCTGTGTCCTCTCCATAACATTCCGCTCTTTCTTAAGTACCTGCTTAGGGGTAATGCCATGTTCCCTGTTGTACTCCATCTGCTTTTCCCGGCGCCGGTTGGTTTCGTCTATTGTACGCCTCATGCTCCTGGTTATGGTATCTGCATACATTATAACCAATCCGTTAATGTTTCTTGCCGCACGCCCTGCAGTCTGGGTTAGGGCCGTCTCACTGCGGAGGAATCCCTCCTTGTCGGCATCCAGAATTGCCACCAGCGAAACCTGCGGCAAATCCAACCCCTCACGCAACAGGTTAACACCAATAAGGACATCAAAACGGCCCGCCTGGAAATCTTCTATAATCTCTATACGCTCCATTGTATCCACATCCGAGTGGATATAACGGCAACGCACTCCAGCCTTCATAAGATATTTGTCCAACTCCTCAGCCATCCTCTTGGTAAGGGTGGTCACCAGCACCCTCTCATCCTTCTCAACCCTTATCTGAATCTCCTCCAGGAGGTCATCTATCTGGTCTGCAGTAGGACGCACCTCAATAGGAGGCTCAAGCAGACCGGTAGGCCTTACAACCTGCTCCACAATCATGCCGCCGCTCTTCTCCAGTTCATACGGGGCCGGAGTGGCGCTTACAAACACAGTCTGCTTTGTAAGGGTCTCAAACTCGTCAAACTTCAACGGACGGTTGTCAGCCGCAGCAGGAAGGCGGAAACCATACTCAATGAGGGTCTCCTTACGGGAACGGTCCCCTCCGTACATCGCCCGTATCTGGGGAATCGTAACATGACTCTCATCTATAAAAGTGACAAAATCGTCGGGAAAATAATCCAGAAGGCAGAAAGGTCTTGTACCGGCAGAACGGCCGTCAAAATATCGGGAATAGTTCTCTATACCGGAACAGTACCCTATCTCCTTAATCATCTCCAGATCATACTCCACCCTCTGCTTCAGCCGCTTTGCCTCCGCATGCTTCTCTATGCTGTGGAGGAACTCGCATTGCCTCACAAGGTCCTCCTGAATATTCCATACCGCACTCTTTATCCTCTCCTTGGTGGTGCTGAAGATATTTGCAGGAAAAATGGATATCTCATCCACAAACTCCAAAGTGCCTCCGCTCACGGGGTCAAACATCTCTATCTCCTCAATCTCATCCCCAAAGAAAATCACCCTGCACCCCTTGTCTCCATACGCCAGATAAATGTCTATACTGTCCCCCTTTACCCTGAACGTACCCCTCTTGAACTCCACATCATTGCGGGAATAGAGGCTGTCCACCAACTTGTAGAGGAACTGGGTGCGGCTGAACACCTGCCCCACCTTAATCTTCACCGTATTGGAATGGAAATCGGCAGGATTGCCAATACCATACAGGCAAGAGACACTGGAGACCACAATCACATCCTTTCTTCCCGACAACAGGGCGCTTGAACAACTCAACCTCAACTTCTCAATCTCATCATTGATGCTCAAATCCTTCTCAATGTATGTATCGGTAACCGGCATATAGGCCTCCGGCTGGTAATAATCGTAGTAGGAGACAAAATATTCAACCGCATTGTTTGGAAAGAAAGACTTGAACTCACCATACAACTGCGCCGCCAGAGTCTTGTTATGGCTCAGCACAAGGGCAGGCCTCTGCAATTTCTCAATCACATTGGCCATAGTAAAAGTCTTGCCGGAACCAGTAACACCCAACAGTGTTACCGCCTCCTGCCCCTCCTTAATGGCCTGCGCAATCTCCTTAATTGCATCAGGCTGATCCCCAGTAGGTTTATATGGTGACTCTATCTTAAAATCCATTGCTTATTTCTTCGCCTGTCCTTCTGCTATTCTGCACTCTTTAATGTAGTCGTTCAAACCTTTGGCAACGTTTTCCATCATTGCGTGGCGGAACTGAGGGTCTGCAAGTTTCTCCTCTTCCCACAGGCTTGAGATGAAGAGTGTCTCCACAAGTACGCATGGGAAATCGGTAATGGCACTCAATGAGAAGTTGAAGTTTCCAACCATTCCAAAGTTCTTTACTCCATCCATCTGGAGAAGGTATCCAAGAATATCCTCTGCAAGAGGTTTATATACATTGTATCTGTAGTATGTGCTGGTACCCAATGTTGAAAGCGGGCTGCCGCCTGCGTTGCAGTGGATTGAGATTACAATGTCACATTTGCTGTCAATAAATTTGTCCTGTCTCTCGCGGATGCTCATTCCTGTATCCTCCTCCCTTGAAAGGACAACTTTTGCCCCCTGTTTCTCAAGGATACCTTTGAGGGTATGGGCCATTGAGAGATTCATGTCCTTCTCCTTAAGGCCGCTCAAGCCTACTGCCCCGTTGCTCTGAGGTCCGCCGTGTCCGGCATCAATTCCTATGGTAAGGTTCTTCATGTACAAAGATGAAGGTACATGTTTGATATCCAGGTTAAGGCTGTTTCCGGCATAGTTCATTGAGAATCCCCAAGAACTTTTGGTCTTAAGGTATACAGTTACTCTGGTAATATCTGAATCTATGCTCTCAACATCAATGTTATCTACACTCTTGAGGCCCGATTTGTGGGTAAGCCAGTTTGAGTTGCACTGTACTCCGTAAAGGTCTACCACAATCTTGTGAGGATCTGTGTACTCCTTTACAATGTAAGGCTTCTTGCCCCCTACTCCAATGGATACCCGGTCAAAATCACCCATATTGTATGCTGTTGAACTTCCGCTCAAAACCACATTCTCCTGCATGAAATCATAACCCTCATTTGCCTTCCCGACAACTTCCACCTGGCTCTTTGGAATATATGCATATCTGTTCTGCGAGAGTCTTACCCTGTAGAGGTTTGCATTTTCTGCATCTGCATACATTACAATCCCCTCCGGAAGGTAGTTTATCTTGGCTCCGCCCAAACGGTCTGTACCGGCACCGTAGTTGAGGTATGAATATTTTTTTGTGGATACCTTTACGCTTGTAGGATAGAATTTTGCCTTTTCCGCCTCAGCAGCCTCTCGTGCCAGGTCTCTCTTCCTCTCTTTTGGAGTTGTACTGTAGAAGACATTGAATTTCTTGTTTTCATTGCCGCTTACAACCTCTATTGTATTGTCCCCCTCCTTCAATTGGAGTTCAACACCCCAGGTACCGGTCTTGTACACCTTTACATTCTCACCGTTCACCTGCACTTTGGCGGCAGGGTCTGCAAGGCCCAGAACCTGATGCTTTGCTTTGTAAACTGTATCAACTTCTCCTCTTTTTACCACCAGTTTCCCCTGTGGCTGCGCATTTGCGCCAAAAGCAACCGCAAGCATTGCGGCCGCCATTGCTGAAATTCCTATAATCCTTCTCATAATTCCTTGAATTTTTAACTGCGTAAATTTACTAAAAATCTCACATTAGATAAAAATATATGTATTTTATCGGGAGGCAGCAGAACAATCGATTGATATTTATATTATCTTGCAATGATTTTTTGTAAAATTCAATTCAAAATGAATAAAAGGCTCTCCGTTTCCCTTATCTGCCTGCTGTTCTTGTTTGCGGGGCAGGAAGTTATGTCTCAGGAAAAGAATAATCCTGCAGATATGTTCCACAATTATTCCAAATTGCTTTCTCCGGAGAAGGTATATCTGCATACAGACAAGGATGTTTATTTTGCCACAGATACAATATGGTTCAGCGGATACGTTGAAAACGCATCATACGCCGCCGAGTTTGATGAATCAAACTACATATATGTGGAACTTATAAATGACCAGCTCATAAGGGATGAAGGAAGCCTTTCCAACTTTGCCAAAGTTGAACAGAAAGTGATTGCCAGAAAGAAATTGCGCCGTATTGGAAACGCTTTTCAGGGACACATTGTGGTGCCGGAAATGAACTCCACAGGAAAGGCCATACTCCGCGGATACACCTACTGGATGCTGAACCGCCCCGTTGAATATATGTTCTACAAAGAGATAGAGATAACAAACCCAATAAAGGACAATGTTGTGTCAGCCATGCAGGAAAAGGATGTAAAACGCAAGGCAGACTACCTGCGTATTGGGGAACTTTCTCCGTTCGAAAAGGAAAAATTGCAGAAAAAGGCTGAAAAGAAGGGGAAATATGATGTCCAGTTCCTTCCCGAAAGCGGCAATACCATTGCCGGTACAAATGCCACTCTTTACATCAGAAGCATAAACTTTGAAGGGAAAGGGGCTCCTGTATATGGTGATATAATGGATGAAGCAGGGAAAGTCCTCACCACATACTCAACCGATTCCATGGGATTCGGGAAAGTCATGATTGCAGGAATTCCAGCCGGCAAACTTTCAGCAACAGTAAATGACACTACAGGACATTCATCACTTACCGCAATTATGGAGCCTCTTGATGCAGGGGTGACAATAAACGGTACTGCAGGTATCCTGTCAGCAGCAGAATATTCTGAGAAAGATTTCTTCAGATTTACAATTAACACTTCAGAACAATTGCTCACAAACAATCTGATTGCAATCCTGCACAATGGTTCTGAAATCTACTACACCAAACATATCCATAGGAGTATTGAAGGGCTTACCGTACAGCCAAAAATCCTTAACCCTGGTATCCACTCGGTTTCCGTGATTGACCATAAAGGAAACATATATGCCCAGAGGCCGTTTCTGATATTGCCTGACACAGAGGAGACACTCTCAGTAAAGACTGACAGGCAGCAATATGGGAAAAGGGAATTGGTAAACGTTTCCATAAAACTTCCTGAAGGGATGGCTGATTCTTCAAGCAACTTTTCCGTTTCCGTTACGGATGCAGACATTGCCGAGAACATTGAGCATACAACCATTGAATCTTATATGCTGCTCAAGAGTGAACTTAAAGGATATATAGAAGATATCGCCTATTATTTCAACAGAACCGTTCCGCTCTCAAAAAGGATGCAGAGGGGCGACCTCCTTATGCAGACACAAGGATGGAGATACTATGACCTTGCAAAGATTATGAAAGGTGAGAGTGAAGTTCCCCATTTTGGAAAAGAGTACAAACAGACACTCTTTGGCAAGGTTGTTAACATGACTGGACTTACAAACAGGGCCATAGTCTCATTCCTTGCCCCATCTATAAACTTCAAGGCTATGGGACAGATAGACTCAGGCTATTTTGTCCTTCATGATGTGAACTTCCCTGAAGGGACAAGATTCATCATAAGCGCCGTTGGTAAAAACGGCCGCAGCATAAGACAGACCCCTGAACTTATGCAGGAGTATTATGCACCGGTATACAAATATCCTACAAGGCCGGGAGACGTAACTTATTCCGACGAATTCAAAAAGACTGTAGAGAACATATACTACAACAAGGAGGACGGTGAGCATGCAATGGCATACGAACTGGATCCTGTAGTGATAACCTCACAACTTATCACCCCAAAAAACTCCCCATCCCCTATTGCCAACTACCCTATCAGAAGGGAGTGGTACAGGGATACTCTTGCCATGAAATCATACTCGCAGAATTATAATGTGGCATCATATGTAACCGCAACCTACGCAGGTGTAAGGGAATTCTTTGGAGGAGTTGCCGATGATGTTTCAATTCCGTCTTATGCAGAACCGCACATGACAGGTGATACAACTGCCGAATCCCGAGGAATTCCATCGGGCTCCCTTATAGGGCCCAAATCATCTGCAGGCTCCATGGCCGGAGGTGAGGTTACCAAACCTGGCAGACACGGACTTGTCCTTGTATATCTTAACGGGACCTACATTCATCCCGACGATGCGGTAAACACAGTGCTCTCATTGCCTCTTTCACAAGTTGAGTCAATGATTTATGTATCCGGTGTTTCTGCAGCACCTTTCCAGCCTTCGTTTGATACCGGAGACGTATCACCTTATCCGATACTTATGGTAAGGACCAAACCACATGTGAGAACAGACCAGATTCCATACAATGTCTCATGCGACTACCCTCTGGGATGGCAGAAACCTGTAAAATTCTACACTCCAAAATACAACACTGCCGAACTGAGGCGCACTCCGGGAAAAGACAACCGTATAACACTTTACTGGAATCCTTCCGTGAAGGTAAATTCAAGCGGTGAGGCATGGATAAGTTTCTACACTACTGACACCTATAACAATTACAGGATAGAAGTTGAAGGAAGGTCTTCACATAAGACATACCACCATACAGAGATGATCGTCAACAGAAAGTAGCGGATTGCCAATTGATCCGCTACAGGGATAATCTGATTATACTGCCATAATCATCCAATGAGGAAAAGGCATCTTCAGGCTTGAGGATACCCCCGAAGATTTTGGCACATATAAGTACACCTCCATGACAGAAGCACAGGATATTACTTTTTCCTGACGCCTTCTGCTCCTGCAGGAATGCAGAAACCCTATTGAACTGATCCTCAAAAGATTCTCCGCCTGTAGCCTTTACATGGAGATAATCCTTATACCACTCTTGCAGCCTCGGATCCTGAATTGAGTTGTAATCCTGCATCTCCCACTCCCCAAAATCAATCTCCATGATGCGTGGTTCCCTTATGGCCCCTTCAAATCCACAGAACTCCGCCAGTCTGGTACAACGGCTCAAAGGACTGGTATAAACAGCATCAAGGAGAGATTTGTCGGGAAGAAGATCATGCAGCCTGTACATAACTTGCTCTGCCTCCTGGGGAAAGGTGATTTTCAAAGGGACATCGCTCTGCCCATAGCAGACTCCCTTGGGGACATCTACAGATGTATGCCTTACCAGATAAACATTCATATTACAGCAGTGGATTTATGATTGCAAGGGATGTGATCAGGAAGGCAAGTTCACACAGCAGGAATGTGGCACCGCAACAGTCTCCTGTATAGCCCTGTATCCTCTTTTTCAGATACAGGATAATGAGAAAGAATGTCACACATGGAGCAATGGCTGCATAAGCAGCAACGGCCGGGATGTACAATCCGTAGAAATGCCACAGAAGCCCCGATACAAGAAGGAGATTAACTGCAAATATCCATACCGGCATCCGGTTGTATACCAATTTGTTCTTGCTTTCCTGCTCGGTGCGGGCATAAGGGAGCAAATTCACTATATTGCTTGATATGAACTTGCAGAAGATATCTCCACAAAAGAACAGCGGAACTGAGATTGCAATTGGCATAGACGAAAGTACAGCCACCTGCAATACAAAGTGGAACAGAATCCCCAGGACGCCATAACTTCCTATATGGGAATCCTTCATAATCCTCAAAACCTGTTCCTTGTCTCTCCCCCCGCCAAAACCGTCAAAAAAATCTGCCAAGCCATCCTCATGAAGAGCCCCTGTAACAAGAATCCTGGCCGCCAATCCCAGGATTACAGCCACAATCACAGGGAAGAAAAACGACGCCCCCAGCATAACCGTCGCACCGGCACCTCCCGTAATTATCCCTGCATACGGCCAATAATTTACAACATTACGGAAATACTCCTTCCCAAGTGTTGCCAACCGCCAGAAAGGCAATCTGGTAAAAAACATCAATGCAGCAAGAATTCTCTTCATCACATTAAAAATATTTTGTAACAGAAGCACCGTTAAAACTATCCATCTGATTTATCATATTTACAGCCGATACAACTATAGGATAGGCACAAATGGCCCCGGTACCCTCTCCAAGCCTCAATCCGAGGTTAAGGACAGGTTTGGCCCCCAATACATCAAGTACACGTCTGTGCCCTATCTCGTCACCACAATGCCCGTAAATTGCATAATCAGTAACGGCAGGATACAGTTCCCTTGCCGCCAGGATACAATTTGTCATAATGAAACCGTCTACCAGAATAATCATCTTCAGTTCAGCAGCCCTGAGCATTCCTCCCACAGCCATAACCATCTCATACCCTCCAAACCATCGCATAATCTCCAAAACATAATCCCTTTTTCTTCCCGACGGGTTCCCATCACCTTTCTTTTCCCTGTAGTTCGCTGCCGCAGCCTCCAGCACATCCAGTTTGTGCATCAATGCGCCACCTGAAAGACCGCTTCCGGCACCGACACACTCCTTCAATGGGATACCTCCGAGAAAACTCATCCACATGGATGAAGGGGACGTGTTCCCTGCTCCCATTTCTCCAAAAGAAACAATATTGCACCCCTGGGCATATACCCTGTCAACCTGTTCTGCGCCCCGTTCAATAGCCAGTTCAAGTTCATGCATTGTCATAGCCGGACCATGAAGGAAATTGCGTGTCCCTTTTCTTATCTTGGCATCAATAATTCCGCATCCCTGAGGAAAATCAAAATCCACGCCGCTGTCCACCACGTTAAGTTTAAAACCATGCTGGGCACAAAGAAAACTGATACCGGCACCACCCCTGAGAAAATGCCCCATCTGCTGCCAGGTAACCTCTTTAGGAGTGCAACTCACCCCCTCCTCCAGAATACCATGATCCGCCCCAAAAAGGATATGCTGCGGATTCCTCAATTCAGGTTCCAGACTCTGCAATATCATACCCACCTGCAAGGCCAGTTCCTCCAGCATCCCCAAAGAACCTTTGGGCTTGGTAAGATTGTCTATCTTGACCTGTAACTTCCCCCTCAAACTTTCGTCGGGAGAATATATATTGAATGATCTCATAATATTAACTATTTTATCTTCATAGGAATACCGCTTACCATAAAGACTACCTCATCTGCCTTGGAAGCAATATACTGGTTCAGCCATCCCAAAAGATCAGTAAACTGCCTCTGCACCTTATTCTCCGGAACGCCGCACAACCCTATCTCATTAGTAACAAAAACAAAAGTTGCATCCTGCGAAGTAAACCTATCAAACTCTACCTTAATCTGCTGCAATGTCCGTTCAACCAAATTTGCAGATTCGGCTGCCTGACTCGCGGTCATTGTCACCTTCTCTGTACCATCCGCATCCGGAGCAACCTCCGAGATATCCGGAGCAACCTCCGGGACATCCGGCTCTGTACTCAAGTCAAAAAAGAAATTCGTACTCCACAACGTTACACAATCTATAAGCACTACCCTTCCGGCAACATCATATCTGCTGAGATATTTGGGCTCCTCAAGGTTTATCCACTGCGGCCCCCTCCTCTGCTGATGCAGTTTCACCCTATGGGCAAACTCCTCATCCCAAATCCTTGAAGTAGCCATATACACAGCCCTGCCGTCTGCATGCATACTGCCACCCGGCACCATGCCACCAGGCTCACTGCCTCCTTGCACCATGCCACCAGACTCGCTACCTCCTCGCACCATGCCACCAGACTCGCTACCTCCTTGCACCATGCCACTATCAGGCCCCTCTCCCGCAGACTTTGCCGCCATCTCCAGCACAATTTTCTCGGCGTATGTACTCTTCCCTGAACGCTGTCCACCAGTAACCAGAATAATTCTCTTCATAGAATCACATTTATCTTACAAAGATAGCAAATTCCAATAAAGAATATCTCTGCTGAAATTCATTATCCTTACAACCCTATTCCCCTCCCCCACCAGAAACCTCTTCTGAAGGCATTCTAAAAAAATTCCAAGGACAACGGGCCCATATCGGCCCGTTATCCTCAGCCAACCCTCTTCCTTTGCTTCCCGACAGGTTCAGCAAGGACAACAAAATTCAGGAATACAAACGGCAGTTGCATAATAAAAATTTTAGTCATAACTTTACTTTTGAGCGGCCACTAGAGGCGCAAGGTAGAAGATGAAGAAAACAGATGAGTTGCTCAGAAATATTGGGCACGACTTAGGGCTTAATGAACCAACCTATAAAGGGAGAAATCTCCCAGTCAGAAATTGCTGGCACTTTTACACCAATGGCAACAATATTGACCACATGTTCTGCGACGAACAGGACTTCAAAGATGGGATGAACCGCATATTTGTAACAATCAACAAGTTCAAAGCAATCATTCTGGCATTTACTCTCATGGATACCCACATACACTTTATCCTATATGGCCAGTTTGACGAATGCAACAGATTCATTCACCACTTCATAAACATAACATCAAGGGCTATAAGCGAAAGATTCAATGAATCACACAAACTGGCAAATGTACAGATAAGCCACCAGACAATAAACAACGAACAATATCTGAAAACAGCCATCTGTTATGTATTGAGAAATGCACCTGTAGGAGGAATCCCCTACAATGCATTGGACTATCCGTGGTCAAGCGCACCACTTTATTTCAAAGGCCCAACCAAATGCAACTGGACATCACCACTTTGGCAAGCCCCTTCAAATTTCATGGAATTGCAGAATCTCACATTCACAGAGAAAAGGAAATTCCTCAAAACCAGAAACCCCGGAACACTCCAAAATGCAAAAATCTTCCATGGAATAGTTTTCCCAGGAGAATACGTTGCATACGAAGTAGTTGAAAGGATATTCAAAACCCACAAAAGTTTCAATTACTTCCTCAACACCTGCAAAGAATCATACATAGAATCCCGACAAGGCAACATAGCAAATCTATCCATCCCCATGCAGGAACTGCGCATGCTCCGCAATGCAGCCTGTAAAGAGTTGCTCGGAGAAGAATTCTCCAGAAACCTCTCCACTCTCCAACGGCTCAAACTCGCCCGCACCCTCAAAAGAAAATACCTGTGCTCAACAAAACAGATAGCACGAATATGTGGCCTGCTATACGATGAAGCCAAACATTTGCTTTAAATATAGGAAAATCATGCCCACCATCTGTGTAGACATACAGGATATGTTGTCTCAAGCCACTGGCCCTGACGCAGCACACTGGTGCGGGATGCTGGTGCAGCACACTGGTGCGGGATGATGGTACAGCACACTGGTGCGGGATGCTCGTGCGGCACACTGGTGCGGGATGCTGTCGGGAGATGGTGCCACAAAGTGAAAATGAATTATCAGCAGCAAAACGGCCAGACAGATACTATAATGAAATTCATTATCCTTATGAGTTAATGGCAACCTCGGCTACAACCATCTACAGAGGACTTTTTAAAAAAACTCCGAGGACAACGGCCCCAAATTGCCCCGTTATCCTCAGTACCCCTCCTTCCATTGCTTCCCGACAGATTATGTAAGGATAACGAAATTCACTTTCTACCAATAATTTGAATTAGCGGTACAACCTCTAATATTTTTTATTAGATTTGCACCAGTTATGAGACTCTACAATAATAATATCATTATAAACAATTGCATCAATAACCTTTTTGTTGCAGTGGGGAGTCTTATTGTTTTATAGGTAAATGTTTTAATGTAAATGATAAGGCTCTCGGCAATGAGGGCCTTTTTTAATGGTGTACCAACCGTACCGGCAAAACCGGCAAAACCGGCAGCAACAACGGCAACCGGTAGTGACTGGCAGCAATACGGAGCATCTTTTTGGAGATTGGGATTATGGGAAAATTGTTTATTCCGCAGGGATATGTTTCAAAACTGGATGTATGGCAGACAGAGAGGGCCATCAAGTTTATAAAGGATACTTTTCAGCAACACCTTTCGGCACAACTGAAGCTCAGGAGGGTAACTGCTCCGCTGGTGGTGGAGGCAAACAAGGGGTTGAATGACAATTTGTCGGGAGTGGAGGCCCCGGTAACTTTCGCCGTAAATGATCTTGGAGAGGGAAAGAAGGTCGAGATTGTGCAGTCACTTGCAAAATGGAAGAGATATACCCTCTGGAGACATCATATTGAAGCAGGGAAAGGTATTTATACAGATATGAATGCTCTCCGCCCGTGCGAGGAACTGGACAATATCCACTCCATTTATGTTGACCAGTGGGATTGGGAGAAGGTGATGCTGGAGAGTGAACGTACCACAGAATACCTGCACCAGACAGTAGAGTGCATCTACAAGGCTCTCAAACATACAGAGTACCTTTTATGTGAACAATATCCTGTCTTCTCCCCTTTCCTTCCCGACAAAGTGCATTTTATGCATGCAGAGGAACTCCGCAGGGAATACCCAGGCCTCGCCCCCAAAGGGAGAGAATATGAAATATGCAAAAAATATGGGGCAGTGTTCATTCAGGGTATAGGATGTGCATTGGGTGACGGCACCCTGCACGACACCCGCTCCTCTGATTATGATGACTGGAGTTCCCCTACCCCCGACGGGTTCTGCGGTCTGAACGGTGATATCCTAATCTACAATCCTGTATTGGATTCCGCATTTGAAATCTCCTCAATGGGCATAAGGGTAAATCCACATGCCCTTGAAAAGCAATTGGAGATCAGCGGCAACACAGAACGCAAGAAACTCATGTTCCACTCGTTGCTACTGGAAGGAAAACTTCCGCAGACAATTGGTGGCGGTATTGGCCAAAGCCGCCTATGTATGCTCCTTATGGGGAAATGCCATATTGGAGAAGTTCAGAGCGGAGTATGGGATGATGCAACCAGGGCTGCCTGTGCAGATGCCGGGGTATATCTGTTGTAATGCAGCTGCTGTAAAGCCGCCAGCATCTTATAGGAAAACAGCCTTAATCTTCGGGGAATCACCCCATTATTGAGGGAAATCTGCACTCCCCTATCGGGAAGCAACTTTCCTGAAGAACAGTCCTGCGCATAGCAATGTTGCTACCGCTCCACCAATATAACCTGCAACAGGCTCAAGATTGAGTCCTCCCTGTACATTAGGTGCAATAAGGAGGAAGCAGACACTCATATATGTAATGAACATTGCCGGAAGTGACATTACCCAATGGCTCTTTCCTACTGTTGTAAGGTATACGGCACAAGCCCATAAAGTTATGGCAGCCAGCAACTGGTTACTAATACCAACGTATGTCCATATAATTGAGAAGTCAACGTTACAGCTTATGAATGCAACAAGGAATATTGGAATACAGATTATAATCCTGTTCTTCACAGGTTTCTGCGAATAGCCTACGGCATCTGCCAAAATAAGCCTCAAACTTCTGAAGGCGGTATCGCCTGATGTAATTGGACAAACCACAATACCAAGGATTGCTATCACGGCTCCAATCTTGCCAAGCCAACTTTCACAAATGGTGTTTACAATTATTGCAGGGGTATTACCGGCATCAGCCATAGCGTTCAGTTGCTCCGGGCCGCCAAAATATGCCATTGCGGCAGTTGCCCAGATACATGCAACAACACCCTCTGCTATCATTGCGCCATAGAAAATAGGACGTCCATACTTCTCATTACTCATACAACGGGCCATGAGTGGCGACTGTGTAGCATGGAAACCGCTTATCGCTCCACATGAAATCACAATGAAAAGCATTGGAATAAGCATATATTCTCCAGCATTTGATTTATAATTATGAAACGTTGCAGGTGTCAGTTCAACCATACTCAACTCCCCGGCAAACCCTTTTACAAGAATAGATCCGCCAATGACTACTGCCATAAAGAGCAGCACTGCCCCCATATATGGATAAATTGTCCCTATAATCTTGTCTATCGGGAGGAGGGTTGCAATTATATAATAAATGAAAATCAATGTAAGCCACACCTTTATATCCCATCCCGACAACTGTTGCAACAAACCTGCCGGACCGCTTATGAATGAAGTTCCTACTGCAAAAAGGAGCACAATTATAACGAACGTAAGAATCTTGGTAAATCCTTTCCCCAAATATTTGCCAATCACCTCATTCAGGCTCGCCCCCTTATGCCTTAATGAAAGCATCCCCGCAACATAATCGTGCGATGCACCCATAAAGATACACCCCAGCACAATCCACAGATAAGCTATAGGGCCATACGCTGCACCCATTATTGCGCCAAAGATAGGCCCCAATCCTGCAATATTGAGAAACTGAATAATAAATATCTTCCACGGCTTTATAACCTGATAATCCACACCATCCGCCATCTCCACTGCCGGAGTGATACGAGAAGAATCTGCACCAAAGAATTTATCTATAAACTTGCCATAGGTAAAATACCCGGCAACAAGCAATGTAATAGAAACTAAAAATGTAATCATAATATGTAATTTTCCCGCTACAAATTTATAATTATTTTTGCAAGTCGGTCCCCAAAGTCGGTCCCCGACTTTTAAAAAATTTTTTGGATGAAAAGGATAATTTTATATGGGGCTTCTTCGGGTATAGGGAGAGCCCTTGCAGAATTGTATGCCGCGCAAGGCAATAAAGTGGCTGTAGCTGCACGGAGAATTGACCGGCTGCAGTTGGTCCAAAAGGAATATCCACAACAAATAATACCGTTCCAAGTGGATGTTACAGAAAAATGGGAGGAGGTCTCAGACAGTTCCTTATCACCACGTACCAGTTTCTTAAGGATGGTGGAGGCCCTTGGCGGTGCTGATATTGTTATATACAGTTCAGGGATGGGAAAACAGAACGCAGACTTTGACATGGATATTGAAAAGCGTACGATTGATGTGAATGTAACGGGATTCACCGCCATTGCCGCAGCAGTTGCCGAATATGGGAGCAAGGCCGGACACCATGTCCAGTTTGCTACAATCTCTTCAATAGCATCAATACGCGGCATTGGTGTGAGTGCCTCCTACTCTGCCACAAAAATGTATCAGGTAAGGTATATGGAGTCTCTCCGCCAACTGGCAACCATCAAAGGGTGGAACATGAGTTTTACCACCATAAAACCCGGATTCATTGATACCGATTTTATCAAAGGACAGAGATACCCAATGACTATGCCGCTGCAATATGCAGCTAAAAAAATAAAGAAGGCTATTGACAGAAGGGAATACTCCGCCATAATTGACTGGAAATGGGCAATTGTGGTTGCACTCTGGAGGATTATTCCTAACTGGGTATGGTACATGCTTAAAATAAGCAGCAAATGATATTCCCGACATCGGGAAGGGATATGCAATAGGGGATGACCAGTTTTAGTCATCCCCTATTTGTATCATCTGGCTAGATTACCTCCACGCCCTGTTCCTGGAGCATCTTTAAACCTATATCCTTGAGTTTGAACTTCTGTATCTTGCCGCTGCCGGTAAGTGGGAAGCCCTCTACAAAAAGGACATATTTAGGTATCTTGTAACGGGCAATCTTACCTTTGCAGAACTCTTTTATATCACTCTCGTGCAAATCTGCCCCCTCGTGAGGAATGATGAATGCGCCTACCTCTTCACCATATTTCCTTGAAGGGATACCTGCAACCTGAACATCCTTTATACCTGGATAATGATATAGGAATTCCTCTATCTCACGAGGATAAATATTCTCGCCACCCCTGATTATCATATCCTTTATACGTCCGGTAATACGGTAATTGCCGTTTTCATCCTTTATTCCCAAATCTCCTGAGTGGAGCCATCCGTTTGCATCTATTGCCTCCGCTGTAGCCTGAGGGTTCTTGTAGTACCCCTTCATTGTGTTGTACCCCTTGTTGCACAACTCACCTTGTACACCGGCAGGACACTCCTCACCTGTCTCCGGATCCAGAACTGCAACCTGTGTATGCTCAAATTCATAACCTACAGTGGTACATCTCTCTTCAAAACTCTGGTCCATTCGGGTGTGGGTCATCCCCGGAGCCGCCTCTGTAAGGCCGTATACACTGGTAACCTTCATGTACATCTTCTCCTCCACCTTTTTCATGAGTTCAACAGGGCACAAGGCTCCGGCCATGATACCAACTCTAAGGGATGAAAGGTCAAACATATCAAACATAGGATGATTGAGTTCTGCTATGAACATGGTAGGTACACCATAAAGTGATGTGCACCTCTCCTTGTGTACAGACGCAAGAACTACAAGCGGATCAAATTTCTCCACCATAACCTCTGTACAGCCGTGGGTGAGGACATTCATTGTTGCCAACACCACTCCAAAACAATGGAAAAGGGGTACACATACACAAAGTTTGTCTTCTGAGGTAAACTTCATGTGTTCTCCGGTAAGGAATCCGTTGTTGGTTATATTGTGATGTGTAAGCATAACCCCTTTAGGAAAACCTGTTGTTCCCGACGTATATTGCATGTTTACAACATCAAAACAACTTACACTTTCCTTAACCTTCTCATACTCTTTCTCCTTAAGGCTGTTCCTTCCCAAAAGGAGCAGTTCCGGGATATTGTACATTCCCCTGTACTTCTCCTGCCCTATGAACACCAGATTCTTGAGCATGGGAAACTTTGCGCTCTCCAGCCTGCCCCTCTGGCTTGTCTTCAATTCCGGGAGCATATTGTAAACCATCCCAACAAAATCACTTTCGCGGTCACGGTCTATGATACACAGGGTATGCATGTCTGAATTCTGACACACATACTCGAGTTCAGACTGCTTGTAGTTAGTGTTTACAGTAATGGCTACCGCACCCAATTTTGCACAAGCATAAAGCACTGTAAGCCAATCCGGGACATTGGTTGCCCAAATTCCCACATGGGACCCTTTGGTTACACCAATCTCCATAAATCCTTTTGCAAGGTTGTCAACCCTCTCATTCAACTGGGCATATGTAAATCTCAGATTTCTGTCTGAATAGACCACCGCCTCCTTATGAGGGGTTTCACAAGCCCATTTTTCCAACCAATCACCTATGGTTTGCTCAAATAACGGTAATGTACCCATAACAGAATCTTAAACAGGTATATAAACTACAGCCAACAATTTTGCACCTCCTGCGGTACGCGGAAGCACAAGATGCGGTACTATTGAATCATAATAAATTGTATCACCTTTTGAAAGTACATATACATCTTTGCCATATCTTACCTCAACCTCCCCCTCAAGTACATACATGAACTCCTCCCCCTCATGGGATGACAACTGTTTTTCTTCCGACATATGCAGGTTTACAATATATGTCTCCATGTGCCTGTCCTGCTTCTGGCTTGAAAGGCTATAATAACTCATTTGGTTTCCGGTATTCTCCTTCCCCCTCATAACAGGATTGTCCTGCATCTCCATTGCCCTTGAGACCACAGGACCGTCATTAGAAAAGTCATCCAGGACAGTACCGACACGCACTCCCAGAACACGTACAATCTTAATCAGTTCCCCTATTGTAGGAACCTGTACATTCTCCTCAATAACATTCAGGTACTGGGCATTCAAACCGCTCTTCTGCGCCATTTCTTCCAACGGGATATTCTTCATCTCCCTCAAACTTCTGATCTTTGATCCAATGGCTGAATTTAACTTTTCCATCTTCTTATAAATTAATTGATTTGTTAAAAACCACCTCCAAAAAGCAGGGGTAGAACAAAGCAAAAGTAGTAAATTATCATATACATTATTCCTATTTTTTACATTTTTTTAAAGGCTAACGCCCTGCTTTTAAATACATTATTTGCGTACTTTAAAGATTTTTGTTTAAATTTGAAACCAGTTTGAAAAATCGAGTAAAAAAAACGCACCTTTTACCGTGGAAACAATTATAAAATCAATTTATGAGAATTATCTCTATTCAGTGGGGATAGGCAAGGTTGCAGATTATATCCCCCCTTTGGCAAACGTTCCTCCCGACAAATATGCCATTTCTGTTTGCACCGTAGAAGGAGAAAAATACAATATCGGGGACTACTCCGAGAAGTTTTCTATCCAAAGTATTTCCAAGGTGCTTACACTTTCAATGCTTTCACCAATGGTGGGCAAAGAAATTTGGGAATGTGTCGGCAAAGAGCCGTCGGGAAGCCCTTTCAACTCCCTTGTACAGTTGGAGTACGAAAAGGGGATTCCACGCAATCCGTTCATAAATGCCGGGGCACTTGTAATTACAGACAAACTTCTGCAACTGGTGCCCGATTTCAATGAAAAACTGCTGGAGTATGTCCGTTCCCTCGCCGGATCAGAAGATATCCATTACAACAAAGAGGTCTCTGACAGCGAATATACCACCGGAGAAAGGAACAAGGCACTGGCCCATCTTATGAAAAGTTTCGGCAACTTTAAAGGCAAAGTAAGCAACGTATTCCGCTCATACTGCAACCAGTGCAGCATAGAAATGAGCACACAACAGCTTGCCCAGACATTCCTTTTCCTTGCCAATAAAGGGATAAATCCTCTCAACGGGGAGCAGGTAGTAAGTTACAGGGATTCCAAAAGGATAAACGCACTTATGCTCACATGCGGATTTTATGATGAAAGCGGAGACTTTGCATACCGCGTGGGAATGCCCGGCAAAAGTGGTGTAGGTGGCGGCATAGTTGCCGTAATACCCGGGAAACTTTCCATTGCAGTGTGGAGCCCCGAACTCAACAGGCACGGCAACTCATGCAGAGGTATCGCTACCCTGGCAGACTTCACAACAGAATTAGGTATAAGCGTATTTTAAACACCGTAAATATGGATTTCAGACTCAGGGTATTCCTAGCCGTGGCAGACAATTTGAGTTTTACAAAGGCCTCAAAGGAGCTTTTCATCTCCCAACCTGCAATTACCAAGCACATCCAGGAACTTGAAAACACCTATATGGTACAACTTTTCTCCCGACAAGGGGGGCGTATCAGTCTCACACCCCAAGGGGAACTGTTCAGAATCCATGCAAAGCGGATAATAGAGGGGTATGAAAATCTCCAATACGAAATTAACCTTTCAAAAGAGTCCTTTCACGGAGAGTTCATAGTGGGCATCTGCAGTTCCATGGCACAGTCACTTATACCGCACCTTCCCGGAATAATGAGTTCAAAATTCCCGGACATGCATACATCATTCATTATTGATGACAATGCACACATCAGGGCCGCCGCAGAAAATGGCACAATTGACTTGGGTATATTGATGAATGAGGGGAATATGGAAATGCTTCTATACAAAAAGGACGAAAAAGGAGAGACTGTCTCCTCATTCGTCCATAGATGGTGTAACAGATTCTGCAGAAAAATCAATAAAGGTCCTTGCTCTCCTTCATCTCCTGAGGAGTAATCTTTGATTTGTCCATTTGTCTCCACGCATACACTATATATGCTAGTACAAAAGGTATCAGCAATGATACACAAGACATCACAAACAAGGTAAACCTGCTTGAACTGCTGTTTGCAATTGTAAGGGAACTCTGAAGATCAGAGAAGGAAGGATAATAGGCAGTACCATTGAACCCTGCAAGGAAAAATACACTCATAACTGCAAGTACTGTCCCTATACCTCCAAACCATATCCCTTTTCTCTTATTTGTAAATGCACCATGCCATATGGCGGCAAGCACCATTACAACACCAACAAGAAGCATTGCTAGAACTGCCGGCATCTGTATGAGGTTATGCATATATTTGTATGGTTCCATGAATACAACACCATCTGCATTCACAGCAAAACCATCCCGGCACAACAATATAACTGTCCAACCCAAGAACGCTACAAGGAAAGGAAGTGCCACAAATCTGATTGTCCTGCGCATCTTGTGCTCAAGATCTGAATCATCAATATTGTTGATCAGATACAACGCTCCAAGAATGGCAGTAAGAAGCACCAATACAACACCCAACAGGACCGCATGGGGCTGGGCCAATGCATCAAGGCCTCTCCAACCATTGCCCCAAGCACTTATGACAGGAGCAGCCGAATCCAGAATAGCGGAGCGGTTTACTGTAAAATCAGACCCAGTAAAGAAAGTGCCCACTGCAGTACCGGTAAGGAACGGTGCAAGGAATCCGTTGGCAACAAGTGCAATCCTGAAACCTTTTGCACCCAGCAGGTTCTCTTTCTTGTTCAGGAATTCATAAGATACAGCCTGAAATACAAAAGTAACAAGCAGAAGCATCCAAACCCAATATGCTCCACCAAAACTTGTACTGTAGAAAAGAGGAAACGATGCAAAGAAAGCACCTCCAAAAGTAACCAGAGTTGTAAATGCCAATTCCCATTTACGTCCTGTAGAATTAACAACCATCCTTTTCTGCAAAGGAGAGAGTTTACCATTTACAAGGTGTATGTTTGCCCCCTGGACAAACATGAGGAATACCAATAATCCCCCTAAAAGGGATATCAGGCACCACCAATAGTTCTGTAAAAAACAATATGACATATCTATCAGTTTTCAGGTTCAACTTCAGGCCCTTTTCTTATTGCCCCCACCATAATCCTTATTTCAATCACCAGGAACAGGGCAAATATTGCCAAAAATAGGAAAAACGTTGTCTTTACTGCAGCAACACTCACATTGGAAATTGCGACATTTACAGGCAACAGGCCCTGTATAGTCCATGGCTGCCTTCCCACTTCCGCAACAATCCAACCGGCCTGCCCACATAAATATACCAACGGAATTGAAAGCATTGCAACCCACAACAGCCATCTCTTGCTGTAAAGATTCTTCTTGTATGCATACCATACGGCAGCCGCAAGGACCAACGCCAGGAACATTCCAAGTCCAACCATAACACGGAAAGCCCAATATACAATCCATACAGGAGGAACCACATCTTCAGGAGAGTCCAGATACCCGTATCCCATATACTGCATATTCTCCTCCAGGACAGCCCTTGCCCTGGCAGCCGCCTGAGGATCTGTATCCTTCAATTGTCTGAACTCTGCCAAAGAACTGAGAGCCAACCTTCCCTTCTCCATCTTTTCGGCAACCGAAGGAATGACATTACCGTCTCCATCAGTATATCCGTTTATAATATCATTTATGCCTGGGACATAACCGTCAATATCATGGGTAGCCAGAACAGAAAGCATTCCAGGCACTTCAATCCCCGGGACTATGCTGAGAGCCACTCTTCTGCCTCCGTTCTCCAATCCCTCTGCTGCAGCCAGTTTCATAGGCTGGAATTCTGCGGCATGAATACCAGATATGTCTCCCGACAACATGACAGCACCGGCTCCAACCAATCCTACAGCACCTCCTACCAATGCACTGGCTGTAGCAAACTTCCTCTCCCTTCCCTTAAGAAGATACCAGCAACTTATTCCTACAACAAAAACACCGCCGGTAATCCACCCGCTTGTAACTGAATGGAAGAACTTGCTTACAGCCACCGGATTTGTAATCACTTCAAAGAATGCCTCAACCGAAGCCATCTCACTCCTTACAGTTTCCGGATTGAAGACAGTACCTACCGGATTCTGCATCCACCCGTTGGCAACCAGAATCCAATATGCCGAAATGGAAGCGCCAATACCTGTAAGCCATGTTGATGCAAGGTGGAACCGTTTGCTCACCTTCTCCCATCCAAAAAACATAACGGCAAAAAATGTAGCCTCCATAAAAAAAGCAAGAATACCCTCTATTGCCAAAGGTGCTCCGAAAATATCCCCAACAAACCATGAATAGTTGCTCCAGTTGGTACCAAATTCAAACTCAAGGATAATACCCGTTGCTATACCAACTGCAAAATTGATTGCAAAGAGCTTCATCCAGAATTTGGCAGTCTTCTTCCAGAATTCATCACCTTTTACAACATAAATTGTTTCCATAACAGCCATAACAATGGCCAATCCAAGAGTAAGCGGGACAAACAGCCAATGGTAACCGGCTGTCACTGCAAATTGTAATCTAGACCAAAAAACTGCATCCATAATCACTGCTATTTATCATTATTTGAAGAATCTTGCAAAGCACTCTCTATAAGGTGATTTCCAACCTGTTCACTCTTCTGTTCATCTGTCATACCATGCATGGCCGGCTTAAAGAAGAACATCCTCAACAAAAGAAAAAGAATTACGACCTTAAGTATTATAAGGCCCCACAACGGCCTTCCCCAGGTCATATTTCTGAAACCGTCCCTATAAAGTTCCCAGACTTTCCTTATATTACCTCCAATCAAAACCATGTGTAAATATAACTAAAATCCACTGTATAACAAAAAAGGGCGACAAATATGTCACCCTTTTTAATCATTTTGGCTTTGCAGCAGTTTCTAATATATATTCTGTATCTCCTCCAGCATCTCCCACATCTCGTCATCGATATCCATACTATAACTGCGGGAATTACAAAGCACCACACCGTTTACATTCCTCTTGGAACGTGCCCAAATTGTACACACACCTGCCAAAGTGCCGCCATGATACGCTGCCCATGATGTAATATCAGGATAATTTACTCTCCATCCCAATCCATACCTGTCCCAGGCAGCTCCCGACGATGTCTTCATACCTTCTTTTGCAGTATACATAAGGTCAAGAGTCTCTTTCTTGAAAATATCCGGAACCTTGGTACCATAATCCAAATGTGCCATCAGTTTCATTAGAGCAGGAGTTGACGCTATAACGCCACCTGCAGCCACACCTGCCTCCACATCATTGCCATAAGCATTCTTACCGTCCTGTCCATAATATGTAACTTCCATATCCCTTGCATCACTTGCATCATTGGCTCCAGCATAAATATCATAAATTTCAATTGGGTCATAAACCTCTTCTTTAAGGAACTCCATAAAGTCTTTACCGCTTACAGCCTCCACAACCTTGCCCAAAATTCCGAAATTGGAATTATTGTATGAGAATCTTCCTATTTCGTATCCAGGAACAGCACATCTGTCCAAAAGACGTGCAATTCTCTGCTCAACTGTCATTCCGCTATAACCTGACACTGAAGGGAAAATACAATCTTCTGAAATACCGGCACTGTGCGACAAAAGATCCCTCAATGTTATCCTCTTCCACTCACTGCCCATATCGTTTCCGAATTCATCCTCAAGAAGGCCACCTTCACCGAATACTGTATCATCAAGATCCAGCAGTCCTTTTTCATATAGTGTCATGATACCGATTGCAGCATGCTGTTTAGACATACTTGCCAATCTGAACAGATGGTTCTCTGTCACTCTCTCTTTGGTATCCTTGTCTGCAAAACCGTAACCTGCCGCATAAACTGTCTCCTCATCCTTGCTTACGGCAACTGATACTCCAGGAATACTATGCTTGAGCATAAATGAATACACTTTATTGTCTACTCTACTGTTTCCATTCCTTACAAGAACAAGATACGAGGCACTTGTACCATTCTCTGCTTTTACAGTTATGGTAACGGTTTTTGAGAAATCCACTGCAGTCACACCGCTCTGTACAGCTTTACCGTCAGCCTTAACTTCCGCCTTTTCATGAACAGTAAATGTAGGAACCAGATTTGTCAAGGCAACACCCTCTGGAACTGTAACATAAACAAGGCCCTTCCCATCATAGCCTGTACATGAACTGGAAAGACTGCTGTTTGATGAGCTCTGGAAACTGAATCTTTTAAGGCTGTTGTCAGATGAAAGCTCTTGAGGTTCTGCATCTGAAGATCCTTTTGAACAGCCTGCCATAATAAATCCTGCCGACAAAAACAGGAGCGCAAAATTCTTAATGTTAAATTTCATATCTTAAATTCTTAATAGTAGTCGTTGCAAATCACACAAAAATATAAAATAAATAAAAAAGAGCAACCATTTTTCGGTTGCTCTCTTGCGGTGCGGACGGGGCTCGAACCCGCGACCCCCGGCGTGACAGGCCGGTATTCTAACCAAACTGAACTACCGCACCAATCCTTATGTCTCCTTCAAAGGCTGCAATGTTGAGGATCACAACTTGCACTTGAAATAGTTTTTTACTGCGGTGCGGACGGGGCTCGAACCCGCGACCCCCGGCGTGACAGGCCGGTATTCTAACCAAACTGAACTACCGCACCAGTAGTTGTTTTCCCTTTTGGGATTGCAAATATAGATGTATTTTTTGTTTTTGCAAAATTATTTTTGCCTAAAGAAAGAAAAATGCACATTTCCGTACTTCCTTTCTTTTACAAAATATGGATGTTCCTCAAAATTATATGTTCCAGGATGCTCCAAAATCAGGTATCCATCCTCATTTACAAGCCCTTTTTCAAACACTTTGTCGGGAATGGTATCCAGTCCCTCTATGCTGTATGGAGGGTCAGCAAAAACTATATCAAATCTCTTTGTGCAAATATTTATAAATTCAAACACATTATGGCGAACAACCTGCATTCCCTTTACTTTGTATGCAGTTGCCACTTGCTTTATAAATTTTGCATGAAGGGGATTCATCTCCACACTGACAATATCGGCACATCCTCTTGAAGCAAACTCCAGGCTTATGCTCCCGGTACCGGAAAACAGATCCAATACTGAGAGATCTTCAATATCATATTCATTTATGAGAATATTGAACAGTCCCTCCTTTGCAAAATCTGTGGTAGGTCTGGCACCATAATTAGCCGGTGGTAGGATGTTCTTCCCTTTCAATGATCCTCCAATTATCCTCATATTACAATAGTGTATTCAAATCGTTTGTCTTAAATCCGCTGAAGAATCTTGTGAAAACATCCTCCTGCTCCCTGCTGGTCTGCCAACATGCCATCACCTCACACTGTCTGGGGTTCATCTGCAGCCCTTTTATAGAGAGAAAAAGGAAATACAGTGCACTTTCAAAACTGTCTGCCTTGAATGAGTTTGCAAGTTTCAATTCATCACCTGTATATATTACCACATGTGCAAGTTTCTTTTCATGTGAATAATGGAATGCCACTTTATTGTATGCCACCACTTGGGTAGCCTCTTCCAATAGTTTCAACACAAAAGGAAGAGATTCGTCCTCCGGATTGCCGTCCTGCACATACGCTACAACAGCATTCTCCTTTTCCATATGGAAACTCCCTACAGAAAAAGGGGCAGTCAAAGAGAATTGCCCAGATAGAGCCCTCTGTGCCAATTCCTTGGAATACACCTCCTTGGGTATAAGTGTAAAATATTCAGATAATATATACTTGCCCATAACTCATCAACTGAAAAAACCAGCCTTTTGGGCTGGTTTTCCATATCTTCGCGGTAATGATTACTCCCAGTTACCAGCGTTGTTGTTAGGAGCATCAACGCTACCTACTTTCAAACCTGGGTATTTTCCAGTATCCTCAGCCTCACATTTAAGGTTGACGATAAGCTGACGGTTCAAACCTACAAGATAATCCTCAAAAGGCATGCAAGCCTCAAACAAAGGAACATCTACACCAGATACTGATTTTATAACTGCATCCATAATGATAGGTTTACCTGAGAATGGAATGGTTCTGAGATCTTCAACCTTAAAATCAGTCCTCTTCAACAAAGTATCTTTAACTGGGATATTTACCTCACTTGAGAATACAAGGTTCATACCTTTCTCATATAGGGCCAACATCTCCTCAGTAGTGATTTTCCTGTTCTTTTTCTTCAAAGCCTGAGTGTTTGCAACAGCTGCAGAGTCATCCATTGAACCAATCTGTTTGATAATGGTAACCTGACCATTATTGTAGAAATCGATAAGAGAATCAATGCTTGCAGTAAAATGACCATGTTTGCCCTTGTAAGCATCCTGAAGGTCACGGATGTCTTTCAAACGTTGAATAGCAATCTTTTCTCTGGCCTTCTGGTCTTTCTGGAACTGTACAGGCTCCTGAACGCTTTGCCAAATGGCGTATACCAAACCGACGATAGCCAATGGCAGAATAAGGAATGTTAAAATCTTTTTCATTTTATTATGTGTATATTTTATTAGTCTTTTATCGCACAAAAGTAAAAAATATATTTTTCCCTTGCAATATATTTTTAATTTTGCACCCGTTAAATTGAGAAATAAGGTGAATAATATTGAAAATTTATCGCTTCTGGCTACTGCCATCAACAAATCTGAAGCCATTTTACTGGTAGGACATGTCAATCCCGACGGTGATTCCATAGGTTCCCTTATGGGTATGAAATGGTATCTTGAGACATTGGGCAAAAGTGTTGCTGCAGTTGTCCCGAACAATTACCCCGATTTTCTGGAATTCCTTGATCCCCAAAAGGAGATATTGATGTATTCCGACTCTCCTGAAGTGGTAAGGCAAAAAGCGGATACGGCACACCTTATTATATGTATGGATTTCAACTCCCTTAAAAGGATAGATGCACTTGGAGAGGTAATCGCCGGTTCCGGTGCGGAAAAGGTGCTTATAGACCATCATCCAGGACATGACAATATATTTGGACTTGTATACTCCTATCCGCAGATGTCTTCTACATGTGAGCTTGCATACTGGATTATTAAAGGGCTGATTGGGTTATACGGTAACTCCCTGCCACACCACTCTGCTGTGGCTCTCTATACCGGAATGATGACCGACACCAACAATTTTGCCAATTCAGTGCTACCTTCCACTTTCATGATGGCAGGAGAACTTATGCAAGCCGGTGTTGACAAGGAGTGGGTACAGAAGATGGTTTTTGGAGGTTACAGCGAAAACAGGATGCGCCTTATGGGATACATGCTTTCCCGGAACATGAAGATTCTGCCACAATACAATGCCGCTGTAATGGTACTTACCAAAGAAATTAAGGAGAAGTTCAATTTCTCTGACGGAGACTCAGAGGGCTTTGTCAACCTGGCCCTGAATATAAAGAGTGTAAGGGTTTCAGCACTATTTACAGAAGGGGATGAATTCATAAGGGTATCTTTGAGATCAAAGGATGATTTCTCGGCAAACAGGCTCAGTCGTGCATATTTCAATGGAGGAGGCCATGAGAGGGCTGCGGGGGGACGGCTGTTCATGCCTGTAAATGAAGTGGAGGAATATTTTGAAAAATCTCTTGGAGAATTCATTGAAAAAGAAAAATAGGCATACCTTTTGTTATAAGTTTGCACAATGAAAAAGACAATATTTGCATTACTGGCTGTAATTCTTTTTGCCGCATGCACAAAAGAGGACAGGGAAAACACCATAGTAAACCAGGAAGAGAGCATAGACAGATATATATCTTCATTGCAGGGGGTAAGGATATCACGTAATGGAGGGTCAAACAGGATTGTATATACTGAAGGGAGCGGCATTGACTCTCTTGCTGTAGGGGATTCCATCATGTTCCATTATGCAGGATATATCTTCTCAGGAAACGGGAAAGGGAGACTGTTTGCGACAAACAGTGAGGATATCGCCTCAGAACACAGTTTCCCATTGTCGGGAAGCATTGAGAAAAGGGTTCTGAGCGACTCTGACATGATAAGCGGACTGGCCAATGGCCTTCTTGGGGCAAAAAAAGGGGAAAAATGTGATGTTGTCTTTTCTGCCAAATACGGATTCAACAATACTGTGGTCTACAACATTCCAAAACTCTCTCCATTAATTTTTGAGGTATGGATTGAGGACATTGTTAAAAATTAGTAGTATATTTGCAGTCTTATGATAAAAATACTGAACAGATTTATTTATATGGCCGTTATGGCCTTGATTCTTACCTCTTGCGCTGAGGATAAGGATGAAAGTGACTTCAGCATACAGCAGAGGATTCTGGATGCTTATGTGGCAGAGAACTATCCTACTGCCAAAAAACTTGAAAGCGGACTTGTAATGATAGATTTCCAGGAAGGTACAGGAAGGGAACTTGAGAAGATGGATGGAGGCTATTTTGAGTATACAACGCAAAGTTTGTCGGGAGACTACGTTGAAACTACAGATGAGGAACTGGCAAAAATGCTGGGTTCATTTTCAAACTCAAATTATTATGGTCCTGTCCTGTATGAAATGGGATACAAGACAACTTACAAAGGGCTGGAAGAAGTTATGATAGGGATGAAGATTGGAGGAAAGGCCAGATTCATCCTGCCGCCATGGCTTTCTGTTACCGGATCAAACGGTAACAGATGGGAAGAGGCTTCAAGCCTTATATATGAGATAGAACTGAAAGAGGTGATCAAGAATATTGACCAATGGGAAGCGGACACCATGAGAAGATATGCAGCAACCCACTACCCGGGCCTTGACACATTGAGTTCACATTTCTATTTCAAGAAACTCCATGATGCAGGTGCTGACACACTTGAGTCTGAGACAGTACAGGTACGTTATATCGGAAGGCTGATTGACGGCTGGGTATTTGACACCAATATTGCAGATACCGCAAAAAAATACGGCATCTACGACAAGGACAATGATTACAATGCATTGGATTTCAAATACAGCAAAGACCTGGATGCAATGGAACAGGAGAACTCAATGGTTACCGGCTTCTGCATGGCACTGAAAGAGATGTCGTACGGAGATAAAGCCTTCACCATGTTCGGCTCCAAATATGGTTACGCATATTCGGGAAAAAGCCCAATAGGTCCATATCAGCCGCTTTTGTTCTGGCTTTACATTGAGCCTAAACAATAATGGCTCCAGTATAGGAACTTACAAAAGTAGGTGACTAATAAGTGATTTAGTCACCTACTTTCGTATTTATATGGATATGACAACAGTGGCGGTAGGGTAAGTTTGGCTTGGTTCCGTCGGAACGAGTTCCGACTTCATCCCTCCCATCGCAAGCGATGGGCCCCTC
>JAZNUM010000059.1:0-46448 GCA_045592325.1 Candidatus Egerieisoma sp.
GAGTACATTCCACTTCCTCCACGTGACAACGAGAAACCATTCCTAATGCCTGTTGAGGACGTATTCTCAATCACTGGTCGTGGTACTGTAGCAACTGGTAGAATTGAGACTGGTGTTATCAAAGTTGGTGAGGAGATCCAGATTATCGGTCTTGGCGAGGAGCCTAAGAAATCAACTGTTACCGGTGTTGAGATGTTCCGTAAACTTCTTGACCAGGGTGAGGCTGGTGACAACGTAGGTCTACTTCTTCGTGGTATTGACAAGAAAGAGATCAAGAGAGGTCAGGTTATTGCTAAACCTAACACAATCACTCCTCATAAGAAATTCACTGCTGAGATCTACGTATTGAAGAAAGAAGAGGGTGGTCGTCACACTCCATTCCACAACAAATATCGTCCTCAGTTCTTTATCCGTACTTTGGATGTAACTGGTGAGATTCTTCTTCCAGAGGGTGTAGAGATGGTAATGCCTGGTGATAACGTAACTATTAACGTAGAGTTGATCTACCCAGTTGCAGTTAACGAGGGTCTACGTTTCGCAATCCGTGAGGGTGGTAGAACAGTAGGTGCTGGTCAGGTAACCAAACTTGGTGAGTAATTTCACAAAAACAAGATAAACAAAGCGCTTCCTTGAAAAAGGGAGCGCTAATTTAGGGGCATAGTTCAAGGGTAGAATAGCGGTCTCCAAAACCGTTGATGGGCGTTCGAATCGCTCTGCCCCTGCAAACCAAAGGTTACGGTTTGGTTCAATTTTAATCAAATAACTGTAAGGCTTCCAATTATAGTTATTATAATTAAATGGTAATGAACAAATTAGCTTTGCATTTCAAAGACTCATACATTGAGTTGTCCAAAAAAGTAACATGGCCTTCATGGTCGCAACTCCAGAACTCGGCAATTGTAGTTATGGTGGCTTCTGTTATTTTTGCATTGGTCATATTTGGCATGGACGTTGTGTTCAAGAACATTATGACTTTTATCTATAACATGCTGTACTAATCATGAGTGAGATTGCCAACAAAAAGTGGTATGTTGTCCGCGCAGCCGGTGGAAAAGAGAAGAAAGCGAAGGAGTACATTGAAAACGAGATCAAACGATTAGGTCTTACTGATTATGTATCTCAAGTCTTGATTCCAACTGAAAAAATCTATCAGGTAAAGAATGGTAAAAAAGTTAGCACGGAGAGAATTTTCTATCCAGGCTATATTCTTATTGAGGCTATTCTCACCGGTGAGATTCAACATATTATCAGAAACCTTCCACATATTTCAGGGTTCCTTACCGAGAAACAGGGGGGTAAAGATAAAGAGCCTTCTCCACTTCGCCTGTCTGAAGTTAACAGAATTCTTGGTAGAGTTGATGAGCTTATGGACAAGGAGGAGGAAATCATTACACCTTTTGTTGTAGGTGAGGCAGTTAAGGTAGTGGACGGTCCTTTCAACGGTTTTGACGGAACTATTGAGGAGATCTTGGAAGACAAGAAGAAACTTAAAGTTATGGTCAAGATTTTCGGAAGAAAGACAATTTTGGAGTTAAATTTTGTTCAAGTAGTTAAAGAATAATTAAAGAAGTATTATGGCTAAAGAAATTGCCGCATTCATTAAATTGCAGATTAAAGGTGGCGCAGCAAATCCTTCACCTCCTGTAGGACCAGCACTTGGTTCAAAGGGTGTTAACATTATGGATTTTTGCAAGCAATTTAATGCCCGTACACAAGACAAGGCCGGTAAGGTGTTGCCAGTGATTATCACAGTTTACAGTGATAAATCTTTTACTTTTGTAGTAAAACAACCACCTGTGGCTGTTCAGCTTAAAGAGGCTGCAAAAATTCAGTCAGGTTCAGCTGAGCCTAACCGTAAAAAAGTTGCATCAGTTACCTGGGAGCAGGTTCGTGCTATTGCTCAGGACAAAATGCCTGACATGAATGCTTTCACATTGAAGTCAGCAATGAGCATGGTAGCTGGTACTGCAAGAAGTATGGGTATCACAGTTGAGGGAACTTTTCCTGCAGACGTAAACTAATTAATCACAACACGCAATGAGTAAGCTAACAAAAAATCAGAAAATAGCTAATGCTAAGGTTGAGGAAGGCAGACAGTACAGAGTGTCTGAGGCTTGCGCTTTGGTAAAAGAGACTTCTTATACCAAATTTGATGCAACTGTAGAGATTTCTGTACGTTTGGGCGTAGATCCTCGTAAAGCAAACCAAATGGTTCGTGGTGTTGTGACTCTTCCACACGGAACAGGTAAACAGACCCGCGTACTTGTACTATGTACACCTGACAAAGAGGAGGAGGCTAGAAATGCCGGTGCCGACTTTGTAGGTTTGGATGAATATATTGATAAAATCAAGGCTGGTTGGACAGATATTGACGTAATTATCTGTACTCCATCAGTTATGGCTAAAATTGGTCCTATCGGTAGAATTCTAGGTCCTAGAGGTTTGATGCCAAACCCTAAAACCGGAACTGTTACCATGGAGGTAGGAAAGGCTGTTACTGAGGTTAAAGCCGGTAAAATTGACTTTAAGGTTGACAAACAAGGTATTGTTCACGCTGGTATTGGTAAGGTATCATTTGATGCAGCCAAACTTGCTGAGAATGCCCACGAGTTCCTTAATACAGTTATTAAACTTAAACCACAGGCACTTAAAGGTACCTATGTTAAGAGTGTATTCCTTTCTTCAACAATGGGTCCTGGAATTTGCGTAGATTGTAAAACAATCGGTGCTGCTGAATAATAAATTGATTGGATATGAGAAAAGAAGATAAAACTCTGATTATTGAATCTATAGCAGCACAACTTAAGGAGACTCCAAACTTCTATGTTACTGACATTGAGGGTTTGAATGCTGAGGTTACTTCTAAGTTACGTCGTGCTTGCTTTGAGAAAGACATCAAACTTGTTGTAGTTAAGAATACCTTGTTCTTCAAAGCTTTGGAGATGAATCAGGTAGCAGACTACCAGCAGTTTGAGAGCGTATTGAAAGGCTCAACAGCAATAATGTTCTGCAACACTGCCAATGCTCCTGCAAAACTTATCAAAGAGTTTGGCAAAGACGCTGGCAAACCAGCTCTTAAAGGTGCTATGGTACAGGAATGTGCGTACATTGGTGCTGACAACCTTGAGACACTTGTTAATATCAAGTCTCGTGAGGAACTTATCGGTGATATCATCGGATTGCTACAATCACCTGCCAAGAATGTTATTTCAGCTCTTACTTCACAGGGCGGTGGCAAGATTGCAGGTATTGTAAAAACACTATCAGAAAAAGAATAATAATAACTATTTAAAAATAAGAAATCATGGCAGATATCAAAAAATTTGCAGAAGAGTTAGTTAACCTTACAGTAAAAGACGTTCAAGAGCTAGCTAAAGTACTTAAAGAGGAATATGGAATTGAGCCAGCTGCTGCTGCTGCAGTAGTTGCTGCTCCTGCTGCAGCTGGTGAGGCTGGTGCTGCTGAGCAGACTGAGTTCGACGTTATCCTTAAATCAGCAGGTGCTGCTAAACTTGGTGTTGTAAAAGTTGTTAAAGAGCTTACAGGTCTAGGTCTTAAAGAGGCTAAAGATCTAGTAGACGGCGCTCCTAAGGCTGTTAAAGAGAAAGTTTCTAAAGCTGAGGCAGAGCAGGTTAAAGCAGCTCTAGAAGAGGCTGGTGCAGAGGTTGAGGTTAAATAAATGTCAACCCCCGTTTAGCGGGAAATAGTCAGGTTTAGGGCCAAATAAGCCCTAAACCTTTTTGTCGTTTTTTTAAGTTTATTTTCAACCAACCCATAAACAATGTCGCAAAATACAAATAATCAGCGGATTACATTCGCGACTTCTAAATCCCTCCTTGACTATCCGGATTTTCTAGAAGTGCAATTGAAGTCTTTTAAAGACTTTTTTCAGCTTGACACAACAGCAGAAAACCGTAGAAACGAAGGTTTGTTTAAGGTTTTTCAGGAGATTTTTCCTATTACGGATACCCGTAACAATTTTGTTCTGGAGTTTATAGACTATTTCATTGATCCACCACGCTATTCAATGGATGAGTGTCTGGACAGAGGCCTTACTTACAGCGTTCCATTGAAGTCCAAACTTAAATTGTATTGTACAGATCCTGAGCATGAGGATTTCGATACAGTTATCCAGGACGTATATTTGGGAACTATCCCTTACATGACACCTAGGGGTACATTCATTATTAACGGTTCAGAGAGAATTGTCGTTTCACAGCTCCACCGTTCTCCTGGTGTATTCTTTGGCCAGAGTATGCATGCCAACGGCACAAAACTTTACTCTGCCAGAATTATCCCTTTCAAAGGGTCATGGATCGAGTTTGCAACTGACATCAATAATGTGATGTATGCATACATCGACCGAAAAAAGAAATTACCGGTAACCACTTTGCTGAGGGCTATCGGATTTGAGAGTGACAAAGATATTCTTGATATCTTTGGTTTGGCTACAGAGGTTAAGGTCAACAAGACTAACCTTAAAAAATGTATTGGCTGCAAATTGGCAGCCAGAGTCCTCAAGACTTGGAACGAGGACTTTGTTGATGAGGATACAGGAGAGGTTGTTTCAATTGAGCGTAATGAGATTATCATTGATAGGGAGACTGTGTTGGAGGAGAGTCATATTGAGGATATCCTGGATTCAGATGTAAACACAATCCTTATCCACAACGAGGATGCAAATTCAAGTGATTTTGCAATTATCCACAATACTCTGCAGAAAGATCAGTGTAACTCTGAAATAGAGGCTATTTTCTATACATACAGGCAGTTGAGAAATTCAGAACCACCTGATGAGGCAACCGCCAGAGACGTTATTGACAAGTTGTTCTTCTCCGACAAGAGATATGACTTGGGTGAGGTTGGAAGATACCGTCTCAACAGAAAACTCAATTTGTCAACTTCAAATGATATCAGGGTTCTTACAAAGGCAGATATCATTGAGATTATCCGTTATCTGATTCAGCTTATCAACTCAAAGGCTACAGTAGATGATATTGACCATTTGAGCAACAGAAGAATCAGAACAGTGGGTGAGCAGTTGGCAAACCAGTTTAGCGTTGGTCTTGCGCGTATGGCAAGAACAATCAGGGAGAGGATGAATGTAAGGGACAATGAGGTATTTACCCCAATTGACCTTATCAATGCGAAGACATTGTCTTCTGTAATCAATTCTTTCTTTGGAACAAGCCAGTTGTCACAGTTCATGGACCAGACCAATCCATTGGCTGAGATGACTCACAAACGTAGGTTGTCAGCTTTGGGACCTGGTGGTCTTTCACGAGACAGGGCAGGTTTTGAGGTGCGTGACGTACACTATACTCACTACGGAAGATTGTGTCCAATTGAGACTCCTGAGGGTCCTAACATTGGTCTTATCTCTTCTTTGTGTGTTTATGCAAGAATCAATGAACTCGGATTCATTGAGACCCCATATAGAAAAGTAGAAAACGGTGTTGTTGACCTTTCTCCAAAAGGATGTGTGTACATGAGTGCAGAGGAGGAGGAAGATAAGGTTGTTGCTCAGGCAAATGCCCATTTGGATGAGAACGGTAACCTTATAGATGAGAGGATCAAATGCCGTTATGAGGCAGATTATCCTGTTGTGAGCAAGGATAAGGTTCACCTTATGGACGTTGCTCCCAACCAGATTGCTTCAATTGCAGCATCTTTGATTCCGTTCCTTGAGCATGATGATGCTAACCGTGCTTTGATGGGATCCAACATGATGCGCCAGGCAGTGCCTGTTGTAAGGCCAGAGGCTCCTATTGTAGGTACAGGTCTTGAGGCAGCCGTTGTAAGGGATTCAAGAACTCAGGTATCAGCTGAGACAACCGGAGAGATTGTTTATGTGGATGCCAATGAGATTCATATAAGATATGACAGGACTGAGGAGGAGAGATTTGTAAGTTTTGATCCGGAGATTACAGTTTACAAGCTTCCTCTATACAGAAAAACAAACCAGAGCACATCAATCCACCTTAAACCGATTGTGAAGAAAGGTGACAAGGTTGTGAAAGGTCAGATTCTTACTGAGGGTTATGCAACCCAGAAGGGAGAGTTGGCTTTGGGTAGAAACCTTAAAGTTGCATATATGCCATGGAAAGGTTACAACTTTGAGGATGCGATTGTGCTTTCAGAGAGAATCCTCAGAGAGGATATCTTCACTTCAATCCATGTTGATGAGTACATCATGGAGGTAAGGGATACCAAACGTGGTATGGAGGAACTTACTTCAGATATCCCTAACGTAAGTGAAGAGGCTACAAAAGACCTGGATGAGAACGGTATCATAAGAATTGGTGCCAATGTTGAGCCAGGTGATATCCTTATAGGTAAGATTACCCCTAAGGGTGAGAGTGATCCGTCTCCAGAGGAGAAACTTTTGCGTGCAATCTTCGGTGATAAGGCCGGTGATGTGAAGGATGCGTCATTGAAAGCATCTCCATCATTGTCGGGAACAATCATTGACAAGAGATTGTTTGCAAGAGTAGGTAAAGAGGCCAACAATAAAAAGGCAAAACAAAATACCAAAACTCAGGTTCAGCAGGCTGAAGATACATTCAACCGTAAGGCAGGAGTATTGAGGGACAGATTCCTGGATAAACTTGAGGTTCTTGTGAAGGGCAGGACTTCAGAGGGTGTAAATGACCTTTATGGAGTTGAAATCCTTGCAAAAGGAGAGGGCTTTACAAGGGACATTCTTGATTCAATTGATTATGAGAACATCAATCCTACAAAATGGACTGACGACAAACATGCCAACGGATTGATCAAGACTCTTATCAATAACTATCTGATTGCCCATAAGGAGTACGATGCCGAGCTTAAGAGAATCAAGTACAATCTTACCATTGGTGATGAGCTTCCTTCAGGAATCATGCAGCTTGCCAAAGTATATGTTGCCAAGAAGAGGAAAATCAGAGTTGGTGACAAGATGGCAGGTAGACACGGTAACAAAGGTATCGTAGCCAAAGTGGTAAGGGATGAGGATATGCCGTTCCTTGATGACGGTACTATTGTAGATATAGTCCTTAACCCTCTTGGTGTGCCTTCACGTATGAACTTGGGCCAGATTTATGAGGCAGTTCTTGGTTGGGCTGGAAAAGAGTTGGGCGTTAAGTTTGCTACCCCAATCTTTGATGGCGCAGCCCTTGATGACATCTGTAAATATACAGACAAGGCAGGTCTTCCAAGATACGGCAAGACATATTTGAGTGACGGTGGTACAGGTGAGAAGTTTGACCAGCCGGCTACAGTTGGTGTAACATACATGATCAAGTTGGGCCACATGGTTGATGACAAGATGCATGCACGTTCTATTGGTCCTTACTCACTTATTACACAGCAGCCTCTTGGTGGTAAAGCCCAGTTCGGAGGTCAGAGATTTGGAGAGATGGAGGTTTGGGCACTTGAGGCATTCGGTGCTTCAAATATCCTTCAGGAGATCCTTACAATCAAGTCTGATGATGTGATTGGAAGGTCAAGGGCTTACGAGGCTATTGTCAAAGGTGATCCAATGCCGTCGCCAGGTATTCCAGAGTCGCTTAACGTATTGTTGCATGAGTTGCGCGGCTTGGGACTTAGCGTAAATTTGGACTAATTGGTTTTTGATAATTTGAAATAACAGGTAATATGTCGTCTTTTAAGAAAGAGATTAAGGTTAAAAGCAATTTCAACCGAATTACTATAGGGCTTGCTTCACCGGAGGAGATTCTTGACAGATCTTCTGGTGAGGTTCTGAAGCCAGAAACTGTAAACTACCGTACTTATAAGCCTGAAAGGGACGGTTTGTTCTGCGAGAGAATTTTCGGTCCGTCAAAGGATTATGAGTGCCATTGCGGTAAATACAAAAGAATCCGTTACCGCGGAATCATTTGTGACCGGTGTGGTGTAGAGGTTACAGAGAAGAAGGTACGTAGGGAGAGAATGGGTCACATTACCCTTACAGTACCGGTAGCGCATATTTGGTATTTCCGTTCTACTCCTAATAAGATTGGTTATCTTCTTGGAATCCCTACCAAGAAACTTGATGCCATCATTTATTATGAGAGATACGTTGTTATCCAGCCGGGTCTTGCAGCTGAGAGTGGCGTTAAGGAGTTGGATCTTCTTACCGAGGAGGAATACCTGAACATTCTGGATACTCTTCCAAAAGAGAACCAGATGCTTGAGGATTCAGATCCTAACAAGTTCATAGCAGGTATGGGTGCTGAAGCTATCTATACTTTGCTTTGCAAGGTTGATTTGGATGATTTGTCATACAGCCTCAGAAGTAGGATTGAGACTGAGACATCACAGCAGAGGAAGGCTGATGCACTCAAGAGACTTAGTGTAATTGAGGCTTTCAGAGAGTCCAAAGATATCAACAAACCTGAGTGGATGATCCTTAAGGTCATTCCGGTAATTCCACCGGAGTTGAGACCATTGGTTCCGCTTGATGGCGGAAGGTTTGCAACATCAGACCTTAATGATTTGTACAGAAGGGTAATTATCAGAAATAACCGTCTGAAGAGACTTATTGAGATTAAGGCTCCTGAGGTTATTCTAAGAAATGAGAAGCGTATGCTGCAGGAGGCTGTAGATTCGCTATTTGATAATTCAAGGAAGTCAAATGCCGTTAAGACAGAGGCTAACAGAACCCTCAAATCATTGTCTGACAGTTTGAAAGGTAAACAGGGCCGTTTCCGTCAGAACTTGTTGGGTAAGAGGGTTGACTATTCTGCACGTTCTGTAATTGTCGTTGGTCCGGAGCTTAAGATGCATGAGTGCGGTCTTCCTAAATTTATGGCTGCTGAGCTTTACAAACCGTTCATTATAAGGAAACTAATTGAGCGTGGCATTGTTAAGACCGTTAAGTCTGCCAAGAAGATTGTTGACAGGAAGGATCCTGTAATCTGGGATATTCTTGAGAATGTAATGAAGGGTCATCCGGTGTTGTTGAACCGTGCACCTACCCTTCACAGATTGGGTATCCAGGCATTCCAGCCTAAATTGATTGAGGGTAAGGCAATACAGTTGCATCCACTTGCATGTACTGCATTCAACGCCGACTTTGACGGTGACCAGATGGCTGTACACCTTCCTCTTGGAAATGCTGCTGTCCTTGAGGCGCAGTTGCTGATGCTTGGTTCTCACAATATCCTTAACCCGGCGAACGGTGCTCCTATTACAGTACCGTCACAGGATATGGTGCTTGGATTGTACTATATTACAAAACCACGTCCTGGAGCAAAAGGAGAGGGTATGAACTTCTATGGCCCGGAGGAGATAATCATAGCCCACAATGAGGGCAGACTTGCTCTTCACGCAGAGGTTAATGTGAGACTTCCAAAAGTAATGTCAGATCCTTCACAGGGATACCATATGGTGAAGACTACTGCAGGTAGAATTCTTGTAAACCAGTTGGTTCCGGTTGAAGTAGGATATATAAATGAGATTCTTACAAAGAAGTCTTTGAGGGATATCATTGGTAATGTGCTTAAAGTTTCTGGTGTTGCAAGAACTGCACAGTTCCTTGATGACATCAAGAACCTCGGTTACAAGATGGCCTTCAAAGGTGGATTGTCATTCAACTTGGGTGATGTGATTATCCCTGAGGAGAAAGCAAAACTTGTAAGTGACGGTTATGCACAGGTTGAGAGCATCCAGGCTAACTATAACCTTGGTCTGATCACCAATAATGAGCGTTATAACCAGGTAGTTGACATTTGGACCAATACCAATGCCAAGCTTACCAATATTGTGGAGAAACAGATTTCTACAGACAATCAGGGATTCAATCCTGTATACATGATGCTTCACTCTGGTGCCCGTGGTTCCAAAGAGCAGATCCGTCAGTTGTGCGGTATGCGTGGTCTGATGGCAAAACCTCAGAAATCAGGTTCTACAGGTGCAGAGATTATTGAGAACCCAATTCTTTCAAACTTTAAGGAGGGCCTTTCTGTATTGGAGTACTTCATCTCTACACACGGTGCCCGTAAAGGTTTGGCCGATACAGCGTTGAAGACTGCTGATGCAGGTTATTTGACCCGTAGGCTTGTGGATGTTTCACATGATGTAATCATCAATGAGGAGGATTGCGGTACTTTGAGAGGTCTTGTTGCTACAGCAATCAAGAATAAGGATGACATTGTTGAGAGTCTTTATGACAGAATCCTTGGTAGAACAACAGTTCATGATGTATATAATCCTCTTACCGGTGAGAAGATCATTGGTGCTGGAGAGGAGATTACCGAGGATATTGCAGCTCTTATTGAGTCATTGCCAATTGAGGCTGTTGAGATTCGCTCAGTGCTTACTTGCGAGAGCAAGAAAGGTGTGTGCGCGAAATGTTACGGACGTAACCTTGCAAGAGGCCGTATGGTTGAAAAAGGTGAGGTAGTGGGTGTAATTGCAGCGCAGTCTATCGGTGAGCCAGGTACACAGTTGACTCTTCGTACTTTCCACGTGGGTGGTACTGCATCAGGTAGTGTATCTGAGAGTGAGATCAAGTCCAAATATGAGGGTAAGGTTGAGTTTGAGGAGTTGAGGACAATTTCCAAGGTTGAGGCTAACGAGACAAGGGAGATTGTTGTAGGACGTACTGCTGAGATGAAGATTGTTGATGCCAATACCGGAATTACATTGTCTCAGTACAATATTCCTTATGGCGCAGATTTGTACAAGAAACATGGTGATACAGTTACCAAAGGTGATCTTATCTGTAAATGGGACCCATATAATGCAGTTACAATCACAGAGCTTGCCGGTAAGGTAGTTTATGATGGACTGATTGAGGGTGTTACTTACAGAGAGGAGTCTGCTGATGAGTTCTCATTGCATAGGGATAAAGTTGTAATTGAGAGCAGGGACAAATCAAAGAACCCTAGTATCAGAATTGTTGATGCAGATGGCAATGATTTGAAACAGTACAACTTGCCAGTGGGAGCCCATATCATGGTTGAGAACGGGCAGGAACTGGTTGCAGGTGATATCCTCATTAAGATACCTCGCGCTATAGGCAAGTCGGGTGATATTACAGGAGGTCTTCCTCGTGTTACCGAGTTGTTTGAGGCACGTAACCCATCCAACCCTGCAATTGTATCCGAAATCAATGGTGAGGTACTCATGGGTAAGATCAAGAGAGGTAACAGGGAGATTATCGTAAAATCAAAGACTGGTGAGGAGAAGCGTTATCTTGTTCCGCTTTCTAAGCAGATTCTTGTTCAGGAGAACGACTATGTACGCGCAGGTATGCCTCTTTCTGACGGAGCAATTGCTCCAGCAGATATTCTGGCAATCCAAGGTCCTACAAAGGTTCAGGAGTATATTGTCAATGAAATCCAGGAGGTTTACCGTCTCCAGGGTGTGAAGATCAATGACAAGCACTTTGAGATCATTGTAAGACAGATGATGCGTAAGGTAGAGATAGTTGATCCGGGTGATACAAGATTCCTTCCTGAACAACTTGTTGACAAATGGGAGTTCATGCAGGAGAATGATGAAATCTGGGATAAGAAGGTTGTCCTTGATGCCGGTGATTCACAGAACCTTAAGGCTGGACAGATTGTGAGCGTAAGAAGGTTGAGGGATGAGAACTCTATCTTGAAACGCCAGGATCTTAAACTTGTTGAGGCAAGGGATGCAGTTCCTGCAACTTCAAATCAGGTTCTCCAGGGTATTACAAGAGCAGCGTTGAAGACAAGCAGTTTCATGTCTGCGGCATCATTCCAGGAGACAACAAAAGTGCTTAGCGAGGCTGCAATCCACGGTAAAGTTGATACCTTGGAAGGTCTTAAGGAGAATGTTATCTGCGGTCATCCAATTCCTGCAGGTACAGGCCAGAGGGAGTATGAAAAACTTGTTGTTGCTTCAATGGAGGATTATCAGAGGATGATGAAATCCAGACAGAGCAAAGAGCAGGCTGAGTAATAATTAAGATTGTAATATATAAGATTGACTCGGATACGGAAAATACTGTATCCGAGTCAATCTTTTTTATGATATTTTATTATATTTGTAGTTCATTATAAAAATATCGGGAGATGGCGATTATTAGAGAGTTACGGGGATATACACCAAAATTCGGGAAAGATTGTTTCCTTGCAGAGAATGCGGCAATCATTGGGGATGTAACTATGGGAGATGACTGCAGCATCTGGTATGGTACTGTGCTCAGGGGAGATGTGAATACAATCAAGATAGGTGACAGGGTGAATATCCAGGATGGCGCTGTAGTCCACACCCTATATGAGAGGTCGGTAAGCGAGATAGGTAATGATGTTTCTGTTGGGCATAACGCAATTATCCATGGAGCAAAGATTGGAAACAATGTCCTTATAGGAATGGGAGCCATAATAATGGACAATGCAGTTGTCCCCGACAATACAATAATTGCGGCTGGAGCGGTAGTGCTGAGCAATGCGGTGCTTGAACCTGGGGTATATGCAGGCATACCGGCAAAGAAGGTAAAAGATTCTTCAGAAGCAGTATATGAGGCAGCCCACAAGAATGCGCAGGGGTATCTTATGTACAAGGAATGGTATAAATAACACACATAATTTATAAAACTAAACAAGATGAAAAAATTATTTCTAGTGGCAGCAGTTGCTCTATTTGCTTCATGCGCCGGACAGCCTGAGACAGGCTACACCGTTAACGTAAACGTTACAGGTGACCTTACACAGTTGCCAAGCGATACTTTGGTATTTGCTGGTGGTACAAAAGCTACTCCAGTTGCTGATACAGTAGTATTGGTTAATGGCAAAGCTACAATCAAAGGTGAGACCAACACTCCTGCAAACTATACCATTTCATTCCTGAAAGGTAAGAAGAAAGTAGCTCTTAAGAGATTCTTCCTTGAGAATGAGAAATATGACGTTAATGTAGATGCTGCTGACCTTAAGAATGCAAAACTTGTTACAACTGCTGCTGTACAGTCACATATTGAGGCTGTAAATGCCAAGAGAGAGGAGTTGTATACTGCAAACAACCTTGACTCTTTGTTGAAAGTTTACAGTAAACTTTCTAAAGAGGAGCAGGAGCAGGTAAGAGAAGTATACAATAAATGCAATAAGGAAATTGAGGATATGAATGCTGCATATATTGCTGCAAATCCTACTTCTTTGTTCGCGTTGAGCACATTCGCATCTGAGGTTGGTGATCTTCCTGTTGCTGAGTTGGATGCAAAAGTTGCTACATTTGATACAGTTGCTGCATATGCAAACAATGAGACTCTTAAAGAGGTAAAAGAGACTGTTGCTCTTATCAAATCATTGCAGCCTGGCCAGAAAGCTCCAGATTTCGTTCAGAATGATCCTGATGGGAAACCAGTTAAATTCTCTGACATCTATTCAAAGAACAAACTTACAATGGTTGATTTCTGGGCAAGCTGGTGTGGTCCATGCCGTGCATTCAATCCTGACCTTGTAAAAATCTACAAGAAATACAACAAGAAGGGTTTTGAGATTCTTGGCGTTTCTCATGACAGGGATTATGATGCATGGGTAAAAGGTATCAAAGATGACAAACTAACTTGGCCTCAGGTTTCAGACCTTAAATTCTGGGATAACGAGGTTGGTAGAATGTACTATGTAAGATATATTCCTCAGAACATTTTTGTTGACCAGAACGGTATTATCGTTGGAAGACAGATTGACAAACCTGAGGTTGCAAACTTCATTGATGAGTTCTTGAAGAAATAATCTGCGTACAGGTAAAATAGGATGAGGGTGCCCAATGAAAAGGGTACCCTCTCTTTTTTCAGCAGGCAAGGTGTTTCCCGGAAGAGAAACAAATCCCGGAAGTAAAACAAAAAATGTCGGGAAAATCATCTTCCCGACATTTTATTTATATGCAGTTTTGCCTGCAGTTACTCCTCGTTACGGAAAATTGTCTGTACGCGGTCTGGTCCAAGTGAGATTACAGAGATTGGAACGTTAAGTTCTTTCTCAATGAATCTTACGTAGTTCATGAACTCAAATGGAAGTTCCTCCTCACGGGTAATCTGTGAAAGGTCTTTGTTCCATCCTTTGAATTCCTTGTAGATAGGCTCAATCTCTGCGTAAGTGTCATATGGAACCTGATCTGTCTCAACACCGTCAACTTTGTATCCTGTTGCAACTTTGATGGTCTCAAATGTGTCAAGGACATCTGCCTTCATCATTATAAGTTCAGTTACGCCATCAAGCATGATTGCATATTTAAGGGCTGGAAGATCCAACCAACCGGTTCTTCTTGGACGGCCTGTAGTTGCACCGAACTCAAAGCCTTTCTTGCGCAATTCCTCTCCGGTCTCATCATTGAGTTCAGTAGGGAACGGACCGCTGCCCACTCTTGTACAATAAGCTTTGAAGATACCATATACTTTGCCTATTTTGGTAGGGGCAACACCCAATCCTGTACATACACCTGCACAAGTTGTTGAAGATGATGTTACAAATGGGTATGAACCGAAGTCAACATCAAGCATTGTGCCCTGTGCTCCCTCTGCAAGAATTTTCTTGTTGTCTGTAAGGTATTTGTTTGCAACATATTCTCCATCAACAAGATTGAATGTCTTGAGGTATTCAATTGCCTCCATCCACTCGCTCTCTTTCTCCTCTGCATTGTACTGGTAGTCGAACTGTGCCAGAGTTGCAATATGCTTGTTTTTGAGGGTAAGGAACCTGTCAGCAAAGTCTGCTGTGAGGATATCACCTACTCTAAGGCCGTTACGGCCGGTCTTGTCCATATATGTAGGTCCAATGCCCTTGAGGGTTGAACCGATTTTTGATTTGCCTTTGGCTGCCTCGGATGCGGCATCAATAATTCTGTGTGTAGGAAGAATCAGGTGTGCTTTTTTTGAAATTATAACCCTTTCCCTTACAGGTACACCGGTTGCTTCAATTTCCATGCATTCCTCCTTGAAGATGATTGGATCAATCACAACACCATTGCCAATGATATTGACAGCATTTTTCCTGAATACTCCTGACGGTACGGTGTGAAGGACAAACTTCTTGCCTTCAAAATGCAGTGAGTGACCGGCATTTGGACCACCCTGGAATCTTGCAATTACAGGATATGAATTAGCCAGTACATCTACAATTTTACCCTTGCCTTCGTCGCCCCATTGCAGGCCAAGTACAACATCTACTTTCATAAGTCTGTTTTATTATGTATGTTTAAAATTCTTTTTAGAACGGAAGGTCATCCGATGTGTCTTCAACCGGCGCGGAATATGTCTGCTGGGCTGCGGCCGGAGCAGGAGAATTTCCCTGCATCGGTGCATCTGTTGAAGGAACGGTTGTGCCTTTCCTGTCAAGCAGCCTTATATTGTCCGCTACAATTTCAGTAGTATATCTTTTGGCTCCAGTCTGGTCTGACCAGCTTCTTGTACGGATCTTCCCTTCCACAAAAATCTGTGCCCCTTTGTTTATGTACTTTTCAGAGAGTTCAGCAAGATTCCTCCAGCACACGATATTGTGCCATTCCGTCTGGTCCTGCAGTTCCCCATTCCTGTTCCTGTACCTCTCTGTTGTTGCCAAGGTGAATGAAGCCACTGCTATGCCTGTCTCCAGATGCCTTACTTCAGGGTCCTTGCCCACATTGCCAATTAGAATAACTTTATTGAATGACATTCCTTAAATGTTTTAACGGCTAAAATTACAATTTTATTTGAATATAGAAGTAAAAAAAAAGCAAAAGTTATCCACAGGTATGCTATATTCCCATTATATCCCTCATAGCCGCTGTATCCGGTTCCTCGCCTGTAAACAGGTTGAATGCAGGAATGGCTTGATTGTAAAGCCAATAGCGTCCGCTGATATAATTGCCGGCTCCATTGTTGAGCAAATTGGGAGATGCGTAATTGGCCTCAAGGACGGTTTTTCCGGCAAGGTCTGCAAAACGCATTGGCTCTATTTCCATTGAGATATTGTACACAATTATTCCTGTTTCAGGCAGGACAAGCGGTATTTTGTCCAATGGTATGTATTCTACCCCAATTTTTGTGGCAAAGGGGACTGCATTATGGGAACTTCTGTTGGCGAAATATACTTTCATTCCCATATCACGTACAGCAAGTGCTGCAGCCTTGCCTGCTCCTCCTGCACCTATGACAAGTGCTGTGGGCTGATTCTCCTTCCAGTTTGGTGAGGTTATCTGCAGGGAGTCTGAAAGTGTGTTCATTACGCCGTAGTAGTCTGTGTTGTATGAGTGGAGTTTTCCCTCTTTGCAGATGATTGTATTGGAACTTCCCAAAGTGGAGGATATATTGTCAGGGAAAGAGACATATTCCATCACTTCATCCTTGAACGGGGAGGTGACATTGGTCCCTGTAAAGCCCTCTTCCAAAAAAAGTTTCATCGCCTCCCTGCATGTAGGTGCCTCAAGCAACGAATATGTATGCGCGGTACTGGGATATGCTGCTCTGAACAGTGCCGGGCTTTTTGAGTGGGAAATGGGATTCCCGACAAGTGAAAATTTTGCCATTGTAATTTGCACTAATGTTTCTGCAAATTTACAATTTTCCTGGTGTAAAGGGAGAATATTGCACCGTAAATGCACAGTTGTGCCAAGAGAATTGCAATTTCCGGTATGATGTCATGCAGGTTGCCTCCCATGGAGTTGAGTTTCAGGTATCCTGCAATTGCTGGGGAAGTTGGAAAAATATAATGTACAACTTGCCAGAAATGGGGTATCTGTACCATTGGAAATGATGTTCCCGACAAAAATATGAGGGCTACTGAAAATACCGGGACATACAGCATCACCTCTTCCGGATCCTTGAAAAAAGTGGTTATGGAGCCGGCAAACAATGATGATGTGAGTATGAACAGCAGCAGGAACATGAAGAGTTCCATTTTATCTGCCAGTGTGGGGAGTCCGAATATGTATGGTACAAATCCTGCAAGGAAAAAGGAGAGGAGAAAGTAGGCAACAGCCAATTTTGGAATATATCTCAGAGGGGAGACGGTTCCGGTTCCTCCCAGTATTCCCGAGCACATGAGCAATGTCTGGAAAAGGATGACAATTATTGCAATCGGAAGAAGATATGATCCGTAGCCTCCGTTGTGGTTGTAAACTGCAACTCCGTTTATATTGAATACCGGTGCAGAGGCAATGGCAAGCTGTTGCTGGAGAGGGAGAAGCCTTACGCTCCCCTCCCTGAGGCTGTTGTTCAGTTCCTGCATTGCAGAGGCAGCCGCTTTCTGTATTGTAAGGTAGTATAAAAAGGATGTTGTGGTTTCATATACTGCAAAGGATGACTCCTTGCCCTGCACAACAAACTGTGTGAATTCTTCAGGGAGGATTATTATCCCCTTGGCCTTTCCCTGCTTCATGAGTTCCCTTGCCTGCGGGATACCTGGGCATAGAGCACATATGCGGATCCCCTGGGTTGCGTTGAGATTGCGTATGTATTCTCTGCTGAGAGGTGTCTCTGATTTGTCAATTGCTGCAACCGGAACTTCTGTAACTGTATTGGGATGGTACATCAGTCCATAGAGAATCCCGTAGCCTACGGTACCTCCAAGCATTACGAGAGCGGCTCCCCATATTGCAGGAAGTGGCTTCCCGTATCCTTTGAGTATTCCCCTTTTCAGGAGTGGGGTTGTTGCAGAGCAAGTCATGCAGGCCAGCAGCATTGCGGCATAGTTGTCCCAACTGTAGCCGAATCCCGCACCATTGTAGAGGATAGCATGGTTGGCTTCTATAAAGTGCCTTACGGGAAGGATACTGCAAAATGACTCAAAGGCGGGATACATGTTCTCTACAGGAAATGTGACCCCCGAAGCTGTGGCTCCCAGAGCCCCTATCATGGAGGCAATGCTTATGGCTATGGCAGTTCTTGGAATCACGGATATTATGGCTGTCCCCATTGCCATTGTTGCTATGGTAAAGAGGATTGAACTTGCATTTATTGCAATGAAGCTCCCTTCCAACGGAATGGCAGCCACATAAAAGAAGATTATGTTGGCAAGGAGTGTCTGTATTATGAACAATGCGGCATATGGGGCCAGTTTGCCAGCCAGAGCCTTAAGTATGTTTCCTCCTCCACTTGCCAACCATTCCCTGTTCATGTCGGTTCCTATGATGTAGACCGTAAATGTAAGGATGAATATCTGGAAGAATATGAAGAAGAACGGGTAGGAGAGGAATGTACCGTAATTCAGGGTTGAGTTGTATGTTGAGACAAACAGTGCATTGGTGGGGAGGGTTATGGATTCAATCTGGGCATGTGTTGTTCCCGACAGATTTCCGCTTTCTCCAATAAGGGAGGCTGAGACTGCCCCCAGTGCCTTTACAAAGGCACTTTGGATCTCTCCTCCTACAGCAAGGAGGGCATAGTGGTGGTAGTAGGTGATTGTCGGCTTTGTTCCGCTGTAAAGATCCCGGGCAAAATTTTCGGGGATTACAATGTATCCGAAAATATCCATCTTCTGCATGGCCTGTTTTGCTTGGGCTTCATTGCTGTAGATATGTTTCTCGGATATACCGGTTATGGGGGAGGCGTCTACAGATTGGATTATTTGTCGGGAAATTGGTGTATTGCTGCAGTCAACTGCCCCTACGGGGAGATTCTCTATTTTGCCGTTCCCGAAAATTGTAGCCATGAAGATGAGTGACAGCAAAGGGATTGCTGCCGCTGCAATGATATGCCTTTTGCAGTGGATAATCCTCTGCAATTCTCTGTGAAGTGCATTTTTCATAATTCTACAATTACACTCATCCCGGGGCGCAGTTGTGAGGCGTGGTGCCCTTTTTCTGCAGCCCTTGCCTTTATTTTGAATGTCACCAGATTGTAGCTGTTGTTCTGGCTGCTGCTTTGCCAGGTTGCGTAACTTCCCAGAGGGCTTGTGTAATATACTTCAAACTCCATCTTGTAGTTGTCCAGGGCAGGTATCTTCCCCTTGAATTTTTTCCCCGGACTGAAGTGGTGCAGCAAGTCTTCCCTTATATTCAGCACTACATGGCTGTCTTCCAGTACCAGAAGGTTCATGATTGAGGCTCCCGGCATTACCAGTTCGCCTTGTGAAGGGTAAATCTCTGAAATGATACCGTCTGCAGGGGCTGTGAGGCGGCTGTCTTTCAGGAGTGCTCCAATTTCGTCCACATTGCCTTGCGCAGCATCTACCATTGCCCTGGATGCCTCCTTGTCTTCTGTACGTGCCCCTTCAAGAGCCATTTCATATTGGTATCTGGCCGCCTTTTCAGCAGCCTGGGCTGCTTGTGCCATAGCAGCGGCCTCATCTCTTCTCTGAAGTGTTACAACACTGTCTTTATACAGGCGTTCTATCCTTTCATTTGTTGAAATGGCAAGTGAAGCCTGAGCCTGGGCGGCAATCCAGGCTTGTCTGAGAGTTTCAATAACCTGTTCCCTTGCTCCTGAGTCAATTTTCCTGTTCTGGTATGCCGCAGCATCCTTCAGGGCTGTGACACTCGTCATTAGAGCGTTGGTCTCTGGACTGTTTACAAGTACCAGAGTGTCCCCTTCATTTACCATATCACCTTCCTGTACATGGAATTTTTCTATTCTGCCCAGCAGTTTTCCCGATATCTTTATTTGGGTGCATTCTATTTCCCCTTGCAGAATCTGGGGCGTGTCTTTGCACAGTATCATTCCGAAAACGGAGATGACTGCAACTGTAACCACAATGCACGTGGTTATTTTGAGCAGTAACTTATTGTCTGTATTCATTGTGAAGTTCTATAAATTTGTCTGTATATGAGGTTAATGCAAGCAGGTTTGCCAGTGCTGTGCAGTATTGCCAGTGTGCTGCACCCAGGGCTGTGCCGGTTTTGGTGAGCATTGTGCGTGCTTCCACTACTTCTGTGGATGTGCATAGTCCCTCTGCAAAACTTTTCTCCCTCTCCCTGAGCAGTTCTTCAGCGAGTTGTTTTGTCTGTTGCAGGGTACTGATATTGTAGGAGGCATCTGTCATGCGGCTCCTTAGGGCAATGGATGCAGTAAGGAGGTCCTTTTCGGCCTGTTCTGTGGCATATTCCATCTGGTTCTGCTCAAGACGGGTTTTCTTTATTTCATTTTCTCTGGCCAGGCCGTCAAAGATATCCCACTGCATTGCAGCGCCAATTGTTGTGCGGGGGACAAGATTCTTTGGAATGTTGCTGGAATACAGATTCTGTCTTGCGAAAAGGGCAATATTGGGGATATAGTTGCTTTGTGCAATTTTTTCCCTGTTTTGCAGTATCTCCCTTTGAGCATTGAGGATCTTAAGTTGTGCATTGTTACGGTATATGGCCTCCTCAAGGGTATGGTTGTCGGGAAGTGAGTCCAATGTGAAGTAACTTGCCTGAGGTTGTATTTCCATGTCTGTGCCAAGTATTGCACACAGTGCTGAATTTGCCGTTCCGGAGTTGTGGCGGGCGGTTTCAAGTTCTCGTACGGCCTCTTTCATGGCTACTTCAACTACAAGAAACTCTGCCCTGTTTATGAATCCTTCTTCTTTAAGTCTTCTGGCATTGCTGTGCAGTTTTGTGATATATTGCAGGTTTTCCTGTTGCATCATTTCCACCTCCCTACTGAGTTTCAGAGTGTAGTAGGCATTCAGCATGAGGGCCATCTGTGCGTTGTATGTGAGTGTCTGCAGATGTTGGGCGGTGGTATGAATCCCTTTCCCTACCCTTCCTGCGTAGATTCTCTTGCCACCGGTTATAAGTGGCCATATCGCAGCCGCATCGGCTGTTGCAACATTTTGCCTGAGCAGAGGAACCGATAGGGTGGCGTTGCCCAGTCCTGACACTATTTGCTGCAGTTGGGGGACAAGTTGGGAAAGGAGCTGTTCCAGACCTGGGACTGCTCCCTCAAGGTTATGCAGGGCATCCTGGGCCAGTTCTCCAAGGTTGGCGTCGGCAGATATGTCGTTTGAAAAATGGACGTAACCCCCTGTTGCGGTTATGAAGGGGTACCAGGCGGCGTTCAGTTGCTTTTCCTGGGCTTTGGCAATTCCAATTGCTTCTCTGGATATCTTTATTGCGTTGTTGTTTCCGGCCAGTAGTGCAGATGCCTCTTCTAGAGTGAGAGGTTGCGGTTGTTGTGTCTGGGCCATAAGGTTTGTCCCCAGAGCCACCAATATTGCTGTTGCTAAAACCAGATATTTCATATGCCTCTTTTGCATATATACAATCAAGAGGCTTTTTTGTTTGGACTGGTGTTACGGGATTACAGGCATCTTTGTCTTACGGCTTCGTAGCAGAGTATGGCGGCAGAGACCGAGACATTGAGGGAGTCAAGTTCGCCCAGCATTGGAATCTTTATTTTTGCATTTGAGGCTTGCCTCCAGAATTCTGTAAGGCCGGTTGACTCTGTGCCCATAACTATTGCGGTAGGGGTGGCCATATTTGTGTCGTAATACCATTTGGAGTCCTGGAGTTGGGCTGTAAAGATGTTTATGTTGTGGGCGCGGAGCCACGCCAGCGCATCTTCATTGCTGCATGCTACAACTTGGTTGGTGAATATTCCGCCAAGACTTGAGCGGATCAGGTTTGGGTTGTACAGGTCTGTGAGCGGGTCGCATATCAGTACGGCGTCTATGCCGCAGGCGTCGGCAGTGCGGAGCAGTGCTCCAAGATTGCCCGGTTTCTCAACGCTTTCCACTACAAGTACAAGGGGCTGTTCCCATTTCTTTCCAAATTTTACATTCTCCAGGGTGAGCCTTTTTTCTTCCACTACGGCAACAATGCCCTCTGTATTTTCCCTGTAGGCTATTTTGGAATATGCGGCAGGGGTGAGGGAGAATAGTGCAGGAAGGGAGTTCCCGTTTGTGACACTCTTTGTCGGGAAGATATCCAGTATCTGCTCAGCAGTGATAATCTGACTGTTGAAAAAGATACTCTTGATTGTGAAACCGTTGCGGATGCAGGCTTCTGTCTCGCGTATCCCTTCAACAATGAATAGCTTCTGTGTGCGGCGTTCTCTGGATTTCTCCATAAGTGCCGCCACTTCCTTTATCTTTGGATTCTGTGCAGATGTGATTTCTAGAACTTTCATCCCGATATCTGTTGTTTGGAAATGGAATGCCCGGCAGCCCATTTCTGGACCCCGGGCATTGGTCTATATTGTTTTATTTGTAGCTTTCAGGCCTCATTTGAGGGAAGAACAATACATCCTGGATGGTGGTCTGTCCTGTCATGAACATTGTAAGACGGTCAATTCCAATACCCATGCCGGATGTAGGAGGCATACCGTATTCAAGTGCGCGTACAAAGTCCATATCTATGTACATTGCCTCGTCATCGCCCTTATCCTTGAGTTTCAACTGGTCCTCAAAACGTGCCAGCTGGTCAATAGGGTCGTTGAGTTCACTGTAGGCATTTGCCAGCTCCTTGCCGCAAACGAAGAGTTCAAAACGCTCTGTAAGATTTGGTTTGCTCCTGTGGCGTTTTGTAAGAGGTGACATTGATACAGGGTAGTCTGTAATGAAAGTTGGCTGGATAAGGTGTTTCTCGCAATATTCTCCGAAGATTGCATCAATGAGTTTGCCCTCGCCCATCTTCTCGTCTATCTCTATATGCAGTTTCTTGCAGGTCTCGCGCAGTTCCGCCTCACTCATACCCTCAATATCCACACCTGCATACTCCTTAATTGCTTCAAGCATAGGGAGTCTTCTGTATTCTGCACCAAAATCAACCTCTGTGCCGTTTATGTTCACTTTTGTAGTTCCGTTTACAGCCTGTGCCACAGTCTTGAGCATCTCCTCCACAAAGTCCATCATCCAGTTGTAGTCTTTGTATGCAACATAAATCTCCATACAGGTAAACTCCGGATTGTGGGTTCTGTCCATACCCTCGTTGCGGAAGTTCTTTGCAAACTCATAAACACCGTTGTAACCGCCAACTATTAGGCGTTTCAGGTACAACTCATTTGCAATACGGAGGTATAGAGGCATATCCAATGTGTTGTGGTGAGTGATGAACGGTCTTGCTGTAGCACCTCCAGGGATTGGCTGCAGGATAGGGGTCTCAACCTCAAGGCAACCTCTCTCATCAAAGAAACGGCGCATGGTTGAGATTATTTTCGACCTCTTCATGAATGTCTCCCTTACCTGAGGGTTTACAATGAGGTCTACGTATCTTTGGCGGTATCTCAACTCTGGGTCAGAGAATGCATCAAATACCTCACCGTCCTTCTCCTTTACTATCGGGAGTACGCGCAAAGATTTGCTGAGTACTGTAAGTTCTTTTGCATGAACTGATTTCTGGCCTGTCTGAGTCACAAAAGCAAAGCCTTTTATTCCAATGATATCGCCAATGTCAAGAAGTTTCTTGAAAACTGTATTGTAAAGGGTCTTGTCCTCACCTGGGCATATCTCATCCCTCTTTACATAAACCTGCACCCTTCCTTTCTCATCCATAAGTTCAATGAATGCCGCTGCACCCATGATTCTGCGGCTCATGATACGTCCTGCAATTGCAACGTCCTGGAAATTTCCCTCCTCGGGATTAAATCTCTCCCTTATGTCCTCAGTAGTGGCATTAACCGGATACATTGCTGCAGGATATGGCTCAATGCCAAGTTCCCTCATCTGTACAAGAGCATTGCGCCTGTTCTGCTCCTGTTCGTTCAAATTCAATTCCATATATATAAATTTTAATATTTTGCTTAACTTTTCTCCTGGCAACTGAGCCGGGAATGTACAAAAAGCAAATATAAATATTTTCCGTTAAAAGAGAAAATTTAATAAAACCCGGGGACCGGGTTTTAAAAATAGCCCTTGTTTTTGAAAAATTAAATTTTTATCTTTGTATGTTATGGAAATTACAAATATTGGCAGAAAGTGGATTGTGAAGGAGCCGGGGAATCCGGCTGCTGTGCGCCGTCTGGCTCAGGAACTGGGAACGGATCCTGTGTTGGCCAACCTTTTGGTGCAGAGAGGGATTACAACTTATGAGGAGGCCAGGACCTTTTTCAGACCCGACCTTTCCATGTTGCATGACCCTTTCCTGATGAAGGATATGGAGAAGGCAGTGGAGCGTGTGCACAGGGCTGTCACAAACAACGAGAAGATTCTCGTTTATGGAGATTATGATGTTGACGGGACCTCTGCGGTTTCGTTGGTATATACTTTTTTGAGTACTCTTACCCAGAATCTGGAGTATTATATTCCGGTGAGGTATGATGAGGGATATGGAATATCTTACAAGGGAATTGATTGGGCACATGAGGGGGGATATACCCTTATCATTGCTCTTGATTGCGGTATAAAGGCTGTTGAAAAGGTGCAGTATGCAAAGGAGAGGGGAATAGATTTCATCATCTGTGACCACCATCTTCCCGATGAGACCCTCCCTGAGGCAGTGGCAATATTGGACCCGAAAAGGGATGACTGCCATTATCCGTTTGATGATTTGTCGGGATGCGGAGTAGGGTTCAAACTGGTGCAGGGATATGCCAAGAAATACGGTATCCCTTTTGAGCAGATTGTACATCTTCTTGATCTGGTTGCCGTGAGTATTGCCACAGACCTGGTTTCGGTTACCGGGGAGAATAGGGTACTGGCATTCTATGGCCTCAAACAGCTGAATGAGGCTCCGCGCAAGGGGTTGCTTTCAATGATAAAGTTGTCGGGACTGGAAAAACATACAATTTCAATTGATGACATTGTGTTCAAGATAGGTCCGAGAATCAATGCTGCGGGCAGAATGGAGAGCGGACGTATGGCGGTGGATCTGCTCACTTCGCGCAAGGAGGAGGATGCCCTCAATATTGGCAAGGAGATAAATGTCCATAATAATGAAAGGAAGAATGTGGACCGTGAGATTACCGTTGAGGCAATTGAAATGGTGAAACATTCTCCGGATTTTGAGGTGCGCAAATCAACTGTGGTCTATAACCCGCAATGGCACAAGGGTGTTGTAGGTATTGTGGCGAGCCGTCTGGTTGAGGCATATTACAAGCCTACAATTGTGCTTACAAACTCAAACGGATTTGTTACAGGTTCAGCGAGGAGCATCCCCGGTTTTGACCTGTACGAGGCAATAGAGAGCTGCTCTGATCTGCTTGAGAACTTTGGCGGCCATATGTATGCAGCCGGCATGACCCTTAAGGAGGAGAACCTGGCAGAGTTCTCGGAAAGGTTTGAGAATTTTGTGGCACAGAAGATAACCAAGGAGATACTCACCCCAATAGTGAATATAGATTCATTCCTTGACTTCAAGCAGATAACCCCCAAATTCTTCAGGATACTGAAGCAGTTCCAGCCATTCGGGCCTGGAAACAGTTCTCCGGTATTTGTTACCGAGAATGTGTATGACAACGGCAACGGAAGAATAGTTGGAAGTGATAACGGTCACCTGAAACTTGAACTTATACAGGAGGATGAGCCTTACAGGCACATCTCGGCCATAGCATTCAACAAGAGTGAGCATTTCAGCCATATGCAGGGGGGCAATCCGGTGGACATCTGCTATTCAATAGCCGAGAACTACTACAGGGGAATTGCCAATTTGCAGTTGAGGATAAAGGATATACGCAACAGGGAAGATTTCATTTAATTCAGATACAACAGTAACGGTATGCAGGAAGACGAAATAACAGGTATGCAGGAGGAGTTTGAGGATATTCCCGACGGAGCAGAAGAGGGGTCGGGAAAATTTGAGAAACTTATACAGGATGGTGAGAACAAGTACAAACTCACCGGAATGTACAGGGACTGGTTTCTTGATTATGCTTCTTATGTAATCCTTGAACGTGCTGTGCCGCACATTTCTGACGGCTTCAAGCCTGTGCAGAGGCGTATAATGCACGCAATGAAGAATATTGATGACGGCCGTTACAATAAGGTTGCAAACATCATTGGACAGACCATGCAGTACCATCCCCACGGTGATGCCTCCATTGGTGATGCCCTTGTACAGTTGGGGCAGAAGGACCTGCTGGTGGATTGCCAGGGAAACTGGGGAAATATACTTACCGGCGACAGTGCTGCTGCACCCCGTTACATTGAGGCCCGTCTGAGCGAGTTTGCAAAAGAGGTTGTGTTCAATCCAAAGACTACCGAGTGGATGAACTCATACGACGGCAGGAACCAGGAGCCGGTGAACTTGCCGGTGAAGTTCCCTTTATTGCTGGTACAGGGTGTTGAGGGTATTGCTGTAGGTCTTGCATCAAAGATACTTCCGCATAATTTCAATGAGGTGATTGATGCTGCAATAGCGCACTACAAGGGGGAGGAGTTTGAACTCTATCCCGATTTCCCTACAGGGGGCCTTATAGACTGCACCAAATACAACCGTGGACTGAGAGGCGGGGCAGTGAAGGTGAGGGCAAAGATTTCCAAACTGGACAAAAAGACTCTTGTTATAAATGAGATACCTTTCGGGAAGAGTACATCTGTACTCATTGAGAGTATCCTCAAGGCAAATGACAAGGGGAAGATAAAGATAAAGAAGGTAGATGACAACACAGCTGCAAATGCGGAGATAATCATCCATCTCCATAATGACATTTCTCCCGACAAGACTATAGATGCACTCTATGCATTTACCGATTGTGAGGTCTCAATCTCTCCAAACTCGTGTGTAATTATGGAGAAGCATCCCCACTTCATTGGGGTTGACGAGATTCTCCGTTACAGTGCTGATTACACCAAGGAACTGCTACGCAGGGAACTGGAGATAAGGATGGCTGAACTGGAGAATGAGTGGCACTATTTCTCACTTGAGAAGATTTTCTTTGAGAACAAGGTTTACCGTATTCTTGAACAGGAGGCCAAGACCTGGGAGGAGCAGTTGGGTGAGGTGCTCAAGAAAATGCTCGAATTCCAGCATCTTGTGCACAGACCAATAGTTATGGACGATATACTCAAACTCGTGGAGAAGCCGGTGAGGAAGATTTCCAAGTTTGATGTTAAGGTTGTGGATGAGAAGATTGCCAAACTTGAGGAGGAGATGAAGAGTGTCCAGCACAACCTGAACAACCTTGTGGCATACGCCATTGCATACTTTAGGAAACTGAAGAAAAAATATGGGGAGAAATACCCAAGGCTTACGGAGATAAGCAACTTTGAGACTATTGAGGCTACAAAAGTTGTGGTTGCAAATGCCAAACTTTATGTGAACAGGAGCGAGGGTTTTGTGGGAACAGACCTCAAGAAGGATGAGAGTGCAGAGTATCTGTGTGAATGCTCTGATATTGACGATATAATTGTATTCCTAAAGAACGGAAAATATATTGTAACCAAGGTGCAGAGCAAGGCCTTTATAGGGAAAGACATCATTCATGCTGCGGTATTTGCCAAGAATGATGCCCGTACAATATATAATGTAGTGTATAAAGACGGCAAATATTCTGCAGACGGCAAAACAGGTACCGTATATGCAAAGAGGTTTGCGGTAACTTCCGTTACAAGGGACAAATGGTACGATGTAACCCAAGGCAAGCCCGATTCAAATATAGTGTGGTTCTCCGCAAACCCTAACGGTGAGGCTGAGGTCCTTAAGGTATTCCTCAAACCAAGACCAAAACTCAAGAAACTCATATTTGAGTACAACTTTGCAGATTTGGCAATAAAGGGGAGGGGCTCTATGGGTAATATCCTCTCAAGGAACCCGTTGCACAAGGTGCAACTGAAATCTAAAGGAGTTGCAACAATGGGTGGCAAACCGGTATGGTTTGATGAGGATATAAACCGCCTTAACGAAGACGGCCGTGGCCTGCTGCTGGGAGAATTCCTTCCTGGAGACCGTATACTTGTAATATGCAAGGACGGTACATTCTATACTACCAACTTTGATTTGAGCAACAGGTATCAGGGTGATCTCCTTAAGGTGGAGAAGTTTGATGCTGAAAAATGTTTCAGTGCAATATATGTAGACGGTGAAACAGAATTCCATTATATAAAGAGGTTCTCTTTTGAACCTAGCGACAATGTGCCGGTGCTGTTCATATCGGATGCTCCGGGCTCAAAATTTGTGGAACTTTCGGAAGATGCACATCCTCAGGCGCTCATAACCTTTGGCGGTAAGCATGCCAAGAGGGAGGAAGAGGCAATTGACGTTGAGGAGTTCATAGGAAAGAAAGGATTCAAGGCAAAAGGAAAGAGGGCCACTGCATTTGAAGTGGAGAGCGTAAAATTCATAGAACCTCTGCAGAAAGAGGAGGAGAATCTCCCAGAGGGAAATCCGGAAGGTGGCGATTCTGTTGCAGAAGGGGTAGAAGGTGGCGCAGATGCTCCGGTAGAGGGTTTTGCTCCAGGAAGCACCATAGAGTTTGATGAGCCGACACTCTTCTGATTATTGTGAATAAATTGTCGGGAATATGATAATTTCTTTTTGCGGTTTTATGGGAAGCGGTAAAAGTACCCTTGGAAGGGGACTCGCATCTGCGTACAACTGCAGGTTCATAGATCTGGATGATTATATTGAGGCCAAATGGGCCATGAGCGTTTCTGCAATCTTTGCCAAAAGAGGGGAAGAGTGGTTCCGTAATGAGGAGTGCGAGTCGCTGAAGGAGATAGTGGAGGAGTATAATTATCTCAATTCAAAAGAACCGTATACACTGGTGCTGGCATTGGGCGGGGGTACCGTAACTCACGCTCCAAGTGCAGAGGTGGTGAAAACCCGAACGCAATGTGTGTATCTGCAGTGCCCTAAGGAGGTGCTGCTGGAACGTCTTATAAAAAACAACTCCCGGAGGCCTCTTGTGGCCGGAAAATCAGAGGAAGAGATAGCTGCGGCAATAGATGGTCTTATGAAAAGAAGGGAGTCTGTATACAGGGAGTGTGCAAAAGAGATATTGCCTGTCGGGAGAAAAAGGATGGGGGAGATTCTGAGATATTTTTCAGAAAAATACGGGTTGTGATTTTGGCTATCCTGCAGCTGCTACTCGTACCTCAGCGCCTCTATAGGATCGAGTTTTGAAGCCCTCACAGCAGGGAGATATCCGCTGGCTACTCCTACAAGCAGACAAACCGTAATTGCCGAGAAAATCCATTTCCATGGAATTATGAAAGAGGCGTTCATTGCTATGGCAACCAGATTTCCTGCCACCATGCCAAAAATGACCCCTGCCACGCATCCAATCTGGCTAATTACAACAGACTCATAAAGGAACTGGGCTTTTATTGTTTTTGCTGAGGCTCCAAGGGCCTTTCTGGTACCAATTTCCCTGGTCCGCTCCTTAACAGAAACCAGCATAATGTTCATAAGCCCTACGGCTGCACCCAAAAGGGTTATCAGCCCTATTACTGCAGAAACCAGCGTAATTATCCCCATAATTTCATTAAGTTCTGAAATCATGGCCTCGCTGCTGTTTATTATGAAATCAGTTTCATCAATTGGGGAAAGCCTTCTTACTGAACGCATCAGCTGTTCTGCCTCTCCCTTATAATCTTTTGCCATAGTGAAATCCTGCGGTACAACACCTATTGAGAAGGATGTATTTTCCCCCATGAAATATGTCCTGGCAGATGTTGTGGGGATTATCACCTGATTGTCTGCACTTCCTCCAAAAGCAGACCCCATCTTCTCCATTACACCAATTACCTCAAATCTGATCCCCTGAACAGATATTGTCTTCCCGACAGGTGTTCCCTTGCCTTTGAAAAGTGAATTCATTATACCGTGTCCTATGACACATACTGAGGATGCGCCCGTAATATCATTTTCATTTATACCACGTCCTTCTGCAACCGCAGTATTCCTGAATTTCAGATAATTTTCATCAGCGGCTATTGATCTTACAGTAGGATTGGTACTTGTACCTTCATGCTTTACTGTAGCGTTGCTGTTTATGACAGTATAGACCGATACCAGGGCATCTTTACCAAAATTTTCCTTGAATGCACTGGCCTGGCTGTATGAAATTGCCATGGCATTCCTTACCCTTGAACGTCTGGCGCCATCTACGGAATAGTATTTGGGACTGATTGTAAATGATGTGGTGCCGAACTTCTCAAAACTTGTAAAGACCTCCCTCTTCAGAGCCTCGGTTGCGGTAAGTATACCTACCAGGGACATTATACCCACAGCAATTATTGCAATGGTAAGCAAAGACCTGAGTCTGTTGCTCTTTATAGATTTCAATGCCACACTTACATTCTCCCTCACAAGGGGTGATACCCGTAATTTTTTGTACACAGCCTGACCCTCCACAATTTATTGGGTAAAAGTAGGAAAATCTCGCAGATTAACATAACTTTGCCCCCGATTTTTAAATAAATAGATGAGAAATAACACTACCAACAAACGTGCCGGTGCAAGAGGTACCGGACGTACAGGTGCAGCAGACAGGAGAAGTTCCGGTTTTGCAAAAGGCACCGGGGCAGGCAGACCTGCTTCAAGACGCTACTCAGCCGGAGAAGGCTCAGTTAAAGGCTCAACTGATGAGAGTTCAGCAAAGCGTAATTTCAGAGGTTCAAAACCATTTGGCAAAGGAGAAGGTGCCGGAAGAGCATTCAGAGAGGAGAAATCTTTCGGGAAGAACACCAGAGGAAAGAAAAACTTTGGAGAGGAGAGATTTGAGGAGAGGGGCAACAGAAGTTTTGCAGAGAAGGAGTACACAGGAAAGAGGGCTTACGGAATGGTAAAGAACCTTGAGGATAGAAAGGGCTACAAGAATGTACAGGCCTACACCCCTGCACAGCGCGCTCCAAAGGCAAAGGCTGATGAAGGAGTAAGGCTCAACAAATATATTGCAAACTCAGGAATCTGTTCAAGAAGGGAGGCGGATGACTTCATTACCGCAGGACTTGTAAGTGTAAATGGTGTTACCGTTACAGAATTGGGCACAAGGGTATATCCTAAAGATGAGGTAAGATTCAACAACGAGCGCATTAAAGGTGAGAGCAAGGTTTATATTGTAATGAACAAGCCTAAAGACTTTGTAACCACCATGAGCGACCCTCATGCAGAGCGCACAGTAATGCAGTTGGTTGAGGGCAAATGCTCTGCAAGAGTATATCCTGTAGGAAGGCTGGACAAGGCAACAACCGGTGTGCTTCTGCTTACCAATGACGGGGAACTTGCGGACAAACTTACCCACCCTTCATTTGAGAAGAAGAAAATCTACCATGTATTCCTTGACAAGAACTTTAAGGGAACAGACATGAAATCACTTCTTGATGGTGTAAAACTTGAGGACGGCTTCATTCAGGCAGATGCCCTTTCTTATATAGATGAAGACAAGACCCAGGTTGGAGTAGAGATCCACTCTGGAAGGAACAGGATTGTAAGAAGGATGTTCGAGCACTTCGGCTACAAGGTAAAGAAATTGGACAGGGTATATTTTGCAGGTCTTACCAAAAAGAACCTCAGAAGGGGACAGTGGAGATTCCTTACAGAGCAGGAGATTGCAATGCTCAAAATGGGTTCCTTTGAGTAATAAATTGTCGGGAATATGGAAATGGACAATTCAATGGACCAGATAAACAGGGCCGGGTTTGTTAATATTATAGGTAATCCCAATGTCGGGAAATCTACCCTTATGAATGCCCTTGTGGGGGAAAAACTCTCCATTGTAACTGCCAAGGCGCAGACCACAAGGCACCGCATAATGGGTATTGTAAACGGCGACGATTACCAGATTGTATTCTCAGACACCCCGGGTATCCTCAAACCCAACTATATGCTTCAGGAGAGCATGATGGATTTTGTTGAGACCGCCATAGGTGATGCAGACATCATCCTCTATGTTACAGATGTAATTGAGAAAATGGACAAGAACATTGAGTACATAGAGAAACTCAACAAAGTTGAATGCCCTGTAATAATAGCCATCAATAAAATAGATGAGACAAGCCAGGAGAAGGTAGTTGAACTGGTTGAAAAATGGCACACTACAGTACCAAAGGCAGAGATACTTCCAATATCTGCACTCAACAAATTTAATGTGGATGTACTCCTTGCCAGACTTGTGGAACTCCTTCCAAAGCAGCATGCGTGGTACGACCGTGATGTCTTCACCGACAAATCCATGAGGTTCTTTGCCTCCGAGATAATAAGGGAGAAGATTCTGCTCAACTACAACAAGGAGATTCCGTACTGCACAGAGGTTGTAATTGATGCCTTTGAGGAAAACGAGGATATCTACAACATAAATGCAGTGATAAATGTAATAAGGGAATCCCAGAAAGGAATAATCATAGGCCCTAAAGGTTTGGCCCTTAAACGTGTAGGAACCCAGGCCCGCAAGGATATGGAGAAATTCTTTGAAAAGAAGGTATTCCTCAAGATGTTTGTGAAGGTTAACCCCAACTGGAGGGAAAACAAGAAGGAACTCAAGAAATTCGGCTACATATACTGATAGAAACAGGCGGTCCATTGGACTGCCTGTTTTAATATCTTCATTTTATTCCGGGGAGGTGGCAAGGATTACCTTGTATTTGTTCCTCTTTCCAATGTTCATCATGTTTACTACCTGCTCAATTGGAACGGTTTTGTCTGCGTAGATTGAGAAGGTTGGGTCATCATCATTCTGCAGCAGCTCCTGCAGGCGGGGTTCCACTTCATCTATCCTTACGGGAGTTTTGTTGCCGTTTATGTGGAATGAGAAGGTCCCTTTGTCTGTGTAGTGCTTGATTGAAACGCTTACCTGCTGCTTTGCGGTAATCTGGTTTGTGCTTTTGGGGAGCAGCAACTTCAATGCATTGGGGTTGATTAAAGTTGATGTTACCAGGAAGAATATGAGCAGCAGGAACACAATGTCCGTCATTGAGGACATGCTGAACTCCGCACTGGTTTTGGCCCTTTGTTTTATTGCCATGGCTGTTTCTCTTTCCGGTTAATTTTCCTTTAATGCACCATAAAGCATGTCTACAAACTCCACTGTGGTGTTCTGCATCTTTGTAACCACATCTGAAACCTGGTTGGTAAGGAGGTTGTATCCGAAATATGCCATAATTCCCACTATAAGACCTGCAACTGTTGTAACCATTGCAGTATATATTCCTCCCGACAAAAGTGTGATGTCTATATTGCTTCCGGCCTGTGCCATATTGAAGAATGCCTGCACCATTCCCATAACTGTTCCAAGGAAGCCTATCATAGGGGCGCCACCGGCAATTGTGGCAAGCATTGGAAGCCCTTTCTCAAGTGCGGCAACCTCCATGTTTCCAACATTCTCAATGGATGTCTGGATATCCTGGAGCGGACGGCCGAGTCTCTCAATGCCCTTCTCTACAAGTCTTGCAGTGGGGGTGTTGGTCTGGCGGCACAGTTCCTGGGCCTGGGAAATCCTTCCGGTTTCAATATATTCCTTTATCTGCTGCATGAATGCAGGGTCCACTTTAGAGGCCTTTCTTATTGTGCTCCATTTCATTGAGAAAAGGTATATTGTGGCAATTGCGAGGAGCAGCAGCGGAATCATAAGCCATCCGCCCTTGCAGGCCATATCTATAAGTGAAAACTCAAGTTGTGGCTGGGCTGCAACGGCTGCAACCTCTGCCTGTAGGAATGTATATAGCATAAAGTGTAATTTTTGTGTGCAAAGATAATTTTAATACTCAACTTCTACAAGGAACAAAGCGTTTCCCGGCACTGAGTGTCCCGCTGCGCTCCTGTTTTTTTGCAGCAGCATCTGCTGTATCCACTCCGGATCCTTTTTCCCGAATCCCACATCAAGGAGTGAGCCCACCATGGCCCTCACCATATTCCTCAGGAACCTGTTTGCCGTTACGGTAAATACAAAATGTCTGGCCTGTCCAAAGGTTGGGGCATCCAGCGGTTCCCAGTGTGCTTGTGTTACATTGCATATTGAAGTCTTGTTGTCTGCCCCAAGTTTCTCCAGGCTTGTAAAATCCTGTTCCCCAATAAAATATTTGGCTGCTTCATTCATTTTTTCAAAATCCAGCCTTGGTGGAAGAAAGTATGAAAATTCAGAACAAAAAGGGTCTTTCTCTGTATGTATATAGTATTTGTAAGTTCTGCTTTTTGCACTGAATCTTGCATGCATTTGCCCGTCAACGGGATATATGTCATGTACACATATTGCTTTGGGGAGAATGGCATTTAATTTGTAAAAGAGTGTTGGAGAGATGGAAAGTGGGGTTTCAATGTCAAAATGTGCAATGTAGTTTCTGGCATTTACACCGGTGTCTGTTCTCCCGGCGCCAACCACCTGAATTGGGGTTTTGAGCAGGGTTGAGAGGGCTTTCTGGAGTTCAGCCTGTACACTGTTGGCGTTCTCCTGTATTTGCCATCCGCAAAATGCGGAGCCATTGTAGGACAAACAAATGAAATATCTCATAAAAAAACAGTAAATTTGCAGTTTGCATTTACGCAGTAGCGCAAAATTAACTATTGGAGGAGAAATTTAAAAATTTAAGATATAAAACATTCATATGGAAACTGTTAACATTAAGGAATTGAATGAGAGAATCCAGAAGGAGAGTGCTTTTGTAGATATCATCTCCATGGAGATGAACAAGGTGATTGTAGGACAGAAGCATTTGGTGGAGAATCTCCTTATAGGACTCCTTGCAGACGGACACATTCTTCTTGAGGGTATGCCCGGACTTGCAAAGACTTTGGCAATAAATACTTTGGCAAATATTGTTGATGCCAAGTTCAGCCGAATACAGTTTACACCGGACCTTTTGCCTGCAGATGTGATAGGTACAATGATATACAGCCAGAAGAGCGAGCAGTTCCAGGTAAAGCAAGGTCCTATCTTTGCAAACTTTGTACTTGCAGATGAGATTAACCGTTCCCCTGCAAAGGTACAGTCTGCCCTTCTTGAGGGCATGCAGGAGAGACAGGTTACAATTGGCGACAATACCTACAAGCTGCCGAAGCCTTTCCTTGTAATGGCAACCCAGAACCCGGTAGAGCAGGAGGGTACATATCCGCTCCCTGAGGCCCAGGTTGACCGTTTCATGCTTAAAGTAGTGGTAAGCTACCCTAAGAAGGAAGAGGAGAAACTCATCATAAAGATGCACAATGCCAGGGAGTTCCCTAAAGCCTCAGCAGTTCTCAAACCTGAGGATATTGTAAGGGCACGCGAGGTGGTTAAGGATGTGTACATGGATGAGAAAATAGAAAAATACATTGTGGACATTGTTTATGCAACCCGTACTCCCGACGAGTATGGCCTGGGCAAACTCAAGGATCTTATCTCATACGGTGCATCACCACGTGCCAGTATCTCACTTGCAATGGCATCCAAGGCATATGCATTCATAAAGAGAAGGGGATATGTGATCCCTGAGGATGTGAGGGCTGTGTGCTATGAGGTGCTCAGACACAGGATTGGCCTTACATATGAGGCAGAGGCAGAGAATATTACAACTGAGAATATAATTACAGATATCATCAATACTGTAGAGGTTCCATAATAGCGTGGAGGGAAAGGCAATGGATAACGGATTGCTAAAAAAAGTAAGGAAAATTGAGATAAAGACAAAGTCTCTTTCCCATCAGATCTTTGCAGGAGAGTACCACTCTGCTTTCAAAGGACGCGGTATGGCGTTCAGTGAGGTGAGAGAGTACCAGTTTGGTGATGATGTGAGAAACATGGACTGGAATGTTACAGCCCGTCTCCGCTCTCCATATGTGAAGGTTTTTGAAGAGGAGAGGGAACTTACCGTTGTGCTGCTGGTGGATGTGAGTTCGTCGGGAATATTCGGTACAACTTCCAAGACAAAAAGGGAGTTGCTGGCGGAGATTGCTGCGGTGCTCTCGTTCTCCGCGTCGGCAAACAATGATAAGGTAGGTGCTCTTTTCTTCAGTTCAAAGGTTGAGAAGTTCATCCCTCCAAAGAAGGGAAGGAGCCATCTGCTGAGGATAATCAGGGAGTTGCTGGAGTTCAGACCCCAGAATCAGGGTACAGACATCTCTGAGGCGTTGCGTTTCCTTACAAATGCAATAAAGAGGAAGTGTACAGCGTTTCTCCTTACAGACCTTATGGATGTTGATGCTGCAGGTAAGCCAAAATATGAGGAGGCTCTGAAGGTGGCAGTCAACAGGCATGACCTTTCTGTAATAAATATCTACGATCCTGTTGAGAGGGAGATTCCCGATGTGGGGCTTGTAAGGATAAAGGATGCCGAAACCGCAGAAGAGTTGTGGGTAGACACTTCCAGCAGGGAGGTGAGAACTCATTATGCAGAATGGGGAAGGCAGGTGCTGGCCCAGTCCAGGGTGCTGTTCAACAAGTTCAAGGTTGACAGTGTGAGCATCAGTACAACCGATGATTATGTGAAAGGTCTTATATCCCTTTTCAAAAAGAGATGAAACTGATAGGTAAAATGAAAAGAATGTCATTCATTATATTGTTGCTGGCAATGTTGTCTGCATTTTCATTTGAGGCAAAAGGGCAGGATACGGAGCAGATGATACAGATCCCTCTGCCGCAATGGCTGGAGATTAAGGAGTCATCCTTGTCCAAGGATTCCATTGTTGTAGGGGAGCAGGTGGTATGGAGGACCCGTATGGCACTGCCACAGCAGCAGGAACTGGTTTTTGTACCATATGCCGGTATTGTTGAGGCCGAAAAGGCACCTATTGATGTTGTCCATGATTTTAAACTGGATACAATATCCATAAAGAACGGTATAAAGGAACTGGATGCAAAGTTGCTGTTGACCTCTTTTGACAGCGGGTACTATAAACTTCCCCTGATGGTTGCCCTAACTCCGCAGGGTGATACAATATATCTGGATTCTCCATTCCTGGATGTTACAAACACGCCGGTTGATACGGCAAATTTTGTGATGCATCCTATTAAAGGCCAGGCCAGGTATCCGCTTACATTCAGGGAGGTGCTTCCGTGGGCAATTCTTGCAATTGCGGTGCTGGTGTTGGCGTATATCCTTTACAGATATGTGAAATACAGAAGGGAGAACCGGGATTTCTTCGGGAAACCAAAAGTTTCAGATCCGCCTCATATAATTGCATTGAGGGAACTTGACAAGTTGCGTGGTGAGAAACTTTGGCAGAACGGTAAGGAAAAACTGTATTACACTGGTATTACGGATACATTGCGTGAATATATTGAGGCCAGGTTTGGGGTGAATGCAATGGAACAGACCTCTTCTGAGATTATGGTGGAACTCAAAGGCAAGGAGATCCAGGAGCGCTGCTATAGGGAACTGGATGAACTTTTCAAGACTGCCGACCTTGTGAAATTTGCAAAATATATTCCTCAGGTACACGAAAATGAGGAGGCTATTCCTGTTGCAGTGAGGTTTGTGAATTCTACATTTGAGCAGGAACTTCAGGAGGAAAAACAAAAAGTGGAGGAGAAGTAATATGTTTTTTGAATATGAAAATCTCTTGTGGCTTCTGCTGCTGCTTGTTCCAGTGGTTGCCATATACATATACAGGGAGGCCAAGGGGCTTAGGCCATATCTTACAGTATCTTCTGCAATGCCATGGAAATACAGGGCCGGATGGTTCAAGAAGGCTGCAAGGCATATCCCTTTTGTATTGCGTATAATTGCCCTTGCTGCAATTATATTTGCAATAGCCCGTCCACGTTCATCATCCACATTTGAGAGGATTGATACAGAAGGTATAGACATTGTTCTTGCATTGGATGTGTCAACCAGTATGTTGGCAAGAGATTTTGATCCCGACAGGATTGGAGCGGCAAAGGATATTGCAATACAGTTCATTGCAGAGAGACCTTCCGACAGGATAGGTGTTGTGGTGTTTGCCGGCGAGAGTTATACCCAATCACCCCTTACCACCGACAGGGTGACACTTATAAATCTTCTGAAGGAGATAGAGTGCGGTATAATTGAGGACGGTACTGCAATAGGAAACGGACTTGCTACTGCTGTGGCCCGCCTCAAGGACTCACAGGCAAAGAGCAGGGTTGTAATACTCCTTACAGACGGTGTGAACAACTCGGGTGAGATATCTCCGCAGATGGCGGCTGAGATAGCCAAGACCTATGGTATAAGGGTATATACAATTGGAGTGGGAGCAGAAGGTACGGCACCATACCCTGTAATGACCCCGTTTGGCGTTGATATACAGCAGGTGGAGGTACAGATAGATGAAGCACTCCTCCAGCAGATAGCGCAGGAGACAGACGGCAAATACTTCAGGGCTACAGACAATACCAAATTGCTGGAGATTTATGGCGAGATAAACAAGATGGAGAAGAACAAGACTCTTGTTGACAGTTTCCCTATATATAGGGAACTGTTCATGACCTTTGCCTTGGCAGCATTGGCGGCACTGGTACTTGAACTTCTCTTCAGATTCTTTATAACTAAACAGATACCAGATTAAAGCGGGGGGAGATATGATACATTTTGCACAGGCACAATATTTACTTCTCATATTGCTCATTCCTTTCCTGTTTGCAGGTTATGCACTGTTCAGGAGGAACAGGAATAAAAAGATTGAAAAACTGGGCAATCCGGAGATTCTGGCAGCCCTTATGCCTACCCGTTCCAAAGCAAAAGGGTGGGTGAGGATTTCATTTTTTGCCATTGCATGGTTTTTCTTTGCGGTAGGACTGGCAAGACCCCAGATGGGTGCCAAACTCAAGGAGAACAACCGCAAGGGTGCTGAGATAATGATTGCGCTGGATGTCTCAAACTCAATGCTGGCACAGGATTACTATCCCAACAGGCTTGAGAGGGCCAAACTGGCAATATCGAGGCTTGTAGACAAGCTCCAGGGAGACAGAATAGGACTTATAGTATTTGCCGGGCAGTCGTTTGTACAGTTGCCTATAACTACAGATTATGTATCGGCCAAAATATTTCTCAATACAATAGGTACGGAGTCTGTTCCTGTACAGGGTACAGCATTGGGAGAGGCTATCAATACAGCAATAAAGAGCTTCAGTTCGGATGCCCAGTTGCAGCAGGACAACAAGGCCATAATCCTTATTACCGATGGTGAGAACCATGAGGATGATGCTGTTGAAGCTGCCCGCAATGCTGCAGAACTTGGAATAAAGGTGTTCTGTATTGGAGTCGGTTCACCTGAGGGAAAACCTATTCCATATGGCCCTGATGGAGACCTTATGAAGGACAGGGAGGGGAATATAGTTGTTACAAAACTTAATGAGAAGGTTTTGGAGGAGGTTGCAGCAGCAGGTGGCGGTGCATATATCCGTGCCGGAAATGCAGAATTCGGACTGAATCCTATTATTGATGAACTGAAACAATTGCAGGAACAGCAGTTCAAATCTGTAGTTTTTGAAGATTATGAGGAACAATATATGTACTTTTTTGCAATAGCACTGGTGTTTTTACTGATGGAATTTCTTGTCGGGAACAAGAGGGTAGGAAAGAGGATGTTTGCCGTATTGCTCATTCTCATTGTCACCTGCTCGGGCGCATTTGCACAGAGTGACCGCAAGGAGGTAAGGAAGGGAAACCGTTTCTTCAAGGAAGGGAATTTTAAGGAGGCTGAAGTTGAGTACCGTAAGGCTCTTATAAAGGATTCTCTATCTATTGCAGGCAACTATAATCTGGCGAATACCCTTATGAAGGAGGAAGATGCTGCCAATGCGGAGCTCATTTATGCCAAATTGGGTGATTCTATAGCAAAAATGCCGCAGAAGGTTGATTGGGAGGCCGGTAGTGTTGAGGTTGGCAAAAATACTATGGCTCCAGACTATTATCATAATCTGGGCAATTCTCTTCTTGAGCAGAAAAGGTACCAGGAGGCTGTTGATGCATATAAGAATGCCTTGAGACGCAATCCGGCTGATGACCAGACCAGGGAGAATTATATTTATGCCAGGAAGAAATTGGAGGACCAGCAGAACAATGGTGGCGGCGGTGACAATCAGAACCAGCAGGACCAGAACCAGGACCAAAACCAGAATCAAAACCAGAATCAGGATAATAATGACAAGCAGGACCAGAACAAGGACCAGCAGAACAAGGACCAGAATAAGAACAATGATAATAAGGAGCAGAACAACAAGGAGAATGAGTCGGATGGAGGTAGTGAGCCAAAGATAACTCCTCAGGCTGCCGAGCAGATGCTTCAGGCAATGCAGGAGAAGGAGAACCAGACTCAGGAGAAGGTTAAGGAGGAGAAGGCCAAGTTGCTCAAGTCAAGGCAGAAGGAGAAGAACTGGTAGGCTGTTTTTAGTGGAATTAAAATTTGTTTACAATGAGATATTTGAAAAAGGTGTTGATGTTGATGTTTCTCCTTGTGGGGGGAACTGCAATGGCACAGAACACTTTTGTAGTGGATGCCCCAAGAGTAGTGGGGCAAGATGAGATTTTCAGGGTTGTATTTACAGCAGACGGAGAGATTACAGAGTTCACAAACCCGGTATTTACGGGGGTGGAAGTTTTGGCTGGACCCTCCCCTTCCAGGATGATGAGTACACAGATCATCAACGGGCAGCGCTCGGAGAGTGTGGAGATGAGTTACACATTTGTGGTGAGGCCTGTTGCACCGGGTGTGGCAAAGATATCTGCCGCTTCTGCATCTATTGGAGGGAAAGTATATACAACAAATGAGGTTTCTGTAGAGGTTGTAAAGGGTGAAGCCCAGCAGAGCGGGAACCAGCAGCAACAGGGGAATGTTACAGGCAATGTCCAACCGCAGAGACAGCAGGGAGCAGAGGTGTCTGCCAAAGATATATTCCTGAAGCTGTCATTCAGTAAGACAAAAGTTGTTAAGGGAGAACCTATTATTGCTACTCTTAAATTATATACCAAGGTTCCTGTTGCAGGGTTTGAGGATATAAAGTTTCCTGTGTTTGACGGATTTTGGAGCCAGGAGATAGAGACTCCACAGAATATAAATTTTATAAGGGAGAATGTGGATAACCAGGTATATAACTCAGCTGTATTGAGGAAATATATGCTGCTGCCGCAGCAGACCGGAGATCTTGCAATAAAACCCGCTGAGATGATATGTCAGGTGCAGGTGATGACCGCTCCTCGTGGCAGGTCCATTTTTGATGACTTCTTTGATTCAGGATATCAGATTGTAAAGAAGAGGGTAAATTCGGGCAATGCGTCAATAAAGGTTTCTCCGCTTCCTTCTGGAGCTCCATCTACATTCGGGCAGGGTGTGGGAACTTTTTCGTTGAAGGTTGAGCTGAGCAGGGACAGCGTAAAGGCACATGAGGCCGGTTCGGTAGTGGTGACAGTTGAAGGATCAGGCAATTTGAATCTGATAGAGGCTCCTAAGGTTGAGTTGCCTGCAGATTTTGAATTGTATGATATAAAGACCACAAACAATTATTCCTATGGGGCTACAGGAATATCGGGAAGCAAGAAGTTCGAGTATCCTTTTATTCCAAGAAGCGAAGGTCTCTTTGAGATTCCTCCGGTGGAATACAGTTATTATGATGTAAAGAGTGGAAAATATGTTACCCTCAAGAGCATGCCTGTGGAGATAAAGGTTACTAAAGGGGATGCCAATGCTGTTGGCGGCACTTTGGTGCAGGGTATATCAAAACAGGCTGTTGCACAGTTGGGTGAGGATATCAGATATATTCTGCAGGGTGGTCCGGCTCTCAAGCCTGCCGGCAGATTCTTTGTTGGAAGTCCCTCTTTCTTTGTAGCACTGGCTGCAATTGCACTTGTTGGAGCATTTGCGTATTCATTCCTCAAGAAGAGGGCAAAACTAAAGGGGGATGTGGTAAGGACAAGAAACAAAAAAGCCAATAAAGTGGCCAGAGGAAGACTCAAACTGGCAAAGAGTTATATGGAGCAGAATCTCCGTTCTCCATTCTATGAAGAACTGCACAAGGCACTGCTTGGCTACATAAGTGACAAACTGGCAATACAGTTTGCCGAGATGCAGAGGGATACCATAAAGGAGACAATGGAGATGAAAAAGGTGTCGGAGAAGAACATTGGAGATTTTCTGCAGGTTTTGGACAACTGTGAGATGGCCAGATATTCTTTTGCAGGCGAAGGTACAGAGATGTCTGCAGATTATGGGAAGGCTATGGAGGTGATTTCTAATTTGGAGGAGGAACTGTAATGGATATGAAAAAGATATTTATGTTGTTGTTGCTCGTTGCGTCATTTGCAGACCTGTATGCGGATGATAACGGGGAGTTGTGGACAAAAGCAAATGATGCATACTCAATGGGGCAGTATGAAACGGCCTTGAACGATTATATGGAGATTGAGAAGAACGGATACCAGTCATACAAACTCTATTATAACATGGGAAATGCCTGGTATAAGACAGGAAATATGGGGAAGGCCATTCTCTATTATGAGAAAGCCCTCAAACTCAATCCGTCCGGCGAAGATGCAACCAATAATCTGCAGATAGCAAAATTGCAGACCTTGGACAAGATAGATGTTTTGCCTGAGTTCATTGTCTCAACATGGATTAAGGATATAAGAAATCTGATGTCTTCCAACGGATGGGGGTATACGGCTGTAGGATTATTTGCAGTGGTATGCATTCTGTTGCTCCTTTTCAAGTTTGCCCCTACAACCGGCGGTCGCAAATTGTCATTTGTACTGGCATGTGTGGTGTTCCTGTTCTTCATTTTTGCAGTTTTGTTTGCCTTCAGTTTGAGGGCAAAAGCCAATAGTGAGGATAATGCCGTGGTTATGGTTCCTGTAAGCAATGTAAAAAGTGCACCAAATTCTACAGGCAACAATCTTTTTATCCTGCATGAGGGCTCAAAGGTTGAGATTCTGGAGCAGGCCGGAAAATGGTGCAGAATTGAAATCTCGGATGGCCGTCAGGGATGGCTGGAGGAGAAGGATATTGAGGTGATATAGTCTTTTAATCAAGGGGAATAAATAAATCACCCTCATGGAGCGCTATTGTTGCCATGAGGGTGAATGTTTTTTAAGGATGGGATTTGGTTGGGCATTTTAATATTCCAGTACCGTTACTATTCCATCCATGGTGCTTACCAGCAATCTGTTGCCATCCAATGGCTGGATGTAGTTTATGAGGGCAAATGAAACTTTGTGTTTCCATGCAATTGAACCGTCCGAGTGGTTGAGTGCAACAATATTCCCTTTATCTGTAGGTATGAAAACCAGACCTTTATCCCCTTTGCCTCCAGTTGGTACTGATGTGATTGGGGTTGGGGCAATCTCGTAGCCGAACTCTGCATTCACACCCCATTTCTTTTGTGGGGCAGTTTTTTGAGTGGCGACAACTGCAGGTTGTGTTGTAAAGGCATATACTGTATCCTTCATTGTCTTTACATAATAGTGCTTTTTGTCGGGAGAAAGACCAACAGATTCCCTGCCTCCTTTAATTCTCCAGAGTTGTTTTCCGGTTTTTGCATCCAGACCGTAGGTAACCCTTTCCGGGGTTGCAAAAATTATGTTCCCGTTTGCCTTTATTGGCCATACCGCTGCCGGAGAGACCATGCGGCTCCCCTTTACCTTCCAGGTCCACTGCAGTTTGCCGTTTGAAGGGTTGAATGAATATAGGGTATTTGCCCAGTCTCCAATAACAACCTGTCCGTTGTCTGCGTATGGTCTCGCCTCAATGAACCCTTTGATATCCTTGTTTTCCCAGATGAGTTTTCCGGTTTTTGCATTAAGTGCCCTGAAGGTGTGGTCAGATGCACCTATGAATACCTTGTTGCCAAGGATTGCAGGGGTACCCATTACAGATTTCCCGCATTTGAATTTCCAGTTCACCTTACCACTCTTTATATTTAAGGAGTAGATATAAGTATCACATGAACCAATGATAACGGAAGCGGCATCACCTTTGCCATAAACTGCAGGGGTTGAGAAAATCTTTCCTCCAGTCTTGTATTTCCACAATTCATTGCCTGTTGCGGCATCCAATGCATATATTATTCCCGACGTATTTGCATATACTACATATTTACCGCTCTGAACTGCTCCGGCACCTATGTCTGTGTTGTCTGCCCTTCTCCATATCTGTTTTACGTTAGGGTACTTTTCATTTATTGAGAAATCAGGCCTTGGATAAGTATTTCCGTCTGCTGCAGGATTGCCTTTGCTCATCCTTAATGTGAACCAAGGGGTATCGGTTATCTGGGGCTCTGCGACCCTCTCCTGGAAAGTTATTGTGGAGCCTTTTACCTTTACAATGTTGTATCCCGGACCACGTTTGCCCACTTTCTGGGTAGAACGCCCTATCATTCCAGGCAATCCTTCATATACCATTGCCCTGTCCTGGTGCCAGTGGCCGTTCATGATGAGTTGGGTGTTCATCTTCTTTAGGATGTCCAGCACCTGAGTGTAGTTGAGTACAGATGTATCCATAGGGTAGTGGTTAATGAATACAAGAGGCTGGGCAGGGTCTATTACCTTTGAGAGGGAGTCCAGCCATACTATTGTCTCTCTTGGGACAAGGGCAGGGGCCATCCTCATATTGGGGCCGCTGTTGCACCCCACAAAGCGGATACCGTCTTTCTCAAAATCGAACATCTCATACCCGAATACCTCAAGGAAAGTATTGCAACCGCTCTCGGACCATTTTGCATCATGGTTTCCGGCAACTATATAGTAAGGTATTGTAAGTTCATCAAAGATCTCTTTGGCAAGTTTTATCTCCTCATCCGAGCCGAACTCTGTAATGTCACCTGCAAAGATTGCAAATGAGAGTCCTTTCTGCCTGTTTATGTCTGCCATACATTTTCTGGCATCTTCAACTGTCTGCGACCCTACGGAAATATGCACATCTGTCATGTATGCAAATGAAAAATCCTGGGCCATAGCCCCAGCAGCGGCAAATGCCATAATTGCCGGAAGCACAAGTTTTTTAATGAAGTTCTTTATCATAATATCCAATTTTTTGTTGTCGTATAGAGATATGTCAACAAATTTAGGTATTTTTTCTAACTTTGGACCCTGTATAAAGAGAATAAAAGAGCATGTACAACACACTTATAGAGAAAAAGGGGAGCATTGCAGTTGTAGGTCTTGGGTATGTAGGACTCCCCCTTGCACTGGAACTGGCAAAGAGTTTCAAGGTTATAGGATATGACATAAACGAGCGCAATCTGGAACTGCTGCGTAAAGGAGAAGACCCTTGTAGGGAACTGCCCGGAGAGGCCTTCCTGAACTCAGACATTGTCTTTACAAGCAACCCTGAACAACTGGCAGAGGCTTGTTTTTACATTGTTGCCGTGCCTACCCCTATAGACAGCCACCGCTCGCCGGATCTTGCTCCGCTGCTTGGGGCAACCCGCGCTGTGGCACCTCATCTCAAGAAAGGTGACTATGTTGTGTATGAATCCACTGTCTTCCCCGGTTGCACCAGGGAGAGGTGTGTGCCGGTGCTGGAGGAGTTGTCGGGAATGAAGATGGGAGAGGATTTTTATGTGGGCTATTCTCCCGAAAGGATCAATCCAGGTGATGCACAGCACAGCCTTCAGAATACAATGAAGATAGTCTCTGCATGTTGCCCCCAGGCCTTGGAACATATTGCACAAGTCTACAGCAAGGTTGTAAGGGCAGGAGTGCATAAGGCCCCTACACTTGAGGTGGCGGAGAGCGCAAAAATTATGGAGAACACTCAGAGGGATGTGAACATTGCCCTTATGAACGAGTTCTCAATTATATTTGGCCGTATGGGGATAAACACATACGATGTCCTTGAGGCTGCAGGTACAAAATGGAACTTCCTCAAATTCTATCCGGGGCTTGTTGGAGGGCACTGCATAGGTGTGGATCCATATTATATGGTATATAAGGCAAATGAAATGAACTACCATCCTCATGTAATACAGAGCGGCCGTTTTGTAAACGATTCCATGGGAGGCTACATAGGAAAACATACCGTAAAGAAGATGATTGCCAACGGCATCTCCCCAATAGGGGCAAGGGTGCTGGTAATGGGTATTACCTTTAAGGAGAATGTGGCAGATACAAGAAACTCCAAGGTTGCAGACATTGTAAAGGAACTCAAAAGTTTCAGCATTGAGGTGGATGTAATAGACCCTCACGCAGACCCTGCAAAGGTAGAATGGGAATACGGAATACAGATGGCTGATGCCCCATCGGGAAAATATCAGGCAGTAATAGCAGCCGTCTCCCACAAGGAATATGAAGGGATGACACAGGAGGATTTTGCAACCCTCCTTACTCCCGACGGCATCCTTGTAGACATCAAAGGAAAATACAAAGGGAAAATAGACAGGTTCGGGTATTGGAGTTTATAATCCCAATATCTCCAGCAGTTTGGCCATTCCTTCGGTGGCAGGGGCCTGGATCTGTTGGAAGTTTGGAATGTTGAGATTCATTGGTGCAGGGTCTATGAGGTAGATTCTGCACCCTTTTTTTGCGTAATGGACAAGTCCGGCAGCAGGATATACGTTGAGTGATGTCCCTATTATTATAAGGATGTCTGCCTTTTCAACCGCTTTTGCGCCTCGGCTGAGTTCAGGTACAGCCTCGCCAAACCATACGATGTGGGGACGGAGTTGCCCTCCGTCGGGAGCAAGGTCTCCTATGTTGAGTTCCCTGTAGCCTATGTGGTAGGTGGGACCATAATCTGAGAATTCGCTGCGGGCTTTGGTGGCCTCTCCGTGCAGGTGGATTATATTGGTGCTTCCTCCCCGCTCGTGGAGGTCATCTATGTTCTGTGTAACTACGGTTACATTGTATTTCTCTTCCAGTTTTGCCACT
>JAZNUM010000060.1:0-13712 GCA_045592325.1 Candidatus Egerieisoma sp.
CTTTGCATATCTGCGTCCTATGCCCCACACTTCACCTATTTCCAGTTTCTGCAAGGCTTTCTCCCTCTTTTCCTCACTGTCTATTATACAATAGCCCTTATATCCTTTAAATTTTTTGGCATACCAGTTTGCAACCTTTGCCAGTGTCTTGGTTGGGGCTACACCCACACATACTGGTATCCCCGTATATTTTCTCACTTTATATACTATCTCCGCCGCCTTTGCTGCAATCTGCTCTACACTCACACCAGAAAATGAGGCAAAACACTCATCTATGGAATATATCTCCATGCTGGGGACAAGTTCCTGCAGCACCTGCATAACCCTGCGGCTCATGTCTCCGTACAGTTTGTAGTTGCTGGAGAAAGCCACCACATCCTCCCCTATCCTCAGCCCCATCTGCTCGGCCAACTGGTATGCAGGCATACCCATCTTTATCCCCATATCCTTGGCCTCCTGGCTCCTGGAGACCACACAGCCGTCGTTATTGGACAACACAACAACCGCCCTCCCCTCCAATGCAGGATTGAAGACCTTCTCACATGAGACAAAAAAATTATTGCAGTCTATTACAGCAAACATCCTAGAAACTCCTTACAGAATGTACCACCAGCCCCCAAATTATAAACTGGTTGTCCTGTGTAACCTTAATTGGGGCAAAAGATTCATTTTCCGGCATCAGCCATATTGCAGCCACAACGCATCCCTTCCTCTCAAAATGAATCCTCTTGAGGGTGAACTCCCCGTCTATGAAACACACCGCTATTGCCCCCTCGCGCGGCTCCAGAGATTTGTCTATAATTAGGAGGTCCCCGTCAAAGATACCGGCCCCCTCCATGGAGTTGCCTCTGGCCCTCCCGAAAAATGTGCTTGAAGGGTTCCTTACCAATTCACGGTTGAGGTCTATCCCGTTCTCCACATAATCCTGGGCAGGGGAAGGGAACCCGGCCTTTATCTCGGGAAGTTCCACACTTATGCCGGGTACCGCATTCTTAGTACTCATCTATTGCAGATTTAAGATTGTTCAATGCCTCCTCCAGCACTTCCTGGCCACATCCCACATTCAGCCTCATATATCCCTCTCCACCTTGTCCGAAAGCAGCACCGTCATTAAGAGCCAGTCCTGCCCTGTTAATAAACAGGTCCACCAGCCTCTGCTGGTCTGCACTGCCAAACAGTTTGGTGCACAAGCCACGACAATCCAGCCAAATGAGGAATGAACTCAATGGCCTGATTGGCTTAACCAGCCCGTTAAAATGTTCATTGCAGAATTTTTCCACAAAAACAACATTTCCCTCTATATAATCCAACATTCTCATTCTCCATTCATCTCCTTCTGTGTATGCTGCAATTGCTCCAAGTGTGGCAAATATTGTAGGGCTGCTCAACTCATTCACCTGCATCCATTTATAGAAAGGCACCCTCAACTCCTCATTTGGAACAACTGCAAACGAACTAACTATGCCAGCCATATTGAAGGTCTTGGAAGGGGCGCCAAATGTAATGCTGTTTTGTGCAGCCTCTTTACTAACAGACGCAAACGGAATATGTTCAGTTCCAAAGAGCGGCATATCGGCATGTATCTCATCAGAAATTACCAGAATTCCATACTCATGGCATATATCCGCCAACTCCTTCAAGGTTTCACGGTCCCATGCTATACCGCCCGGATTGTGGGGATTGCTCAAAATGAGCATGCAGCACTCGCCGCTCTTGCCTATTTCCCTTAAGTTATTGAAATCCATCCTGTATGGATATTTTGCATTTTCATCCTCTACCCTTATGAGTGGATTGAATACCAGATTCCTTCCGTTCCCTTTGGGCACATTTATAAATGGAGGATAAACCGGAGGCTGTACAATTATTCCATCCCCTTCCCTTGTAAAGAAATTTATTGCATAGCCTATTCCCTTTACTATACCTGGGATGAAAGCCAGCCAATCCTGGAACACCTCCCATCTCTGTTTCTCCTTCAGCCAAGAAGCAATTGTAGGGAAATAGTTGTCGGGAATAAAATTATACCCATATACTCCTCCCTCCAAGACTCCCTCCAATGCATTCCTCACACACTCAGGTGTCTTGAAATCCATATCCGCTACCCATAACGGGAGAAGATCCTCCTTCCCGAAATATTTTTTCAGGGCATCAACCTTCACTGAGTATGTCCCTTTACGATCTATCTGTTTCATATTTTTTGTTTTTTTATGTTTTTCGTATATTTGTAGTGATAATGCAAATTTAATCAATCTTAAAAAACTACAATTATGGGAACTATTATTTGGTTGATAGGTACAGTATTGGCCATTATGGCTGTTTTGGATGTATTCAAGAAGAACATCAGCACAAGCTGGAAAATCATTTGGGCTGTATTGCTTCTTGTTACAGGTTGGATTGGCCTTGCTGTATATTATTTCTTTGCAAAGGATAAAATTGAGGGATGGAGCAAATAGTCCTTATCTGAATAAAAAAGTGCCCACATCAGGGCACTTTTTTATTATGTTTTTAACCTTTTTTAATCTTTGGCACGCAGTTTGCAACTACTTAAGGCAAATAGTTTTTTCATAGGTTAAAATTTTAGGTTAAATAATACGCCCGGTTCAAAAGATGGATAAATTGAACCGGGCGTATTATTTTATAGCAAGGCCAAGCCTCTACATAATGAATTTGAGTACAAAGAACGCTGCAAGTACATACATTCCTATTGTCATCTTCCTGTAATTGCCGCTGCACAGATTTATAAAAATATAACTCAAATGGCCAAGGACTATACCGTCAGATATACTGTAAGTCAAAGGCATCATTATAATACAAATGAATGCAGGAACAGATTCTGCGTAATTGTTGAAATCTATCTTTACAACCGCTCCCATCATCATAAGCCCTACCAATACCAGAACAGGTGCTGTTGCCGCTGCAGGTATTGCAAGGAACAGTGGGGCAAAGAACAGTGCAACAAGGAAGCAGACTCCTGTTACAAAAGCAGTAAGACCGCTCCTTCCCCCCTCATTTACTCCGGCGGCACTCTCTACATAAACGGCTACGGTACTTGTTCCCATAATTGCACCAAGGGTTGTAGCCAGTGAATCTGTCATAAATATCTCCTTCAGGCGTGGAATCTTGCCGTCTTTAACCATTCCGGCACGCTCTGTAACGCCAATAACAGTTCCAATGCAGTCGAAAAGGTCTACAAACAGGAAGGTAAACACAATTATTGCCATCTCCTTTGTAAACACGTGAGCCCACTCAAACTTAAGGAAAATGGGATCTATTGCTGGAGGTACGCTGAAAACTCCGTCAAACTTGGTGACGCTCATAGGTATTCCAATAAGTGCAGTAAGGATAATCCCCCAAAGCAAGGCACCCTTAACATTAAGCACAAGCATCACAGCCGTAATTACAATACCTATAAGGCCAAGAAGCGGGGCTCCCGATGTTATGTTTCCAAGGCTTACAAGGGTAGCCGGATTATCTACAATAATGCCCGCACTCTTCAAACCTATAAATGCTATATAGAGTCCTATGCCGGCACCAATTGCATTCTTGAGTGTCTTGGGAATAACCTCAACAATCTTTTCACGCAAATTGGTAACGGTAAGCAATAAGAAAAGAAGTCCCTCAAGGAAAACCGCAGTAAGGGCAAACTGCCAGGTATAACCCATTATCATACATACTGTATATGCAAAGAATGCATTGAGTCCCATACCTGGAGCCAGTGCAAGAGGCATCTTTGCATAAAGCCCCATGAACATTGTTGCAATTGCAGATATAACAACAGTAGTTGTAAACACCGCACCTTTGTCCATACCGGTTTCACTCAAAATATTGGGATTCACAGCCAGAATGTAGGCCATTGTAAGGAATGTAGTAAGGCCTGCCATCACCTCTGTCCTTACAGTTGAAAGCTTTGGATTAAAGCCAAAAAGTTTAGATAGCATATAAATAGTTTTTAGGTTTTGCTCTTAATGTACACAAAAATACTCAATAGCCTCCGCAACAACAAATGTGCTGCCCCCAATAAATACAAAATCCCCGGCCTTTGCAGAAAAACTCTTCAGGAACTCACCAATACTCTCCCCCACTGCCTCTCCTTTAAAGCCATATCCTGCCATTTTCTCCGCAAGGACATCTGCCGGAAGTGCCCTCGTACCCCTCGCCTTCACAAAATGGTAATGGGCCTCCTTAGGGAGATAATCCACTATGGCTGCAAGGTCCTTATCCGCAACAACTCCAAAAACCATATGGAATTCTGCCCCCGGGTAAAGTTTCATCCTCTCTTTGGCACTCCGCTCAATCTGCGGCCCCAACACTTTAAATCCATGTGCATTATGCCCCGTATCACATACCACAAGAGGCTCCCTGCACAAAGTCTCCCACCGTCCCCTCAATCCGGTAATCTGCGCCGCCCTGCAAATGTTGTCAATAGGGAAATCCACCTCAAATTTTCCCTGCAGCACCTGCAAAGCCACACTCACACCCTTTATATTCTTCTGCTGGCACGCCCCCTTAAGATCCATCTCCCTACCCAACAACTCTTCATATATTCTTCCCGACAAACCACCCTTTACAACTTCCTCCTCCGCAAACAGGATTGGGGCACCAGCCTGCGCCGCCTTTTCCCTGAAAACACTCTCCACCTCACTGCATCCCTTCTCCCCTATAACTACCGGCACATCAGGTTTTATAATACCTGCCTTCTCTGCCGCAATCTCCCCCAGAGAGAAACCCAGATGCTCACAATGGTCCAACCCTATATTTGTAATGATTGCCAATTCCGGAGTAATGATGTTGGTAGAATCCAGCCTTCCCCCCAAACCGCACTCTATCACCGCCACATCCACCTCACGGGCTGCAAAATATGCAAAAGCAAGGGCAGTTGTTATCTCAAAGAAACTGGCCCCCAACTCCACAAACCGCTCCTTATACTCCCTCAGGAAACCATACACAAACTCCTGTGGCACCATCTGGCCATCTACCTTTATCCTCTCGCGGAAATCTACAAGATGGGGTGAGGTATAAAGCCCTACCCTGTAACTCTTCTGCAATGCCGCTGCCAGCATATGGCTGGTAGAACCCTTGCCGTTGGTACCGGCCACATGAATGCTGCGGAACCTGCGGTGCGGATGTCCAAGCAACTTGTCCAACGCCTCCATTGTCCCAATCCCGGGCTTATATGCCACCTTCCCCACTGTCTGATAAGAAGGGAAACGGTTAAAAATAAAATCTATCTCCTGCTGGTATTCCTGCTGTGTCATCATCTTCAGTTCCTTTTCTCCTCCGGCACTACATTTTATAACGCATTCCGGCTGTTGTTCCTGCTGTATCATAAAAAATTTTACATCCGTAAAGGTACTCCATTTTTTGTTTTTTTGGTAATTTTGCCGCTGAATCCGTGGTGTGAGAGGACATAAAGTCCCGTACTCCGGCCCGTAGATTCTTTGTTGAATCTAATATTAAAATCATGTCAAAGACATTTGATCTAAGTGTTGAAAAGGCACAGGTTCTTGTTGCCGGAATCAAAAAGAATTATGCAGAACTTGAGAGGTTGGGAATCCAATGGGAAAGCCTCAAGCAATTGGAGGAGAACTCTGCCCGGGCCCATGAACAGGTACCGGATGGCATCAATGGCACCGGAGAAATGGCATCCAAGTTCCAACCATCATTCCAAGAGATTGGGCACGCCAATACTATTCGCGCAAGCCATATCCAAATATCCGGTGCCTATCCTTCACCAGCACAATGAGGTTGGGCACCAGTATTGGCATTTGACGCAATCCTGTCGGGATGCTGGTGCCTAATCTCTTGGATATGGTTCTGCGTTAAAGTTTTATAGAGAATTTCTTTATTCTGTCATAGATCATATCTGAAGGGATAACGCTTTTCAAAGCATCTGCAAAAATATTGAGTATCCGCTCTTTCACATAATCCTTACGGATTACCAAAGCCACCTCCCTGGCAGGCTCCGGATTGTGCAAATTGCGGATATTGTACTGTTGGTCCCCCTTAAGCAAAGGGACATGCAGTTCAGGGATTATTGTGTAACCTCCATTCTCATCTACAATCCTCACAAGGGTCTCTATGCTCCCGGCAGCATAGGTAGCCTTGTCTCCCCCTTTTGTCTGGCAGAAAGGGAATGTACCGCTATTGGGGCAATAAGCCTCCTGAAGCATCCAGACGTTTTCTGATGCCAGGGAAGAGACATCCAGTTCTGTCTCCTTATACAGCACCTCCTTGGGGGAAACATATGCCACAAAACGTTCCTTATAAACAGGTATCTCCAGCAATTGGCCATTATTCAACGGCGTTGCCAACAATGCCAAATCCAGTTCAGCCCTTTCCAGTTTCCCAATGATAGCGGGAACACGTGCCTCCTCTACATATAAATCAATATCGGGATGCTGTGCAGAAAAATATTTGAACATCTTGGGAAGAATATAGGGGGCAATGGTAGAGGCTATCCCCATACGTACCTTCCCTACAGATTCTCCTTTATAGGATGAGACAAACTCCTGAATCTGCGACATATTGAAGAGCAACACCCTTGCCTGCCTTATGATCTCCTCACCCAATTCAGTAGGTTTTACCGGATGGGTACTCCGGTCAAATATTGTAACATCCAGTTCAGACTCCAATTTCTGAATCAATGAAGAGAGTGTAGACTGTGTAATGCCGCAAGATTCTGCAGCCCGTGCAAAGTGGCGGTATTTATCTACCGCCACAATATATTCCATCTGTTGAATTGTCATAACTATTCACCCAAAACTCAATCAGTTTTCTGCAACTATATGAATAAGTTTACATTAGCCTTATCTGCCCTTTCCATATAGGTAGCCACTCCGCCTACAGTTGCTTCATCCAGCAATTCTTCACGTTTTATCCCCATCACATCCATGGACATCTGGCAGGCAATAAACTCCACTCCACTTTCAATAGCCTGCCGGCGAAGGCTCTCCAGAGAATCAACACCTTTTTTCCTCATCACAAACCTCATCATCCTGGCTCCCATTCCCATCATATTCATTTTTGACAGTGCCAGAGCGGTAGAATCTGACGGCAACATCCATCCGAACATCCTTCCCCAAATATCTTTCTTAACTTTAGGTTTGTCACACTTCTTTATTGCATTAAGTCCCCAGAATGTAAAGAAAATGGATACTTTCTCCCCGGTAGCAGCGGCACCATTGGCAAGAACAAAGGTAGCCAATGTTTTATCAAGGTCATCACTGAAGAGGATAAAAGTTTTGCCTTTGCTGTATGGAAGACCAACACCGGCAGACTCCCCTGCAGTTGGAACAGACTTCTCAATCTGTACATAATATATACCACCTTCTGTCCATTTCCCTATAAATTTATTGCCGGTAGTGCTGCACCAGGCCTCCGCATCGCGCGGAAAACCTGCATCAGTGGAACGGATTTCAAGTTGCCCGCCTTCCTGCAATGTTTCCATACTTTTCTTCAGTTTAAGAATTGGGCCCGGGCATTGGATCCCGCAAGCATCAACCTGAAGGAGTTCTGATACTGAAGAATTATGGATAGGGGTACCGCTCCCCCCATTTACATCTCCCGCAGGTTTCACCTCTTCGGCAGGGAGAAGTACAGGTTCCGTTGCTGCCTCATAGGTTTTCAGCCCTCCTATAAGATTGCGGACATCGGGATAACCGTATCCCTTAAGTATATTGGAAGCCAAATATCCCCGCAAGCCCACTCCACAAAACAGATATACAGGCTTATCTTTTGGAATTTCATTTATCCTGTCGCGCAAATCATCCAACGGAACATTTACCGCCCCCGGCAAACTCCCCAATGATGCCTCATCTGCCGTACGGACATCCACCAATGTAATATCAGAAAGATTTGCAGCCTGCAATTCCCTCCAATATAAAGGGGTCATCTTGCCACTCAGTATATTGCCGGCCACATAACCCGATATTGCCACCGGATCCTTGGCAGATGAAAATGGAGGTGCGTAAGCGTGTTCCAGCCTGGTAAGATCCTCAACCGTAGCCCCATTCTTAATGGCCATCGCATACTGGTCTATCCGTTTGTCAACACCATCATAACCCACAATCTGTGCTCCATACAAACGTCCATTATCCGGTGAGAAAGTTATCTTCACTGTCATCTGCAAAGCCCCCGGATAATAGCCGGCGTGGGAACCGGAGTGAATTGTAGCAGAGAGATAGGGTATTTCCATCTGTTTCAGCCTTTTGGCAGGCAATCCTGTAGAGGCTACAGTCATATCAAATACCTTTGCAATGGATGTCCCTATGGAGCCCTCATATGCCAGGGTATTGCCAAACACCATATTGTCAGCCACTATACGGGCCTGACGGTTGGCAGGACCTGCAAGGAAATTCAACCAAGGTTTGCCGGTTACAGGATGAGGGAACTCTATGGCATCCCCAACAGCATATATAGATTCATCTGAAGTCTGCAGGTATTCATTTACATGAATTCCGCGCATATCCCCCAATTTCAGCCCTGCATCCTGAGCCAAAGCCGTTTGTGCCCTCACCCCTATAGAGAGCAATACCATATCTGCCTCCAGTTTTATTCCCGACTTCAAATGCACTGTCAATCTACCATTCTCACGTGTAAATGACTCCACAGCCTGCTCCAGATAGAGTTTTACCCCTTTCTCCTGCAAATGCTGATGTACCAATGATGCCATTGAAAAATCAATGGGACCCATTACCTGATTTACCATTTCCACCACTGCAACCTGCGCACCTGCATGATGAAGGTTCTCCGCCATCTCCAGGCCAATGAACCCTCCTCCTACAATCACAGCATTTCTAATCTCATTCTGCTGCATATAATTTTTTATCCTGTCTGTATCGGCAACATTACGTAAGGTAAATATTCCGTCAGAATCAATACCCGGCAAAGGGGGGCGCACAGGAGATGCTCCAGGAGAGAGCAGCAGTTTGTCATATGTTTCTGTATACACACTTCCATCACCCCTGCGGACAGTTACCTCCTTCTTCTGCGGCTCTATCCGCACCACCTCACTATTCACCCTCACATCAATATCAAAACGCTTTCCAAAAACCTGGGGAGTTTGGACAAACAGGCTCTCCCTATCACCTATAACACCTCCTATATAGTAAGGAAGTCCACAATTTGCATATGAGATATGTTCTCCCTTTTCAAAAAGGATAATCTCTGCCTGATTGTCATTTCTTCTTATACGGGCAGCAGCAGTCGCTCCACCTGCTACACCTCCCACAATAATATATTTAGATATTCTGTCAGCCTTCATTTCTCGTATTTATTTTAAAATTAAACTTATGGGGATGCATATCCTTTCCTATTCCAGTACCTCATCCATAACCTTTTTCAACTGCTCCTTAGACAAGGCCCCTGCCACTCTCTGCGGATTCCCTTCCATTGGGATAAAGAACAACGTTGGCACACTTCTTATACCAAACAATGCGGCCAGTTCTTCCTCATCATCTACATTCACCTTATACACATCCACTTTCCCTGAATACTCCTCCGACAACTCCTCCAATACAGGAGAGAGCATTTTACATGGACCGCACCAAGGTGCATAAAAATCAATCACAGCAGGTTTTCCACCCAAAAAGTTCCAAATACCCGATTGCATTGTTTCAAGACTGGCTATCCTCCTCTCAAAACCACCTTTAGTTAAATTTATAGTTGCCATATTCCAATAAGTTTTAATTATTTTGTTTTTACAAAAATATAACAACCATATATATTTATCAAATAGATAAAAGCGATAACATTATTGATATTATCAATCTTACTACCTCCAATACCATTATAACAGTCCACACACACCCGGTCACAAAAAAAAAGACACCTGCATAATTGCAAGTGTCTTTATTCTTTTTTGTAGCGCGACCCAGGATTGAACTGGGGACCTCATGATTATGAAGCATGGCCACGACTGTAAATATGCTCAAGCCTTACACTTTAGTATTATCAACGAACAAAACATGCTGCAAAAGTAACTTTAATCTTTCTAATCTTTTCAATCTTTGTAAAGTTTCTAATAAAAATCGCCTTAGTTTCTAATTTATAAACCAAGTTTTCGGCTTTGCATCTTTGGGATAAGCAATTCTCTTATCAACGCTTTCTTTTTCTCCACTGGCATCTTATCTCTTCCTGCAGCAATGATTTCTTTAGCCAAGTCCTTTTTATGGCCAACTATATATTTATACCATTTCCCGTTAATTTTTGCTTCTACATGGAAGTCATGTTTGATTGTTTCTGTCAAGCAGAATTGCTCAACTCCAAACCCCTCTTCAGTTTGATATGGTTCCAATACAGTAGGAAGATATCCTGTCATCTCCTGCCTATACTTGTCAGGCACAAGATCATGGAGATATCCTTCAATCTTATCTACCCAGAATTCATCCACACCATTGGCCTTTGCAATATTCCGGAATTGAACTACAGCAGATGCCACCTCATCCAATATCTTACCTGCATTCTTGATTGCATACATACCTGCGAAATTGGTCAGATCATTTATATCTATGTCACTGTTTTTTCCGGCAATTGTCAATGAATGGCAATTTTCATATCCCATTCCACCAATATTTACAGTAAACATCAAATCATATGCTGGTGCTACATGCCAGGTACCATCCTTTTCCATCATGAACGAGAAATTTTTTACATGATCATCCACATTCGCCGCAAAAACATTAAACACCATGCGTCTGAAGAGTTCTCTAATCTCTTGTTCCGGAATATTCAAATTAAATGCAGTATCAAAAAGCCCCTCATAACTATCCACACCAGGATTGATGGCCGCCAATGTCTGTACATGTTTCTTCTCCCCGTTCTGTCTATCGTACCTTTCTGTAAGGAAATGATTCACACCTTCCACCTTAAACAAGGATGACGGCATCATTACAATATTTGCAGTTGTTGCCATATCATAATATGTCTTCTCAATTAAGGTGTATGGGAAGTCATCTTTTTCAGCAAATTTCAAGATATAGTACTTAAAATCTTCCCCCAATGCAATCTGTCCACTTTTTACATCTCCTTTCTCATTGATTGCAATGATGGCTTTTGGGTGCATGCCTCCTGCTGAAGTGCCAATTTCATACAAAGCCTGTAAGGTAAGGTCATCTTCAGGCCTTATTACAGCATGGCTTCTGCTCTCAAAAATATCTTTGGATATACGATACAACTCTTCTATTCTCAGATCCTTCTCTGTTGACATATTCTCCACATCCGGTTCGAACTCCAATGCTCCCATTGCCCTCTTTCCTATAAAAGAAAGCATATCAACAGAATTTAACATGCGGAGAGGTATTTTATTTCTTATCGCCCAGTGCTCAAATACCTTACTTCCCCATTTATCAGGTAAAGAATCTGATAAGAATTCAGGCAGCCCCTTATATATCTCATCCCTGTTTCCCACAACCGGCAAACCTCTACCCATGGGCCCTTTTATAGAATTCTTCAAAGGTGAAATGTCGATACCCTTTCCCACAAAAGCCGGATCATATGTAAATATGGCCCGGTTTCCTCTGGTATCCCAATAGAGCTTCCCGACAGGCTCGCCCCAAAGCATTACATTGATTTTATTTTTTAACATTTCTTGCTCTTCTTGGTTTGTTACTTGTTACCATATCATACATATATGCAGACATCGGTATCTCAGGGAGCAGTTCTTCTATATACTCCATTCTGTCAAGAATCTTAAGAAGCCTCAGGAATGTCTGAAGAGTTATATTATACAACTGTCCATTCTCAAACTTTCTTATTGTTATAATATTGATACCGGTCTGTTCTGACACTTCCTTTTGTGTCAAATTATACGAGAGTCTGTACTCTTTAAAGCGTTTACCCAATATAATTACCACTTGGGAAACAGGCATTCTGTTTATCGATTCTTTAATCATACAACAAAAGTAATTATAATATCGTTTAATACAAAATATTAGTATTAACAATAATTATAATAACTCTTTTTATAAATGTTTTCCAATTCTTTTCCCGTATCCTGCATACAATCTATTAGAATTGTACGATTTACTTAGTAAGCAATATAAATCGTGTTCAGACATCTTTATATTCCAACCTGACTTAAACAACCAAAGTCGGATTGTCCCAATTATCCTGGACACGATTGATGATTCTTCAGGCAACTTCTCCAAGGCATCCGCACAGAACTCCTCTGCCGCTACATATTTATTTTTGCACCTGCTCATATATACCTTTTTTGCCGCAGGGTCCATGACATCATGATAGATTGCATTCAGGAATGCATTATATCGGCTTCCCATTAAATTTTTCAATCCTCTGTGTCCTATCACTTCATGCACTATCGTATTTGACAAATCATTCAAATCCATATGGTTTTCTGGAATGACATATATCTTGTCATATGCTCCATCATAAAAGCCAAGTATTGTCCTGTTATCCTGTACTTGAGCCACATCAAGAGGTTCTATCCCAGCCATTGACATTTTTTTCATAATGTCCTCATCTATGACATATTTATCAGACTCCCGTACTGCGGCACCTAAACGGGACAAAGGCTGCAACAGATTTATAATATCATGTTTGAGCTCATCTGACATGTATATATTCCAATAGCCGGATGTATATACTGGCCTTATTTTCCATTTTTTCAGATATTTTTTGAAATACCCCATAATCACATCATCGTACAATGTCTGCAACCCTTTATTGCCACTGCCCAATGAATATCTTCTCATCTGCTTTTCCCCACCCACTATCCTAATACTGTCATAGCCATTATAAACAGCATAATGCAACATCCTTTTGGAAAGGAACTCCCACCATTTATGAAATGGGGCATCCGGAATAGACAGTTCCAACTTAGTTTCATAGTTGTATACTTCACTTCTGTTCAACGGCTTCTGACCCAGATACGTGAGGCCAAAGCCCAGAAGATGCTGCAATCACTTGAATACAAGTTCAAGAAATACGACCTTGTTATCTGTGATGAGATGGGATATGTGAGCTTTGATAAGGAAGGAGCTGAACTGCTCTTCAGTCATCTGTCGTTACGATCCGGAAGCAAAGCCACAATAATAACAACAAACCTCCCATTCACAAGGTGGGAGGAGATAATGAAGGATAGAGTTCTTTGCTCTGCTCTTGTAGATAGACTCTGCCATAAAGCTTATCTTGTTAACATGACCGGCAAGTCGTATCGAATCCGAGAAACTCAAAATATGTTCAAAAAATAGGAAATGTTAAACGAGTTATATACCTTCGCAGAACCTGTTCAGGTGGTCCCTTTTTCAAATCTAAAATGGGGGAAATTTACTTTACTACATACAACAAAAGCAGTCACCACAATTACAGCAATAAAAGAGCCAACAACAGGCCATTTATCTGCAATAAAATCCCATATTTTTACAATTATGTCCATCATACTATAAGAAGTACATTATTTTTTGGGGGCGCAAAGGTAGTGTTTTTTCGTTTTGCGAAGTTAATTTTTTTATATTTCTTCCAAATTTTTACAACTTTCAGTAAATCAACCTAATCTTACAACAAAAAGACAAAACAAAAACATAATGGTTCATCAAAAGGCATAAAAAAGGCCACTCAAAAGTGACATGAACCCCGAAAGTTAGACAAAAAACTTTCGGGGTTTTGTTATGTATAAAAAGAGAAAAATTCATGATTATGCAGCACGGTTGAAGTATATGCATATGCTTGAAAATGGTTTTAGTGTGAACTATATTGAA
>JAZNUM010000061.1:0-2013 GCA_045592325.1 Candidatus Egerieisoma sp.
TCTTTGAACTACCGACACCTTTCTTGTGAGCCATAAACTTCTAAATTTTAAAAATTAAGCAATTGATTCAATTTGGATTTGTGTCAAACACTGGCGGTGACCGTTCAATTTCTGATAGCCTTTACGACGTTTCTTCTTGAAAACAAGCACCTTGTTACCTTTTACGTGGTCAAGAACTGTAGCCTTAACTACTGAACCCTCTACGTAAGGAGCGCCAACTTTAACAACACCCTCGTTGTCGGTTAACAATACTTTTTCGAAAGAGATTGAGGCACCTACCTCATCCTGTAGGCGGTGTACAAAAATTTTTTTACCAGCCTCAACTTTAAACTGTTGTCCTGCAATGTCAACGATTGCGTACATTTTAATTTGTTTTTACGGGTTATGACAGCAAGCGGTTAATCTTTAATTAACTCTTATTCAATAGCTTAACTATCTTTTAATAATTATTGGACCACAAAAGTAACACTTTTTATCCATTACACAAAAAATCTTTTTAATTTCGCATAAAATAAATAGGGATGGAGTCTCCTTTTGAATACAACAAACATGTACAGGGGGCACAGTTTATAGGGCGCTCAAGTGAAGTTGCCCAAGTGTGCAATCTTCTGAGGAATCACAGGAATGTCCTCATATACGGTCCTGCAAAGATTGGAAAACAGTCTTTGATATACAATGCGTGTGAAAGGTTGTGGCATGACCTCAAGGATATTGCAATCTGCGAAATGAACCTTTTCAACATAAGGTGCGTGGAAGCGTTCCTTCTCAGATTCTGCAATGAACTTGTATCCCATTTTGCCCAAACACCTGCAGAATGGTCCCAAATTCTCCAGCGGCACCTTCCCCATGCCCCGTATATTGTAGACCAATCCGCTAATGAGCCGGAATACACATATACAACAAAGGCACCCCTGAATGACAGGCAGATTGAGGAACTTCTCATGCTCCCGGAAAACCTTGCTGTTGAATATGGCACTCATGTGATTATTTACATCAGACAGTTTCAGGACCTGCAACTGTTTGATGACCCGCACCATCTTTTCCTCATCATGGAAAAGATCTGGAACAGACAAAACAACACCAACTATATAATTACGGGTGACCGGCTGAATGCAATGGAAGAAATTTTTCTCAAAAAGAAGTACTTCTACCATTTTGCAGAACAGATAGAGTTGGGTCCTATAGAAGAAAAGGCCTTTACAGACTATATAATAAAGGGATTCCAGAAGGCCGGTAAAGTAATACTGCCGGAACATGCTTCTGCCATATACAATCTTGTAGGGGGTGACCCATGGTACACCCAGCATCTGGCAGACCTGTGCTTCAACCTCTCCAAAGGATATGTGAATGACAAGGTGGTAAAACAGGCCATAAGCCACCTTATAAATCTGCATGACTACGAGTTCCACTCAATAGCATACAGTTTGAGCAAATATCAGATAAGGATGATAAAGGCTGCTCTGGACGGTGTTGTAAAATTCACCTCTGCAGACATATTGGACAAATACAAGCTCAACACATCAGCCAATGTAAGCAGACTTAAGGAGGCCTTGAGCAAAAAGGAAATCCTATGGTTCAATGACAAGCAGCCTGCAAAATTCATTGACCCTCTCTTCAAATTGTGGTTTACAGATTATTTTTTTGCAGAACAGATATGGAAAAGGAGAACATTGTAATACTCAGTGGCGCAGGAATAAGCGCAGAGAGCGGAATACAGACATTCCGCGGCGGCAACGGATTGTGGGACAACTACAATGTAGAAGATGTAGCCTCCATAGAGGGATGGCACCGCAACAGGGCCCTTGTACTTGAATTCTACAACAAAAGGCGCAAGGAACTTGAAAAGGCACAACCCAATTCCGCCCACATTGCAGTGGCAAAACTGGAAGAGAAATACAATGTAACCGTAGTTACACAGAACATAGATGACCTCCACGAGCGGGGAGGAAGCACCAATATAATCCACCTGCACGGAGAGGCCACCAAAGCCCGCAGCGAATTCTCAGATTATGG
>JAZNUM010000062.1:0-6683 GCA_045592325.1 Candidatus Egerieisoma sp.
TAGCGCCGATGGTACTGCTATACCAAGTGGGAGAGTAGGTAGCCGCCAACTTTGAGGACCTTCAATCAGTAATGGTTGGAGGTCTTTTTTTTATGTATATCTGATAATCAGCTTTTTGTACAAAATCACGTCGTGATTATAGGTATTTTCTCTATATTTGTGCGTATATACTTATTATTATGGAATTTTTTGCTTCTTTACTTAATTCTGTCAATGACATTTTATGGTCGTATGTCCTTATTGTCATGCTGATAGGTTGTGCTTTGTATTTTTCTTTCAAAACACGTTTTGTCCAGTTCAAGATGCTTGGAGAGATGGTGAGGCTTCTTGGAGAGTCCACTTCTACTTCCACTGACAAGAAACAAATTTCATCTTTTGAAGCTTTTATGGTCTCTCTTGCCAGCAGAGTTGGAACCGGTAATTTGGCTGGTGTTGCCACTGCAATTGCTATTGGTGGCCCCGGTGCTGTTTTCTGGATGTGGGTAATTGCATTGTTTGGAGCATGCAGTGCTTTTGTAGAGTCTACATTGGCTCAATTGTATAAAACTAGAGGCAAGGATTCTTTTGTTGGAGGCCCGGCCTATTATATGAAAATAGGTTTGAAAAAGCCTTGGATGGGTACCCTGTTTGCTATTTTGCTTATTTTTACTTTTCCTTTTGCGTTTAATTCAGTTCAGAGCAATACAATTTGTGCCGCTTTTGAGCAGGCCTTCAATTTTAATCCGACAATTGTAGGTATTATCCTCACTATTTTTACTTTTCTGATTATTTTTGGGGGAATACAGCGTATTGCCAAGGTGAGTTCCCTGATTGTTCCTGTAATGGCTGTCGGGTACATTGTCCTTGCCCTGATAGTTGTCTTTATTAATTTCAAACAGATTCCTCATGTGTTTGAAATGATCATTTCCAGTGCTTTCGGTTGGAACCAGGCCTTTGGTGGTATGGTAGGCGCCGCCCTTATGAACGGTATTAAAAGGGGATTGTTCAGTAATGAGGCTGGAGAAGGATCTGCTCCCAATGTTGCGGCTACAGCGGATGTATCTCATCCTGTAAAGCAGGGGTTGATACAGACTTTGGGTGTTTTTACAGATACTCTGGTAATCTGTACCTGTACTGCTTTCATTATATTATTCAGTGGAGTTTCCTTTACAAGCGGTTTAAACGGAATACAACTTACCCAACTTGCCCTTTCTGCACAGATAGGCAGTTCAGGCAATGTGTTTATAGCAGTTGCAATTCTTTTCTTTGCCTTCAGCAGCATTATAGGCAATTATTATTATGGCGAAGCCAATATCAGGTATATGACTGGTAGCAGGACAGTAATGACCATATTCAGGTTGTTGGTATGCGTAATGGTCATGTTCGGCTCGTTGGCAACACTTGATCTTGCATGGAGCCTTGCCGATTTATGTATGGCCTGTATGACAGCATGCAACCTTGTAGCCATTGTTCTGTTGAGCAAATATGCTGTAAAATTACTTGAAGATTATAGGGCCCAGAAGAAACAGGGTATAAAAGATCCTGTCTTTACAAAAGACAGGATGCCTGAAATCCAGCAGGATATTGAGTGCTGGTAATGTGCTTCAGCCTATTTTTTCAATAAATCAGGTCTAAGAAGGGCAGTTCTCTCAAGGGACTGCTCTTCTTGCCATTGTGCTATCAGTTTGGGGTTTCCCGACAACAGAACTTTTGGAACTTCCCACCCGTTGAAGTTTGCAGGGCGTGTGTATACAGGTGCGGAAAGTAGGTTGTCCTGAAAGCAGTCGCTCAAAGCTGATGTTTCATCTGAAATTGCCCCTGGAATGAGTCTGATTACTGCATCACATACCACTGCTGCAGCCAGTTCGCCACCGCTTAAAACATAATCTCCAATTGATATTTCCGAAGTGATAAGGTGTTCCCTTATCCTGTGGTCTATACCTTTGTAGTGGCCGCAAAGGATAATTATGTTTTCCAGACATGAGAGCCTGTTGGCTATAGGCTGGTCAAGGACTTTTCCGTCGGGAGACATATATATGATTTCATCATAATTCCTTTCTCCTTTAAGTTTGGTTATTAGGGTGTAAATGGGCTCTATCATCAGAATCATCCCGGCATCCCCGCCATAACTGTAATCATCTACCTGATGGTAGTTTCCCTTGCCGTATTCCCTTATGTCGTGTATGTGTATCTCTACAAGTCCTTTGTTCTTGGCTCTCTGCACTATTGAGTGGTTTAGAGGGCTTTCCAACAACTCAGGTACCACTGTGAGTATGTCTATTCTCATATTGTTGTGTTTTTTTGACTCAAATATGCTGTTGTGCAAAGATATAAAATTACTACCTATTATCAATTTTTACTATATTTGTAAGTTATTAATTTTATAGTCTGAACCATATGGACAAAGCGAGAAATTCTGCTGCGCCAAATGATATTGATTTGGCGTTGGATGTTGTTGAAATTCTTGACCAATTCAGGAATTTGTCTGATTCTACCGGCGAAGGTGAGAATTTGAATGTTGAAGTTGAGCATTTGAAGTCACAATTCTATAAGGCTTTGAATGCAGCAAAAGAGAGTGCGGAAGAGGTGAAAGCTCTGGAACTGGCCGGCATTGAGGCTCAGTTCAAGGAGTTGTATTCAGCATATAAGTCAGACAGGCAAACCCAGATGCAGGACATGGAGAGGATGAAAGAGGAGAATTATGCTGCAAAATTGCAGATCATTGAGGAACTCAAGTCACTATTGGAGAAGTCAGAGGATGTAAACCATACTTTCCCTGAGTTCAGAGAACTTCAGAACAGGTGGAAGTCCATTGATATGGTCCCTCAAGCCAAGGCAAAAGCCTTGTGGGAGACTTATCAGCATTATGTTGAAAAATTCTATGATTATATAAAGATCAACAATGAGTTCAGGGATATGGATTTCAAGAAGAACCTTGAGGCCAAGACTCTTCTTTGTGAGAAGGCTGAACAGTTGATGGATGATACAAATGTAGTCAACGCTTTTAAGGAACTGCAGAAACTGCATGAGGCCTGGAAGGAGTTGGGTCCTGTGGCAAAAGAGTTCAGGGAGTCAATTTGGGAGAGGTTCAGGAATGCAACTTCTGAAATTAACAGGAAACACCAGCAGTATTTTGAGCAACTTAAGGTTGTCCAGAAGAAGAATCTGGAAGACAAGGCTGCACTTTGCGAAAAGGCGGAGGAGATAGCCGGATGTTGTCCGGAATCGTCGGGAGAGTGGAATGAATTGTCCAAGAAGATGGATGTTTTGCAGGCTCAGTGGAAGAATGTAGGATTTGCTGCAAAGAAAGACAACCAGAAGATTTATGACCGTTTCAGAGAGGCGTGTGACAAATTTTATAATGCTAAGAGGGAGTATTACAGCAATTTCAAAAATGTAATGCTTGACAATCTCAAACTCAAGGAGGAACTTTGTGAGAAGGCAGAGGCTCTGATGGCCAGTGAGGACTGGAAGAAGGCTACTGACCAGTTTATAGCTCTCCAGAAGCAGTGGAAACAGATAGGACCGGTTGCCAGAAAACAGTCTGATGCAGTTTGGAAAAGGTTCAGGGCTGCTTGTGATGCTTTCTTTGAGAACAAATCCAGACATCTTGATGAGGTTGATGTAAAATATGAGGAGAATCTCACATTGAAACTGGCCCTTATTGAGGAGGTTAAGCAATATGAGGTTTGTCAGGATAAGGATAAGAATATTATGGCAATGAGGGAGTTCCAGAACAGATGGAATTCTATAGGTTTCGTGCCATTCAAAGTTAAGGAAAAGGTTAATAAGGAGTTCAATGATGCAATGGATGCCCATTTTGCGGATATCAGGTCTCTGGAGAGCGAGAAGAAACTCAACAAGTTCAGGAGGATGGTGATGGAGGTGAAGAACTCCGGGAAAGGTGATAGGGGCTTGAGGTTTGAGAGGGAAAAACTTGTCCTGAAATACAGGAAAATGGAGCAGGATATTGCTACCTTGGAGAATAATATAGGATTCTTCGCAAAATCCAGGAACGCAGATTCAATGATTGTTGACCTTGAGAAAAAGATAGCAGTGGCAAGGGAAGAACTGTCAAGAATAGAGGAAAAGATAAACATTATAGATTCGCAGTTTGAATAATAATTTAATCAATTAATAGTAATGAATAAAAACACGGTTATTGGTTTTGTACTTATTGGAGTTATCCTTATTGGTTTCAGTTGGTACAATACCAAGATTTTTAAGGAACAGGAGAGGGCAAGATTTGTTGCTGATTCAATTGCCAGGGTAGAGGCCCTGAAAAATGCACCAAAAGTGGATTCTGCAATCCTTGCATTGAACGACAGTATTGCAAAGGTACAGCAGATGGAGCAGGCGGCTGCTCCGGTATATAAGGATTCCCTTCTGGAGATTGCCAGCAAGAGCGCAGAGGAATTCTTTGATTTGGAGAACGATAAAGTGAAGATTACCTTTACATCCAAAGGTGCGCAGACCTCGGAAGTAAAGATAAAGGATTATTATACTCACGACAGCCTTGACCTCTATCTTATAAAGAAAGGTGCAGGAAACCTTGCTATAGATTTCTATACAGACCAGCAGATTTCAACTGCTGACTTCAACTTCAGCAAGGTCTCACAGACAGATACCTCAATTGTATTCAGGCTGCAGTTTGGAGAGAATGCATATATTGAGCATGCATATACCCTTCCTCAGGATCAGGAGAGTTATATGCTCGATTTCAAGGTGAGGATGGTTGGAATGAACAAATATATCTCAAGGAACATGTCGCAGTTGGGCATAGATTGGAGAGTTGACATTCCAAGACTTGAGAGGGGATATGACAATGAGAAGAACTATTCTACCATTGCCTACAAATATCCTGGAGAGGACAAGGTTGATGACCTTGGCCTGAGAAAGGCTTCCGCTTCTGAGGATATTACTACAAAGGTTGAATGGGTTGCCTTCCAGCAGCAGTTCTTCTCTGCCATAATGGTGGCTAAGGATGACTTTTCAAGTGCAGATCTCTCATACAAGTTCTATGATGTTGCAGATGCTGATGCAAGACTTATGGATTGCAGGGCAAATATGCTTGTAGATTATAAGGGAGGTGATGTGGTTGAGTATCCGTTCAGTTTCTATTACGGACCTAACCTGTACAAGGTGCTGAAGAGTTATGATTACGGATTTGAGAAGATTGTTCCTCTTGGCGGATGGCTTATAGGCTGGATCAACAGGGTAGTAATCATCAACTTCTTTGACTATTTGAGCAGATTCATCTCAAACTTCGGTATCATTATTCTCCTTATGACCATTGCAATCAAACTTATAATTTCACCTTTGACACTCAAATCTTACATTTCTTCGGCGAAGATGAGGGTGCTCAAACCTGAAATTGACAAGATAAATGCAAAATATCCTAAACAGGAGGATGCCATGAAGAAACAGCAGGAGATAATGGCATTGTACAAGAAAACGGGTGTGAGCATGTTTGGAGGATGTCTCCCTATGCTGCTTCAGTTCCCTATCCTGTTTGCGATGTTCCGTTTCTTCCCGGCTTCATTTGAGTTGAGACAGCAGGGTTTCCTATGGGCAGATGACTTGAGTACTTATGACTCAATTCTCCAGTTGCCTTTCAACATTCCTTTGTATGGAGACCATGTGAGTCTGTTTGCAATACTTATGGCTGTTTCCATGTACTTCTACTCAAAGATGAATATGGACCAGATGCCGAGCGGCAACGAAATGGCAGGTATGAGGTCATTGCAGTTGTACTTTATGCCAATATTCCTGTTGGTTTTGTGTAACAACTTCTCAAGCGGTTTGAGTTACTATTATATGCTTTCAAACCTCTTTACCATTGTACAGACTTGGGTTATAAGGAAGTACTTTGTAGATGAGAAGAAACTCTATGCACAACTCCAGGCAAAGGCTGCAAATGCAAAGGCTCCAAAGAAATCCAAATTCCAGCAGAGATTGGATGAGATGTACAAACAGCAGCAGGAGTTGCAGAGACAACAGGCACAGATGCGTAACAAAAGACAATAATCATGAGTATAGGAACTCAAATTGAAATATTGAAAAATGAACTGCCGTCAACTGTAAAGTTGGTGGCAGTTTCAAAATTCAACCCTGTGGAAGCCATTCAGCAGGCCTATGAGGCAGGGCAGAGGATATTTGGAGAGAGCCGTCCTCAGGAACTCCAGCAGAAAGTGTCCCAACTTCCCGACGACATCAAATGGCATTTCATAGGACATCTGCAGACAAACAAACTGAAGATGGTTCTTCCGTACGTGGAACTGGTACATTCTGTTGACAGCGAAAGGCTTCTAATGGAGATTGACAAGTTTGCAGTAAAGAATGGCCTTAAAGTGAGGTGCCTTTTGGAACTTTTTGTTGCCCAGGAGGAGAGCAAACAGGGTTTCAGCGAAGAGGAACTTATGGCACTGCTGGATTCACTGCAGCAGAATCCGCTCCAGGGCGTGGAGATTTGCGGCCTTATGGGAATGGCCTCTTTCGTGGAGGATGAAGACCAGATAAGAGGGGAGTTCCAGACCCTGAAAAGGGTATTTGACAAGGCAAGGGAAAAATATATCTCCACCCTTCCCCAGTTCAACGAACTCTCTATGGGAATGAGTGGAGATTACAGGATTGCAATAGAGTGTGGCAGCACTATGGTAAGGATAGGGACCACAATCTTTGGTGCAAGAAACTACAGCAAATAG
>JAZNUM010000063.1:0-35171 GCA_045592325.1 Candidatus Egerieisoma sp.
GGTGAGCTCGTCCTTAGTCATGACAATTGCCGGCACACCCTTGGCCTTTGCCCTTTCCAATACATATGCTTCAGCTTTGTTGGAAATTATAAGTTTCACTGTTCCAATGCTGGAGCCGGTGAAGTGTGTTATTATATTTTCTGCATTGGTTCCGTTGCCTGAGGCAAATACAGCAATGTTCTTCATTGGTAAAAGCGTTTATTATTACAAAAATAACCAAAATTCAGTTTTTTTGTTATCTTTGCACTTTGTAGTAGGTGAAAAACAACTAAAATTATAATCTTATTTATTAACTAATTTTTTTAAATCATGGCAGATATTACAGCTAAAGTTAAAGAGATCATCGTTGACAAATTGGGCGTTGACGCAGCTGAGGTTACACCAGAGGCTAGCTTTACTAAAGATTTAGGAGCTGATTCTCTTGACACAGTAGAGCTTATCATGGAGTTTGAGAAAGCATTTGAGATCACTATTCCAGATGAGGCTGCAGAGAAAATTGCAACAGTAGGCGACGCAATCGCATATATTGAGGCTAACCAGAAATAATTTATCTTGAGAGAATCCATGGAGTTGAGAAGAGTTGTCATTACCGGATTGGGGACTATTAATCCGTTAGGTAACAGCGTAGAGGAGTATTTTACAAATCTTAATAATGGCGTCAGCGGAGCGGGTCCTATTACCAGATTTGATGCATCCCTTTTTAAGACCAGATTCGCGTGTGAGGTAAAAGATTTCAATCCAGCAGCTTTTGGTATAGACCGCAAGGAGGCCAGAAAAATGGACCGCTTTGCACAATTTGCAGTAGTTGCAGCTGATCAGGCTGTAGCTGACAGCAAGATGGATCTAGAGAAAATCAACAAAAAGCGTGTTGGTGTTATAGTTGGTTCAGGAATAGGTGGAATAGAGACACTTACTGACGAAGTATTGGGTTTTGGCGAGGGCGGAAGAGTCCCTCGCTTCAACCCTTTTCTTATTCCTAAGATGATTCCTGATATTGTTGCCGGTCTCATTTCAATCAAGTATGGTTTTATGGGACCTAACTATGCTACAGTTTCAGCATGTGCATCTTCAGCCCATGCAATGTCAAATGCCTTTGATATGATCAGATTGAACAAGGCTGACATGGTGATTACAGGTGGCTCTGAGGCCGGTGTAACCATTCCAAGTGTCGGAGGATTCAATTCTGCACAGGCGCTTTCTACAAACAACGACGAGTTTGCAACTGCAAGCCGCCCATTTGACAATACCAGAGACGGTTTTGTGATTGGTGAGGGTTGCGGTATCCTTGTTTTTGAGGAGTATGAACACGCCGTTGCCAGAGGTGCAAAAATTTATGCAGAGGTGTATGGTACAGGCATGTCGGCAGATGCGCATCATATTACAGCCCCTCATCCTGAGGGAGAAGGTGCCATTGAGGCAATGAGACTTGCACTTGAGGAGGCAGGTCTGAAACCTGAGGATGTGGATTATATCAATGTTCACGGAACATCAACGCCGCTTGGCGACAGAGCTGAGTTGAAGGCTGTGAAGGAAGTGTTCGGAGAACACGCCTACAAACTCAACATCAGTTCAACAAAATCTATGACAGGCCATCTTTTGGGTGGTGCGGGTGCTATTGAGACAATGGCATGCATTGACGCAATATGCAATGGTATAATTCCTCCTACCATCAACTTTAAGGAGGAGGATCCTGAGATAGATTACAAATTGAACCTCACACTTAACAAGGCCCAGCATAGAGAAGTTAGAGTGGCAATGAACAATACCTTCGGTTTTGGCGGTCACAACTCTTGTCTGGTACTTGGAAAGGTAAGATAAAAAGGTGCTTGCACTTTGAAAGTCAGGGCAGTTGCAGAAATGCGGCTGCCTTTTTCAATATTTCCACCTCTCCATATCAAGCCTTATGAAGATGAACAGGAGTATGGTAAAACTCCAGAGTGAAGATCCTCCGTAACTCAGCAGAGGCAGAGGAATCCCAATCACAGGGACCAACCCCATGGTCATGCCGATATTTATGAATACGTGCATAAAGAAACAGCAGGCTACGCAGTATCCGTATATGCGGGCAAAGCGGTCCTTTTGCCTTTCGCTTACAATAATTAGCCTTGTTATGAGAAACATATATATTGACACAACAAGAACGGAACCTATGAATCCCCATTCTTCTCCAACAGTGCAGAAGATGAAGTCTGTACTCTGTTCGGGGACAAAGTCAAATTTGGTTTGTGTCCCGTTGAGGAACCCTTTCCCGGCAAATCCGCCTGAGCCTATTGCTATCTTTGACTGGTGTACATTGTAGCCTGCACCCATCAGATCTTCCTTTATTCCAAGGAGATTCTCTATTCTGGACCTCTGGTGTGGCTGAAGGATATTGTTGAAGATGAACTGGACGGAGAAAATCAGCATAAGGGAGCATATGAATCCCAGGAGAAGGTATTTCAGATGTCTTGCCCTCTTGCCTCTGAATTTGGCCATTCCATATAGGACAAGGGCTCCTGTAATTCCCATTGCGATGTACTCAACCTCAACAGTAGCAGCAGTTTCAGGAATGAATTCATTGATAAGGAAGGGTATGAATCCAAGCAGGAGAGATACGGGTACTACAACTCCAAGATGCAGGAGAATTTTCCTTGTGTATATGCCGTTTATTGTTCCTGTCAGTGCAAATAGTATGATTATGGCAACAAGAGGCGATACAGCAAGTGTTACAACAAAAAGAAGTATGGAGAGTATGCCGAATACAAGTACCCATCCGCTCAGCCCTTCCCTGTAAAGCAGAAATATAAATCCGCAGTAAACCAGGGCAGATCCTGTCTCTTTCTCCAAAATGATAAGAGCCATAGGTATCAGTATTGTAAGCCCTACTGAGATGGCATCCTGCATTTTCCCCAGCCGGAAGTTGTATTTGCTCATTATGTATGCCAGAAAGAGGGAGGTGCTTATCTTGGATATTTCTGCAGGCTGGAAACTTACAGGACCTATCTGGAACCATGAGTGTGATCCGTTTACTTCCTTTCCCAGAAATGTAACTGCTATAAGCAATATGCATACAAACAGATATATGGGAGGGGAGAGTACAGAGTATATTTTGGGACTGAGTACAAACATTATCAAAGCAGCCAATACCAATGCTGTAAGTATCCAGATGAACTGCATTCCGTATCTCTGGGTTATGTCAAAGATGGAATTGTGTTCTTCTGAATATACTGATGCAAATATGTTTATCCATCCTATAAAAATGAGGAGAAGATAACATATCACCAGTGGAATATCTATCTTGCCTGTCCTGAAGTTTCCCATTGTCATCTCTTCTTTACCGGTACATTCTGAATGAGTTTTGCCTCTTTCATCCTTTTTTCCACCTCCGGTCTGGAGGTACCTCCATTAAGGTATTTTTCTATCATTAGGGAAGCTATAGGGGCTGCCCAGGTACCGCCAAATCCGGCATTTTCTATGTATGCGGCTATTGCAATCTTTGGATTCTCCCTTGGGGCAAAGCATATGAATACGGCGTTGTCTTTTCCATGTGGATTTTGGGCGGTCCCGGTTTTGCCGCATATGTCCAGACCTTCAACAAATGCCCCTCTTGCAGTGCCTCCCGCCCCAGGTGCCGCATTTACTGCCATATACATTCCCTCTATTACTTTGTGGAAATGGGTGGTGTCTACAAGTGTATAGTTCTTCTCCTTGAATCTCGGATCTATACGGTTCCCTTCAGATTCCTTTACCAGATGTGGAATATAGTAATAACCCCTGTTGGCCAGTGTTGCAGCCAGATTGGCGAGATGAAGCGGTGTGGCACCTATCTCACCTTGTCCTATGGAAAGGGAGATTACTGAGTTTGCTTTCCACCGGTTTTTGCCGTGGATTTTGTCATAAGTTGAGGTTGTCGGGAGTGTACCTCCCAATTCTGATGGGAAATCACTTCCCAGTTTGCGACCAAATCCGAAACTCATTACCATCTCCCTCCAATTGTTGAAGGCTTCGGAAATATTCGGGTATTTTTTATTCTCAAGAATGGCTTTAAGGGTGTAGCAATAGTATGCGTTGCATGACATCATTATGGACTGGGTAAGGTTTGTGGGAGAGGGATGTGCGTGGCATCCCAGTTTCCTGTTCCCATAATGGTATCCCATACTGCAGTTGTATCTGGTCTCCGGTGTAATTACCCCTTCCTGTAGCCCTATAAGACCATTTACAAGTTTGAATACAGAACCGGGAGGGTATGCAGACATTACCGCCCTGTTGAACATTGGCTTGTAAGGGTCGTTCACTATCTCCTTATAATGCTTGTTTATTGAAGCCAACTGCTCTATGTTTATGCCGGGACTTGAAATGAGTGCCAGTATTTCTCCGGTAGAGGGCTCTATTGCAACAAGACTTCCCACTTTGTCCTTCATAAGCTCTTCTCCGTATTGCTGCAGGTACCCGTCTATGGTTGATACAATGTTTTTTCCGGCTACTGCAGCCTTGTCGTAGGCACCATCCTCAAAACTGGACTGTATCCTGTTGTGGACGTCACGCAGCAATATGCTGTATCCTTTTTCTCCTTTAAGTATCTTCTCGTAAGATTTTTCAAGTCCACTGGCCCCCACATAGTCGCCGCTTTTGTATTCTGGATTCTTTTTTATGAAGTTATGGTCAACTTCGGTAACGTAACCGAACAGATTGGCTCCTGCGGCAAACGGATAATTCCTCGAGTTTCTGGATACGGCGCTGAATCCGGGAAATTTGTATGATTTTTCAATAAAAATGCTGTATTGGACGTTGGATACTTGCTTGAGGAATGTGAGAGCCTGATATCCTATCTTCCTGCGGAATTTGCGGTATTCCCTGAATTTCTCCCTTACAAATTCAGGGTCGAGTTCAAAGATTGAGCAGAAATCGAGAGTATCAAATTCCTTTACTTCTATGGGGGTAACCATAATGTCATAGGTGTTCTTGTTCCCGACAAGAATATTTCCGTTCCTGTCCAGGATAAGGCCGCGTACAGGATACCGTGTCACATACTTGTATGCATTGTTTTCTGCGGTAATCTTGTATTCTTCCTTGAGTATCTGCAGATTGAAGAGCTGGGCAATTAGGATTAGCCCAACAACCAGTACCCCTATGATGAGAACGTTCTTCCTTTCCATCTTATCTGAGGATTTTATCCAGCAGGGCTATATTGCACAGGACCGCTATTATACAGTTGGCAATTATGCATACAGCCATTTTTAGAATTGTGTACCCAAAGGTGAAGGATGCTGCCGAGTCCAGCAGTATATATACGGCAAAGAAAACTGTGAGCATCAATGCGTATATGAGGGCAAGTTTTTGAAGATCCAGAGTCCTTGGAACAAGTGGAGCGTTGTCATAGGTTTCAAAGCTGGCTTTAGGGATGGTAAGTTTCAATACAGCCGGACGTATGTATGCCATTGCAACCAGGGCTCCTGCGTTAAGCCCCATCACTCCATCGCACAGTATATCTATACTCAATCCAAGGACAAATGCTATGAAAAGGTGTAAAAACCTGTTCATTGTTGGAGGAAGCAGTATTATGAATTGCGGGAATATGGCAATATAGAGGATAGGCCAGATATTGACATATTCGCTGAGCAGAATCTGGCATATTATCATAATTGCCCCCAGTGTAATGTATTTGAGTATTCCGTGCATCTATTTTACTTTGTTGACAAGTGAATCTATCTCTTCTTTTCTGTTGTTTTTCACAACCATAACGTAGTTTATGCTCCTGAATTCCTGCAACAGCCTCACATCTATGTGCAGATGTGTGCCGTTCACAACCTGCGATTTTTCAACAACCCCTACTGGTATGTCGGGAGGATAAAATGACGAATATCCGCTGGTATATATGGTATCCATCGGATTTACTTGGATGTGTTGCGGAATTTCACTCAAAAAGGCCATCCCATGGCGTTGTGGATTCCAGGAAAGGGGACCGAAAGTCTCTGTCTTCCCAATTTTGGCACTTATCTGCTGGCTGGTATTGAGAAAAGAGAGTACATAAGAGTAATTTTCACTTACCGCACGGGTAATTCCAATTACTCCAACAGAAGTAATCACACCCATATCTTCCCGGATGCCATCCTTGTATCCTTTGTCAAGGATCAGATAATTGTGGGTGCTGCCAATGGTATTTCTAACAACCTTGGCAGTTATGAAAGAGAATTGGGGATCGGACTTGCCGGCTGTTTCTGTCTGGCTCGCATATGGCTCCTCCTTCTGCCGGTACAGACGGTGCATAAGAATGGCGTTTTCTCCGGCAAGCTCCCGGTTTGTCTTTTTAAGGGAAGAGTACTCATCAATGGCAGCATATCTCTCCCAAAAAAATCCCTGTATCTCACGCAGCCTTCCTATGAGTCTGTATCTTTGAACTATCCCGTTGTTGCTTACCATATACAGGCATAAGGCTTCAAGCAGGATAAAAAGGAGAAACCTCCCCAACCCAGAGAGTAATGAAGGAGGTATTCTCATTTATGTTATCTCATTAAGAATGTAAGTTTGTCAGCTTTTTTAAGTGCAACACTTGTCCCTCTTGCAACTGCCCTCAGCGGGTCATCAGCAACATGGAAAGGAATGTTTATCTTTTCCTGCAATCTCTTGTCCAAGCCTCTTATCAATGCTCCTCCTCCCGACAGGAATATACCTCTGTCAACAATGTCGGAGTACAGTTCCGGAGGGGTCTGCTCAAGTACAGACATTACTGCAGCCTCAATTTTTGCAAGTGATTTGTCTAGACAATGGGCAATCTCCTGAGGAGTTACAGATACTTCAACCGGATGGGCTGTCATAAGGTTAGGACCTTTTACCAGGTATGGCTCAGGACCGTCCTCAAGATCTGTAAGTGCAGAACCTGCATTTATCTTAATGAGTTCTGCTGTAATCTCACCAATCCTTATGTTGTGCTGTTGGCGCATGTACTGCTGGATCTCTGCGGTAAAGACATCTCCGGCAACCCTTATGCTCTCTTTGCATACAATGCCGCCAAGGGAGATTACTGCAATTTCAGTTGTACCGCCTCCAATATCCACAACCATATGTCCGCTTGGTGCTTCAACATCCAGGCCTATACCCAAGGCGGCAGCCATAGGTTCATATATGATATATACATCCCTTCCGCCTGCATGCTCAGAAGAGTCACGCACTGCCCTTATCTCTACCTCGGTACTTCCCGACGGAATGCATACCACCATCTTCAGGCTAGGACTGAAAAGAGAGCGCTTGTTGTTGATCATCTTCACAAATCCCCTGATCATCTGTTCTGCAGCGTTGAAGTCTGCAATCACACCGTCTTTAAGCGGCCTGATTGTCTTTATGTTGGGATGTGTCCTCTCGTGCATCAGCCTTGCCTTTTGGCCGTAAGCGATAGGTTTGTTTGTATTCTGGTCAATTGCAACAATGGAAGGTTCATCCAGCACAATCTTGTCATTCATAAAGATGACAGTATTGGCAGTACCAAGGTCAATGGCCAGTTCCTGTGTCAAAAATGAAAATGCCATAAAATTAGTGTTTGAAGTGTCTTACACCTGTTATTACCATTGCAATGCCGTTGTTGTTGCAGTAATCTATACTCTCATTGTCCCTGATGGAACCGCCAGGCTGGATTACTGTCTTTATCCCCTCTTGTGCTGCAATCTCAACGCAGTCTGCGAATGGGAAGAATGCATCAGAAGACATTACTGCACCCTCAAGCTGGAATCCGAATGATTTGGCCTTTGCAATTGCCTGTCTCAAAGCGTCAACCCTTGAAGTCTGGCCTGTTCCGCTCGCAAGCAGCTGTTTCCCTTTGGCAAGTACAATTGCGTTGGATTTGGTATGTTTCACCAGTTTGTTTGCAAAGATAAGATCTTCAATCTCGTCGGGACGAGGCTGTTTATTGGTAGCAGGTTTAAGTTCCTCAGGTGTTTCAACATGTGCATCCCTCTCCTGTACAAGTACTCCGCCAAGCAATGAGCGGAATTTTACAGGGGTAGGGATTACGTTGTTGTTCTCAAGGATAATCCTGTTCTTCTTTGATTTGAGAATCTCAAGGGCCTCTGCATTATAGGAAGGGGCAATCACAACCTCAAAGAAAATCTTGTTCATCTCTTCTGCAGTAGCCTTGTCAACCTCGGTATTGGTAACAATTATACCGCCGAACGCAGATACAGGGTCGCCAGCCAGGGCTTTCTCCCAAGCCTCAAGGGCAGTGGCTGCACTTGCGCATCCGCAGGCATTGTTATGTTTGATGATGGCAACTGTGGTCTCCTGGAAATCTGAGATGAGTTCAACTGCTGCTTCAATGTCAAGCAGATTATTGTGGGAAATTTCCTTGCCGTGAAGCTGTTTTGGAAGAGATCCTTCAGTTCCGTAATAAGTTCCTTTCTGGTGAGGGTTTTCACCATATCTCAAAGCCTGTGCCTTCTGCTGGCTCTGCTTGAAGGCAGGAATCTCAAATTTTCTGTTGAAATAGTTGAAGATAGCAGTATCATAATGCGAACTTACATTGAATGCCTGGGCCGCAAAATACTCCCTCTCCTCCAAGGTGGTCCGGCATCCTCTCTCTTTAAGGATATCCAGCAGAGTGCCGTAAGAATCCTTTGAAGGGATGATGACAACGTCGTTATAATTCTTTGCAGCACCTCTGATCAATGAGATGCCTCCTATATCTATCTTCTCAATAATGTCCGCATGCGAAGCATTTGCGGCAACATACTCCTCAAAAGGGTATAGGTCAACAATAACAAGATCTATTGAAGGAATCTCGTATTGTACAATCTCTTTGGCATCCTGCTCATGCTCTCTTCTGTTGAGGATACCTCCAAACACTTTTGGATGGAGTGTCTTTACTCTGCCGCCAAGAATTGACGGATAGCCGGTAACGGACTCAACACTTTTTACAGGAATGCCAAGACTCTCCAAAAATGAGTAGGTTCCACCTGTAGAGAGTATCTCTACACCATTCTCTGCCAAGATTTTTACAATCTCTTCCAATCCGTCCTTGTAATAAACGGAAATAAGGGCCCTTTTAATCTCTTTCACTTTTGTATATATATTTAAAGGTTTAAAAAATCAAAATTTTACAGGTTGCTAAATTACAAAAAAATACCCTATAATTTGGTATATTTGCATGTATTTTATTTATAATATTATAAACATCGGATCAATGGACCGGAGAGACATTTACATAATAATAACAGCAGGCGGTATAGGGCGCAGGATGGGTGGCAAAATGGCCAAGCAATTCATAGAACTGGATGGGAAACCCGTATTGCTGAGAACTATAGAGATGTTCAGGGAGTGGTATCCGGAGGCCAATCTTATCATCACTCTCCCTCAGGAATACAAGGAGTACTGGAGAAATTACTGCTTTGGGCACAATCTCTGGTTCAAGCATATCATTGCTACTGGAGGGATAACAAGGTTCCATTCTGTGAAGAATGCCCTTGAATATGTTCCCGACGGGGCAGTTGTGGCAGTACACGACGGTGTAAGGCCATTTGTTCCAAAGAAAATGCTGTCAGACCTGTTCGGATTTGATTTTGCAAAGAATGGCGTTGCAGGAGTTATTCCGGTTATGCCCTCAATAGAGTCAATGAGGATTTATACATATGGAGATGATGGTATGCCAAATGGCTCGAGGACTGTAAACAGGGATGAGTATATGTTTGTGCAGACACCTCAGGTCTTTGATTCCACAATCCTTAAGGAGTGCTATAAAAAAGCATACTCTCCATCATTTACAGATGATGCATCTGTAGTGGAGAGCAGCGGTTATAAGGTTGCCACCTCGCAAGGGAGCAGGTTCAACATAAAGCTCACTACTCCCGAAGACCTGCTTATGGCAAAAATATTCCTCCAGCTGATGCAGGAGGAATAGTATCATTTTTTCTTCGTTGCGTTCTTCTTTTCAGGATAACTTTTTACCCATACCTGTCTCTCTATAGCCTGATCCAGGGAAACCATGGTCTCTGTCTTCAGGACTCCAGGTATGTTCTGGATGGTATTGATAAGAATTTCCATGAGGTGGTCATGGTTTGTACAATAGATTTTCAGCAGCAATGAGTGCTTTCCTGTAACAAAGTGGCATTCCACAACCTCAGAAATCTGTTTGAGACAGTTTATGACTTCTGGGTATTTGTTGGCCTCTGAAAGGCTCACCTCCACGAAAGCGCAAACATTCAGCCCAAGGGTCTGCGGCTTTACCAGCAACCTTGAACCTGTAATGATGCCCAATGTCTCCATCTTCTTGACCCTCTGATGTATGGCCGCACCTGAAACGCCGCACTCCCTAGCTATTTCCAGGAAAGGCATCCTTGCATTCTTAACCAGAAATGAAAGGATTTTCTGGTCAATTTCGTCTATCTGATATTTCAGCATTTTTGTAACGATTTGTTATTAATCGTTACAAAAATATAAAAATATTTTACAAAATGAAATTTTCCAAATAGGAAAATAGCCATTTATTTCTTCCTTCTTGAAGCTTGCCTGCTTCCAGACGACGGTTTGGCCTTTGCGATTATTTCAAGACATGCTGCAGCATCAAGTGTCTTGGCATCTGTACCTTTAGGAATCTTGTAATTCTCCCCGCCGTGCTTGATATATGCCCCAAAACGGCCGTTGAGTACCTGAATATCCTCGGCCTCAAAATGGGAAATGAATTTCTCAGCCTCCTTTCGTGCATGCTCCTCAATCAGTTCTATTGCAGTATGCTCATCTACTGTGCGTGGATCATAACCCTTGCCGAGTGATATGAACTTGCCGTCATGTCTCAGGTATGGACCGAACCTTCCCACTGCTGCTACAATTGTCTTACCGTTATATTCGCCAACTGTGCGTGGAAGTTCAAACAGTTTGAGAGCCTCTTCCAGAGTTATGGACTCAATCAGTTGCCCTTTCTGGAGCGAGGCAAACTGTTTGTCGGGATCATCATTTGTCCCTTTCTGAACCAGAGGACCAAATTTGCCAAGACGCACAATCATTGTTTTCCCGCTCTGGGGATCTGTCCCCAGAACCCTCTCTGCATTGGTGTGGGCACTTTCTGTCATAGTGTGGTCAACCTGGCTGTGGAAAGGGTTGTAGAAAGATTCTATCACTTTGTTCCACACAAGTTTTCCGGCAGCTATCTTGTCAAAATCCTCCTCAACTTTTGCGGTAAAGCCGTAGTCGAGGATATTTTCAAAGTTTTTGCTCAGGAAGTCTGTCACAAGGATTCCTATATCCTCGGGGAACAGTTTGCCCTTTTCGGCTCCGGCGGTCTCAGTGAACCGGACTGTAGAAATATCATTGCCCTTAAGGGTGATTTTTGTGTAGCTTCTTTCTGTCCCATCCCTGTTTTCCTTCACTACATATCCCCTTTTTTGGGTTATGGTTGAGATAGTAGGTGCGTATGTTGAAGGCCTTCCTATTCCAAGCTCCTCCAGTTTTTTCACAAGAGATGCCTCCGAGTAACGCGGAGGTTTCTGGGTAAACCTCTCGGTAGCGGTTATCTCCAGAGCCTCCATTGTCTCACCCTCTTCAAGTGCAGGGAGCAGCTGGTTCTCATCCTCCATATCTTCATCATCCCTGCTCTCGAGATAGAGCTTGAGGAATCCGTCAAATACAACCTGTTCACCTTGTGAGATGAACTTCTCGGCTATGCTGTTGCTTCCTATGGTTATATCTGTTTTTTCAAGTTCCGCATCTGCCATTTGTGAGGCAACGGTCCTTTTCCAGATGAGGTTGTAGAGTTTCTTCTCCTGTGGAGTGCCCTCAATGGTGCTGTTGGCCGGATATGTAGGCCTTATGGCCTCATGAGCCTCCTGAGCCCCCTTGCTCTTTGTCTTGTATTGTCTTACTTTGGAATATTCTGCGCCGAACTCCTGTGTTATCACAGCCTTTACACTGTTTATTGCGAGCTGTGAGAGGTTGGTGGAGTCGGTTCTCATGTATGTAATGAGTCCGCTCTCATACAACTTCTGTGCTATGCGCATTGTCTGGGATACAGACAGGCCCAGTTTGCGGGCAGCCTCCTGCTGGAGCGCTGAAGTTGTAAATGGCGGTGCTGGTGTCCTGGTTATCCTTTTTTTCTCCACACCTTCAATGGCAAAAGGGGCGTTCTTGCATTTGTGCAGGAACCCCGAAGCCTCTTCCTGTGTGTTGAACCTGGTGTCAAGTGTGGCGTTCACCTTAACGCTCTTCTTGGCTGTGGCTGGATGGAAAATGCCGGTTACCCTAAAATATGGGGTGGAGTTGAAGGCCATTATCTCCCTCTCCCTCTCTACGATAAGCCTTACCGCTACAGACTGTACCCTTCCGGCTGAGAGTTTTGGGGCTACTTTCTTCCATAGGATTGGAGAAAGTTCAAATCCTACAAGCCTGTCCAGGACCCTTCTGGCCTGTTGGGCCATTACAAGATTATTGTCTATGGAACGCGGGTTTTCAATGGCATTGAGTATGGCATCCTTGGTAATCTCGTGGAACACTATTCTTTTTGTATTCTCCTCCTTGAGCTTGAGTGTATGGAACAGGTGCCATGCTATAGCCTCTCCCTCGCGGTCCTCATCGGATGCAAGCCATACAGTATCCGCTTTCTTGGCAAGACTCTTGAGCTCTGAAACTACTTTCTTCTTGTCATCTGATATTTCATAGACGGGCTCAAACCCGTTCTCTATATTTATACCCAGATTCTTCTTCTCAAGATCCCTTATATGACCGAAACTGGATTTTACGACAAACCCTTTTCCAAGGAACTTTTCAATAGTTTTTGCCTTTGCAGGCGACTCCACAATAACCAGATTCTCTCCCATTACATACATATTTACATGAATTTGCAAAGTAAGCCATAAAGTAGGTTAAAATGCAAATTTTTATTGTTAATTTTGCCAAATTGTTATGTTTTACAGCAAATTGTCGGGAGGAAAATTATGGAAATAAAAAATAGGAAAAGAGTGGTAAAATTGGTGTGGATACTGGCTTTTACACCGGTGCTTATGGTGCTTGCAGCATTGCTGTGCGTGGGCATTTTTGCAGACATCCCGTCTTTTGAAGAATTGGAGGATCCCAAGAGCAATCTGGCAACACAGATTATCTCGGAAGACGGTACGGTCATAAACACTTTCCATATAGAGAACCGTTCGTATGTAACCTTTGATGAATTGTCGCAACCCCTCAAGGATGCCATTGTGGCAACTGAGGATGTGAGGTTCTACAACCATAGCGGAATAGATGCAAAGAGCCTTGCCCGTGTTATTGTAAAGTCGTTCCTTATGGGTAACCGTTCGCAGGGAGGCGGTGGAAGTACCCTTTCACAGCAGTTGGCCAAATCCCTTTTCCCAAGGGATACCGTAAGATCAAAATTCCCTGGGGCCAAATATTTTGTATTGGGGGCAAACAAGTTCAAGGAGTGGATTACAGCGGTAAAACTTGAGCGGAACTATACCAAGGAGGAGATTCTGAGCATGTATATGAATGCAGTCTTTTTTGGCAGCAATGCATACGGAATAAAGGCGGCGGCGCAGACATTCTTTGGAAAACTTCCTATAGATCTCAATGTAGAGGAGAGTGCCCTCCTTGTGGGAATGGTAAACATGCCAACCCGTTACAACCCTGTGCGCAATCCCGACAAGTCACTTGTCCGCCGCAACCATGTGATTGGGCAGATGTGCAAATATGGGTACATTACCAAAGAGGAGAGGGACTCTTTGAGGCAACTCCCAATAACCCTTTCCTACTCCCGACAAGACCACAATTCAGGACTTGCACCTCATTTCCGTGATATGATAAAGAGGGTGATGAATGCAAAGGAGCCGCAGAGAAAGAACTACTACAATGTGGAGGACTACAGGGCAGATTCAACTGCATGGGTTGATGACCCTCTATACGGATGGCTGAACAAGAACCTGAAGCCCGACGGAACAAAATACAACCTCGACAAGGATGGACTGAAAATCTATACCCCCATAAATGCCAAGATGCAGCAGTACGCGGAGGAGGCAGTTGCCGAGCATTTGGGCAAGGACCTGCAGAGGCAGTTCAACAGGGAACTCAGATGGAAGAACAACAGGCCGTTTGCCAATGATGTGCCAAAGAATGTGATTGAATCCATAATGAAGCAGGCCCGCCGCTGGAGTGACCGTTACCGCTCAATGAAAAAGGAGAACGCTACAGATGAGGAGATACTCAAGAGTTTTGAGACCCCTGTAAGGATGAGGGTGTTTGCATGGAATGACAAAGGGTATGTAGATACCGTTATGACTCCAAACGATTCCATAAGATACTACAAGTCTTTCCTCAGGGCAGGATTTATGGCCATGGAGCCAGGGAGCGGCTATGTGAAGGCTTATGTGGGGAGCGGTAACTACAGGTATTTCAAATATGACCAGGTTAAGCAGGGCAAGAGGCAGGTGGGCTCAACATTCAAGCCATTCCTCTATACCCTTGCAATGCAGAACGGATATACCCCTTGTGACAAGGTGGTTAATGTGCCGCAGTCATTTGTTATTGGGGAAGATATCTGGACCCCTAAGAGTACAGACAAGCCTGAGTGGATAGGAAAGACAGTTACCCTCAAGTGGGGACTTACAAAGAGTTCCAACAATATCTCGGCATTCCTCATGAAGCAGTTCGGGCCAAAGGCTCTTGTGGATATGGCCCACACTATGGGTGTGAAATGTTGGCTGGATCCTGTTGAATCATTGTGTGTAGGTTCTGCAGATGTGCCGGTTTACCAGATGGTGTCGGCGTTCAACACATTCCCGGGAAGGGGCGTTTATGCAGAGCCTGTATATGTCACCAGAATAGAGGATAAGATGGGCAATGTGCTGGCGACATTCTCGCCACGCAGGAAAGAGGCCGTGAGCGAGCAGACAGCATATCTTATGGTGAATCTCATGAGAGGTGTTGTAAATGAAGGTACTGCCGCACGTATCAGAAGTAAATATGTAAAAGAGGGAGAGGTGGCAGGAAAAACAGGAACAACCAACGACCAGTCAGACGGATGGTTCATAGGCTATACCCCTAAACTTACTGCAGGCGTGTGGGTAGGTGCAGAGGACAGGCAGGTTCACTTCAATAGCCTGGCGTTGGGCGGAGGTTCAAATATGGCCCTCCCTATATGGGGTATCTTTATGAAGAAGGTTCTGGAAGACGGAACTTTGGGCATTACTCCGTATGATCAGTTTGTGGCGCCTCAGGGCTTCAGTCTGAATCTTGATTGTGATGGCAGTGACAGCGACATTGCAACCCAGGAGAAAGCTGCCGAGGAGGAGAACTATTTTGGATTTTAAAGGTATTGAATGATGAAGAAAAGCATTGCATTGATATACGGAGGCAACTCTGAGGAGGCAGGAATCTCGGTCCAGAGTGGAAAAAATGTATCCGGAAACATATGTCGGGAAGAATATGATGTTTATGAAGTGCTGTTGAAGGGGGTGCACTGGAGGGTGCTCAATCCTTCAGGCGGTGTGGTAGAAGAGGGGCTTGCAGAGCGTGGATTGGAGAATCCTGGTGAAGTGGGAGTTGAGGTTGACAAGACAGATTTCTCTTTTGTAAGGGAAGGAAAGAAGGTGAAGTTTGACATGGCATTCATAATGATTCACGGCAATCCGGGTGAAAACGGACTGTTGCAGGGATACCTGGAGATGATGGGCGTTCCGTACAACACATGCAGTGCATATGTGTCGGCAATAACATTTGACAAGCACTCCTGCAAGAGATTCATAGAGCATGCGGGGATAAAAATGGCCAAGGATGTATTCCTGCGCAGGGGTACTGCCTACAATGCCGTGGAGATTGTTGAAGAACTGGGGCTGCCTGTATTTGTGAAACCTACCAACGGAGGCAGCAGTTTTGGTATTACCAAAGTGAAAAGGGTTGAGGATTTGGAGGCTGCGGTGGAACTGGCATTCAGGGAGTACGATTCTGTAATTATAGAGGAGAGCATTGTGGGGAGGGAACTTACAAACGGTATCTACCAGGATGGCAATCAACTGGTGAAGTTGCCTGTAACTGAAATTGTGACTACAAGGGAATTCTTTGACTATGAAGCAAAATACCTTGGTGAGAGCCAGGAGATTTGTCCTGCCCAGATCCCTTGCGAACTCACTGCACGCATTCAGGATACAACGGAGAAAATCTACAGATATATGGGATGTAGCGGCCTGGTGAGGATGGACTACATTGTGCGTGGGGAGGAAATCTTCTTCCTTGAAACCAATACCGTACCGGGAATGACCCCAATGAGCCTTGTACCGGCCCAAGTGAGGGCAGCGGGTATCCCTATGAAAAAATTCTTCAGTACCCTAATTGAGAATATAAGGTAGCAGGTATCTTTCTGCTTTCCTGCTGCTGGGCACGTTTAGGATGCCATTTGTGCCTGAGGTGCCGATGGTGGGCACGCTGAGGGGTGATTTTGTGCCCGAGGAGGCATTTTCCCTGCTGCCGGGCACGTTTAGGAGGGTATTTGTGCCCGAGTTGCCGATGGTGGGCACGCTGAGAGGTGGTTTTGTGCCCGAGGAAGCATTTTTCCTGCTGCCGGGCACGTTTAGGGTGCCATTTGTGCCCAAGTTGCCGGTGGTGGGCGCGTTTTGATATGGTTTTGTGCTCGAGGAAGCATTTTCCCTGCTGCTGGGCACGTTTAGGGTGCCATTTGTGCCCGAGGTGCTGGTGGTGGGCACGCTGAGAGGTGGTTTTGTGCCGGAGGAAGCATTTTCCCTGCTGCTGGGCACGTTTAGGGTGCCATTTGTGCCCGGGTTGCCGGTGGTGGGCACGCTGAGAGGTGGTTTTGTGCCCGAGGAAGCATTTTTCCTGCTGCTGGGCACGTTTAGGGTGCCATTTGTGCCCGGGTTGCCGATGGTGGGCACGCTGAGAGGTGGTTTTGTGCCCGAGGAGGCATTTTCCCTGCTGCCGGGCACGTTTTGGGTGCCATTTGTGCCCGGGTTGCTGGTGGTGGGCACGCTGAGAGGTGGTTTTGTGCCCGAGGAAGCATTTTCCCTGCTGCCGGGAACGTTTAGGAGGGTATTTGTGACAAATGCATGTAAATAGAGCAGGTTTGTCACATTTATGTAGTTTTTTGTGACAATAGAATGACTTTACGCAATTTCATAGATTACACACAGGAGCGGTTGGCTCCCCTTTATCCGCAGCAGGAGTGCAAGGCGATAGCTGTGCGTATGCTCAAGGAACTCCTGGCAGGGTATAAGGGGTATGAGCATTTGGTGGAGCCGGGAACGGAACTGGCTACTTTTCAGTTGGCGGAGCATTTCTGCAAAAGTGAGTATAGAGAGTGCCTGTGTACTCAGGAGAAGGCATCAAATGAAGAGATTCCTTTGTTGCAGCAAGTACCCGCTGCCGAAGAGTATCTCCTTTCATGTGTTGCGCGTCTGGCAACGGGGGAGCCGTTGCAGTATGTATTGGGATATGAGTGGTTCTGTGGGCACAAATTCAATGTGGCTCCAGGGGTGCTGATACCCCGTCCGGAGACTGAGGAACTGGTGAACAAGGTGCTTGAAGTTGCTGTAGCAGGTACTTCATATAATCCGGTTAAGACTGAAATAAGTTTTTCATCTGCAGGAACAGTTCAGCGGCAATCATCTGCAGCAACAGTTCAGCGGCCACTGCGGATTCTTGATATCTGTACTGGCAGCGGATGTATTGCCTGGAGTGTGGCAGCGGCACTTCCCCAGGCAGAGGTTTATGCTTGCGACATCTCCTGGCAAGCATTGCAGATAGCCCGCTCGCAAAGTATTTTTACTTTTGGTGGAACATCTGAGCAGGAAAATTGCGGAATATTTGAGCAGACGGGATGCGGAACGCCGGCACGGGTGAATTTTTTTGAGTGTGATATCCTGTCACCTGAGGCGGAGCAGACGATCCTTTTCCAATGTGCTGCATCAGAGAAGGCCGGGGAGGTAAATGGGGCAGTGAAGACCGGAGGGGCCGGGGATGCAAATGAGGCAGTGAAGACCGAGGGGGCTGTGAAGGCAAATGGGGCAGTGAAGACCGGCAAGGCAAGGATGGAGGGGCATTTTGGCGGGATGTTTGATATCATTGTGAGCAATCCGCCATACGTATGCGAATGTGAAAAATCCCAGATGCGGGCCAATGTGCTGGAGCATGAGCCACATCTGGCCCTTTTTGTTCCCGACAATGATCCTTTGAGATTCTACAGGGCAATTGCACAGTTGTCGGGAAGAATACTTAACCCGGGTGGGGTACTGCTCTTTGAGATAAATGAGAGGTTTGGGCAACAAACTGCCCACCTGATGCAGGAGGTGGGCTATACCAACTGTCAGGTGCTGCAAGATATGTTTGGAAAGGAGAGGATAGTGCTGGGTTACAAAAACTTCTCGTAGGCGGCCATGTCTATGAGGCCGTGGCCGCTTAGGTTGAACAGCAGTACCTCTTCTTTCCCTTCTTCTTTTGCTTTCAAGGCTTCCCTTATGGTGGCTGCAATGGCGTGGGTGGATTCCGGAGCCGGTATGATTCCCTCTGCGCGGGCAAACAGGATGCCGGCCCTGAAGGTTTCATCCTGGGGAATGGCTACAGAGTTGATGTAGCCGTCGAGAACCAACTGGCTTACAATCTGTCCACCTCCGTGGTATCTGAGACCTGCAGCGTGTATCTGCTCAGGCTGGAAGTCGCTTCCCAGGGAGAGCATTGGAATAAGCGGAGTGGTTCCGGCAGTATCTCCAAAGTCGTATATCATTTTACCCTGAGATAGTTTTGGACAGCAGGCCGGTTCTGCGGCAATGAATTGTGTTGTTTTGCCTTCTGTGAGGTTGTGGCGCAGGAATGGGAATGCTATTCCTGCAAAGTTTGAACCGCCACCGAAACAGGCAATCACTTTGGTTGGGTAGTCTCCCGCAATCTCCATCTGCTTTTCGGCCTCAAGTCCTATGATTGTCTGGTGCAGGAGCACATGATTGAGTACGCTGCCAAGCACATATCTGCAGTTTGGGGTTTTGGTTGCCATCTCAACTGCCTCGGATATTGCTATACCCAGGCTCCCTCCGCAATCTGGTTGGGTTGCCAGGATGTTGCGTCCGAATTCGGTTACTTCAGAAGGGGAGGCATGTACGTTGCCGCCGTATGTGCGCATTACCAGTTTGCGGTAAGGTTTGGCGTGGTAACTGTTCTTTACCATAAAGACATTCAAATCCAGCCCAAAGTGCTCGCAGGCAATGCTCATTGATGAGCCCCATTGACCGGCTCCAGTCTCGGTGGTAAGGTGTGTAATCCCCTGAATCTTGTTGTAGTATGCCTGTGGAATTGCAGAGTTCAGTTTGTGAGAACCTACAGGACTCACACTTTCATTCTTGAAGTATATTTTTGCCGGGGTGTCCAGAGCCTTCTCAAGTCCGCTCGCACGCACCAGTGGGGTGGGACGGTAAATCTTCAGAAGGGTACGCACCTCGTCGGGAATATCAATGAATCTCTCCTTAGAGAACTCCTGTGCAACAAGTTCCTTTGCAAACAGTTGCTCCATCTCCTCTTTCTTGAGGGGCTCCCTGGTTTTTGGGTTCAGCAGCGGTTGCGGCTGGTTTGGCATATCTGCCAATATGTTGTACCATTGTTTTGGAATTTCATCCTCCGGCAATGTGATTTTCTTGGTTGTTTTCATGATCTGTCAAAAAATCTGTTTTACAAGTTCTGCGACTGTGGCTATCTGTACTACCTGCAGTCCTTTGTGCGGTTTCCCCTGAGGGGTGTTGTATGAGGAGATGAAGATTCGCTTCATGCCGAGTTTTGCCGCTTCGGCAATTCTCTTTTCAATCTGGCTCACAGGGCGGATTTCTCCGCTTAGGCCAATCTCTCCGGCAAATGCTATGTCGGGAGGAAGGCTTGAATCAAAATTTGATGAAAGGATTGCTGCAACTATTGCCAAGTCGCAGGCAGGGTCTGTAATTTTCAATCCACCGGCAATGTTAAGAAAGACATCTTTCTGGGAGAGTTTGAATCCTACCCTTTTCTCCAGAACTGCAAGGAGCATGTTCATGCGGCGCACATCAAATCCTGTTGCGGAGCGTTGCGGAGTACCGTATGCTGCAGTGCTTACAAGCGACTGTACCTCAATGAGGAACGGTCGGCTCCCGTCCAGCATGGCTGCCACTGCTATGCCGCTGAGTTCTGCCCCGTGCATAGGGATGAACATTTCAGAAGGGTTAAGGACTTCCCTCAGACCGTCTGAACACATCTGGTAAACGGCCAGTTCTGCAGTTGATCCAAAGCGATTCTTTATGCTCCTGAGAATTCTGTAGGCGTGGCGGTTGTCCCCTTCAAATTGCAGCACTACATCTACTATATGTTCCAGCACCTTTGGGCCGGCAATGCTTCCGTCTTTTGTAATGTGTCCTATGAGGATAACCGGTGTGCCTGTCTCTTTGGCGTAGCGGAGAAGGGCTGCCGCACACTCCCTTACCTGGGAGACGCTTCCTGCAGATGATTCAATGTTCTGTGAATAGATTGTCTGTATCGAGTCAATTATTACAAGTTGCGGGGCGGTTGCGTGCGCCTCTTTAAGGATATTCTCCAGAAGGGTTTCTGAGAGTACAAGGCAGTTGTCATGTGTACCTCCCAACCTCTCTGCGCGCATCTTTATCTGTTTGGCGCTCTCCTCTCCGGAAACATACAATGTACGGAGCGTGTCATTCATAAGAGGTATCTGGAGGCTCAGCGTAGATTTCCCTATACCCGGTTCGCCGCCAAGAAGTACCAGGGAGCCTTTTACCATTCCCCCTCCAAGTACGCGGTCCAATTCATTTCCTGCGTTACAAATATCTTCCTGTGCATTTGTCCTGTTTCCCAGGATGATTCTGCTCTCCTGTCCGCTCTCAATTTGCGGCAGTGGCTGCGGTTTTGAATTTCCTGCACCCTGCAGATATGATTGTGCTCTGGAGGTAAGTGATACATTGTCGGGAGACTTGCTTACAATCTCCTCAACCATTGTATTCCACTCCCCGCAGGCAGGGCATTTGCCCATCCATTTTGCACTTTCATTTCCGCATGCACTGCAGAACCACGCTTTCTTAATTTTTGCCATAGCACATTACATCTCACTACGGCAAATTTAATGAATAATGCTTATATTTGTGATAAAAGTTGGAAAGTCGGGGACCGACTTCCAATAAACTCGGGGACCGACTTTTAGGTTAAAACGTAGATTATCAAAATTATAACTATATGAGAAAGACTGTTTTTTTCTTGTTGGCGGCATCAATTTTTATCAGTAGTGCGGCCATTGCGCAGGCTCCACAGAGGGAGGAGGTTGCAAAGGAGATTGATTCCTATGTTCAGGAGGTGATTTCTACCTGGAAGATTCCGGGAATGGCGGTTGCCTTTTCTTGGGATAATGAGCCGTTGCTCATAAAGGGCTATGGCGTTAAGGAGCAGCGCCCTGCAGACGGTATAGGTTTCAGGGGTGTTCCTGCAAGCGACCGCTCAGTGGCCAGCGGCGGAGTGCCGGGTGTGGTAAATGAGCCGGGTGAGCCTATTGATGAGAATACCGTATTCCAGATTGGCTCGGTTTCAAAATCCTTTACTGCTACCATTATGGGGCAACTTGTTGATGAGGGGCTGGTGAAATGGACAGATACTGTAAAGAATATTCTTCCGGATTTCAAATATTATGATCCATGGGTTACTGAGCATATGCAGGTTATGGATGTGATGACACACCGTACCGGTATAGGGGGGCAGGTTGGAACGTATTTTCCTAACCTTGGGTACGACCGCGAGGATTGCTACAAAATGCTGGCACTTTATAAACCTGCCTACACTTTCAGGGGTGCTTACCAGTACAACAATTCAACTTTCCTCATTGCGGAGAAGATAATAGAGAAAGTAACAGGCAAAAGTTGGGAGGAAAACCTTCAGGAGAGGGTATTCAACAAAGCAGGAATGAAGAGTTCTTCTGCCAATGCACAGGGGTATGCCGCTTCAAAGAATGTTGCTACACCTCATGACTACCGTTTTACAACTGTAGAATTGGCAAAGGCACAGTTCCCTGAACTGGTGGATGTGCCTGCGGATACCAAAGGCGAGATTGTTACCCTTCCACTTTACGGAGATGAGCAGGCCCTTTACTGGCTTACAGGTGTAGGCCCTGCCGGAAGCATCAACTCAACTGTTGTGGATATGTTGCGTTATGCCCAGATGCATATGAACAACGGCTATATTGTAGATAAGGTATATGCCAAGAAGGATGTGGGAGCAGCCCCTTCTGCATGTGACACTACCCGCATAATGTCCGAGAAGGCCATGAGAAAACTTCATGAGGGAGTTACCATAACTTCACAGAATGACAACCGTACAACCCTGTACGCACACTGCTGGTTTGTGGAGCAGAACAACAGGTACAGATTGTATTTCCACACAGGAACCACTTGGGGAATGACTGCAATCTGTTTCTTTGTGCCGGAGATAAAATTGTCGGGAGTATTGCTTTCAAACTGTGAGATGGGTGCAAATCCAAGATATGCAATCATGTACAAACTTGTTGATCTTGTAATGGGTTTGCCAGGTAAGGATTACAACAAGGAGTATTTTGAGTCATATATGGCATCAAATACCAAAAGTTGGGAAAAAGAGCGTGCCCAGAAGAAGGAACTTCTTCCTGCCCCTGCTCCCGACAAGGCGCTTGTGGGTGAGTATTCCAAAGATGAACTGTTTGGGGATGCAAAGATTACCAGAGAGAACGGTGAATTGTACATTTCTCTTGGCAAACAGGGATACAAGAACAGACTTGTGCATATAGATGGTGCTACATGGCATTTCCGCAGCGACGGATATGCTTTCCCTGTAACTTTTACATTTGATGATGACAACAAAAAGGCCGTAAGTTTCATTGTAGGCTTCCCTAACAAGGAGGAAGATTGCATTGGAGGCTGGACACGCAAATAATTAAAAATACAGATATGAAAAAACTATTATTGATTGTTCTGGCCGTAATGATGGCCGGTGGAGCATATGCTCAGAAAATTGTTGGCCTTTCATCAAAGGCCCGTGCAGGTGAGGCTGCTGCAAACTCAACCTATGTAAATGCAGTAAGGAAGGCCGGGGGAGTTCCTGTTGTTATCCCCATGACTACAGATGACAGGCAGATAGATGCTATTCTGAATGTGATAGATGCCCTCATAATGACAGGCGGTGAGGATATTGCACCGTTGAAATATTTTGGAGAGGAGCCTCACCCAAATTTGGGAGAAGTTGTTCCTGCAAGGGATGCATTTGATATCAAACTCATTAGAAAAGCAGTTGAAAAAGGTATTCCTGTATTGGGAATCTGCCGCGGTGTGCAGGTTATGAATGTGGCTTTTGGAGGTACATTGTATCAGGATATCCCAACCCAGTTGCCTACATACGCCATCCAGCACTCTCAGGATGCTCCTGGCAGCGAAGGTACACACTCAATTGCAATTGACAAGAACTCGGAACTTTACAAACAGGTGGGCAAGGAGAATATTGCTGTAAACAGTTTCCACCATCAGGCAGTGAAGGATGTTGCCCCAGGATTCAAGGCTACCGCAAAATCAAAGGACGGTTGCATTGAGGCCATTGAGATGGTTAAGAACCCTAAAGTATGGGGTGTGCAGTTCCATCCTGAGCACCTTGTAAACGGTGACAATGCAGAGAACTTCATTGGTATTTTCAAGGCCCTGTTGCAGTAGAATTTTTATCCCGACAAATATCATTGGGAAAACAAAAACTCCCTGTCCTCATATGAGGTACAGGGAGTTTTTGTTTCTCAAGGTTTCATAAGTTGCCGGCAGATGATTTTTTACTGTCGGGAAGCAAGTTCCTTGACTTTCCTGTTGAATTCTTCTGCGGCAATGAGGTCTTCAATGTTGATGTGCATCCTGTACCTCCAGTAGTGGTCTGCAATGGCAGGGATGTTTATCCTTTCGCTCGATGCATCCTCCTTGCGGATATTGCCGTCTATTGAGAGCCAGTCCTGCAGCGGAAGTATTGCAAGCATACTTGGTGCTGCCATATTGGTCTTTATGGTGTCATAGCACTCTTGTGGGGTTGCATCTGCTGTACCGTTACGCTGTCCAAGCCACATGCGTAGGGTTTCACAATCGTGGGTGCTGGTTGTACAAACGCTCAAATAAGGGTATGTGGCAGGATTGCCAAGACCTGTACCCAGTTCTTTTGGCATAATCTGCAGTTCCAGGGAGAGAATTTTAAGATTATTCATACAACGGCTTACAGATTCGTTGAGCATACCCAGATCCTCTCCACAAGTAAGCATATTTGTTGAGGCAATGAGCTGCTGGAGTTTCTTCATTGCGTTGTTGTACCAGAAGTCATTGTGCCTTATGAAGAAATAATTGTAGTGGAGCCTCCTGAATGATTCCTGTTCTCCTGGGGTAAGGCGGGCAAACTCTTCACTCTGCTCACCACCTATCATCGGGTGGTATTTCCCTTTGCTGTAAGGGTCTTCAACAAACAGTCCGTCCTTCTCAGGGTTGTTGAATCCCCATGAAGACAATTCTTCTTTGGAGAGCGGGATGGCAGGGGAGAAGTGTCCCCTCATGCCGCTGTGGTATTCAATGGGGATTTCCCATATTCTGAAGAATCCCAGGATGTGGTCTATGCGGTATGCATCAAAGTAATCTGCAAAATGGGTGAAACGGTTTTTCCACCATGTGTAGTTGTCCTTCTCCATTTCATCCCAGTTGTATGTAGGGAATCCCCAGTTCTGTCCGTCTGCAGAGAAGAAATCTGGTGGTGCTCCTGCCTGTTGGCCAAAGTTGAACAGGGCAGGATACTGCCATGCATCCACGCTGTCCCTGGATATTCCAATGGGGATATCCCCTTTAAGTGCCACCCCTTTGGAATGGGCGTATTCCTTTGCATGTACCATCTGTTTGTGGAGGTGATATTGCACAAATACGTAGAAATATATTTCTGTATATAGAGGGCTTTTCTTTGATATGAGTTTCTCAATCATCTCTTTTGAGAAGAGTGAGTATTCTTTCCATTCCCTGAAGTTTGCAGTGCCAAAATGGTCTCTCAATGCACAGAATGCGGCATATGGGAAGAGCCATTCACTATTCTGTTTGGAAAATGTGTAATATCCCGGTTCGGCGAATGTATTTTCCTTCTCTTGGGAGTATATGGCCCTGAGAAATTTCATTTTGGATTTCCATACCCCTTCATAATCCATGAACTCCTTGTTATTCAATTCTTTCCTCTCAAGTTCAATCTGCATCTGAAGTTTGCTGTCCTGCAATTTGCCTACAGCATCTGTATTTATATAGATTGGATGTAGCGCAAGGGTGGAGATGCAGTTATATGGGTATGAATCCCTCCAGGAGAGATGGGCGGTTGTGTCATTTATTGGCAGCAGTTGTATCATGGAGAGCCCGGTATGTGATGCCCAGTCAATTATCTTGCATAAATCGGAGAAATCTCCTGTCCCATGGCTGCTTGCGCTCCTTAGTGAGAATACGGGAATTGAGACACCGCTGAAACGGGGCCTTCCCTGGTTGAAGTCTGCACCGCAGAACTCCTTTATAACGGTATTGTGCTTGAGTATTTTAGGAAGGGGGAGTATCCTGTTGAACCTATCTTCCCATATGAATTCTCCCGACGGCATCCTTATGAGGAATTTGAACTCCCATTCGGCCCCGTCTTCTCCAGTTATCTCAAAGCTCCTTTCCCATTTGAGGTTTTCCATCCTTCTCAAAGGTTTTGCTTGTGAAGGATCCCATCCTCCCAATTTTGCACATGACCCGCATATCATCACTTGTCCCCCTTTGGGTACATTGGGTACTGTAACTCTTATTATAAGTTCATTTGTATGTATATGGGTTTGGGTGTAGGGCCAGTTGTTGTCGGCGAAGAACACTTCTGAGAATGGGGCAGAAAGGAATGGGGCATCCACAGAGTTGCCTTGCCACTGGTCAAATGTCTCAATTCCTTTAGTTGAGGAGTTGAGGGCTATAGTTCTCCCTTTTCCTGCTTCGTAATGGATCCCGTCCGGCCCCTTTACAAAATATCTGTATGAAACCTTACGTTCTTTTGTAAGGTTGCATGTTATCTCCCCTTGCCAGATTCCTGGAGCTGTACAGGTAAGTTCCAGTGCCTTTGAAATGTCATTCTTCCCCAACGATTGTGAGGAACCTGTGATATATAGGGCCTCTCCCCATTGGGTAAAGTATTCAATATTGAATTTTATATTCATAGGTTAAGTAGCTTTTTGTTTAGAAGCGGATTGAAAGGCCTGCATTGGCTACCCCCTTGTATCCGAATCCGAACTCGGCAAAGCCTCCCAGGATACCCCCTCCTATACATATTTTAAGTACGGTAAAATTGTATGCGAACACTATTTTCTCCTCTTCAGAAGGAATTTGCCTGTCATTTGAACCTACGGTACTTATGTTCTCGTCCTTATGTGCAATACCGGCAGAAACTCCGCATGACAAGTCCCATATCCCGTTCCTGTAGTATGTCCACCCGAAGTTGGCCATTCCGGTAATGTTGCGTACTTTGCTGGAAAATACAATTTTTCCGCTCTCTGTATCTTCAGCCTTTATCTGGGACTCTCCAGTGCCAATGTATGCTCCTATACAGAAATAAGGGTTGAGGTATCTGTTGTAACCCACAGCGGCTATACCTGTATAAGAAGAGCCGGTCCCTTTGAATCTCCTTGTAATGTCTGGCCCATTGTAGGTGTCATTGCCAAGTTTGTTGGTCATCTCAACAATTGAAGGGGAGCCGTACTGGATATAAATTTCATTTTTAAGGTATGAAATGTAGGAATCGTCATTGTGCCCCTGTCCCCACAACAAGTTTGTCAGAGGGGCAAGGAAAAGAATCAAAAAGGTGGTTGTTCTTTTCATAAGAGACTTATTGGTTTATTTTCTTTTTCCAAATGCTCACACTTACAAGTGATACTGCTCCGCATATAATCATAACAAGAGCCTGTGCCTCATGGGAGATGGTTGCAAAGACAACACCTGTAGCCTGTGAAATCCCGTATACGCTGGAGAGAGCCAGGCTTACAATGAAATGGTATGCCCCTAAACCTCCCTGTACAGGAACAACCCATCCGAATCCACCAATAATCATGAGGAAGAGTGCATCTGTTGCTCCAAGATGTTCAGCCAGTGGAAAAGCATATATGGTGGTAAGGCTTGTGAGCCAATATGTAAGCCATATAAGCAGAGTATAAAGGAGGAACATCCATTTATGCTGCATTTTAAATGCAGTGAGTACGCCGTCCAGCAATCCCTTTGCTATGCGGAATATCTTATCAAACAATGGAATCCTTAAAATGGTTCTCCTGAATATCCAGAGAGTTGCTGCAACAATTGCCATAAATGAGACAACAATGGCCAACGGCCACATTACGGAACTGAATTTTCCAAAGAGCGGCTCAATTATTTCCAGTTGTATGAAGTTGCCGAATTCGCCCCATTTGAAGAGAAGAAGGAGTGCCATCCACAGCAGCAGGCAGAGCATGTCAAAACTCCTTTCAATTACAACAGTACCCAAGGATCTCTCAAAGGAGACCTTCTTTGTATTTGCAATCACACCGCACCTGGCAACTTCTCCTGCTCTCGGGAAAAGGAAATTTGTGATGTACCCAATATTTATTCCGTCAAAAGTCTCACGCAGGGTTATATCCTTGTTTATTGATTGCAGCAGAAGCCTCCACCTGAGGGCTCTGGCAAGAAAACCTGTGATACCAATGAACATAGATGCCAGTATCCACCACCAGTTGCAACTCCTTAGCCCGCCAAGGAAATCACTCCATTCTACCCCCTTGAAGGAGAAATGGAGCAGAACCCCTGCCAGAGCAAGGAAGGCGAGGTACTTGAGCACCTTGCGCATTTTATACCAGTTTGTTGGTTACTGAATCTGGGAACACTACTTTTGGCTTGAATGTAGAGGCCTCCTGAGGAGTCATCTGAGCATATGCCATTATAATTACAAGGTCACCAACTTCAAATTTGCGTGCAGCAGCACCGTTAAGGCATATTTTTCCGCTGCCTCTCTCTCCTTTTATGACATATGTGTCAACTCTTTCGCCATTGTTTATATTGACAATGGTAACCTTTTCGTTTTCGTAAAGCCCTGCTGCCTCTACAAGATTTTCATCAATGGTAATGCTGCCAATGTAGTTGAGATTGGCTTCAGTTACGCTTACACGGTGAATTTTTGATTTAAGTACTTCAAGTAGCATAGGTTATCTGATTTTAATGTTGTCAATTAGTCTTACAGGGCGGGCATATACTGCACACCACAATTGTATTTTTTCTGCATCATCCCATGATGAGACAGGCTTGAGCATGTCTGCATCAACAAGTTCTATATATTCTGTCTCAAGTTCAGGGTTGGCGTCAATATCTTTTGTTACGGACTCAATCACTTGTGCCGGAGACATTGTCTGCGAGTATTCAACCGCTTTCTTGAGACATTTGTAGATATGTGGTGCAGCCTCCCTTTGGGCAGGGGTAAGCAGTGTGTTGCGTGAACTTTTGGCAAGGCCGTCCTCTTCCCTCAGGATAGGACACTGCACAATCTCAAGTGGGTATCCCAAATCCTTTACAAAGTATTTGATGATTGCCACCTGCTGGAAATCTTTCTCCCCAAAGAAGGCATATTGCGGTTTTACAATGTCAAAAAGGCGGGTTACAACCTGTGCTACGCCGTTGAAGTGTCCAGGTCTGCGCGGTCCCTCACCATATGCATCCAATCCTCCCAGGTTGAACACCCTTTCGTCGGGAGTAGGGTAGATGTCAATTACCCTTGGAGCAAAGGCAATGTCAACACCGTTTGCTTCAAGAAGGGCACAATCAGCCTCCAGGGTCCTTGGATATGTTGCAAGGTCCTGTGGATTGTTGAACTGTGTCGGATTTACAAATATGCTCACTATTGTATGTTTGCATTTTGCAACTGAATGCTCCACCAACGAAATGTGGCCCTGATGGAGTGCCCCCATTGTAGGGACAAAGCCAATGCTCTCCTTATGCTGCAGGCTCTCTCTGGCCTGAATGAATTCATCTAAAGTTTTTGCTACAATCATAACTATGTATGTTTACAACCTGCAAACCTACAAAAAAATATAATATCAAACATCAAATGAGTTAATATTGCTAAATTTGAATTAAAAATTTGCCGCAATGAAAAAATCCATTCTTGGGATAGGCAATGCCCTTACAGACATAACCTTTATGCTTCCCGACAATTCTGTCCTTGAGGGACTTGGACTCCCTGCGGGTTCCATGAACCATGTTGGCAGAGACCAAAGGGACAGGATTCTCAAATCATTGGAGGATTGCATGTGTGGAACAGTCCCGGGAGGTTCTGCCGCAAATACAATTGTGGCTGCCGCCACACTCGGAATCAAATGCGGCTTTGTGGGGATGGTAGGAGATGACCGTATTGGAAGGGATTATATAAAAAATATGGTTGAGAATGGTGTGGAATCACGGATGCTGGAAGGAAAGGAACCAAGCGGCACTTCATTGGCATTGATAAATTCCAAAGATGGGGAGAGGACTTTTGCAACATATCTTGGGGCAGCATTGGAACTGGTGCCTGAATTTATTGGAGAAAGTCTTTTTGACGGATATGACTCCCTTCATATAGAGGGTTATCTAATGCAAAGTCCGGGGGTATTGGAGAAGATTATGAGGATTGCCCGGATGAAGGGGATGACAATATCATTTGATTTGGGGAGTTACAATATTGTAGAGAGAAATCTCTCACTCATGAAATCCCTTGTGGAGAAATATGTTGACATTGTCTTTGCAAATAATGCAGAGGCAATGGCCTTTACAGGGAGGAAGCCGGAGGAGGCAGCAAGGATGATATCCGCAATGGGTGAAGGTAAGGTTTCTGTGGTAAAATTGGGGGCGGAGGGATCTCTGGTATACGGTGCCGGGGAGTTGTACAGGATTGGTGCAAAGAAGGTTAAGGCAATTGATACAACTGGTGCAGGGGATGCTTATGCGGCTGGGTTCCTATATGCGTATTCTTGTGGTGCCGGGCTGTATGAATGTGGCCGGTGCGGGACAATATTGGCCTCTGAAGCGGTTGTGGAACTTGGTCCAAAAATTGGTAAAAATGGCTGGGAAGTGGCTAAAATGGAGATTGGAACAATCATAAAAGCAAAAGATTAGTACTTTTGCGCCCATGTTCAAAAAAATACCCCTTATACTTTTCATTTTTTTTGTTTCCTGTAATGCATTGGATATACACCCCTATGATTGTGACATCAAGGGGAGGAGAGATATCAATGCAGACAATATGGGCATGATATCATCTGCCCTTGACACCTGTACAAGTTTCTCATTTGCTTTCATAAGTGATACCCAGAGATGGTATGATGAAACTGAGGATGCTGTCATGGACATAAACAGGCGTAATGTGGACTTTGTCATTCATGGAGGCGACCTTACAGATTTCGGGGCAACCAAAGAGTTTCTGTGGCAAAGGGATATCCTGTGCGGTCTCAAGGTTCCGTGGGTGGCGCTCATAGGAAACCATGATTGTCTTGGTTCGGGAGAACAGGCTTTCAATGCCATTTTCGGGAAGCAGAACTTTTATTTCAAGGCGGGAAATGTGTTGTTTGTATGTATGAATACAAATGCACTGGATTTTGATTATGATACCCCTGTTCCTGATTTTACATTCATGTCCAATCTGCTAAAAAATATTCCTGAAGGGGTGGAGAGGACCGTATTTGTAATGCATGCAAGGCCGTTTGCCGATGGATTCAATAATAATGTGGCTCAGGTATTTGACCATTATACACGTGAATTCCCCAATGTGCAGTTCTATCTGTTCGGCCATGAACACAGGATGATGGTTAAGGATCTCTTTGATACGGGCCTCATATATTATGGAGTCTCAAATATTGAGAAGAAGCAGTACTATATATTTACTGTAAATAAAGATGGTTATGAGTATGAGGTTGTGGAATTTTAGTGTGATGGTGGTCATTGCCGTCTTTATGGCACAATCTGCCTGCGGGCAGAGTTTCAGTTATGTGAAGACCCTTCCCAAGGATACGGTGAAGATAGAAAGGCCAAGGGAAAAAGACAGGAGAATCCATATCAAGTATAGGGGGATAAACCGGATTATTCCAACCATGAATGTGGCTCAGGTGGCCGGCAATATGGGGCTTGTCTCAATAGGTCTGGGATGGGACCACGGATGCAGGGGACAGTGGGAAACAGCGGCAATGTTCGGTTTCATACCCAAAGAGGAGGGAGAAAAGAGTTATGTGACCTTTACCCTTAAAGAGACATTCATACCATGGAGCATCTCATTGGGGGGGCATGTTGCTTTTGAACCGCTGACATGCGGAATGTACTTCAATTCAATTCTCAGCCGTGATTTCTGGGTAAGGGAACCGGACAAGTATCCGAGAGGGTATTATGGCTTTTCAACTAAAATAAGGCTCAATATTTTTATGGGAGAGGGGATTACCTTCTATCCTAAAGGTGGCGGTGACCATATCCTCAAGTCGGCAACCGTATTTTATGAGATAGGCACAGCAGACCTGTACTTCATAAGCCGTGCGACAAACAGATACCTCAAGTTCTGGGATATCTTCGGCCTCTCTTTTGGAGTAAAGGTAAAACTTATCTAAAGTATCTCCTTAAGGAATTCTCCTGTGTAGGATTTCCCGCATTCTGCAATTTGTTCAGGTGTACCTTCGGCAATGATGCAGCCCCCTCCGGAGCCCCCCTCAGGGCCCATGTCTATGAGCCAGTCGACACTTTTGAGCACATCCAGGTTGTGCTCTATTACAACCACTGTATTTCCCTGGTCAACAATTTTCTGGAGGACGCCGAGCAATATCTTTATATCTTCAAAATGGAGACCGGTAGTAGGTTCATCCAGAATATATATGCTGTTGCCTGTCCCTCTCTTTGAAAGTTCTGTAGCGAGTTTCACCCTTTGACTTTCACCTCCGCTAAGGGTTGTAGAGGGCTGTCCCAACTTTATGTAGCCTAGTCCAACATCGTTGATGGCCTTTATCTTCTGTGCAATTGACGGTACCGGCTCAAAAAATTCCATAGCCTGGGAAATGGTCATTTCCAGCACATCATTTATACTTTTCCCTTTATATTTTACGGCGAGTGTATCCTGGTTGTACCTTTTGCCGTTGCACTCTTTGCAGTGTACATAAACGCTTGGAAGGAAATTCATCTCAATTGTCTCCACACCAGCTCCTTTGCAGGTCTCGCACCGTCCGCCCTTTACATTGAATGAGAAGCGTCCTGCCTTGAATCCGCGCACTTTGGCATCTGGAGTATTCTCAAAGAGTTTCCTTATGTCTCCAAACACATTTGTGTATGTGGCCGGATTGCTGCGCGGAGTCCGACCTATAGGGCTCTGGTCAACCACTATGAGTTTGTCAACATTCCTGATCCCAACTATCTCCTTATAAGGGAGAGGAGCAGCAAGTGAACGGTAGAAGTGTTTGCTCAGGATAGGCATGAGGGTCTCATTTATAAGTGATGATTTGCCGCTTCCGCTTACACCGCTTATTCCCACAAAACATCCCAAAGGGAGTTTGAGGTCAACCCCTTTCAGATTGTTTCCTGTAGCCCCTTTCAGTTCCAGGAACATGCCGTTGCCTTTCCGTCGGGAAGCAGGAATTTCAATTTTCCTGGTGCCTCTCAGGTAGTCTGCAGTAAAACTTTCCAGTTTGGAAACCTCTTCTTCAGACATACTGTATATGACTTTGGGGTCTCCGCTGTAAAGGAGTTTTCCGCCAAGGGCCCCTGCTCCAGGACCAAGGTCTATAAGGTGGTCACTCTCGCGGATCATCTCCTCATCATGTTCAACTACCATAACGGAGTTCCCTTCATCCCTCAATCTTTTCAGTGAGGAAATGAGTTTGCGGTTGTCCCTCTGGTGTAGCCCTATGCTCGGCTCGTCAAGGATATACAGCACATTCACAAGTTTGCTCCCTATCTGGGTGGCAAGCCTTATCCTTTGGCTCTCTCCGCCGCTCAGACTGCGTGTAGAGCGGCCAAGTGAAAGATAATTCAACCCTACCTGTTGGAGGAATCCTATCCTGTCCCCCAATTCCTTGAGGATATCATGGGCAATCATATTCTGTTTTCCCGACAATTTCCCCGGAAGGTCTGCAATCCATTGGGCAAGTTCATCCATATCCATGGCACTTACCTCAGTGATGTCCTTCCCGTCAATCTTGAAATGGAGGGCATCCTTGTTAAGTCTTGACCCCTTGCATTCCGGGCACTGCAGTTCTTCTATGAAACGCTCTTTCTTTTCACTTATCTCCTCGTTGTTCTGTTCAAGTCTGGATATTACCCCTGCAAAAGGAGCAAGTTGGGTACCGTCTGCAAGGTTTACCCTGAACAGTTCATCTGTACCGTATATTATCATGTCCAGAATCTCCTGGGAAAGGTTCTTTACCGGTTCGTTCAAGGAGAATTCATGCACTTTTGCCATACTCTCCAGAATCCTGAACCAGTTGTTGTCCTTGTATGATCCCAAAGGCTCAAATGCCCCTTGGAGAATGCTTTTTGAAGGGTCCGGAATTATCTTTTCCATATCAATTCTGGAGATGAAACCCAATCCCTTGCATTTTGGGCACGCTCCCTGTGGTGAGTTGAATGAAAAAGTATGTGGAGCAGGTTCCGGGAATGACAATCCGCTCTGGGGACACATAAGATGTTTGCTGAAGTACCTCAATGGTGTTGAATCCATCTCATCAGGTTTCTCAAAATCCAATATGGCAAGTGTCCCTTTTCCCTGTTGCAGAGCCTGCTCTACAGAATTGGCAATCCTTTTGTAATCCTCCTGTGAAGGGATAAGTTTGTCTATTACAAGTTCAATGAAGTGGGTCTTGTACCTGTCAAGCGGATTTACATCAGCAAGCCAGTGCATCTGACCGTCTATCCTTATCTGCTGGTATCCTTTTTTTATAAGACTCTCAAACAGTTCCTTGTAATGTCCTTTCCTTCCCACAACAAGCGGGGCAAGAATAATGGATTTCTTTCCGGCATATTCATCCAGAATAAGGGAAATGATCTGCTCATTGGTGTATTTTACCATAGGCAATCCTGTGGCAGGCGAATACGCCGTTGAGGCTCTGGCATACAGCAGCCTTAGGAAATCGTAGATTTCGGTAATGGTACCCACGGTTGAGCGGGGATTCTTGCCGGTCGTTTTCTGTTCAATGGCAATGATGGGGCTAAGACCTGTAATGGAATCAACAGCAGGTCTCTCAAGAATCCCTATGAACTGGCGGGCATATGCAGAAAGGGTCTCCATATAGCGTCTCTGCCCCTCGGCATATATTGTGTCAAATGCAAGTGATGACTTTCCGCTTCCACTCAATCCTGTAACCACAACAAGTTTGTTGCGGGGTATCTCTACATCAACCCCTTTAAGGTTATGTTCCCTGGCTCCTGTTACCGTAATCTTTTCCATTCTAATCCCTGCTTATTGGAACAAGCACTTTATATTTCTTTCCGTATTTGTTGGTAAGTTTGTTTGAACGGATCCACTCATTGCACATCTTTATCATCTTGAAGTTTGTATTGTGTTCCCTTGCAAACTCACTCCAGTTGGCAACTGGCCCGCCAACTTCAACTACCTTGCATTCGACAGGCTTGTATTTGTCCTCCTCACTTATGTTGAACCCGTACTCGGGAAGGTTGTTCATTATTATCTTGAATGCTACAGCCCTGTATACATATCTTGCTGTCTCAAGCGGCAATTGCATGTCATAGTAATTCTTAAGTGACTGGTATCCTATCCTGCTGTCTATATTGGCCATCCCCACATTATATGATGCAGCGGCAAGTGTCCATGTCCCATACTTCTCATAACCTTTCCTGAAATATTTGCATGCAGCCCTTGTTGACTTCTCCCAATTGTACCTCTCGTCAACCTCAGACCCAACTTCAAGGCCATAATCCTTTGCTGTTCCCGACAGGAACTGCCAGTATCCTTTTGCTCCGGCAGGGGATGTCTGCGGCTGGAGCGAACTCTCTGCAACACACAGATAGAAGAAGTCCTGAGGAATACCCTCCTCCTCCAATATCCTGCAGATCATATCCTTGTATCTTCCCGACAACTGTACAATGTAAGAGAGGCTTCCATGCCAGTAATTTATAATTGTCATCTCCCTCTGCAGGCTCTCCCTTACATCAAAATATTCCAGAGGAACCCTCTCTCCGGCAAAATCAGCTTCTGCCGGCAGTTTG